>NZ_JAMHFY010000059.1 GCF_023897015.1 Desulfosporosinus nitroreducens | reverse complement strand
TTGCTGAAGAGAATAACGTAAATTTCTCACAGGTTCTTCAAAAAGCTTTAAAGGATCAACTTGAGATTCAGTAACAACAATAATTATAGAAAACAATAAGCAGCCTTATTCGGCTGCTTTTTTATCGTGAACCCGCACAATCTAAGTTATTTGTAGAAGCTAAGGGAGATGGTACAGTGAGACAACTAATCGAAGAAAAGCTCCGTAAGACAAGTTTGTAACCTTATTGGACAACCAGGCATAATATGTATTGTGGTGACGGCCATCGTTCCACATCCTTTCTAAAAGAGGAGAGCCTGCGGAAGCTCTCCTCTCCTACATTTTCCACAGTGTCCACCTACATGTTTGCCAGATCATACTTCAACTCAAATACTTTCATAATACCATCTACTTCGCTCTGACAGCGAAAAATAAGCATGCGATTGCCGGCTATTTTTTCCTCTGTTGTATAGATAATCTGTTGAACTTTAATGACGAACCCATGATACATGCTTCCTCCTTGCATTAAAATAAGAGGCTGTGTTCAATGTCATGGCATGCAAGGCAGAGACTAATAAGATTACTATCAGCTAACGCCAACTCTGGATGCTTCCTTAGGTGCTTCTTGTGATGAACACACTCCGCAACGTGGAACTCCCCCTCACCCTTGCATCTTTGGCACTCGTTATTATCTCTTGTCAGTATCTCCCTGCGTTTATGAACCCATTCTTTTTCTTGGACATGTTCCCCCTCCTTTTGCCTATTAGAAAAGAGCCTAGTTACCAGGCTCTTTTAAGAGATATCTTTTATAAAACGCTTGATTCATGCGCATTAAATGCGTATAATATAACTAAGAGGTAAGGAAATGAAACGGAAAGACTTAATAAAAAAGTTAACTGATAATGGTTGGTGGTTATTGAGAAACGGTGCAAACCATGATTTGTACACCAACGGAATATACAGTGAACCGATTCCTCGCCATAGAGAAGTTGATGAAAAGCTAGCAAAAGCGATCATCAAGCGACAGGGGCTAAACTAAGCCCCTTTAACCGCTTTGAAAATATGGAGGTGTTTTTTAATGAAAAAAGTATATCCTGTTGTTTTAACTCCGGCAGACGTAGGCTATGTTGTCTTTGTCCCTGATTTGCATATTAACACCGAGGGCACCGATGTAGCTAACGCCATCGAAATGGCCCGCGATGCGATTGGGCTTTGGGGGATCTGCGAAGAGGATATGGGCCGCTCTATTCCATCACCATCTACTCTATACCCTGTATGCGAATCTAATGAGCTTGTTACCTTGGTAGATATTGATTTCAACGCATACCGCAGGGCAAACGATAATCGTACGATCAGAAAGAACTTAACCATTCCGAGTTGGCTTAATGATCTAGCCGAAAAAGCTGGTGTTAATTTTTCGCAGGTTCTACAGGAAGGCCTTAAAGAAAAGCTTAATGTCCAAAATCGGTAAGTGTTTGAATCTCTAGTCGGGCAGTTTGCCCGGCTTCTTTCTTTTATATTACAAAATAGTCCCTATACTAATAACCGGCTTTCCCTTACCAAACTTTGCAAATAGAAAAAGCGCCCCTTTCGGAACGCTTTCTAACAATACTATTATAGCTCAAAGAACTATCGCATTTCCTCTTAAGTTTTAATATGATAAGTACGACTAAGGAAAATATCCGGGCACAAGAAAAGAGCAGGTAAAATTCTCATTCGCCTGCTCTTTCCAACGTTTCGACATACAACTTTTTTGATATCCTGTAACCACTCTGCACCAAATTATCAAGATAAGGTCTGACTTTTGTAATTTTCTCCGTTCTTTTGGCTAACAATAAGATTCCAATAACACCGATTGTTGTAAGAAGTAAGGCCTATGATTGGGCTGGAATTGCAAACAACCCTAATCATTTCGCAAATCCCATTCATCAAGCAACTTCCTAAGAGACTCATCATCCTGGCATTGTTGCTCTTCCGAATACTCGCCCCAATGCAATCCTCGGCTTCTCAAAATCTCCATAAAATCCAACAATGACCGCCCTGAGAGTTTCGTATTAGTTTTTATCTATAAAGGGAGCAGTTACTTCCTTAGGGCTAATATTGGGATAAGGATCGAATAAGTTCTCTGGAACTTCGCTAGGACTCATATATATTTCGCTCAGGGTTCCCTCAACCTTTTTATCGTTACGAGTAAGCGAATCGTGACGTGCTATTGGAAGGCCTGTTTCAGAATCTACATCTAGAGTTTGATCATTGTATTTATTTTTATATACTAACAATGTTTTCCCGTTAAGAGTCTTCTCTTCCCCTAAAATCCAATTTTGTTTAATATCATCCTTTACACTTTTAAAAATAGACTTTCCTAACAGGATTTTGTTCTCAGAGGCTATTTTATCAGGAATTAACCAAGTAGTAGTATCTACCTTTCCGTCAACATTACCAATTACGATAACACGTCTCCCTTGTTCTTTTACTATTGTTATATTTTGTAGGCCCTCTGAGTCATAAGAATCTGATCTTGATTGAAGGTTAGCAAGATCTGTCCATATTTCTGTACAATTACCAGCTGGATCAGATATTTTAACATATTCAATATTGGAGGCTTTCATTGAACCAACTTTGTTGGCAGTAAATGTTACCCCATCCTTAGGTGTGAATTCCTTAACCGTTGCCGTTACCATAGATGACATACTAAATATCACAAGGGCTATTATTCCAACAAAAATGCTAGAACGTTTTAATCGGTTAATTAACATATATAATCCTCCTCGTATATATTTCTATCCCTCAACAGATTATCAACCTGGTCCGGCGTTCAAGTACCAACCATTGCCATAAACGTAACCTGGTGTATTATATTCATTTAATCTCCAAGCATTTAAATAATTTGGTTGGTATGACAAGTACAAATCAGTCGACGCCTTGGTTACATACTCTCCAGAAGTATGTAACTGCGTTGGAGATGTAAGGTTATAGCTAAGGTAAAAATACATTGATTGGTTAACTTTAACATTACTACACGTTTCAGTCCACTTTTCGCCAGTACTAACCACAGTTGTCACAGCCCAACCAACACGGGAACTATTGTATTGACCGTCGCTTGAAACAGGATAGTAAACCCTATTCCATCTATAACCATCAGCACTCGTATAAATATCGCTCCAATTATCCAATATATCTGCATCATAAGGTTCTTGACCGATTATCGGATAATTAATTCCACCCCCGGTCCTAATATTCAGGCTCGATACCTTAACGTCGTTTACATAGTAAGCTGCAAAAACTGGAATACATGTAACTACTAGCGATAGTAATGTTATAGACAATAAAAGGGATATTTTCCTACCAATCTTCATAAATTATGCCCTCCAATGTTTTTTAGGATACCTTAGAAACTTTGTTCCAGGGAAAGCGTACACACTCCCGGCTACCGTTGCGACAGCGAAGACATTTTACTCAATAATCATTATTTTTTAAATGATGATGCCCGGGACAAGGACTTTGTAGACTCATTCTTTAAAGGCGACTATTCAAAAGCCCAGGATTCGCAGATGAAGGAGAGGATCTTCGAGGATCTGTTGGTATCAATATTAGCGATACCTAATTAGGGGTAGTACCAGCGAAGCTGTCATAGCCCGCAAACCTATGGATTAAATTAGAAACGTGTCGAAACTGTCACCCAGTGCAAAACCTATGGTGTATTATTACATTATCATGTATTCTTCTCAAACATATACCATTTATAATTATCGATCTGTTATCCACCAACGTCCGCATTCTGGACATTACAGTACAGAAAACCCTCCCCTCTAATAAATTTTTCTCTACTCTCTATATAGAGATCAAAAACATGGTAAAAGGTTACACAAAAAGTAAATTTTTTTTATTTAGGAGGTTTATGTAATGAATCCTTAAATTAAAAATGTAGGAGGTGGGGTAGTACCGGTACCAGCGAAGCTGTCACCAGGGGTAAAGTAGATGGTACTACCCCACTAGAGTTACGTTAAGCAAAACAGCCCCCTCGTCAAGAACGAGGGGGCTTACAAGCCATCGGGAACTACCTTCTTCGAGTTTTTTTCTTAGAAGTTCCTAAACCAGTCTCCTGAACTTAGAGTTGCTTGGTCAAACCAGTGCTTAGATGCCGATCAGGATTGGGTACGATAATCAGCATTATTTAGACCAGTCTATCGCCCTTATTACTACGCAACATTCAACCCCTGGGATCTCTTCTTTTGCACACTCCGGACAACACCCTTTTTCAAGATAAGAAAAATAACTTTTTTTACACTTGGGCGTTGTAAAAGAGCTAGCTCAATCCCCGTTCTCTTAGCCATGCCCCCCTCCTTTTAACCAAAAACAAAAAGAGTCTACTCTGACCCTCGGGAAATGTTATTATGAATATTCGTGAATACTTATTTTCAACACGTGCTATACGTGTTATAATTATTACATAGAGAGGAGGTAACCCCTATGAAACCCCGGGAACTTGAGAACATAATCAAAGCCGATGGACGGAAATACACTGATGCCAAAGGCTCACATTATCATTATAAGCATCCATCAAAACCCGGAAAAGTGACAATCCCGTTTCGTAATACAGACCTAAAAAATAAGACCGTAAACTCTATCCTAAAGCAAGCGGGACTGAAATAGCCTCCTTGCCTAGAGTTTATTATCAATATAGAAGTTAAAATAATTAATTAGCAATAAAAGGTGGTATAAGTAATGAAACTAATTTATCCGGCTTGCTTTTATCCTAGCGAAGATGGTTATACCATAGTGTTTCCTGATTTA
>NZ_JAMHFY010000058.1 GCF_023897015.1 Desulfosporosinus nitroreducens | reverse complement strand
GAGTCGCTATTAGTAACTCTAGAATTTTGGCGTTTGACGGCCAATCGGTTAGTTTTGCTTGGAAGGATTATAAGGACGGTAATAAGCCTAAAGTTATGACTCTTGATGTTGCTGAGTTTTCCAGACGATTTCTTCTTCATGTTCTACCTGATCGTTTCGTTAAGATCCGGCATTATGGTCTCCTTTGCAGCCGTAATATTAAGACAAAGCTTACTAAATGCATGAGACTTACCGGAAAGAAATCCTGGCCTCTAACTGTTAGAGGCCAGAAAGACGCTAAAACCTGCCGTTCATGTGGAAGTACTCATCTTATGACGTTTCTTGTTCCTTTTTCTTCGGGAACAGTGACAAGCCCATAAGCACTGAGAAACTGAATCGTTTCAGAAAGCTACCTGTCTTGGGGAGGGGGAAAGTCTACTCATTTTTAAGGATTCTACCCAGTGTTTTTAATGTGAAGGGCAATTCTCCTTTGAAACTTCTTCATTAGAGAATTAATACCAAAATAGAAAAGATTGAATTCCCATATAGACCAAGTGCGTTCGGCAGACGGTTCAGTACAACATGAGATTCATGAGGTTCTGTACTCTGCACTGAGCAATTGCTTACCTTTAAGCTATTGATGTTGATCAATGGCTTTTTCTCTTTTAAGGAACCTCATAAATCTCTAGAAGTTATATGATGCCGTACGCCCCGCGAAGCCACACTTGAACTCCCCGAACTTTAGATTTCACATTAAAGTATTTTTATGAAGTAACATAAGCAATTAACTCATCTAGTTTTGCCTTTCTTGTATAATCTGTTGGCTTGTTAAAGACTTCAAGAATACCTATTTCATCAGAAGTAAGTTTCTTTTTCCTAATCTTCTTCCATATTATAGATGCCTTTAATAATGACATAAGCATCTTATCAATAGGATTAAGTTTACTGTAATCAAAGCCACCCCGTAAATAAAAGAATTGTATGATTTTTTGCTGTTCTAAAGAAAAGTTCTTTTTCTTTACTTCATTTACTGCCTCTTTTCTTGAGGGTGACATCCCCGTCGCAAAAACAACAACTTTTTTACCTTTGAGTTTGTCAACGTTTTGCGTTATCATCTTAACTCCATTGATACCCACTACATACAAACCGCCACCATAAATCACGCAGTCATAGGCTGACAGCATATTGGTAGCGACTTTTGAAGCATTAATAATATCGGCTGACAACTCCTCCGAAATCCATTCTGCGTATTTCTTTGTAAAACCGGTCTTCGAGTTGTAAATTACCAAGGTTTTCATATCTCGCTCCTCCAAATTCTGGACATACTCGAATAAAGCTACAAACATAAATTTCTACTAAAGTCGTCTTTTAAACAATCACCCGCACGAATGGGCTGATCATTTGCGTACGGTTTCATATAACGTCCCGAGGGTTTGCGACGTCGGGTTACTACATTCATATTCTCTCCGATGTCGCTAAACCCTCTGTTATACGGAGCCGTACGCCCCAAAATTCAGATGCCGCCACGGACGGCGGCCCCTTGAACCACTCGTAAGACCTTACTTCATTAAATATGAAGTATGCGAACTAAAGATTATGCTTATAATCTTTGCCATTAGCAAATATTAATGTTTTATTCTATAAGTGCTGAACAACTCATAATTTTAATTTTTTAGTTTTCCAACGTACTCAACTCGCCTTTTTCGACAACTCTTTTGCCGAAATCATAGTTCTTGGGCTTACCCTTGAAATAATAATTTATTACTCGCGCGTTTGCGGCGTGAGTAACGATTAAGACGTTTTTTCCCTTGTATTTTCCCATAATTATATCGCATAAATCGCAGTTCCGTTTTATAAATGCTTCAAAGCTCTCCGTGCCCATATTACCATTTTTGACTGCTTGCCAAAACAATTTTATCGCTTCCGCGGTTTCCTCCGTGCCCTCAAACTCGCCACAGTTTATTTCTGCAAGTCTGTCATCAAACACAATAGGGCCTTTATAGATAATTTCGCAGAATTGGCGCGCTCGTGTTTGCGGACTGCAAAAACACGCGTCAAAACTGACACTCCTCAAGTTCTCGGCTTGCAGCTTTGCCTGCGCTATTCCTGTTTGATTCAAATAAGCATCTGTACAGCCGTTAAACCTTTTAAATAAATTCCAATCTGTTTGTCCATGACGAACGAGGTATATCATAATTATTTATCCCCCTTATTATACAAATAATCTCTTTATCGCACTTTCCTACTTATATTTAGTAGCTGCAAAGACATTCCCCATAATCCGCGCATGGACGCATGGCCTTTTGCGTACGGTTTCGTATAACGTCCCGAGGGTTTGCGACGCGTCCCAACCGCTTTCATATTATCAAAGTGTCGGCGAAACCCTCTGTTATGCGATGCCGTACGCCCCGCGAAGCCAGGCACAGACTCCCACAAAACCCGCCTGCACAAAGTGCTATTTGTACTATTACTCCACTGTATGTTCCTTTTCGCCTATGTCTTGAGCAAACCTTAACAAATAGCCGTCTGGATCTAAAACTAAAAATTCTTTTTGTCCTACAAGCTTGTTACCTACTCTATACCAATTTTCTTGGATTTCTATTTTAATAGGATAATTATTCCGCTCAATATTTCTATACAATTCATCGATGTTGTTCGTTAGCATTTGTAGATTAATCCCTCGACCATAAGGATATACTAAATCTCCAGTTTCCCAATTTCCATTTCTCTCTACAATCATAATTTGAGATTCTTTCAGTGATAGAAAAGCAAATTTATTCTCCTTTCGCTCATATTCTAAATTGAATGAAAGAATATTCAGATAGAAGTTTAGACTTCTCTCAATATTTGAGACAATTAACTCTGGAATCAGTGCATTAAATTTAAGCATATTAAATCTTCCTCCGCATCGCAACAGATACTAAAACTGAAAAGCCTTTCCCTAGATAATCCACGCATGCCAGTGGACATTCTTGCGTACGGTTTCTCATAACGTCCCGAGGGTTTGCGACGTCGGGTTACTACATTCATATTCTCTCCGATGTTGTAAACCCTCTGTTATATGCCGTAGTCCGGCTTCGAAGGCTAATCAAAGATTATATCCAACTTTCCGATTTTCATTATTAGAAAACAAAATAAGATTTGGACCATTCATTGTTCCCGTTCCATTATTGCCATTCTTCCATGGAATAGTTGTATAAGATAAAATTGTTTGTCTTTGACCAGGGTATAGAATAAAAGTCCCAGGATCTTCTGAATTCTCTACTCTTGTCAAAATCAAATCCTCTGAAAACCATTCATGAGCAATAAAGCTATCTGATGGAATCTTGATACCAAATTCTATTGGATTATTTCCATAATTCGTAAGAGAAATTGCGCCAATTGTCTCAAGTTTCTCATTGTCTAATGAGCTACTAATATTAAAAGAACTGTTTCTAGCGTCATATTCAACTGTAGCTAGACCGCTCTGCATTCTAAAATAAACCGGTTTTACTAGAGACACAACTGACGGAGTAATTATAAATACCAAAAGTAGTAGTACGATAAGTTGTCGACTAGACATCACCCTTCTTGCCTCAAGACATCCGATAATAAATAATACAAAATAGATTATTATGGGATAGTGAAAACCAGTTTGACCATTGGACCATGGGGATATACCAAACCCCAATAATATCTTATCACCGATTGAAAATCCTGTTTCAGTAGTATGTCCTAAAAAAATAGCGAAGAAAATTAATAGTACTGAAATTATCGCCTGCCTTGTAATTTTCAATTTATATCCCCACTTTATTCTCAAAATTCAATCTACATTGATAAATCTTTAAAGAAAACTCCGAAACGGACTATGGCATATAACGTTTAAGAATTTGCGCCGCGTCATATTTCTTTCATATTGGCTAAGTGGCGCTAAATTCTGTGTTATCGGATGTAGCCGGTCCCCAAAGAATCTTAAACACTCAATTAACACCACTGGAAACCCGAATAAACTTTGGAACAGCATCATTTATCCCCACTTACTGAGTACCATTTAAGTTCCTCACTTCTAGTTACATTAGTATTCTTAGGGTACCTGTATTCGAAAAGTGGTGTACCATCCTTAGAAAATGCTATTGGTTTAAGTAGTGATAACTGCATTCCAGTGTTCCACGAGAAGAAAATGGGGTTGCTCACTTTAATGTCTTTCATAATTCGTTGGTTAGGTGGTCCGACTTCAACGGATGTAATATTTGGATCGGAAGTTTCCACGGCAAAAACTGTCGCCTGACCTTTATCATCAGTATAACTCATCCAGCCAACAGTTCTAATAGCATCTGTTGATGTCTCAAGGTGTACAGCTGCGGGTGCTCTCCATAAAAACCAAGACTTAATTGAGATGACGGTCCGGGGTCCACGAGCCGTATTAAATACATAAACCTTACTCCAACCGAAATCGACATCACCAACTGTTACCGCATCTTTTCCAACATCAAAATGGGCTTTAGCTGCTTCTAGTGGGTTAAAGTGATAATTACCTGTAAAAAACCAAAAACATAATCCTAGAAATATGATTAGAAGCAAAATAATCTTAGATTTAATCTTCCCCACATTTCTCCCCCTCCCGGCTATTTCCGATAACGTCCCGAGGGTTTGCGACGTCGGTTACTACATTCATATTCTCTCCGATGTTGCAAACCCTCTGTTATATGGCGTAACAGCTTTACCCCAAACGCATCCACAATTCGTCTGAAAATGTACCACTTGCGACACTCGAAACCGAACCGGTCATATGAACATGTCCGTCAGGATTAATGTCTATGTCAATGACTCCACCGGGCATGTGCACCTTCACCTGATTATCAACTAAACCTAACTTGTATGCAGCGCTTGCTGCAGCACAGCTACTACTGCCAGAAGCCAAAGTATAACCAGCTCCCCGTTCCCAAATCTCAATTCTAATATTCTTTCTATCAAGGATCTTTAGAAATTGAATATTTATCCTATTTGGGAACATCGGATGGGTTTCAATAACAGGCCCTAATTCTTTGGCTTGCTCCTCTGAGATTATATCCATGGGAAACACGCAATGTGGATTACCTATCGATAGACACGTAATCCTGAACGAACCCTTATCCAATTCTAAGACTTCATCCACAACCTCGCGGGATAGCCCTGCCACTGGGATGGATTCACTCAAAAAGGTAACAGTTCCCATATCTACTCTAATTGATTCACCTTTTCCATCTAGTATAGTAACAAGTACCTCCCCACCCAAGGTGTTCAAAGT
>NZ_JAMHFY010000057.1 GCF_023897015.1 Desulfosporosinus nitroreducens | reverse complement strand
CAGGAAGACTATTACTCAGAGATAAAATGTTGTATGGTTTGTGGCGAAAAGTTGCTGGTTTTACTTGACTGCTTACAGTGGAAGAGGGAGGGGAATAAAGATTTACACAAAATTATTTACATACCCAAAGTAACCACACTAGTCTGTTCTTATTACCGTTTTCATGATCTCCAAGCTAGCAATTTCATTAATTATGTCAGATAAGTTATATATTAAACTTCTTGCAACCATAATTAAATCAGTAAATTTAAATTCTGGAATTGCATAATTATCGTATGTAACTCTTCCATCGCCTATAGCATACAGTTTCCCCCGATCTGGGACCGCTCTTGTTCTAGACCCTTGTCTTTCAGTATTAATAGTAATTTCATCAATACCAGGTAAATATCTATGAGTAATAATATCTCTATACCTTTTCAATATTTCCTGACCATCAGATGAAATACCTCTAAAGATCTTATTTAATGAGTTTTCAATCTTCTCCCTATCCTTTAGCGATAACCAGCCAATGTCGTTTTGATCTCCTTTACATATAATTAAAGATTTTTTAATTTTGTTAAAATCAATTCTTCTTGGCTCTTTATTACTTTGTTCAGGAATAAGTGATCCTCTAGATAGTTCAAAAATCATGAATGCTAGATAATCTAACGTCGTGAAGAATTTAGGTAGAAAATCTCTAAAGTGTTTATTTCTAACTTTATATTTCCAATAACCCGCCAATCCTCGATCTTCTAACTCTTCCAATTCTAATGCAATTTTATTGGCAGCGAAGGAATATGTATAACAATCGACTAATTCTTCAAAAGCTTGAGATAAACTTCCGATATATTGTTTTAATCAATATATCTTTTTGATTATATGGAAAATGCCCTTCGAGAAACTCATACTTTAAGTCATAATCAAGTTGATCCCAAATTTCACAGCGTAGTTCATACCAACGGGGGAATAGAGCCTTAACTTTCCCCCTTGTTTGTTCAATACGATTCTTCATGAAAACCTCCGAAATGGTTATTTTACATAACAGATATATTACGACTTCGTTAATGGTACTTGGAATAGACTTTACATTTATACGAACCTGTTCGTATATTTCACCATTAAAGATACATGGAACTTATTAACAATTAGCATATAGATCCCTACAAAATAAGTTCTTTTGCAGGGACCTATATGCTAAACATTCATCAACTAATAGGTGGATTGGAGAGATTATCTTATACGATGTTGGTTATTTCATGTTAAGGATTGGCGGGACGGGGAGGGATCGAACCTCCCAACGCTTGTTTCATGTATTAAAACGGTGAAATTATTAATCATGTACGCCCACTCCCATAGCATTGGAAAACATACACCAGATCGTCCCACAAGCGTTGTTCCCGCCACTAGGCACACCCAAAGGATAGCATTAATCATAATATCTACCTCCAATGTTAAAACCAATTTAATCTTTATAGAGACGAAGAATATGATTTCTGCTGAGAAGACCGAAACATGTTTATAAACCTCACCTAGACATGAACTCTATTTTATTATATCAGATTCTTAGGACATCACGCATCATCCTCAATATTTTCCATCCTATGAGGCTTAAGTCCGATAACTGAGATTACGTTAACCCCCCTATTCAAATCCCATAGCGGTCGAGTTGAGGTTATTTTCATCAAAGAAGATTCAACTACGCAGTTTGCTCGATAAAAAGACCCTCGATTTAGGAACTCGTGGAAGAGATACATTATTCGGATATGGCTTAATTCAAGCTGAAAATTAAAGAAAAATGATATGTAGGAAAATTCTTACTCAGTGACCACAACTATTGATACTTTATTTATAAATTGCGATTAAATCTTAAGATAAAGAGGGAATAGAAAGGGGGAACCCCTCTTTCTATTCCCTCTTATTAAATTTATTACTAAATAAATTTAAACGTTAATATATTGCTTAAATTATATGTTATCGTTTTTTAACTTTTCAAGAATGTCACGAACAGTTTGATTAATACTATTTAATTTCCTCACATGCCATACAGCAAAAATGATAAGTGCAACTGACATAGCCAAAGGAATTAAGAGAACACCAAGAGTTGCTTGTGTGGCGTCTACCATAGTCCTATTTACTCCTTTCAATTCCTCTGATTTGTTAATAAGCCTTTACGATTCCGCTATTATCAATAATATAAAAAAACCAATAATACTAACCTCTATATAATTAGGACCTAGATGTCTTATAACGTTCCGCGATATTACGAAGTCCGGTTAGTTATTACTTTTTTCATATTATCACATCTAAAAAAGTTTTGGCAATATTAACATATTATTACAATATTTTTAAACAATGGAATGTATAATTTGATCGGGTCGGATAAATATGGAAAAGGATGTGTTTTAATGAAGAAGAGGAGTTTTTTGGTTCCTTTGTTACTTTGTTTGGTAATGCTTCTGTCTGTAATTCCTGTGTATGGTGCTCCAGTAAATTCTATTACATTAACTGACCAAGAAATTAGTAATTTAAAGGTGAAATTTAATTCTGAGGGAGTACCAAAGGATAAACAAGTATTACTTATACAAAAAATTAAGAATGGTGAATTAATTGATTCAATGAACTCGGAAAAACTAAAAGCTCTACCTGAAGATTTTTTTTCTTTGACGAACATTGATTCAGAAAAAAAATATGTTTTCCCTGACGGATCATATTGCAAAATATCTGCAATTGATATTATTCCCGAAAATGAACAAAAACTGTTAGATGCTATTGGCGATAAAAAAGCAGTTGATAAATTAATCAATAACAATAAAAAATCAGAACAAATGGTTCAGGCAAGTGGTTCTTACACTTATACTAAATGGATACAATATGACTTTAATGCAACTGGCGGAGGTTTTACCTGTGATTATACAACGGCGTCTGATATTAATACTGGTAGGAGTGTAATTAATTATGTTGACGACGAAATGACTTGGGCTGTAGGTGGACAAACAAACTCTGAAACTTTAAAAACTCCCAGACCAGCACAAATTGGAACTTCTCCTGCTCAAGCTTCACTAAGATGGAGATTTGTCGCTATGGGTGGAGCAGGTTCATTTTATTATGGATTTACTTGGAACCTCTTATATGAAAAAACTTGGATTTCATAAAAAGCGTTATCGATATTTATTTAAAATATAACGAATAATATTATCAAATCCGACCAAATTAAAGCTCCTTATAGGTAGTGTCACTTACTGTTATCTACTTAGAGGGAGCATTTTTATATTCCATTTGAGCAATTTTGAAAGATACCTGATTTCTAAGACTTACTCTTGTTTTTATTGAGCCAGTTGACGTCGACCGTCAGAACTGCGGGCTGACTTCATAATTAGTGGCTATCTCAATGTCTTTTGATCGTTCTTTTGCCACCTCTGTTAAAGCTTTGCCATTATTTCATTTACCGCATATCCTCTTAACTTAGATGCCGACCAAAGATTGGAGTCCTATAATTAGCATATGACAAGAACCAAAAAGACAATGTCTGATTTTAACTTTGGCATAGTCTAACAATAACGGTATGTAAATAGCACTAGGCATTCTATCAATAAGGAACGCTGGTGCTATTGTTTATTGAACTAGTAAATCCATAAGTTAGGTGCAGTTATGATCTTTATTGCCCTACTCAGGCAAGCTCTTTTCCATCCACACTATGTCAAAGAGCTTGCCGAATTTTTTACCAACATTATGAAATCTTCCGCATTCAAGAAAACCATTCTTTTTATGAAAACTTATACTCTGATTATTCTCAGAAGAAATACTTGCTAATAAACTCTTTATACCGATTTTACTAGATTCTCTTTCTAGAAGTTCTAATGCTATTTTCCCAATCCCTTTTCCTACTTCCTGTATATCTAGAAAATAGGTTATCTCTGCTGTTTCTCTGAATGCAGGAAATGGATTGTATGCACGTATAAAACAAAATCCGATTACTTTTTCTGCATCCCCATTTTTTATTACATAAGCGGGATAATTTTTTGTCATTTCTAAGAACATTCCAAAAAAATCGTAGGGCAACTCAGACTCTGGGTAAGCAGCAAAACTGTTTTTTACATAGTAGTTGAATATATCCATTACCTCTTTGCTATATTCTTTTGCCATTCTATCAAACTTCAGATTCATAATATTTCTCCTTTAAATACTCTATATGGCTTCGCTCTATTGGAATAAATATACCGGCATTTTGTAAAGTTCATCAATACTACATTCTCCGTTTTCGCCCAAATTCCTCTCTGACAGCTAATTTACCTATTTTAATTTCTGCTTTTCTGGCTTGTTTAGGGTGCTTTAATCCGAATACTAAAGTCCGTTTTTCTCACGCTTACGTCGATTTACTATGGTGTTTGTTCGGTTTTTTCCTAATTTTTCAAATTACTGTGTACCTATGGGGTTTAGTATATCTCCCTCTTCGAATTGGGCATGAATACTTTCTCACTACATAATATTATATGGAAACAAAAGGATTAGAATTTGCTTTGTAGAATAATCAATACAGAAGGTTTTAATTGAAGAGGAGAGGCGATAATATGGTAACTATTGGAGAAAATAAATTATCTGAGTTACTCTTAAATAAGGCAAATCTCAGACTCATAGAACCTCATATATACTCGGTCTTTAAGAACGTTGAAGTCACTAATTCTTATGATACAGAGTTTGGGAATATATATGACTGGGTGGCTTGCAATCCCTTGTACAATCGTCTCATATGGGGATATTCGATCACCAAATTTGCTTCCATCGATCTCGATGCACTTAAGTCATCAAAGAAGGGATATGTATTAGACCTCGGGTGTGGCTCATTGGCGTTTACTGCAAAAACATATATTCAATATTCTGATCGTCCGGTTGTCCTTATAGACCAATCAATCAAAATGTTAAAACTTGCGAAGTCAAGACTCACCAAACTAAATGGAAAAATCCCTGTCAATATGGTTTTCCTCCACGCTGATGCTCTTCAATTACCTTTTAACCCAATAGTTTCAATACAATAATTTCATTAAATTTACTGCACTGCCTCGATGATATAAACAAGTTAATGACTGGATTAAAAAATGTTTTATCACAAGATGGCAAGATGTATTTTTCAACCTTGGTTAAAGGCGATCGTTTTGGCGACAGATATCTTAAGGCCTTGGGAAACTCCGGCAAATTGGTACCTAGAAACATAGACCAACTTCGAGCTGTCTTTGATGAACTGAATATTCCCATAAGATACGATCTTCTTGGTAATATGGCGTTTATTACCACCAAATCTTAAGCATATCAAATATTCAGGATTTAATTTCTAACTTACAGTCATAGAAGAATTAGCTACAAAGCCCTATCCCCACTGACTCATTTTAACCCGGATTCGAGTATGTACAGTGTTTTGCTTGCCAGTAAAATGAGTATTATAAATATAGCTCTTTCATCGTGACGGGGCACGTTGAGTGTATAATTCTGATGACGAAATGTGGTTCGGAGGGCAAAAAGTAGAGTTTGACCACAAGATGTTGTGGTTTGAGAGCAATTTTGGGGCGAAAATTGAGCGAAAAAATGCTCTTTTTTGCCCCTTAAAAATAGGCTAAAATATAGATGACATAGGGCGAATTCGAAAAAATTAATGGTTTTGTGTTAGCTTTGAAGGCACAATTGAATATTGAATGAGTGAATAATTATGAGGCAGAGTTTTTAGGTCAACTTAAATGACCTACAGACTCTGTCTCTTTTATTTAGTATGAGAAAATGAAGATTTTGGTTTCTTCCATATTATTATTTATCAAAGGTTATTTTCAACACTTTTAATCCAATTGTATATTTCATCAATAGCAAGTTTATGATTTCCTATCTGACAATGTTGTTCACCTCCATCTGCTTCAGTAAACATTCTTGTAGAAAGGCTTTTCGCACGTTTAATCTTATTTGATAATTTATAAAACTGGTTACTAGGAATATAATGGTCTTTTTCTCCTGCAAGCAGTAGAACATGGCAGGTCAGTTGGTCACATACTCTCTGAGGTAGATGATGTTTTAACAACTCCCTGTAATAATCGTACGGGGTTTTTGTTCCGGTTATATACATTCCTTGCATCAGTGCCCAATCTGCAATCAAGCTTTTTCCCCTTAGAAAGCTAAGGATTCGGTTTGCTATTTTTTTTCTGCGATGTAGTACAGAAAATCTTACCATATATCTTAAAAAAGTAGGAAATATATTAGTCATACAGAGAAACCCGTTTTCAAGAACATCGTATGCAACTACTGCATGAATTCTTTTCTCATAAGCAGCAGCCCTGACTGCAAGATAACCGCCCCAAGATATTCCAATCATAGTACACGATTTTACACCATAGTAGTCTAATACGCGGGAGGTCGGATTTTCCCAGTCGGCCACAAATGTGAGTCCGTTTTTTAAGGTTTTACCTTGTCCGCCACCTTCAAATAATATCACTGTGTACCCGTTATCCGTAAAGTCAAATAATGCAGGAACGAATTCTTCGATAAAAGAATCATAACCGCCGCAAACAAGCAAAATTCCTTTTTCGTTTTCACTTTTAAAAATAAGACTATGCATTTTTGAATTCATATAAGGGATTTCATTGATTTCATAGTTTAAATTCATTTGCTTAAAAGCCATATGGAAATTCTCATAAGATGCTTCATACATACTATTTTTTTGCGGATGGTCTTCTTTTAGAAAAAATTCAGCCATTCTGTAAGCATAAGCTGCACGCATATGTTGGGAAGAATCCTTATATTCATTTCCAAGGGTAGACCATACTTCAAACCATTTTGAAAGGTCTTTGATTTCTCGGGTTTTTTCAATGATTTCTGTTTCATTTGCAGCCCTTTCTCCATAGGTTAATACTCGGTTTATTTGAAAATCAAGCTGTTGTATTCCGATTATGTTTTTTATATAGGCCATATTTATATTACCTCGTTCCTAATGTGTCACACTTGACGCATTTTATAAAACTTATTATAATGAATTGGTAGAAGTTTAGCAATAGAATGATCTATTGTGCTACATATTGATATGCTTTGTAACATTAATGGGGGAATACATGAACAATATGAATTACAAGATTGCATTGCAATCCAAAAAGATGTTAACAGATGGACTACTTAAGCTTATGATAACTAATGACTTTTCAACGATTACAGTGACACAAATCTGTCAGGAAGCAAATTTGTCTCGTAGGACTTTCTACCGACTGTATGAATCTAAAGAAGATATATTATCCGAATATCTGTTTTTTCTCGCAGAGGAATTTAAGAGTATAGTGAACGAAGCAGTTCCTAAACATTACATAGAAGTAGCCACAATCTATTTTAGTTTTTGGAAGCAGCACGAAGATTTTTTGAACCTGCTCAAAAAAAACAAAATGCTAGAAGTAATTTATAATACAGCAAGAGAAATGGCTCCATCAGTTTTTAAAATGGTCAAACCGAATACTCAGCTTGACGTTGATATACTTTCATTTGCATTATCTTATAGTCTTGGAGGTTTAAATGGAATGTTGATTCAATGGGTGGAAGATGGTATGAGACTATCTTCAGATCAGTTAGCAGCAATCTTGAAGCAGACACTTCAAATCGCTGTAAATTAAAAAATAATGGAATGACTATAATTGAAATGCATGAAAAGGGTGTAAACATAGAAAATTGTAATGTATCAAAACGAAGATGGCATGGAGATAGATATTGTTAAATATGCTTTTTAGCAAAGAAGAACCTGAGTGGAATTCAGTTGTTGCAATTTATGCAACAACTGTTATAACGGGTGGGAAATTATCTATATACAGTATGGGGAAAATATGCCTACGCTGCGTATATGTTTAGAAATATATATGTTTTAGACAAGGAGTAACGGATGTCGATCCGCTGTTTGAATCAGAGGAAATTTCAGCCATTTCTAAATCGCCAAAAGGAAATCTCGGAAGTAAAATGGGTGGACGGTGTGTTTGACCGATTATCTAACGGGCAGAAAGAAACCCATGAACTTACCCTGTTAAAAAACTGCCGTATCTGGCAGCTCAAGCCGGAATCGGATATTCTAATGCGATTTATCAGTTACGACCAGATGAAAAAGGACTTCGGAGAACCAAATCCGAAAGATTACCAAGTGGTCTATGACGGTGAGGGAAAGCAACAGTTTGGAAGCGATCTATTCCAAGTTTAATTCCAACCAGCCACCCGGCTATACCGGACACTCTCTGTCCATGTCTGATGTAGTGGAGTTATACGATGGCGAGGGCAGTGAATTTCAAGTACCAATTAAGGAGAGTATGACGAGGAACTGGTCAGACGGTTACTCCAGAGCGTAAAGGTGATTAGCGAGGATAAGCTGGAGATACAGTTTAAATCGGGGATTGTGATGGAGCAGAGAGTGGCATATTGTGAATGATGGATAAGCAGGAATGGGGGCTACTCTGCTCCTGCTTATAAAGTCCTGCTTATAAAGCTGTTAAGAATAAAATCCTCAGTACGCTGAGGGTTTTATTCTTGCTTGCCATCCCCCTGAGTTAGAATAGTTGTCATGGACCTCCGAGAGAAGTATAGTGAGTTAACAGGACTCGGAGGAGGATAAATA
>NZ_JAMHFY010000056.1 GCF_023897015.1 Desulfosporosinus nitroreducens | reverse complement strand
CAACCGTAACCTTCTTGCCCTTTTCCCCTATCGTATAATCCTGGTGATATAATAGTACACAGGTCTCCACGTGCCCTGTCACGTTAAAAGAGCTATATTGTCATATGGTCTTATTACGGTTTAACGTGCGCCTATTTCATCCAGAATGGCCTTAATGTTCTTGACGGCCTGCCTTGCCTGTGCAATAGGATCATCCTTGCCCACCACCAATTTGCCATAACGCTCCAGAGCCACCTGACCGGAAATATAGACCGTGTTACCTACCGAATAGCTTGAGAATAGCCTCTCGCAACATGACTAGTAGCTGAATTAATCGAACGTTTGTTTAATGTCTTGTTTGTCTTTTGGTTTTCTCCCTTAATAAATATCCTTTTCAAGGTAACAAAAATAATCCAAAATACGGGGTTTAAACGCCTACCCAACTAAAAAGCAAAAAACCAAAAAAATATCCTCCCAATTAGGAAGGAAATTAGTAACAATTAATAATTATTCGTTCAATGACCCGTCGGGATAATTTCTTATCACCATAAATTTCTAACTTTATACGGCCTCATCATTTCATTATCTTCATGATCAAGAATATGACAATGCCATACATAGCCAGGTCCTTGGGTAGGATTAAAAGGATATAAATTTATTCCAGGTATGGTTATAATCGGTGCATTCTGAGGCGCAAAACGAACCCGTATTGTCGTGACTTCACCTGGATTAGCCCTTACAGTATCTTTCCAGCCGCTTTCATTGGGTGGAGGAGTTACGGGACCATTGAGCAAATAGGGCCTTACGGGGAGAATCTTCGTAGGATGGTTTAGGGGCGGCTCACCATTTAAGGTAACCCAATCTGTCAAATAATTATCTGCTAGGAAAGCTTGACGACTGAGCACACGAAACTGCACCAAATGCAAGTGTATTGGATGAGCATCCATAGTTAGATTTACAAGTTTCCAATCTTCCGTCGAACCTACTAGGGGGAGCTCTGAGATTGGATTATGCCATTTTTGTCCGTCTAATAATACTTCTAAAGGACCGTTCGGGCCCATTATTTCGACCAGTACTAACGTTCTCTTTCGGGCGTTTCTGATTAACGGTCTGATAAGGTTTAACATAAGTGGTAATTTAGGCGGAGTAATTGCTGGCTTATCGATAACTATAAATTGCATAATTTGCCCTGTGGTTTGTGGGTCAACGGGATCACCATTTGGGAATGGGGCATTAGCATCATTTTGAAGAATTAGCTGAGTCCCTGGCACCAACTGCGAAAAGTCGACAAGTATATCTGCCCTTTCACCAGGCGCAATAAGCAAGGACGTCATTCTTACAGGCCTTGACAGATAACCGCCATCACTCCCGATTTGAAGGAAAGGCATTCCATTGGAAAACATTAGATTGTAAAAGCGGGCATTAGATCCATTCAAAACCCTGAACCTATATTGCCTGGGTTCTACATCGAGATTAGGCCATACTTTGCCATTGACCATGATAGTGTCTCCGAAGAACTCCGGCACCCAATAGGGATGAACCTCAGGGTTAACTCCCATTTCAGGGAAGGCAAAGGACCCGTCAGTATTAAATGATCTGTCTTGAATGGCAAGCGGAATTTCATACTTTCCTTTAGGCAGTATAGATTTTGGCCTATCAAGTGGATGATGAGGGTCTCGCAATAGATAAAACCCAGCTAAGCCCATTAACACGTTTAAGCGTGTAATCCCTAAAGTATGATCATGATACCATAAAGTTGCTGCTTCCTGCTTATTACTATAGCGGTAGCGTGATTTTTCGAAAGCTGGTCCTTTTAGTATTTCACCAGCGGTAAACCAAGCGTCAGGGTGACCGTCTGAAGCTGACTCTGTTTCTCCTCCGTGCAAATGCGGAACAATTGGAACAGGATATTGGGCTAATGGGAAACCAGGAGGAAAACTTGGAAATGGAGGCATAGGCATACCCAGGTGATTGGGATCAGCCCATTGTAGAGTCGGATCTACTGGAAGGGGGTGTGGCTCGTTCAGATCGTTCACCCAATGAACATTAATTGGAATACCTCTTTGAGTCTCAAAGGTGGCACCCGGTGTATTGCGGAAATGGGGGATTATTTCACCAGTTTCCTGGTCTCTGACTCTACCACCATAACCCCATACAGTGGTATCCGGGAATCCAGCAGGAAGAATTTGTTGATTAAACTCACTTACGTTAACGGTATAATCGTGACTTTTTACTTGACAATGGTGATTTTTAACCACTGTTGGTTCATATATCGGTGGGATCACTAAATTATCACTAAACTTCGGAATACTATTAGGATCAAGTGGTGTAGGCATAGGCTTCCCCTCACAAACTCTTTTTTACAGTTTATGTGTTTCATCCATAGCATGTTCTACTTTTTTATAGTATGAGAGTTTTGTTGAGTCTAAATGGTTTTTAGGTTAAGGGCAAGAAGGAGAATCGGTTTCGGCGTAAGCATGCCTATGCTTCGTTAATAGTTGTAACGCCTTGGTAGTAGTGGATATGACGGTCCTGAGAAGGCTGCGGGAATGCTTATACCTCCACATACACTCATTCATAAGAAAGAGAATATGGTAGGTTATTTGGCAGATGCGGTAGTAGCTCGCGTAATAGGTACTGCAACGGTGTACACATTTTGACTTTTCGGGAAGGGTAAGGCTGTCCTTAAGGGGTGTCTTGCTGGTCAAGCCACATGGCTTCCTATAAGGCATATTAGGTACAATGGGTGAAACTAAAGTAAATTCAGTAAGCCCGATCACTGTATTGACTGAGTTTGTTTCTCATACAGCCTTTGTCGCTACTTCAGCCTTTATCATTGCAAAACTTGGAGATAGTGACCTTTTTAATGGCACAATTCCAATAACCGTTACTCTTAAAAGGTACAACCAGTTAATACAACAAACAATAAATCAATAGTGCAATCGAATCAAAGAAACGCTGCAAAATAAAGAGGATGTATGTGAATTTTCACTACCCTCTACCCTCCACCCACCCCCCTCATCCCACCCTTTAACTCAAAACAAAATGCGTTGGTGTGAGAATGATATTTTCTCAACCACGCATTAAATATTTCTTCATCAAACTCTTCTAGTAGTGAATCCCTGCTGTTTATGGTCTCTAGGATTTCGTCAAACCTTTGCTTCAACTCATCCTTTGATTCGATTAGTTTTTCATGCTCAAGCCTTTTCTTTCGGACTTCCTCCAGGTCTGTGCATCCCTCTCTTAAAATTAATTTCAACTTGTTCAATTAATACCATCATATGGAGTGGTATGCCCAGGCTGGCACTATCCATGCCTCTAGGATAAGACAAAAAGGAAAAACCGCAAACAAACACCATAGTAAATCGACGTAAGCGAGAGAGAAACGGACTTTGTTCTTTTGAACAAAACCACACTAAATGAGCCAGAAAAATGGAAACTGAAAACAGGCAAATCGGCTGTCAGAGAGGAATTAGGACGAAAGCGGAGAATATAGTTTGGAAGAACTTGTCATAGTGACTCTTATCGGACCCAAAATAAACAAAAGGAATATTAGACACAAAGAAGGGTTTTTATGGAATGAAATTGAATTCAATCTGGAGGTGATATTCATGGAGGTAGTTATGAATGTTCTTTTTTCAGTATTGTCCTTAATTAGTGCCTTTATAGAGGTAGGCACAGTCTTGCTTTGGTTTAGATATATTAAAAAGAGACCAGTATTTCTGGAAATCGATAGTTCGAACAATGGTATTATTTATCCAGCATTATCTGTAATAATTCCAGCCTGTGATGAAGAAGAATCCATTGAACAGGCAGTTAGACAGTTAATCAGTCAAGATTACCCTAATTTAGAGGTAATCGTAGTGAATGACCGCTCTACTGATAAAACTGGGGCGGTTTTGAAGAAACTTAAAGTTCAATACCCACAACTAAAAGTTATAACTATTTATGATTTACCTCCTAACTGGTTAGGTAAAAACCATGCTGTTTACCAGGGAGTAAAAGAGGCTACGGGCGAGTGGTTACTTTTTACCGATGCCGATGTTATGTTCTCCCTGGGAAGTTTAAAGAAAACCCTTAGATATGCTCTGGAACACACACTCGACCACCTAACAATCGCTCCTGATTTGTATTACGGAGGTGTTTTCTACCGTGCCTTTCTTACCTACCTCAGTTTTGCAATTACCGCTACGGTGATGTTTACAAACAAGGTGGGAGTTGGTGCATTTAACTTAGTGAAAAAATCCGTATACCAGGAAATTGGTGGATACGAAGCAATAGCAATGCGGGTAGCTGATGACATGTCTTTTGGGGAACTCGTGGTAAATAAGGGATACAAACAGGATTTCGGACTGTCGGGTAAAGGCTTTATTATAGTAAAATGGTATGATAACCTTTTTGCCCTGCTCAAAGGAATTAAAAAAAATCAGTTTGCTCATTTTAAATACAGTGTTGTTACAACATTAGTAATCTGCCTTTATGCTCTGCTAGTGGGTGTTTACCCATTCGTTGGTATATTCCTTGGACCAATTTGGGCAAGAGCTTTGTGCGGCATTTCTGTCGTCAGTTTGTTTGCTGTCTATAATTACTTAGCGAAATACTTGAATATCTCTCGTAGTTATGTTGTGATTCACCCTATATCTGTCTTGCTGTACATTGGAGCAATATTAAACTCGATGGTTAAAACTATAAGCCAAGGTGGTATAGAATGGCGAGGAACCATTTATCCCATAAAAGTATTGAAGAAACATATATGAGGGGACTAAAGAATGAGTAACTGAGACAAAAGTAGTTTTGTTGGATTAATTGGGGTAAGTCTTTGCCGCGTCAGATAATAAAGACATTTAAGATACGATAATTAACAGTCCCCTCGTCCGAAGTACGAGGGGACTTTACGTAACATGAATTATAGGACTCATTTTTTAATAGAGATCAGCCTATCTCTTTAATCGGATCTACTTTTAAAATTGGGTTTAACATAAGAATAAAAGTTGGATTAATTAAAAAGGTGATTTATTACATAAAGAGAACTATTCGTATTATCGATAAGTTTAAACGAAAACAAGTGGAGGTTTTTATGAGCAAGGTATTAATGTTTATGTATGATGAAATGGCAGATTTCGAAGTGACATTAGCATGTCAGGCCGTTACTCTTTCTAAGAGAGAACTTATAACAGTTGCTTACGAAAAGAAGACTTTAACAAGCAACTCAGGAATTATGTATATACCTCATAGAAAAGTTACTGATATAGAATCACTGGATGATGTTGAGGGTTTAATCATACCTGGCGGTCCAAATATCGAGATGCGCCCCGAACTTACTGAATTAATAAAAAGGCTAAATGCTGCGAACAAATTTTTAGCTGCAATATGCGGAGGGCCTCAATTTTTGGCTCGCTCCGGAGTGCTTACCGGTCATAAATATACAACTTCTCTAACTCCAGAATATTATAAAGAGAATAACATGGAAGACCCATTCCCCCGGGATACCTTTGTTAGAAACAGAATAATAAGGGATGGTAATATTGTCACTGCTTTACCAACAGCTTTAATTGATTTTGCTGTTGAGATTGGAAATTTGCTTGGATTATTCAGGAACCCTGAAGAAAAGATACAGATGTTGAAAAGTTTCAAACAAGACTAAATACAGCTTGTTATGACAATAGCACCAGCGTCATTATTGTGAATGCTGGTGCTATTAGTTTACGTCCATAGTTATCGGACTCAAAGTTTAAAATAAAGGAATTTAATTCATTAATAGCGAATGGGTTAGGGATATCCAAGAAAAGGTAAATATGAAATAGTGGTTTACAATAAGGGGTATCTTCTCCGTACACAAACCAGGAGCCCCATTATTTAAGAAAGACAAGAGAAAGATGGGTGCTAAGGTAATAAACTCTAATAATTATTTTTTGGGGGGAGTAAATATGGATAAGAAATTAGTATGTCCTTGCGGATTAACTTGTTGTGATTGTTTATTTTATCAAAAAGAAATATATGAAACCGCATATAAATTTAAAGAGTTGATTATGGAACATAAATTAGATAAGTTTCTTACTATTTGCAGCAAAAGAAGAAATTGGGAAGTCCTAGGAGAGCATTTGGATTTAAATCAAAGCCAAATATGGGACGGAGTTGGTAAGCAATTCGAAGTTTTTAAACAAATGCCAGAGTTTATGAATGTTCTTGACGGCATAATAAAATTGCAGTGTAAAACTACATGTCAAGAAACAGGTGGTTGCTCTATAGGTGGAAATACACATGAATGTAAGGCTTTAAAATGTATAAATTCAAAAGAGTATGCTGGATGCTGGCAATGTAGTGATTTTGAGAACTGCGATAAATTAAAATTTCTAAAAAACAGTTATGGATATGTGATAAAAGATAACTTAAAAACTATCAAAGAAAAAGGCACTGAAGCAGTAAAATCACGTGGCAATAAATATTATGCTTGGCAGAGAAAAAAAGATGGCGGTGTTATGGAATAAAGCACTGTAAAATAAAATGAAGATTTATCATTTGAACTAGTATAACAAAAGCTTCACAATACAATAATTAACAGTCGTTATCGGAATCAAATTTAGAAAAGGGAATTTATTTATTGCTGGCGAATCAGGTAAATGGCCAATAAAGGAATTTATACGACAAGTTCGCATTAATGTGCATATTACGGTGTGGCGAAACACTGGCTTTATTTTGATTCGGAGTATTCATGAATGAGACAGACAATAATGAACTTAAAGAGGTGTGCTATGTTAAATAATTTGGAAATCCGAGCCTTGACTCCCCACCGGTATCCGTTTTTATTAGTGGACAGAATTTTAGAGCTCGAACCGGAAAAAAAGGCTGTGGGTATTAAAAACGTATCGGCTAACGAACCACATTTTCAAGGACATTTCCCCGAGTATGCAGTCATGCCTGGAGTACTGATTGTCGAGGCTCTTGCACAAACGGCAGGTATAGCAGTATCAATAAATAAGAAAAGCGAGAGCAAACTAGGTGTATTAGCAGGAATAGATGGAATGAAGTTCAAAAGGAAAGTGATTCCAGGGGATACACTAAAGCTTGAGGCCGAAATACTTGTTTCAAAGCATGGTTTGATTAAAGCAAAGGTTACAGCAAGTGTAGACGGACAGATTGCTGCCGAGGGAGAAATAAAAATTATGATGACTGATCTGAATGGGAAGTAGTCATTACCCCATTGAATAGGGCTAAATTTAGCTCGCTCAAAAACAATATTATGAAGACAAACAGTCCTACAAAGTCTTAGAAAGAATTATGAACGACTGGAAACCTTCAACCGAAGCTGAAACAATCGCTATTGCACAATCATATTTGGAATACCAAAGAGTAAATCGTGAATTAAAAATAATCAAAGAAGAAAAGTATTTCCGATCTTTACTAAATGATACGAAAGCTCGATTCATAAACTTAGAAACACGTAGTTATCATCCATATATTCGTTATCAAAAAGGAAGAGTTCTTCGACTCTTTCAAATTAACCGTTTAGTTAATACATTTACTCAAGAACAACAAACTCAACTTAATAGCATTGCAAAAACCTCATATGACGATACATATTATTCCATCAATTTCAGGCACAAGCATCTTATGGCAACAGAAAGCTATGGTGCTTTCCTCTGGGTTTATAGTATTTTCTTAGAAAACATGAGCCAAATCCAAAATAAGCCAGATTATTTATTTAAAGCAATTAGAATTTTGGAGGAAGGAGTGCAATGTTTATCTACTCTCAAGAAAATTGAAAATATTATTACGCTAGGCAATGCTAACAGTAAACTTGCTCAAGAGTATGGACTTGCATATCTTTATACTTCTGATATTCGTTATTTGACTAAAGTTCGCGCATCGGTTTTTGAAGCGAAACGGATTTTCGAATGTGCCCATAAGCCACATTTAGAACATGTTCAGTTAGAGCTGCTTTTAATTCTAAGCGATGTTTTCATGAAAAACTACATACCGACTAATCTTATTAGACGCTATCGCAATTTAAAACCAATTCCATGGTACCTTCGAGCAATTGAGAATGTAATCAAATCCGAGTTCTTTAAAATTGAAGGAATCCACTTGTAACATTTGACTAATTATTTCCCCATTGTTCTCCTAATTTACTTCTCCAAAGCATTTTCCTCTTATTACCCATATTTCTATACTTTTTATTAGGAAGCTTATTCCTGGTGCTATATTACTTTGACTGTAAAATTCGTTTAGTTAATGCTGTTGGACAAATCATCCTCCTTATAAATCGTAGGCTCTTTCCCACCAATGCTCCCGTCGGGTGATTAACGTTCGGGTATGTGCCATGATGTTGCAGCAACTATTCACACTAACATTTCTGCATTTTGTTCTCACATCTTTACATGAAATCTAAAATATTCCAATAAAAACTGAGAGCCAGCCCATCTAATAAAAGACGACCTGACTTTCAATATTTTTCCCCATACACTCCGTCACCCTAAAAAGAACATACACTTCTCAAACCCACTCATACCAAGGCTTTCAATCATCTCAAATAGCAATAGGTAAAGCTTTGATATGATCTCCACTTTTTCCCCTGCTCCACACCGTGCACGAAACTTTCGTATTCACACGGCGTTCCATCAACCTAAAACTACTTCCTTATATCACAATATTTCCTACTTGTACTCTGA
>NZ_JAMHFY010000055.1 GCF_023897015.1 Desulfosporosinus nitroreducens | reverse complement strand
CAGGAAGACTATTACTCAGAGATAAAATGTTGTATGGTTTGTGGCGAAAAGTTGCTGGTTTTACTTGACTGCTTACAACAGTAACTTTTAATTATAAAGTGAGTATTAGGTTATAAAATTTTGGTAGCTATATAACTAAATTAAAGCGTCCCACACGGGGCGCTTTTTTGTATTCTCTTAAAGGCGGTGATTACCTTTGAAAATGCAAGAGGTCAACTGATAACAATAGCTTTTGAACCGGCAATAACGTATATGAATGAGCTATCCAGATCATCCACACCTCAATATGGGAACTCCACACAGATGATTGCCTGAACCAACTATCTAGTGACTGATTCAATTTGCTATATCAATAAACCGAATGTATTAGGCGATACACAAACAGAACGATATTATCCGCTCTAATAAATAACAATCTTGTTCTTACGTTATCAAGTCTGGTTGGCAACAAGAGAATTAACGGGGCATGGGATATGGATTGGACCTCAAGAGGGACAACTCGAAGCAGACGTTTTTCCTTTAGGCTAAATCCTCAAGGTTTGTGCCGTTGTGGTAATTCAAAAATACATACATCCTGCCACATGGTGGATGATTTAGCAACGGTTAAACCGAAATATCGGTATAACGCAGCAATAGGTTATAAACAATACATTGACTTAGGTTGGTGGAGTAGAGCAGTACTTAGACCGCAAATGCGAAGTAGTTATTCAACAAGTTCGAGTTTAATTATGACAATGTCCAATAATGAAGCTATTGTAGACACACGAGATTGGTATAACGACGGAACTTATCACTGGATATCATGTAAGGGGTGGAAGTCTTCTACTGGTTCAATAGTAAATGGATGGGCAGTAGCAAACACTCAGGATAATATCATCTATTATATTAGACCTACGCTGAAGCCCACTGCTAAATATGCTCTGAGTATTTGGGCTTCAGATGCTGATAATACTTACTTAGAGGATCTTCCTGCAGGTTCGGTAATAAATTCGCTTAGTGGTGGCGATATGCCCTCTTATGGAAACATGGCTTATGCGCAGGTGAGCAGCTGGACGGATCCCCAAGGGAAAACCGTTTTGTAGTTGGAGGAGGATATGGATATGTACACACTAATTTCCGTAGCAGTTCGCCTTCATCCTATTATATAGGATTATAAAATAAATAAATTAAGGAGACGAATAAGATGAAAATAAATATCGTTAAAAGTATTGGGTTCAGTGTTATTGGAATATCATTGCTTGTTGGAAGCATATTTGTTGGAACTAATTTTAATAAGTCGGTAGATGCCAGTACAGGTTCTTTGGCGGTAATCCAAGTACAACCAAATAAAATGGAACGTAAAGATTGGAATTTAAATGTTACAAATATTGAATTTAGTAGTACTCAAGGAAATCAGAAGTGGGCCAATGTTCATATGACTTTGAATAATGCAAATGGGGCTGACAAGAAATTTATTCCTGAAGGTAGTCTTCTTACCACGTTTTAGTCGCTTCTTGATCATCTTATACTCTTGACGAGCAATGAAACCCTGCATATCAGACATCATATCATCACTATCATCTTCAAGGTCATATATTTTTTGCTGGGGGTTACAATAAATGTCCCTGACCTACGAAGGATATTTTTAACTTAGCCTGTTCCTCACCGTCACCTCTGCTTAACCTGTCTATGTCCATAACGACTACAGCGTCATATCAAGGGAGGATCACAGCTAGAACATGCTATAAAACTGTACCGAGCAAAGGCAATGTCAATCAGGGACATCTGTGAAGCTACAGGAGTGAGTAAGTCAACACTGTGCAGAAGATTAAAGGAGATGGGATTGACAGCATTGACTGCCTGATTGTAACGCTCTGACACCTGAGACTTTATTTATGCCAGAAAATTTTAATAGCAGACTTTAGTTATTTAGCAGAAGGCACTTCCATTGACGGGGGTGTCTTCTTGCTATGTGGACTAACCAACTACTTTCCCAGACTTTAAAATTAGCAGAAAATTTTATTGGTAAGTTTAAAGTTATTTACTAACACATACTACAAATGAACAAAATAAACTACAGGAGGAGTTTTTAGAAGATGAACATTCCTAAAACAAAAGATCGTATGCTGTTAGGTATTATTTCTGGAGGGCTAGTTTTTATAGTTCAATCTTTGTTTGATTATATGTCGGTTAAAAGAGGAATCTCTAAACGTTCTTATTGGACTACTGCCGCAGGTGTATGGGTAAGTAGTCGTTGGCAGGCAGGAAAATGGAATGGACAATTATTAGGTGCTTGGATGACATTTGGATTAAATTTAGTAAATGGGATATTCATGGTTTGGATGTTACCAAAGTTGGTTTGAATAAATGGGCAGTAAAAGGTGTGGTTTCAGCTTCTGCTTTTGGAGCGACTGTAAATGCTTTATTAAGTGGTTTTGGTAATAATAAAATTGCACCAAAAGATAGCAGTAGTAATCTATCGTATGCTTTAACAAATATTATCACAGGGCTTATGGCTTCTTGGAGCATAGTTACATTTGGAGATAAAACACTATTTAACGAAAGGCGTGTTATAGCTGATACCACAAAAACTAAATCATCATATTCATCAACTATTCCTAGTTACATTGACGGTCGAAGTGTAAATAAAGAAGAAGCTGATCCTTATATGCAATAAGAAAATTCCTGAAGGCACTTCCAGAGGTGGGGGTTCTTTTCTGTATGTCTGAGAGGTCACAGGACAGTCTGTAAGGTGCTGTGTAGTGTTGTGTTAAGCCTTCTATACTCTGTATACTAAGTTCTGAAATGGAGTGCTTACAGTCAATACCCTCGATTACCACCCCCACTCCACCGTTTTATGGGTGATCTTTCCTGTGTTTCCATCAATTACATAAATAACAATTATTTACAGAAAATTAAACAATTACAAACAAGTAATATATTCCATAGCAGGGATATGCTAGGAACAGCCAACTGTATGAAACTGCAGGGACTGAGGGGACTGCTCTGACAGCTAACACTAACACCATTGTTTTAAAAACCTTAGAGATTGAGTTTTCTTTTCTATATCGTGAAAAAAAGGATAAGTGCCCAGCTTTTTTGGATTTATTTGGCCGAAATGTACCTACACCTCCAGAAAATAGATTAGGGAAATTCATGCTTAGAAAGGCCAATGGTGACTTGCATCAAAAGTTGTAACGACTGGACGTGCCTAAATAATATAGGCAAAAATCATCCCGAATATAATACAGACAGCAGCCTGAATAATTACTCCCTTAAGAACCCAAAAAAACTTTATTGGCGTAGGTTGTACGATAGTTTGCCGCAAAAGACTCTTTTATACTAGTCACTTATCAAAACATTTTTTGAGCTATCAGCCAAAATGTATAATGCTGATGAACTGTTTGACAACCTAAAGAAGTGAGGTCCTCAGTTCGGGACTGGTTTACCAAACAGATAGAGTACTAACCCAGTGACACCCATAGCTAGGGGAAGAACAATATAAACTTTAAGCCCCAGACCGACTAACAGATATCCGAAAAGGATTGAGATTCCTGCAATGGTTAGAGCATAAGTAGCCTGGGTCTTTACGTGGTCGATGTGGTCACAGGCTGACCCCATCGAAGACAATATCGTGGTATCGGATATAGGGGAACAGTGATCTCCAAAGATTGCACCCGTTAAAACTGCTCCAACATTCATAATAATATAGCTGTCTACTGGAGATATGGCATGGGCCAAAGGAATGGTCAGCGGCATGAGTATACCCATTGTCCCATAGGAAGTTCCGGTGGCAAAAGAAATGACGGCCCCTAAAACGAAGATTATGGTCGGCAGAATAAACGCTGGAAGTGTATTAGAGAGTTTTGATACAAGGTAATTAGCTGTACCAAGCTCCCTCATTACACTACTCAGAGACCAGGCCAACAGTAGGATAACTCCCGTTATAAGCAGGGACTTCATCCCGTGTATCCAAGTATCGATAGCTTCACTCAAAGTAAAGATTCTCTTAATTACTCCCATGCCTATAGCCACAATACTGGCAAAAACGGCTGCTTGGAAAAGGACTACACTGGCATCTGAGGCACCGAAGGTTTCTCGGATTGAGACGAATGAAAGAGGAGCATTTATCAGGACTTGAGCTAGATCAGGATCATCCCCTCCCATGATTGCATGATACCCGTTAAAGTAGAACCCTAGAAAAGCACCAACGATAAGGACAGCAATAGGAATAATTCCATTCCAGACACTAAGCTTGGTGGTTTCCTTAGGTTCAAGTTCCGTAGCCTCAGACGATATCATTGGTTTGGCGTCAGCAGCCAAAACTTTGCCGGTTGTTCTTGCCCTGACCTCTGCTCTCAGCATAGGACCAAATTCTCTGAGAAAGAGAGCTGAAAAAAATATAAAGGTCAAGGCCAGAATATTATAAAATCTGTAGGGTATTGTAGAAACAAAAATATTGTAAGCGTTTACTTCTATACCTAACGATCGATAGGCATCTTTAATTAATCCTACTTCGTAGCCTATCCAGGTAGAGATAAGAGCTATTCCCGCAATTGGTGCAGCCGTAGAATCCACAATAAAAGCAAGTTTCTCTCGAGATATTCTTAACTTGTCTGTTACGGGTCTCATGATCGGACCAACGATTAACGAGTTGGCATAGTCATCGAAAAAAATAAATATTCCCATTAGAAAGGTTACCAACTGAGCACTCCTGGGTGTCTTTGACTTGTGAGCCAGACTCAAAGCAATAGCTTTTGCACCTCCCATTTTTCCTACAAGTGCAATAACTCCTCCAATAACTAAAACTTGGAGAATAATACCCGCATTCCATGGATCTGCCAAGGAATTAAGAATCTTAGAAACGAGGAGAAGAAAGGAATCCCAAAAAGCAGAAAAAATATTTGCCTGTAAAGAGAGTAGAAACGTACCAGAGAGTGCTCCTAGAAATAATGATAGAACAACGTTCTTACTGAAGAAGGCCAGTGCTATGGCTAAAAGCGGGGGCAAAAGAGTTAGCAGACCCCAGCGCTGAGAATTCTCTACGGCAGGATCAGCTTCTGCTCCTAGAGCAATTGTTGGTATCAGAAAGGCCACTACTGTCATACAGGTCAAAATCAATTTTAGCTTTTTCATAATATGTACTCCTTCGAAAAAATAATAGTACTCAAGATTCAGCCCCCCTTTTAATCTAATACTTCTCAATTGTTTTAACCCAAATATTCATATCTTCAAACTTACCCATAATGTTACAGTTATTAGCTAGTCTCCCCGTAAATTTGTATCCATGCTTACTAAGTACGATATTAATGCCAAGAGATAGCCCTCTTGACAAGCTAAATAAGGTAATATAGTTTCTATCTCTCAAAGTTTGTTCAAGGTGATATACTAACTCGCTTAATAATCCTCTTCCTCTAAAGTGTTCAAAGGTTGCACAATCTGTTATCTCAGCATGCAATAGTTCCTGATACAAGTCCGCAGAAGCAGCACTGACAATGTTATTTTCAAATTCAGCGACTTTAAAAATAACTTTCTCGCTTTTGATAATGTCTGCAATAAAGTCAGGGTTATTCATCGGTGTCGGATAGGTCTCAAATACCGTTCCATATAAGATAGCCAGCTCACTCGCATCCTTAAGATTTGCATTACGTATGACAAATTCCTTGCTAAATTCGTCATGATGATATAGGTTTGTATACTTTTCCGCGGTCTTAATAATTTGATCTTCTTCGATAAGATAATTACTTCGCCCCCTAGTGGGATCATTAAAAAATGAAACACAATACCCAGTTTTACCTTTATAATATCCATCAATTGTACCCTCAAGGACAAACCCATTGTCAGTAAATATATGAGCATCTTCCTTATAGACCGTAGCTATGATTTTGCCCATACCGTGCTGTTTACATAGTTCTATAGAGTTATTTACTATATTTATGGTATTGCCGTGATAGTTAAGAAGTTTTATTCTCTGATTATGGAAATCAATATAGACATCCAATGATAAGTCATCTAGACTAATTGTTTCATAAAAATTGCGTTGGTTATCTGCAGCTATTCCCATTGATCACGCCTCGCGATCCGATTATTTGATTTAGGCACAAGACTTAATTTTTTCTCTCGGAAAAGTTTCTCAATACCTGTGAAAGGCAGGTTCTGGTATTCTCGACAATAATCACAATGATGACATTCATTTGTTTTATCTTCTGGCTCAGTATAGGCACATATAACCCCTTCATAGTTACGGAGGATAACCTTATCAGCAGACTGGGAGATAAGGTATTGCGGGCTGACAGGGATTTTTCCTCCGCCCCCCGGTGCATCCACAACATAGGTCGGAACAGCATAACCGGATGTATGGCCACGCAGTAGTTCGATGATTTCAATACCTTTACTTACGGATGTTCTAAAATGATCGATGCCAGAAGATAGGTCACATTGATATAGATAGTAGGGACGCACACGCATTTTTACCAAATCGTGTACCAACCTTTTGATTATATAGGGGCAGTCATTAATTCCTTTTAAAAGGACTGTTTGATTACCGAGGGGAATTCCGGCATCTGCAAGTTTTCTGCAGGCTTCTTTTGTCTCCGGCGTTATTTCTTGAGGATGGTTAAAATGAGTATTTAGCCAAATAGGATGATATTTACGAAGGACATTACACAGATCATCCGTAATCCTCTGAGGTAAGACTACAGGTGTCCTGGAGCCAAAGCGGATAATTTCCACATGATCAATCGCTCTGAGACTCGATAGAATATAATCAATAGTTTCATCGCTCACCAGCAGGCTGTCCCCTCCAGATATCAATACATCTCTGATCTGTGGGGTCTTTTTTATATAGTCAATTGCTCTTTCCAGTTCTTTCTTGGGCAAGGCCATATCCGTTGAACCTGCCATTCTTCTCCGGGTACAATGACGGCAGTACATAGAACATTGATCGGTAATAAGAAATAGCACTCTGTCAGGGTATCTGTGGGTAAGTCCTTTAACAGGAGAATCGCTTTCTTCATGGAGAGGGTCCTCCATATCACACTTAGCCTTTTCCATTTCTAGTGCCATTGGAATGGCTTGTTTTCGAATAGGGTCGTCATGATTGTTTTGATCGATGAGTGTAGCATAATAGGGAGTAATTGCCATGCGAAGAGTTTCAAGGCAGTGATTTACACCGCGTATTTCATCTTCAGTAAGATCAACAACCTGTTTTAACTCTTCTACCGTTGTAATTCTGTTAGCGATTTGCCATTTCCAATCGTTCCATTGCTCTTCTGTTATATCTCGCCATAATGTAATATCTTTATAGTTTCTTTGCATGATGAACTCCTTCTAAGAAATTTGGAATAGTGTTTCACCTTTATCCTTACCGTATACAACGATTTGATTCTATGTATAATCTGATGTCTTAAATAAAAAAAGTGCTGTTTGAGAAAATGGATTTCTTATACAGCACATCTTTTCTACAAACCTTCAATTGTCATTACAATTGACAAGGTAAAATTACGAAATCTAATAAGAATATGGGTGTAATTCCTATAAGGAATTTGCACCCATTTCCTAATGGTTTTTGGGAAAAGACCTACTAGCCTAGTTGAAACAGTAATAGCATTTATTCTACAGTTGGGGTTATCGGGATTTGTTGGCATACTCTTTTCATATCTCTTAACAAGTATTAACACTGCCAACTACTACTTAAAGAGTACTATTTATGCCTATGGCGTATGGTTCTCGCTAATGGGAGTAGTTTATTTATATCAAGTTCAAGGTTTAATCGATCAGCCTGTAAATAATATTATTACCGAAATAGTAGCTATAACTCTTTACGGCTTAGTGTTAGCTTTATTATTAAATTACTTAGATAAAAAGCATAAATCATAACAAAGGTTTGCATTATACTAATTTATAATACTTAGTATTATATTTATGTAAATTATAACCTTAATTGTATCAATCCGTAAGAATTAAAGGATGACTTTTCGAAGCAATTAAACAACCAATAGCAGGTGTGTTGTTTAATTGCTTATGTTGTGTTTATGGAAATTCCCTAGAGATAATATACAAAGGGAAGTGTTTAAATCAGAATAGTATGTTAAAATTGCACTAATGACTCTAAAGGAGTGAACATTTATGCCAGATATCCGTGAAGAGAATAAGGATATATTTTTTTATGTTTTAGAATCTATGCAGGGTATCGTGGTGACAGATATAGACGGTAAGATTATTTTTTTAAATGACAGATATGCGGAGATCTTGCAAGTAAATCAACATGAAGCCATCGGAAAAGATGTTAGGGATGTAATCCCTGGTACACGGATGCATATTGTAGCTAGGACAGGACGCGAAGAAATGGGCTCATTATTCATGCTTAAGAATGGTGAGTCTGTATTGGTTAATAGGATACCCGTTAAGAAAAATGGTAAGATAATTGGAGTAGCGTCATTTAGTTCTCTCTCAAAGGCAGATGAAATGAGTACTATGGCTACAATTCAAAAAATCAGTCATTTAAGCCAGGAACTAAATCAATATAAAAGTGAATTGAACAAGTTAAGGGGAGCTAAATACTCGCTGGATCAAATTATTGGCAATTCTCCTAACCTTATCAAGATGAAGGAATTAATAAAAAAAGTAGCTCAGACCAAGTCTACTGTACTTATAACAGGAGAGACAGGCACTGGCAAAGAGCTGGTTGCCCATGCTATACACCAGCTTAGTACACGGAGCCATCATTCATTTGT
>NZ_JAMHFY010000054.1 GCF_023897015.1 Desulfosporosinus nitroreducens | reverse complement strand
AAGTTGTATGCTTTGTGGCAGAAACCTGTATGCTTTCATTGACGTAAATGTGTATGCTTTAGTTTACCATTCACAATATTGGGAGTTTAGCGAAGGAAGATGTATTTTTTGATATTCAAGCCATGTTTCCTTGTCTGAGTCCTGGTGGCATAGATGGTCACAACATGCTTCAGGATAGAAAACTCTAAAGATTATTCGCAACGGTCGTCGGTAAAGGTTAACTATGAACGAATTGTAATCTTTTCTCGCCCAACCGTTCGAGCTTTTTTGTTCGCAAAAAATAAAAGCGAGCCGATCAGCTCGCCCAGTCATTACATTATGTGCAAATAGTTATTATCTAATCGTAATCAACAGACATAATCATAATAAGATGGTTCAGAAAACTTTAATCCTGCCATATAATTTTAATTAAGGGTAGTAAGGAGTATCAGTTCCAGCGTAAGCAGGCCTATGCCTATCGTTAATAGTTGGCGTATTCTATTAACGTTTCCTTAAGCAATAGACAACTTTACTTATTACAAGATGGTAGAGTGATTGAGTCCTATCCGGTTGGAATTGGAAAGATCGCTACTGCAACACCTACCGGGACGTTTAGGATAATAAACAAGGCTCCAAACCCTGGGGGAGCTTTTGGAGCCTTGTGGATGGGACTCAATAAACCTCACTATGGAATTCATGGCACCAATAATCCTCAATCAATAGGTCAGTATGTGTCTAAGGGATGCATAAGAATGCACAACCGTGATGTATTAAACCCTATGAAAGGACTAATCATATGACAAATACATTTATGTTCGCTCGAACCTTCATCGTTATTTTTCTATGGTTCCTCAGTATTGCGCTCCTATATTACATAATAAAGACTGCCATACATTATCCCTCCTATGTTAGGGATTAGTATGCTCAGTATTATATATCTTAACTTAAAAAAAGCCCTCACCGTTGCCGATGAGGGTCAAATAAAGAGGAAGAGAAATCTGTCGAGGGGTATTTTATCCATAATAATGTCTATTATTCAGAGACGCACAGACAAAACATACCAGCTTACATGATTGATACTTGGATATAATAGAATCAGAATGGTTTACTTCTTGGAGAAATAAAGCCACTTAACTCCAAGAATCTCAAAACCAAACCATAGGCAACCGAGGAAGGTAGAGCATGTAAGGTGCTCTACTCCTTACATTTTAGTGCCAAAAAACTCTCACCGTTGCTCGCTTAAATACGATTCTACACGGATTACCTAACATGGGTTTTATCAGGTTGGTCGCAACGCCCTAATAATTTTCTATGATTCGACTCTATTTCTTCCTTTATTTTTTGCTTTATATAGCTTATTGTCTGCACGTGCAATTAAATTCACAACACTTTCGTTTGTAGCAGGCTTTGTACTACATACACCGAAGCTGGCTGTTATTTTTATAATGTTTTTCCCGTAGAGTATCACATTGTTTTCTGCAGTTCTTCTCATATGTTCTGCTATTTCTATTGCCTTTTCAACTCCAGCACCAGGAAGGCAGATTAGGAACTCCTCCCCTCCATACCTTGAAATCCAGTCACCTTCCCTTTTAATACAACCCGAAAGAGTATCTGCAAAACTTTTTAATGTATAATCACCCACTAAGTGTCCATAAGTATCATTTACTTTTTTGAAAAAATCAATATCAGATATAATAATTGATAGACTTTGCTCCGAAAGCGATGCACTAATAATATCGATTGGCAGCTTCCTATAGATATAATGCCTGTTATAGATACCCGTTAAAGTGTCTTTAAAGACTAAATTGTTCATACTTTCTATCATCTGATATATCTCAGCATGATTTTCATTTGCAAAATTTATGCTATCTGTTGTACTCTTCAACAATTCAATAACAATTTCCCTGTTGCTTAATTGATCACTGGCGTCTGGATCGACCGAAGTACTTAGAGCCTGTAATTGACTCCGAATATTATCCTTCAGTTCTTCGTCGCTTAGCATCATAATTACCATGCCAGCCGCTATCTTTGCAACTGGGTGGATGATTTCTAACTTCCCAGCAATACCAAATGTACCGATTTTAACACCATCTGCTTCAATGGCAACGTTAAGGCCTTCTTTAATTCGTCCTCCAGAAGCGTCCGCTTCTAATGGTGTAATGGCGACAGAATCACAATTAGTTGTTAATATTTTCATACTCCCTTTATGCTGTTGCCCTATCCTTGCTTGTGCTGAATCGGCAATAATAGTCCCATTATTATCACATACTATAACTTCGAATCCACTTTTTTTATGAATAAAATTAACTATCTTTTGGGCTATAAAATCATTGAGCTTATAAACCATTGCAAAAGCTCCCCTTGTTCTTCTTCTGATCGACAATTTATTATATTCTATAAATAAAAATTAAATCCTTTTTTCTGTTAGAAGAGAATAATGTAACAATTGAGAATTAGTGCTTTCAATGTAGTTAATTACCTTAATCCAATTATTGGAACATCCAACTCACTTACACATTCTGCATTATTGAACGTTTCTACCTTGTGGAGTAACATTGGGTGATAAACATTGAATCTTACCTCTAGTACAAATCTAGCATGGGAAATGCTTATGGTCGGGTGGAAACTTATGGCTTATAAAAGCAAGAAGTCCCCAACGAAGTGAGGGCGTTACATCTTCCACAAAAACCATTTACAGGTCTGCAGTTCGTACTTCAACTCAAACACCCTCATTACTCCATCCACTTCGCTTTGACATCTAAAGACTTTCATGAGGTTCCCGGCGAGTTTTTCCTCAGTTGTATGGATGACCTGCTGAACCTTGACAACAGACCCCTTATGCCGAAATCGTACTGGGTAAGGTCTACCATTTAGATCGAACCAGCAGACCATTTCCACAGGTGCAGCAATTGTTTTCATGCATATATTCGCCTCTAATCAGAACGTTTGTTCTAATTGTAAAGCGGATGAGATAAAATTAGTACAGGTAAGTTCTGGTCATTCTGTAAAACCCTTCTTCTGCATTTCAGTGGCATTACAAAATAATGCCATCCCTGTCTTCATTTTCTTAAAGTTTAGCTTTTCATAGAATATTTCTTTACCTGGTGCTGCATATAATATTAAATTACATTTTGGAAGTGTCTTTATAATATTATTCACTATTAGTCTTCCTATCCCTTTACCTTGGTACTCCGGTAATATTGCTATATCATATATGGCAGCTTGATATGCCCCATCTGAAAGCGCACGACCAAAACCAATTAGTTTATCATCGTCAAAAATAAATACCACTGTATAGCTATTTTCAAAAGCTTTCTTATGAATTTCTGCAGTGAAACTTGCCATTCCAACTTTTTTTAAAGTTTGAGATACACAATCCCAATTAATATTTGAACAATCAAGCTGAATCTTTAAACTCATCCTTTTTTCATCTCCTACATATAGTATAAGTATTATTTTATAATCTAGAAAAATGTTGTTACTTGTTTGGCAAGGTCCCATTAGTTGAAAGCACTGTCATTCCGCTGGATCTGCATTCTGCCACGAGTGCAGCCTGCTGTTCTCGCTTGGACACTTTGAATACCTCCAATCTTTAGTCTTATGGAGATATTTTCTCATAGTTAGAGCAGGTTGACCATGCACTCGTTTATTAAGCGCTTACGCCCATAATCAATAGTCAAAGGTTTAATACAATAATTACCTGCTGGAAAAAATCGGTGGTTTTGCTAAAAACCTTATCAAATGCTTTTTCCGCTTGTACTCTAATTTCTTGCGAACTATCTGGCATAGAGTAGGGCAATTCGCCAGAAAAAACATATCGTTCAAGTGATGATGACAGGCATTGTCCCGTTGTAGCAAGTATCCCTATCGCTATCGGCAGATCAAGACCTGATCCTTCTTTACGTAAATCTGCAGGAGCTAAGTTTACCGTGACCCTTTGTAAAGGGAACTGATAGCCCGAATTTCGTATTGCTGATCTTGCTCGATCTCGTGCCTCTCTTACACAAGTAATTTTTGGCCGTAGGAATGAACCTTCATAGATATTACTACCTTATAAAAATATTGACACTATTATATCCATGACGGTTTATGAAATACGAAACTGTATTGCCTCAGCTAAATGTTCCGGAAAAATATTTGAAGAGCCACCTAGGTCAGCAATCGTGCGAGCAACCCTTAAAATCCGATCGTGAGCGCGGGCACTTAGATGTTGACTGTCGAAAATCTTTTGTAAGAGAGACTCCCCACTCGAAGTCAACTTACCAAATTCTTTAGTTTCCTTTGCCGTCATCTCCGCATTGGTTTTTACAGACCCCAGTCGGACCCATTGTATTTGACGGACTGCCATCACTCGCTCCCTAACCACAATTGAAGACTCATTATCAATGTTATTCTTTAATTCAGAGTAATTCAGCCTAGGTACCTCAACATGCATGTCAAACCTGTCCAAAAGGGGGCCAGAGAGCCTCCCGCGATAATTTTGGATTTGCATCGGCGTACATGAGCACACTCGGCCTTGATCACCATAATAACCGCACGGACAGGGATTCATACTGGCTATGACACTTACCTTAGCAGGATAGGTAATACTCCCTGCTTGTCGGGTAATTGTTAATTCGCGATCTTCCAGTGGTTGCCGCAAACACTCCAAGACTTCGCGTGCAAACTCCGGAAATTCATCTAAAAATAGAACCCCGTGATTTGCAAAGCTAAGCTCACCCGGGCGTAAATTCCTCCCCCCGCCAATCATTCCAACCTTGGTCACAGTATGATGAGGATTTCGAAAGGGGCGTTCTTGCACTAACGATCCGTTGCAACTTATCATCCCTGAAACACTGTAAAGTTGTGTGACCTCAATGCTTTCTTGATCACTCAATAAGGGAAGTATCCCCGAATATGCTTTTGCCAGAAGAGTTTTCCCCGACCCCGGGGGCCCTTGCATCACCACATTATGCCCGCCTGCTGCAGCAATCTCTAAAGCCCGTTTAGCCTGTTGTTGCCCATGAATATCCGACCAGTCAACCTTAGTCTCGCTTAATTCAGGTTGAATTACTCTAGATAAAATAGCATCTTCAAAGTCACCCATCTTTGAAATTGCCTTTATAATCTGATCCAGAGAAGCTGAACTATGGGTTTCTAAATCTGCCACCAAACGAGCTTCCGCTAAATTTTCCGGTGGGACAATTAGAATAAAGGATTTATTTTCTCGCTCTAGTGAAATAGCCATCGTAAGTATCCCTGGAACTGGACGAAGCGTACCTTCCAAAGACAATTCGCCAGAAAAAACATATCGTTCAAGTGATGATGACAAGCATTGTCCTGTTGCAGCAAGTATCCCTATCGCTATCGGCAGATCAAGACCTGATCCTTCTTTACGTAAATCTGCAGGAGCTAAGTTTACCGTGACCCTTTGTAAAGGGAACTGATAGCCCGAATTTCGTATTGCTGATCTTACTCGATCTCGTGCCTCTCTTACAGACGTGGTTGCAAGGCCAACTATGTCAAAACTTGGCAAGCCATTTGCCACGTCAACTTCCACTCGAATTAAGTGAGCTTGCAAGCCCAGGACAGTCATTCCATATACTGCAGCGAACATGCGATCCCTCCTTAAAGATAGAAAGTTCGCGTTATTTTTATGTATTCCTTCCATATTAATCAAAAATTGTTAGTTTTTTAAACATCCTCTCGTTTATTAAATAAAAAAATCCCCTCCCACTGATTTTAAAGCAGAAGGGGACGATGAACCTTTTATAATAAGTTACTACCGCGGAAGGGAAATCCAAAAGGTCGTTCCTTTTCCCATGTCGCTTTCTACGCGAACATTACCTCCATGTGCTTCCACAATTTGGCGAACTATCGCTAGTCCTAATCCCATACCTCCATCTTTTCGGGACCGTGCTTTATTCACTCTAAAGAAGCGATCAAAGATATAGGGTAAAGCTTCTTTGGGGATTCCTTCCCCTTCATCCTGAACTGCCAAAGATATCTCATTTTGCTCCTCCACCATTAATACCCTTACCGTCTTTCCACGTGGGGTATGACCCAAAGCATTGTCTAAAAGATTTATAAATACTTGTAAGAGACGATCAGGGTCTGCTAACAGTTGTCCAGAGCCTTTACAAATTTCAAGATTCACGCCCAACTCTTGCGCCCTGCCTTGGAAGCGCTGGTCAATATCTACCATAAAATTCTCCAGATCGATAGCAACAGGTTGAATAACCTGTCCCCGTTCGAGCCAGTTTATTTCTTGTAACTCTTGCACTAAGCGGGCCAGACGTTTGGCTTCTTCCAAGACTAAGTCAATATATTCTTCGTTCTGGTCTTTTGGTATAACTTCATCTTGGATTGCCTCCAAATACCCTTGGATTAAATGCAGTGGAGTCCTAAGTTCATGTGTAACGCTGGCCAAGAACTCACGTCGAGACTTTTCAGCCCGCAAAGAAGCAGTGACATCACGCAAAACAGCTACATGCCCGCGTATCCCCTCGTTCTCTGCCATTGGAGCCATAACGATCTGCAACACTTGAATTCCTATAGTAGCCATTTCAAAATTTTCAGCCTGATCTTCCCGTTGGGCCATAGTTTGAAGGATGGTTACAATTTGAGTCTTGCGTTCGGTAACCTCTATGTCATTTTCTTGCCATAAGGCTTTAGCTGAGTCATTTGCGTAAAGAATTGAGCCATTGCAACTCATCATAACTACTGCATCACTGATACTTTCGACAATTCCTTGAAGTAAGTTTTTTTCTTGGGATAGCCATGCCATATGGTTCTTTAAGCTTTCACCCATCGAATTCAAGACCTCAGCTAGCTCTCCGATTTCATCTTTGCTGGTTACTCCTTGAATGGGCAAAAAGTCGCCTTTAGCCATTCGCGTTGCTCCCCGCTGCATCAAACCAAGAGGACGAGTTACATGCTGTGCAAAAATAAGACTAATGACTGTGGCCAAGAAAACAGCGATTAAAGAAGCATAGAGGATTAAGCGACGAAAGGTCGCAATGCTCTCCTGAATAGGGATTGGAGAACTCCCCAATAACACAACTCCTCTTACAGGGTTTATACCTACAGGGGTAGCTGCCAGCAACATTGCTTGCGCCCCTCCATTAACTGGCAAGGCCTTGATCGAAATAGTTTGACCGGACAAAACCTGTTCTAAATATCCCTCGGTAAAAAAATCAGAAGGCCGTAAATCTCGAGACCATCCGCTTATTGAACTTCCTGATAATCCTTTAGGAAACCATTCTATACTGTTCTGTGACCCTTGCTGAGTAATCGATCCTGCCATGACCACCAGATTACCTTGTGGATCTAGTAGCACCAATTGCGCTCCAGAAGTTAATTTCAGAGATTCTAACAGGTTTAACCGTCCACTCCAGCTAGGCTCAGTGGCTAGTTGCGCCGAAATCTCAATAGCTTCAGATCGAAGGGAATTTAACTTCTGTTGCAGGTAAAAATCCCCAAAGAGCCATGTAAGTGTAAACCCCAATCCCCCTAGTACTGCAAGGATTAAAATAGTCATAGCGAACCAAAGTTTCATAGAAATCGACCATGAACGATGTGTTTTTATAACCATTTAATGTACCTGATCAGGATCAAATTTATATCCCACACCCCATACTGTAACTAACATCCCTTTGACACTGGGATGGGACAGCTTCTCTCTCAGCTTTTTGACATGAGTATCAACTGTACGTGCATCTCCATAGAAATCATATCCCCATACGGTCTCCATAAGCTGTTCACGTGAGAAAACCCGCCCTCGATTTTTCGCTAAGAAATAAAGCAAATCAAATTCTAGAGGGGTTAGATTAATAGCATCCTCGCCAATGCTAACCTTATGGCGTTCTTTGTTAATACTAAGCAGACCCACCGTTATTTCTGAAGACACAGGCTGGAGTTGACCTCTAGATCGACGCAAGAGGGCTTTAACCCTTGCAACCAATTCTTTGGTGCTAAATGGCTTGACCAGATAATCATCTGCACCCAGTTCAAGGCCCAGGACACGGTCAAACTCTTCCCCGCGAGCAGTCAGCATGATGATGGGTAGTGCAGAAATCTCCCGAACTTCACGGCAAACACGCCACCCGTCAATATCTGGCATCATAAGGTCTACAATTAATAATGAAAATTGGCCTGCTCGAAACTTTTCCAATGCGACGCGACCATCCTCTGCCTCTTCAACAGTAAAGCCTTCTCGTTCAAGATATAACCTTACCAAACTTCTAATTTTCTCTTCATCATCAACGATTAAAATCGGATCCAATTTACAAACGCTCCTTTTGGCTACCGATTAACAATTATTATTCATTGTCTTTATATTAAAGTTTAACATCTATTCGTGAATATTGTGTGATTAAACTATGTATTTATAAAGCAGCTTTAATCCAATTCACTTCTGGTTGCTTTCCAACCCAACGAATTGCAATTACATCAAACCTTAGGCTTGGCCAGTTCAAATATCCCTGTTGCAATACATAATAAGCTGCAATCGCCTGTAATCGTTGGACCTTATGATGAGTAATGCTTTCTTCGCCCCACCCTCTATAAGCTGATCGACGGGTGCGTACCTCTATAAATACTAGTACTTCTCCATCACGGGCAATAATATCCATTTCCCCTTTGGGACATCGATAATTTCGTGCAATAATAGCTAAACCGGATTCTACTGCTAAACGTACTGCTAATTCTTCGCCGGATTTACCTAGAGATTGTTTATTCTCCACAAAGATTAGACAGCTCCTTTGCCCAATTATATCCTTACAAATTAATTTAATCTTACCTTCAGAAAGCTCATATACTTAGATGTCGCTTCTCAACACCTTATTTCCTGCCATCCAGTCACCACGACACCTTGGCCATCCTTAGCCGGCGGTCCCTTCTCGCCGTCCTTGGCTACAGGGACACTTGGCCATCCTTGGCCGGCGGTCTAGCCTCGAACATCTTTTTTAGTTATAGTTGCTGTGACACGGTACCTTTATGGTCGTCACTCAATTGGTTGAATCTAAACCTCAGGATATATCAGATAGGTCCATTTTTATAATTGGCCTATCTGATATATCCCTTCAGCGACACGCTTTGTGGCTTTTCTCCTGCTTTACAAAAGAGATTCTCAGTTAATAACTGAGAATCTCTTTTCGACATAGTCGCAACTAAAATCATGTTAACTCAAAATAAACTCTGAGCTGCCGCAATCGCCATCTGAGCGAGAGGGGTTGGGTAAAGACCGATT
>NZ_JAMHFY010000053.1 GCF_023897015.1 Desulfosporosinus nitroreducens | reverse complement strand
TACTTTCACGTATTAACCCCCTCAATCAATGGACCACAAACACCTTCTCCGATAGCTGTTATGTCATATAACGTTTAGCCGTTCCCGAAGCGTCTTATCACATTCATCTATTCTAAGTTTCGGGAACGGCGTGTTCTACGATGTATCGTGCCCAACAATCAGACAGCGCCATGGACGGCGCTTCCTTAAATTCGCCCCTAATAAAAATAAAGTATTATTAATTTATGTAAATTTTAAGAATCTCTCTCAATATTTATAGAGAAGCACGGATTCCGCAATGCTATGCATTACTCATTACTACTTATCTTCGCATTCCATATCTTCAAGAATTCCAACTCGCCCACCATTTTTAACAATTCCTGATTCTCAACGAAGTTTTGTCCATATTTGAGCCACCTTTTTGAAAAGTTCTTAAATCTCTTACATGGGTATTCTTCACACTCGTAACAATGACTAATACCTTTTTCTTTGCAACAAAGATGATAAGAGGTACAACTCTCACATCTATCTGTGAACGAAGCTCCCGGGCAAGATCTTTCTTTTCGTATGAAATTTGGGCATCCTCCACAAAAGCAACCACAAGCAGGTACTCTTCCATTATATGGTTTTAAGCAACTTATTTTGTTCAACTCCCTTCTCGCGTAGCAATTCTTTTCAAAACCGTCCGCGCCAAGGATGGCGCGTCTTTTGCACGATATGTCGTAGAACGTCTAGGGATTCCCGACGCGCCCCAACCACATTCATCATCCTCCAAGTGTCGGGAATCCCGTGTTCTACGACGTATCGTGCCCCCAGACTCAGACAGCGCCATGGACGGCGCTGCCTTAAATCTTACCCGCAATGACTCTAAGGCGCAAAATAAGAAAGATACGTCTTAACTAAAGTAATCTTTAGTTTATAAATATTGTTATATAGCATCTACATATTTAGCATTCAATTTTGTTATTTTCTCTTGCTTCTCGAATGTGATATCTTGTAAAAAAAGGCATTACCAATGTAATCAAGGTAATCCAAAGTAAATGGGCAAGTAAATACTCCCAGAAAACGTTAAAAATATTGATTGCTTTTGTATTTATGAGCACCAATACAAATATCATTGGAATAGTTATAGCAAAAGTACTATAGCCAATCCTAGTTATACGACTTACATAGTGCTCACTATTGCAACTACTGCACTTGATAAACTTGTAGCCAAAAAAACAAGATTTAATAATACTTTTCCATCTAAATGGTTCAGAGCATTTCTGACATTTTTGCACTAACACTACCTCCTCCGATTGAGACGTATAATTCTACTACTGCGAAGGATTACAACAGATTCCTTTCGTCCGCGCCAAGGATGGCGCGTCCTTGCACGATATGTCGTAGAACGGACGGGTGTTCCCGTAGCGTCCCAACCGCATTCATCATCCTCTAGTTACGGTAACATTGTGTTAGCTGGCGCGGAGATCTCCCCAAATTGACTACCTCATAGGAATACACCAAACTGACTGCCACAGCAAATTCGTTACTGGCCAATGTCATAAAATAGAGCGCTCCAGATCTTACGCCACAGTGACGGCCCAAAATTTATCTTTCTTCGGGATCGGAATATCCATGAACTAGTCCCCCGTCCCTTGGCAACTATAAATATGATACCAACCCGAGCGGAATCAGTATAATGTTATTTTATCTATCATTCCCAGTGTCAGCTAACTATGGGATCACCGAAATTTATTTCAGATATTCTAACAATTCAGGGGAATACCCGAAGGTACTTTCGGGTAATTTCCCTTTCTTACTACATTAACCGGTTAAGCTAATTAATTTCTAAAGAGTCTAAAGGACTTCGGATATTCGCTATGCTCTTCTTAGAAACATGGGTATATATTTCCGGTGTTTTAGAATTTTGATGTCCTAAAATTTCCTGAATATATCTAAGGTCTATTCCCCTCTCTAAGAGGTGTGTTGCAAAAGAATGCCTCAAAGAATGTACTGAGACCTTCTTTGTTATCTTAGCCTTAAAACAAGCTACTTCGAAGATTTTCTGAACACTTCTTTCGGTTAAATGATTTTCTTCTTTCTCACCTGAAAATAACCACTCTTTAGTTTGGTAAATCCTTATGTAATCTTTCAATGACTTTAGAGCCACGGGAGATAATATTGTATATCTATCTCTATGTCCCTTAGCTTGTCTAAGGTGGATAAGCATCCTATCTTCATCAATATTATTAAGTTTAAGTCTGACAACTTCACTAACCCTTAATCCAGCTGAGTAGATGAGAAGTAATATCATTCGATGTTTTACATTTTTAACCGAATTAAGAATACGCTGGACTTCCTCAGAACTCAATATGTCAGGTAGCTTATGCTCCTTTTTAGGTCGTAGTATGTTATCGAATATTTCTATTTCTTTTCGAAGTATATTAATAAATAAGAATCTTATTGCACTAATGACTTGGTTTGCGTAAGAATGAGATTTCTCTTTTTCATCAAGTAGATACATCAAATACTTTCTGATATCTTCTTTGCTTAACAAGTTCGAATCTTTATTGGAATATAAAAGAAACCTTCGAATATGTCCTAAATACGATTTCTGTGTTTCTTCACTGTAGCCCTTGAGCTTAAGCTCTTCAGTTACTTTTATAAGCAGATTTTTATAATGTTCTCGATAACTAAGTTCTGGTATTAAGTTATAAATTAAATTGTTGACTGCTTTATGGGTAATAATCTCTTCCTGGGCAAACAAATCATAGAAATTCTTTACTGACTCATGCATCCAATGTTTTCTTTTTGATTCCAAGACCGTCCTGAGATACTTCTAATCTTTTTCAGCCGGTCTTCAGTATAATCAAATCTGATAATCAGCCGGTCATCTCTTTTCATAGATACAAAAATAGACATCGAATACCCCCTTCCATGATTTTACTATTCTCCAGTTTTCTACAAAACCCTTTATTTTATATTCTTTGAACCATCTCAAGTTTTTAACGTTTTTGAAGTTAAGACCTTCAGGGCCTTGCTTTCAAAAAGTGTCGCCAATAGCGCCCCTTAGCGCTATCGGCGACAAAAAGCAGAAGGAGGAATGTCAGAGTATGCTGAACTTGCCTAGGAAGTTCAACATACAAAATCAGCTGAAAACAGTTATGAAAGCATTTCCCCCGGATAAAGATAGCAAAACCCAAAAAAGCGCTTAAACAGCAGCTTTTTTGGGTCCATCCCCAAGCTAACTATCAATAATAAATCTGCACAAAAGTCCACACGACTTTCCTTACGGGTATATATACCATTTATTTTCTCTGTTAGTCAGATATTATCTGCTTCACTTACCCATAAGGTGGATGATTTGATTTATATCCCCTCGTCTTTTCCGATTTTTCTGACCAGTACCCTCTCTAGTATTTTATTCAGATCCACTTTTTGGGCAGGTTTAAAGAGCACCTCAAAAGGTATGGCCTCCATAAAATCACACTTCTCCGCTGCCGTTACAAAAACAATAGGGCAAGCTTTGCTAAAGCTTCGAATATGTAAGGCAGTCTCCAGGCCAGTCAATCTTTTCATGTAATAATCGAGAAAGAAAAGGTCAAAGAACTTCTTATCTTCATCAAATTTCACAAGGAGTTCTTCTCCGCTACTAAATTGATATATATTAAAGCACACTTTATTTTCTTCCTCATATTCATGAATCAGTATATTTAGTAGTTCACGCTGGAGGGACCTATCGTCTCAAATAGCAATATTAAGCATCATCCTCACTCCTCTCTGGATTAATTTATCTGTATATAAAATAGGCCTGCCACACTTGCATTTCTGATACATAAATTTCCTATTGTTATTACACTACAATATTATACCTATTAATTGCGTATTATTGCAACTTCATTTTGATAGAATGTTATTAAACAATTGTTTTATCTAATAATGGAGGAATCATAATGCCCCCTATCAAAAGTAAGTTGTACTCAGAGGAAGAACAACAATTTCTAAGAAACATTGGTTTTAAAATCCAGTTTTTTCGGAAACAACGAGGGCTCAGTCAAAACGAGCTTGCCGAAAAATCAGATTTAAGCTATACCACCATCAGCCACCTCGAAAGCACATCTGTCTATGGTGTATCTATGATTTCCATATTTAGAATAGCAAAAGCTTTAAACGTTGATCCCAGCCAGCTTTTGATGTTTAAATAACATAGATAATATAGTAAGGGGAGAAATTATTTTTCAATATAACAATTTCAGATCAAATAAAACAAGTTGAATAAATAGCAAAGCCGCGGATCTTAATCCTGCGGCTTTGCTATTCTATCAATGACTTCTCTTTTGAGTGAACTCATTTAAGAACCCCGGTTTCATCAAATTGGGCGGCCACTAAATTTTTATAAAAGCCCTCTTCTCTAATCATTGTCTCATGAGTTCCCACCTGCATAACCCGGCCTTTATTAATAACAACCAGGGACCATCCCTGCCGGCCACTTTCTTCCTATTAAGCAAAGTCCTCTAAAAGAATGCAAAACATGAGGCCTGGCTGCAGGATTACTACGCCGGAGGTTTGAGTATGTCTAAATACTGAACCCTCTATTTTTTATGCTAATCAGGACTAGGCAAATGTCTCAGTAACGGCTACAGGCTCAAAATCCGTAAGCTTGCAGACCTCTTTGAAATAGACCAGCAGGATGAACACATCCCGCGGCTCCTCAAATTCATCCACATGCTCAATGTTGATTTGTTTCCCTGCGAAGAATGCCTTCAGATCCAGGTCCTTGTTCTCTTCCTGCCCAATCAGGGCGCTGTATTCATCTACCAGCTCCTGCAATTTGTCTTGATTTTCACCATTGACCTCCATATCCGGAAAGCGGCAATTGCTGGAATTTTCCCCGAAGCAAATCATCTCTTTGAGGGTTGATTCCGCTTCCGCTGCAGCCTCTTCTTCAGGTCTTAACATAATATATTTCTTCGACATCCTACTATCCTTTCCGGAAGCTGAGCCTCCATGATCTGAAATATCCTCCATATCCCATATGCATTCGCGGCAATCCCGGCAGTTCCCTCCTTATTTTAATTGATTCCGGGAAAATCCACCCAAATAAAAAACCCTATTCTGAGATAAGCTTCACTGGGTGAGGCCGCGGCTCCTTTACCGGAATGACGGCCCGTTTTAACCCGGGATATTCATCCAATTCTCTTAAGTGATAGGAATTAATTCCGCCGGTTTTTGATAATGAGACTGATGGAGAAAAACGCCGGAGCGGTTATTCCTGTGCAAATGCTCCGCTAAGTTTTCCCGCTGCAGCTTGATGATATCACTGTAATCCCCGTAGTGAATGAGTATTTGTTTCGCCAGCCCCTCAATTGGTTTTCCGGAGACGGGCATGACACAAAACTCTTGAATCGAAGAGCCAAAATAAGCCCCATCTTGTGCCTGTTCATAGCTTTCCAAAGTATAGCTCCCGTCAGCGCCTTCTCGATAGGTGATGGCCGCCGGAATAATCCCTCCTCCTTCTTCGCTCAGAACATTGTCATACAAGTGATAGCTTTGAGCAAAGGTTGTCACAAAAACCTTGAGTTTGCCGTCTTCCCGATGGCTGGCAAAGATATGGGGGGCCACAACGCAAAATCCCTGCCGCCCCTTATGCTTTTGAACTTCCGTCTGATAGACGAGCTGGGCCACGGGGTCATTCCCTTGATAAGCGAAGTCGGGCAAGCTGACTTCCCTGCGAATCTGTAGCCGGCTGTACCATTCCTGAGGGGATAAGGATTCATCGCTGACATTATTTCTCACCCCCAACAATTCCTTACCAAGCCTCATCAAGATTTGCCCCCGCAATCCCTCGGCATTTCCTGCTTCAAACTGAGCTAAAACATAGGGCAGGGCATTCTCGCCCCCATATTTGATGATACTCTCATAAGCCATATCGTGAGCTTTGATATAATCATCCGGATTGGAGGACTGCCCGGGGGAGGACATGATGGTCTGCAAATTGTCTTCAATAAGTTGGGCGATTTCCTGGGCTTCCGGCGAAGACTCCTTTAGTGATTCTTGACGACTGCCCGAGGGCTTATGGGCAAAAGTTAAGGCTCCCTTATAGGATTCTTCCGTAATCTCCCTGATAAACACATAAGGCCTCTCACAATAGTACTTGCCGTCTTTTTGATAGAGATAATAGGGGTCCCTGCCTATCTCAATAACCCGGTAATCCTTTTCGTCAGGGATGTCCTGAACACTCTGCCGGTTGGTTTTCTTTCCTTCCAGCAGGGCTTGGACAACCACTTCCGGTATAAAGTAGCTGTGGGAACCCCACAGGCTATAGACCTGCTCATATTGCTGGGTAGGGATGGTATAACAGCGAAAATCCCCGTCACCGGCAAGCATCGCCAGTCCTTTTTCCGAATCATAAAAATTCAGCCGATACCCCTCAGGGCCATTGTCAATATAGACTGTTAATGTCGGGCTCAGCTCATAGGGAGAGCTGACCTGCTTTTCCATCCAGCCGCTGGAGGCACCGGCCAGCCATTCTCCAAACTCTTCCCCCGTTATAAGGGAGGCCCCCTGGCCGTGAACTCTGATGATGAGCTGGTCCCGGGCCGCCGAAAGCTTGGCAGCATCATTAAGATTTAAATTTGCCGAAGGGGATTGAGAGCTTTCGGGATTGGAGATTAAGCCCAGGGAAAGGATTAATATCCCTGCCGCCCCGGCGAGCATTCCCCAAAAAGTAGGTTGCTTATAATTCAGTACATTTTTGATCCGGCTTTTGGCGCTGCTTTCGCCAAAGGCCAGAGGGCTGCCAACCATCATCCTGTGACTGAGAGCCAGGGATAGAAGAGAGCGGCTGTAATCCTGCTTGATTTCCTGGCCCATTTCCTTAAGAACTTGCTCGTCACAGGACATTTCCATATCTTTTGTCATCAGGATAAAACTCAGCCAGACCAGGGGATTAAACCAGTGAAGGCAGAGCAAAAAATAGGCCAAGGGTTTAATCAGATAATCATAACGCCGGATATGTATTTCCTCATGCTTAAGGATATAGCTTTTTTCCCCTTCGGAAAAACCCGGCGGCAAATAGATCTTAGGCTTAAGAAACCCTAACACAAAAGGAGACTGGATGGTATGGCACTCCCAAATATTGTCTCTGACAAGAATCGCCTGGCCAACCTTTCCTTTCAGCAGTCCATAGGAAATTAGGCTATAGGCCAATAAGCTTAGAAAGCCCAACACCCATACCAGGGAAGCCGCAAAAAGAATAATCTGCATGGGGTTGGCACTGGCCATGGGGGTTGCCGCAGGCAGAGAGGAAGTAACGGCTTGGCTGACATAATTGACCCCTAAGTCGACTTGAGGTTGTGCCATCATCCCAAGGCCGGCAGGAATATGTTCCATCGTATCCTTTTTCATAAAGCTAAAAAAACTCAAGGCAAAGGAGAAAGAAACCGGACTGATTAAGCGAAACAGTACCACTCCCCACAAGCAATAGGAGAAAATTTTGAAGGTTTTCCTTAAGAATAACCGGGCCAGCAAAACAAAGAGGATGGCATAGCCGGCGGTAATGCTCATGTTTAAAACAGCCAGGAATGCATCCTGCAGGAATTGTTCCATAGCCTAATCCTCCTTGTAGCTGTCAATAAGCTTCTTAAGCTGCTCAGCCTCTTGCCGGCTTAATTTTTTATCATTCATGAATGCTGTGATAAAGCCGGGCAAAGAGCCGCCAAAGGTGCGGTTAATAAACTGTTCGCTTTCAAACTTCTGTACTTGTGCTTGGGGGACAAGGGCAGTGACCAAGGCATTTTCGTTTTTTAGAATCCCCCGCTCACAGAGTTTTTTCAGGACAGTATAGGTGGTGGACTTTTTCCAGCCCAGCTGTTGTTCGCAGAGAGTCACCAGTTCGCCGGAGCCAACGGGTTCATTTTCCCAAACGATGGCCCCAAAACGATATTCACTTTCACAGAGTTTAAGCCGATTCAGAGTTAACGCCTCCTTCAGGTCTATAGTTATAGACTTTTTCTTTAATCTATAACTATAGACCCCATTTGTCAATGAGAAGGCTTGAGCAAACTGAATCCCCGGAAGGAGAAGGGCCTGGTAGCAGGTCAAATTCGTCGGCGTCAGCGCCGGAAGTAAATCCCCCAAAGCGCACCGGCTTGTTTTGCTGCACAAAATGAGAATAACTGGAAGTTCAAATGAAGATAGTTAAATATGTCCTTCTTTCAGAACATAAAACTCTCGAAAGAAGGACATATTTTTTCTGGTATTTATGGAAGGTATTTCAAGCATGTTGTTGAAATCTTATTAAGAGTATCTGAACTCATTTCTTATGACGTGACGCATTAGTAAGATTATGTGCAATAAGCCAAGAGGTTGGAACTATGAAATTCTAGAAATGAGTTACAAAATCTTGATAGGATGATTAAATGTATACACGTGAGCAAGTTTTGGAGGCCATTGACAATTGTCTGGACGAAAAAGAGCGAGAGGTTATTATTACTCGATTTGGACTTAAGGATGGAATTTCTAGGCCTTTAAGTGAAATTCAAACGAGATTAGGAGTATCACGTGAACAAGTTCGAAAAATTGAGAAGAAAGTATTTGATTATATTAAGGAACATTTAAGTTAGATCAATGAGATACCTTAGCAAAAACCTGGAATTGTTAAATTTGGTACGAAAATTAGAAAATCGTAATATTGAACTCTTGAATGGGAAGAAGAATAAAGTAAGAATATCTAAATAAAGGGAGTGATTTAAATAACTTTGTATATCTTTTTCTTTGGACCACCAGCTATGGTTATTTCATCATTTCTATGTTTGATCGGTGTTATTGTTAGACGTTCAAGTTTAGTTTATATTGGTACAGTTTTATCTGCACCATTTTCGTTGCATATATCTATGACTATATTGACATCAATTTGGAAATTTTCTGGACTAGTCATTCCGCTAACCTTATTAGGAGCGTCTTTGTCTATTCAGTTTAAGCAATATAAATATGCATATCTTTTATTGGTACCATATTTGGTATTGATTGGGTGGGTTGTAAAGGGCATTTACACACAATAGAAAGGTAAAAGTTTATGAATAGGATTCCTCTTTGGCAATGTATTACTGCGCATCATTCTGATTATGCGTTGTATGCCCGTAATGCCAACTATCGTTATCTTATACCGTTATAAGAATAATCCTGCTAATAAAAATCAACCCTAATTTCAGAAAAACCTTATAGAAAATCATTTCAATATAACTAGCA
>NZ_JAMHFY010000052.1 GCF_023897015.1 Desulfosporosinus nitroreducens | reverse complement strand
TTGCTGAAGAGAATAACGTAAATTTCTCACAGGTTCTTCAAAAAGCTTTAAAGGATCAACTTGAGATTCAGTAACAATAATTATAGAAAACAATAATTGAGCAGCCTTATTCGGCTGCTTTTTTATCGTCGAACCCGCACGATCTAAGTATTTGTAGAAGCTAAGGGAGATGCTGCAGTGAGACAACTAATCGAAGAAAAGCTCCATAAGACGAATTTGTAACCTTATTGGACAATCATGCATAATATGTATTGTGGTGACGGCCATAGTAAACACATCCTTTCTAAAAGAGGAGAGCCTGGTGAAGCTCTCCTCTCCTACATTTTCCACAGTATCCACCTATATGTCTGCAGATCATACTTCAACTCAAACACTTTCATGATACCATCCACTTCGCTCTGACAGCGAAAAATAAGCATGCGATTGCCGGCTATTTTTTCCTCAGTTGTATAGATAATCTGTTGAACTTTAATGACGAATCCATCATACCTGCTTCCTCCTGGCATTAAAATAAGAGGCTGTGCAGCCTCTCTAAATATCTTACGGATTTATACGCTTTTGCCTTCCTTGAAACGGTCTATCAGGCCGATTAACATCAGAAGGTCTTTGTCGGGCAGACCGTGCATACCGTCAAGAGCTTTTTGAATCAGAATCGGTTCTGCCTCACTGTCATCGAAAAAGGCTTTCGGCGTGACATTCAGATACTCACAGATATACAGAAATTCTTCAATGGATGGCAAGGAGCGCCCCGCGATAATGTTCTGTATATAGCTTCTGCTGTGCCCCAAGTCAAGGCTCATTTTATATTCCGAAACGCCCTTTTTTAGGCGTAAATCCGTGATGCGCTTTCTGATAAACTCAACACCCAATATTCTCACCTCACTGTCATTAGATATAATTCTATACTTTTAACAGTGGTAATATTCATGTTTTAAGAGGTTCTTTATATTGAATTATGCCGTTTAAAGTGTTAATATATGCTAAAATGCACTTGTGGAGGCGGCAGGTTGAATAAAAAGAAGCTGATAGTGGAAAACGCCATCAAGGAAATCGCAAGACGTGACGGCGTTACCGTCGAATATGTAAAAATGCAAATGAAGATCGCTATGATGAACGGATTACGCAGTGCTGATCCAAGGGCGAAATCGTTTTGGGACAACATTTCGCGAGAAGGTAAGATTCCCACACCTGAAGAACTAATAATACATACCTCTGAACTTGTTAATAAGCGGAAGTCCCATGAATGATCGCGGCCGAGAAGGGATTGATGTCTTTTTGAAAACAAGGGGCTGCTGTTCTGAACTTTCTTCGTTTTGCAGCAGTCCCTTCAACTATCGCAAACCCGCCTGCACCTGGGCCCGCTGCCTTACAGTCTCCCCGCTATTTTCCCGATCAGCCCGCTTACCTCACTCTTATACTTTTCATGAGCTTCCGGGTCCGCCGGAGGCAGCTTAGTCAGTTCCTTCAGCAGCTCTTCGAATTCATTGGTTATATTGTTGTAGAGAAAGCTGACTTTGTTGGCCGACAGCTTGATCCGGGCGACTTTGATATCCTTTTCCAGGGCGGCGATTTTTCCAGCTGAAGCCTCGCCCTCCTTGGCTGAGTCCATTTTCCCCTGTAACGTCTTGATGGTTAACTCTTTCGTGTGGATGGCCGCTTGGAGACCTGAGGCCTGTTTTCTCAACTCATCCCGCTCAGAGGTTATTTCCGTGACTGCACCCTGGTTGGCGGTCAGAGTATTTTGAAGCTCCGCTTTTTCGTTAAGGGCCTGGTCCCTTTCCTGGACTGCCTGCTTAAGATCCCGGGTCGACATACTCGCCACATCATTCTCAGTCATAAAGGACTCCCGTTCCTCCTCGGGAACTCCCCAGAGGATAATCGCCTGGGTGTAGCTCAAATTCGGAATCGATTCCGAATTTGAACTGTCCTGTCCGGCGGTGAGCTTGGCCTCATACTCTTCAAACAGGCGCATGAGTTTATTGGCCGTGCTTTGGGAGTAACTCACCGAGTTCTCCAGCCACTTTCCCCATTCTCCATGATTGACCATGGATTTGGCCTCCTTCAGGCGCCGTCCGATCTCGACGGAGCTGTAAAGCAGCATTCTGCCGGTCTGATCTTTAATACTGTTAATTTCGGCCGCGATAATCTGCGGCGTCCGCTCGGTTATTCCCTTCGCCATGATTTTCGAGCTCCTCTGCTTATTCATAAGCTTTTCCTGAGGAAAAGCTCCCATAAGAGAAGATGGATTTGAACAACCTTACTCATAGCCTATGTGTTCAAGCCCTCACTGGTGACAAAATAAGGGCAAGACCCTAGAGCGCATAGGCACTTTACGGTCTTGCCCTTATTTTGTCATAATACCCTAACCCGTTGGTATCCGTGACCCGGAATAACCGCTTTGACCACACAAGAAATCGGACTAAGGAACCTTTTAAATTCCAGCTTTTTTTAGATAGCTATCTAAAGCCTTCTGAGTTAACTGCGCAGTTTTATGCTCCCCTAGTCCATTCTGAATTCTCACAGCCTGTTCCAAAAAGTCTGCACACGTCTGATAGTAGCCACCAAGCTTGGTATAGATCCCCACGATAGTTCCTATGTTGGGTAATTGTTGTGCTACATCCTCGAAATCACCTGAGTCTTCAGCATTGTCCACTTGAATTTTTAGCTGTATGAGCATTGCTCCAGTCTGCTCTTCCAATTCTTTAACAGCATCTTCACCTGTTCCAAGAATGCTATGTGCTACACCCTTCATATAGGTGATGACTTTCTCTCTATCCTCAGCTTTAAATTTTTTACCAAAATATTGGGTCATTCTTTTCTTGACATTTTTAGTCGTTCCTTGAGCTTTGAGTAAGGCCAATAACATATTTATGGTATACGGCGAATTGTCCGAATCGAACAGGACAGTATCCATGTCGATGCAGTTTTCTAGAAGTAATTGCTTCATCTAGCACCATCCTTAATGAGAATCTATTTCATATGAGAAGATACCTTTATGAACTAATCCAGTACTATTCATGCTTTATATTCTACATTTTCTTACATAAGCCTGCAAAATAAACAGAATAAATATGATCTAAAAGATGCCCGCAGATAAAAGGTCACTTAAAAGCAGAAACCCGGCTCACCACACCGGGTTTCTGCTTCAAACGGGATATCAAAATCGTTGATACAACCACCAATGACCTCTACGACCCTCCACACTGTACTATATGTCCCTGTCCAGGAAAGGGTGACAAAAAGATGGCAAAACCGTAAAGCGCATAGGCACTTTACGGTTTTGCCCTTATTTTGTCATAAATACCCTGGACAAGGGTAACCCCTCCGGACAAGGTGCATAAGATAAAAAGGACAAACCAAGGCTTGGCCAGTAAAAATCCAGAACAAGGGAGGATTATGAATGCCTATCATTTCGTCAGGGGTGGAAACCGAGATGGTTGTCCGTTATCAGATCGGTATGACTGCCGACGGTTCCCCGATATTCCGGCAAAAAAGCTTTTCCGGGCTGAAGATGGACGTGTCCGATGAGGATCTTTACGAAGTAGCAACCACATTATTCGATTTGCTGGAATACCCATTGGTATCCGTATCCCGAAATAACCGCTTTGATCTGACAGAGGAATAGAATCCCTGTTCAATCGATCATAAAGGAGAGGGGGGATTGGTATGGCAAATACGCAGCAGAAGACCCTTCGGCTGACCTTTGTTACAACATTGGGGAGCACATTTACCCTTACGCTGCCGGCACCACGGGCAGACCTGACTGCCGCGGAAACTGAGGCCGCTATGGAACTGATTATTTCTAAAAACATGTTTGTCACCACCGGCGGCGAATTGATCGGAAAAAAAGATATAAAAATGACGGACTCAACAACAACCGATTTGTATGATCCACCCTTGTATTAAAGCCCGCCAGAGGGGCAAATGCCTCGTCTGCCGATGGCTGTTGATTTTGCGGCCCAAGGGCCGCTCTTATCTATGAACATCATAAATCTCTATAGATAAAGCGGGATGCTAAAAAGAAAAGCTGACAAAAACCTTGTCAACCTTTTACTGTCTGTATTGAATTGTCTAATTTGGGTTCCATTACATCGGGACATGAATTATAAAGTTCTTCCGGATCAAGATCCAAGCATTCACTTGGGTCAAATTTCCCCCCAAGGTCCCAGGCCAATGTATGGTTCAAAACTGTACAAGTATCTATAAAAACGCTTATATCCTGGAGTCTCTGAAACACTCCCTTAGTAATTAAATTAGATGCATCAAATAGTTTTATCTTTCCGTCTTCAAAATAGACATATACCCTAAAATCGTTAGTCGGTAACACCTGTACAACTCTACGGAACATAATAACATCTCCTTTTTAGATAAGAGGATTAATCTTTTGGATGTCTTGATGTTCTTTTGCTGCTTCCCAATTTCTCATTAATTCTTCTTTGTGAATCTCACACCAAGCAAGTACTAGTCTTAGCTGTTTTGATGGGAATATCCCCTTTATTACCGAACCATTGACTATATCCACAATTATCTTATGATCACCATATTGGGCATGGAAATGTGAAGGCATATGGTCATTCCAATACATCAAAATCTTTATTCCGTAAAACTCTGAAACTACAGGCATTTCCGAATCACCCCTTCCTAGACTTTCACTATTAATTATAATCGTTAATAACCCCTTTGCAAATTTTTCCACAAAGTCCTTTTAACTAAAAAATTTTTCCCTCTTTCTGTAGATAATCAATGACCCTCTGAATCTCAGCCTGCACCTTTTTGTATTCAATTTCAAGGTAAAAGCGCGAGGTTGTCAGTGGTGGTTATCGGATAGTCAGAATGGTAAGTCATCAATACCTGTCTGTGGGTCCATATCTTCTTCCCATTCTTCCTCTTCAAAATAAGCTAGAGCAAAAAATTCCTGAAAACCCCAATAAAGCGCTTCTACCTTTTCTGGCAGATAAACATGCGTTCCACTCGTATTCTGTATTGTGCCATTGGAATAGTCAACCTCTGCAGCTTGCTCAGTTGGAGACTTTTTACTGCATCTTCTACATATATGATTTGCATGTCCCTTACCCGAAAAGCTCTCATTCGATTTATATTCAGAACAAATCTTGCAGTAATGGCCGCTTTTGCGTTTTTTCTTTGACATTTCTCTCTCCAATATTTCTGGTTCTAACCACTAAATGTTATACATTGTTATTTATCCATGCTCAATATTAATTCATTTGCAATGCTTGGGCTATCTAGTCGCATGATACTTTCTTCAGCAGTACCAAAACTCAAAAGATTGATACTCCCATACCATACGATTCGTTGGTCAATGACGGCATATTTTTGGTGTATATTAGATTTAAAAACCAAACTGACTCCAGTAACTTTCAATAAGTCCAAGGTCCCCTGCAAAGCACTCGTATCCTTGTCTTTGAAATCTTCAATGGGCCGAGTTATCACGATGACTTTCACCTTATTTTCTAAAGCAATCTTCAGGTGCTGCATCATTTGTAAAGTACGTCTCTTGGTTACAAAAGGGCTTACTATCAGAATTTCTCTTGCGGCATTAATAATATCATTAGTATAAACCGATAAGAAATTGCTCTTGTCAAAAATCACATCAATCGATTCCGGCGCGCTACTTTCGCCTTTTGCTTTATACCCGATAGTAGCATACCCGTTAAGCCGTTTATGGTACATTCGTTCAAGCATCCTTACATGAATGTCTACATAATCATAGATTTGTACCTCCTTTTTATTTGCAAAGAGTCTGTGAAGCCTTCCTGCATATTGTTGCAAGGTGCCTTTCCAGGATATTGGCATCACCAAAAATAAAGTATCAAGGCGCGGTTCGTCAAAGCCCTCCCCAATATACTTTCCAGTAGCAACTATGGTTAACGGCTTGTCAGCGGATTTCTCCGATAGTTGTGTCATTATCTCTCTAGTTCGTTTTACTCCCATCCCACCCGTTAAAGAGATCACTTCAGGAATTCTCTCACTGAGCTTTTTGGCAAGTAATTCGACATGCGCTGTTCTCTCAGTTAAAACCAGACAGTTTCTGCCACTTTCAAAGCTTCGAATGATATCATCTGTGATCAGTTGATTCCTTAATTCATTAACCACAATTTCGGAGTACAGCTCTTGAATCGATACATCCTTTTCATTCTTATCTAGAGAGACTCTAAGCGACGTAAACCTTGGAATTGCATAATGCTCAAAGGGTCTTTGTTCTGCCTGTTTTTTTGCATTGTCTTTGAATCGTATGGAACCACATTGCATAAATATGATCGGATGATGCCCATCTTTTCGTATAGGTGTTGCCGTTAATCCGTAAACATATTTTGCATTAGAACTTTTAAGTATCTTCTCAAAGCTAACAGCTGATATATGATGACATTCATCTACAATAATCATGCCATAGTTTTTCACACAATCCTTCACTTCTCCCATTTTATTCAATGATTGCATGACAGCTATATCTATTATTCCACTTAAACTATCCTTTCCTGCTCCTAATTGGCCTATAGCGCTATGCGCCTTTTTCCTTCCTTGCTTCTTGTCTTCAATTCCGTCGGGCAAGACTTCATTTATCGTCAGGAATTCCGTTAATCTTTTTTTCCACTGGGTAACTAAATTTACTTTATCAACAATAATAAGCGTATTAACTTTTCTCTCAGCGATCAGCTTTATGGCAACCACGGTTTTCCCAAAAGCGGTTGTGCCTGAGAGAACTCCGTTATCATGCTTGAGCAATTTATCAAGTGCCTGTGGTTGTTCGTCCCTCAAGCTGCCGTTAAATTCTATATCGATGCTTCTGCCGTGATTGGTTTTATCCATAAATTCAGGTTCGATCTTTAGTTCTTCAAAAAAGGCCTTTAAATCAGCTTCACACCCTCTTGGCAGACATAGATATTCTTCTGTTTCATCAGAACATGATATTATTCTAGGTATTTTATTTTTAAAGATTGGCATTCGCATGGCCTGGGCCTTATAAAATTCAGGATTATTGAAAGCCGCCAACCGTTTTAAATGATTTAAGGCTCTATGAGAAATGCCTGTTTTCAAGATAAATAACATATTTGCTTTGATAATTTTTACTGTTTGAGAAAAATCATCCGCTGAAAGTTTGACGCTGCTGTTTGTTTCCCAAGGCTTTTGTGGTTCTTCTTGATCATCCCTTTTCAAGATTCCAAGTTCGTTTCCATTGCAAAGTTTTGATATAAGCATTATAACGTCATCTTCAGAGAGTCTTTGAATAGTGACCATAAATCCCCATTGATCCTTAAACGGTTCAAAATTAGCATCAATAAAAACGCTGTTATTTTTACCCCTTGCTGCTTTTTGCAAGGGCAAAGCAATCAAATTCCCTAAACCACCCCTTGGCATTGTATCCTGATTAGGAAAAAACCGGTCATAGGATTTAAATGTAATTTCATGCCTTTTGTTCATGGCGTAGGTAAGTAGAGCGCTTCCCAGTTTTCTTGCTAACGTAGCGGCTATAGGGCCTTCAAAGAAAATCCAGGCATGAGCTCCATTTCCTGACCGCGAGCGTTCAATAGCTACCGGAAGATCAAATTCCGAACACACGTCTCTAAACTGTGAAATATCCTTCTGCCACTCTCCATCATCAAAGTCAATCGCTAAAAAGTGGCAAGTTTCATCAAGGCAAAGAGGATATATTCCCACTACTAAATTGTCACGCCCTCGCAAATGATCGTCAATAACTTTTTCATCCAAAAGAGCATAAGCCTTATTGGAGCAAGCAGCACATTTGACCTGTGGTTTTTTGCACAACTCAGATTTCCATTCATTCGAACAGAATGGCGAATATCCATTTGTCCCCTTCTTTTTGTTTTCCCACCGTTTAGCATAAACATCATCCCGGCCTCTAAAGAGTGACATAAATAACTCAACTTTGTCCTTGGGGTCTGACGAGCTGTTTACGTTCGGTCGCAAAGTTTTGTCTTCTGACACTCGATTGGAGCATTCCAAAAATGTATTAGATGTTGGAAATAAGCTATCTATGAAAACATTGTCAGTGTTTCCACAAGGAATAGCCCGGTGTTCTGAAACACCGAGCTTTGTATTCAAGGTTTCTATTTCTTGTTTTAGTCTGTCGTTTTCGCGCAACACTGCTTGATACTTTTCAAGCAGTTCTTCGAAGGTCATAATGCCACCCTTTTATTACCTTAACATACACATTAAGCCTTGCAGCTCAGGTTTCAATCTGTTTGAATCTTTTACTATATTAATATCCATGATTAATGTCTGATAATCGTGTATTCAGCACACTGGATCCAGCAAGGATAGTAAGCTTTGCACTCAGCAGAATCGCTAAATCTATTTTTCAAAACCTCGGTATTCGGATAAAGGTATGGATCACGCATCATCTCCATTCCTATCCTTTTTCATTTTGTATCTCTCATTCAAGGTTTTGATGATATCGTTGGTTGTGATTTCACCCCGCTTTTCTTTTTCTACAAGTTCCAAAAATTCCGGTGAAGGCTCTAATCCATCAACCTTAATAATCCCTAAGGCGTAATCCCAGGCCTTGTCTTTTTGTGTGCCCATATGCTTACCCTCCATTTATATTTTTTCTAATATATCAGCTAAGTACAGCTTCAACGCTTCCCTTACAACGCCGCTTTTGTCAAGATCACCTTCGGCAGTTTTAATCGTGATTGCCTTTTGCAATTTATCTGTCAAATAGTAAGATCGCTGTATCAATTTATCCGTTTGTTCTGTCTTCTCAGTGTTATCATCAGTCACTGTTGTTTTTGTAATTCTTTTTCTTTTAGTTACTGCTTCTCTTTCTTCTAATTTGCTCATTGGAATACCAATTCCTTTCATAATTGCCGTGGTATATTCGTTGTACCAACAATCCCCTAACTTTAGCTTTAGGGTAAGTATAGCCTAATGGTACTTTAGTGTCAAAGTACTAAATAAAGGTCTGGTGTCGGAGACTATCCAACCAAGGATTTTTGTCCGGTATTGGAGAGCCGCTGTAGTCTAGATTTTATAGCGGAAATTATAATGAGAATCAGGCTGTGAATTTTCACGTGAAGTCAAGCACTAAGGAAGTCTTAGAACCACCCATATGATAATGCTAATCCGCGAATAAATTCAATAAGCTGTTCGATCATTCTTAAATGGGAGTTTAGCGAACGATGGAGAACACCATCAACTAGGGATTCGCCCGACTTGAACACACCTTTTAATGGAG
>NZ_JAMHFY010000051.1 GCF_023897015.1 Desulfosporosinus nitroreducens | reverse complement strand
TGGTGACCCGTACGGGATTCGAACCCGTGTAACCGCCGTGAAAGGGCGGTGTCTTAGACCGCTTGACCAACGGGCCACTGTTTTTGAGAACTTTTTTAGTATAGCTGAAGCTTGCTAAAATGTCAACTCTTTTTGATGAGTTATTTTAAAAAATAGGAGAGCTTTGATTTTGTTTTGTATTTGTTATCTAAAGCTCAACTGTTAGTACTCACTTTACAATCAATAAAAATTCAGCTTAACTTATATTCACAACTAAACTTATTATTACATGCGCTTTAATAAACCAAATTATGTATAACTCGACTCCCGTTTCAGTAGGGTTATGCATATTGAGCGAAGCAAAATCCATATAGGTAAGTTAGGTTAACTGGTTTTACATGTCAACTAGCAAATACATCACTGCAGTCTGATCCTTATCTGCTCCTTCGAGATTGACGCGCATTCCCTTCACTCTTAACTCTGCTACACGTTTGTTTGCCTCACGTAGAAGTTCTTCACGTTCACCATAAACTCTCGAGTTAACCGGACAGACAGTTACACAGGCCGGCTCTTTAATTCTCTCAAGCGATGACTGCAAAGGGTACATTTCCCCACTTTACCATTTGTCATGATCTTCATTCCACTATGCGGACATGCAGGCACACAAACATGACAGCCAAGACATTTTTCGTGATCTTGGATCACTATCCCATCTTCTCCACGTTGAATAGCTCCTACAGGGCACACAAACTGGCATACAGGGTCAGCGCAGTGTCTGCATGACTGGGGTATTATAATAGCGAACCAAATGATCCTTGAGCTGTTCCCTCCGCCATACTCTCAACCACCAATCCCCTGTTTGGAGGCCATTTTCTTGTTTACAGGCAACAGTACAACTCTTACACTCGATACACCGTGACTCATCGACTAACATGGCATGTTGACTCATAATCCTTGCCCTCCTTCTACTTTAGCATTACCAATAAACGCAATACCTCATCATGTTCTACTGGTTTACTGCTTGGAGTAATGCTCGTGTTCTTACGAATGAACCCATATTCTTGTCTTATGCCTTACAAATAACAAAAAACAGAGGCGTAACGAACATAATTCGCTACACCCCCGTTTTTTGTCTATGTTGTCTAAATAACAATCGCCCAAAACATAGTTTCAGGCGATTGTTACAGTCTAAGTTAGTTGTCTACAGACTTATTCGTATTTCTTATTCATATATTTCTTACGCAGATAACTAGAATAGCAGACTGCTAAAGGATTATGACCTAATACACGGTCCTTAACGGCGAAGGTTGTGACTGGTACCTTGGAGTACTTGTTGAATAACATATCATGGCCGACACATAAGCCTACCGCTATGTTAAGCTCAGTCTCATCATTAGCCAGCACTTTGGCTTGAAGAACAGGGTCACAAATGACTTCGATTTTGTCCTCTTTCACTTTAGGTATTTCATAATCCTCTTTTTTAAGTCCACCTATTTTACAACAAGCGGAATATACCTCAAAATGTTGGGATAAGATTTGTTCTAAAACCGCTGCTTCTTCTGTTAAGCCAATACAGAAAGCCATTCCAAGTTTCTTATAACCCATTCTCTTAGCAAACATAATCAATTCATCCAGGCGGCTAAGATTGTTACCATGTACCGCTTGGAAATGACCACTGAGGCGATGAAAGGGTATATTTTCTTCTTCGAGACATTCATCGAGTGTATATTTTCCCCCAGTGCAATCAAATGCCTCTTTATCACACATGTTTTTAGTCTTCATTTTGCAGGATGCACATTTCATTTACTATCCCCCTCTATTTACATATTCATAACAACATTAAAATTAGTTATTAGATCTTAATGCCAGCTATCAGTAATACATACTTAAGACCAATATAGAACAAGACTAGTGCAAGGAACATTTTCATATAACGAGCATTGATATACTTAGATACTCGAGCAGCTACAACAGTACCAATAGCAACCCCGACTAATTCAAAGGCTAGAAACTGAAGATCTAAAGAACTGCCCATCGACAGATAGTTTAAAATACTGGTTGAAGATGATACCAAGATGGAAAGAACGGATGTCCCGGCCACAATGTACATTGGGAATCCCATCACACTCGTCATGAAAGGAACCAGTAAGAATCCGCCGCCGACTCCTAGGGATGCCGAGATAACTGCTACTACAAGACCTGTAAAGAAGACCATAATAGCGTTATAGTTAAACTCTTGACCAGCAAATGTAAAGGTATTTTGAATACCAATCTTTTTGAAATTAACACCGATTTCCTTAAGCTCATTCATTTTACCTGAGGCTTTAAGTTCTTTAACTTTTGCAGCAAAGAGTTTATTAGCAGCTGTTACAGATTTTTGACTGTCTCTAAATTTAGCGGTGCACTCATAGGCAATACGAAACGCAATACCTAGGGTGACTATACCAAAGTAAGGTTGGAACGTTTTCATGTCTTTTAATAAGGAGGCCGAAAGCGTAGAGCCTAATATCGCCCCAACGATTCCACCTAAGCCCAGAGCAACAGCAGTAGGTACAACAATTCGCTTCTCACGAAGATATAAAGGAGTACCAACAATAGGACTGACGAGTGTCAAAATCTGGTTCATTGGTTTAACCATATTGGCATTTTTAAGTCCGAAGATACTCATATGACCGACACCTGCCAGGATGCCTCCAGCTGCTCCTACAGATGTAAAAACGTATCCTACAAAGATACCCCAAAGAATCAAACTAATGGGATTAGCGTCTACACCAGCTAATGCGAAATGCATAACATTTTCCTCCAATTTATTTAAATTTTTGTCGCCTCTGATGACCCTAAACCAAATAAACCCAATCTATAAACTATAGATTTAATCGGTTTTATCAACCATTTTCCTACATGCAATAGAAGGTACGAGACTAGGAATGCTCCAAATATGTCGACCTGCCAGTTTACAAACGGTATTGTAATGGTTGGCCATTTCAAGCTAATTATCCAAATTATAAGAACGTATGGGGCTAATCTGTAAATTGAATCCACTACTACAGCGGTTAGATACTCAAAAAACACTTCTTTCATTTCCGCCTGAAGGGACTTATAGGCTGATGCATCCCCAATGTCAACCGCTACATTTGAAAGATCGTCTAATTCCTGATACCGTTCCTTATAGTGCTGGACTTTTTTAGCGTGGGGGTCTTTAAGGTATTTCACTAGTTCAGAAACCATCTTCATAGCTAAACGCCTCTCTTGCCATGATTTTCACTTACTAAAACAGTCCTGCCTTGCCGAGGCCTAAGTTTTACCTCCTTTCAAATACTTTTTCTCTTATCTTTACTATGTACTTAATTTATCAAACCCCAGATGATTTTAATGTCTATTTTCCGACCTTATTTATGTCTAACTGATGACCTTAATAATGTCAATGACATTACCTTATTTATGTCTACTAAATGACGTTATTTATGTCAGGTGCAACTCATTATTATCATGATTGCATCTTATGTCACATCAGTAGCACCGTAACACAATAAAGAGAGGCCATCATTCTATGCCAGCCTCTCTTAGACAATCCATTTACTTAGCTTATCTGTATCGAGAATATACACTTCCTTCTCTTCAATTGCTATACTGTTCTCTTGTCTAAATATATTAAGCAAGGACGTAACCGTCTGTCTTGACGTTCCTATCATACAAGCTATCTCTTCATGTGTTAAGCGAAAACCTATTTTTGTACCCGTATCTGTCTCTACTCCAGCACGTTCAGACATTTTAAGAAGCAACATAGCCAATCTTCCCGGCACTTGAAAACAGACCATTTCTTGGATAATTCCTTCAGCCTCTCGCATTCTAACCCCTAGAGTTGTAGCAACCTTAATAGCAATGGACGGATGGTTGACAAGCAATTCTTCAAAACGTGCTTTACGTACAACTACCAAAGTAGCATCGTTGATAGCACCAGCGAAACAAGTTCGCTCTCCATGGTACAAAGTTTCAGCAAGACCCATTAACTGCCCAGAAGTCCTCATACTTCCAACTGTAACTCTTCTACCATCTGGAGTTATTCGATATATTTTCACAAAACCTTCTTCTATTAAATAGATTCGGTCGGCAGTATCCCCTTCAGAAAAAATTATTTGTCCCTTAGGATAATGAACTACTGTTCCATATTCCCTAATAAGATTCTTTTCTTCTTCGTCTAATGCTAATGCTTCATGATTTATGTTTTCCATTCTAGATTTTACCCCTCCACGTATCTTTATATTATATCAAATATCTACAAAATACTACTTCGAATTAGCGGAAATAGATGATATTTTTCGAATTCCCCTATCTCTCATAGCAACTTCGCTTCCTGCTAACAAGCGTATTTATGCATATAAAACAATACTCCAATTGTATTATAACTAAAACCGAAGACTTGTGAAACTTTATGAATTCCCACTTGAACAGCTATTCTAGTAACAGGAATTTATAAGTAACGTTGATATATAAATTCCCTTCCCTATCATATTTGATTCAATACTAAGAAATTAATCCAATTTAAATAAATGGCATCTTTACGTTCCACATGGAATTATTATATTCCATAGCGGGAAATAAGCAAATAATAATAATTTTAAGATTAATCAAATAACTTAAAATTGAAATGGAATACTGGCATTCCATTTCAATCTTATTAAGATTTAACTTTTTTAATTTCTTGGCTAAACTTCGATTAAAACCGTTAACGCAATATTTATTTGGTCATGGCACAGGTTTTGCATAAATAATGGAATATGAAATGGAAACGATCTTAAAATTTCTCCAACCAAGATTTTCGAACTCAAGATCGTTAACTTTCTAAAATCATTGGAAGGGGTTGATTGTTAAACATGGATTTTAATAGCGGAGTTCTTGTTAACGGAATTGACTTAGGATTTATTAACAAAATGATTGACAGAGTAAAAGAAAATCCAGAAAAAGGTCAACGCACGTATAAAGCTCATCGGTATGGCTGGGCAGTACTAAATCAGAATCTACAATCCGCGATTTCAAGGTCGTAATGGACGAACCTTTTGGCACAAATGAAGGTCCCCAGCCAGGAGAAATGATACTGGCTGCTCTAGGGGCTTGTTTAGTTGTGGGCTACACTTTCGATGGTGCACTTCACAATATCGAACTCAAAAAGGTTGCAATTGAAGTGGAGGAAGATGTAGTAAGTACAAAGTTTTTTCAAATACTCTCGGACATAATACCTAATTTGAGCAACAACGGGTTAAGGTTGATATCGAATCCGACGCTGGTTTAGATGTATCGGGAGAGATGCACAAACGAGTGACATCTATCTCACCGGTATGTGCTACCTTAGAAAATACCTCTAATTTGGAGTTCAACCTTACCCTAAACGGAACCACACCCTAATATCAAGCGTGTATAAATAAAGAAGTGGTACCTGAATCATTCGGTTCATCCCCGTACATGTACATGAAAAGTCGCACTGAGTTCAGTGGGACTTTCTGTCCTCATAGACAACCTAAGTTACAGAACCTTAAATATAGAACTTATTGTTTTGTCTCGGACTCCTAATTAAATAGTTATGAGGGGATGTCTTATGAAAAGAGAACAGGCCAGCGACTGGTCTTTAGAATTTGAGAAGGCAATAGCGACATCGGGATTAGCGGATGACATTAGTCGCTGTATATCTTGCGGTAAATGTACTGGTGTATGTCCTGTAGCAGCCATTAGTCCTTCCTATAATCCAAGGCAAATCATTAGGGAAGTACTACTCGGCAACTATGAACGGATCGTTCATAGCGAAGAAATTTGGCGTTGTTTCTGGTGTGCTAATTGTGCTGCGACATGTCCAAGCGAAATCAAATACCCACTCTTAATGCTTTATATTCGCTATTTCTCAATGTCACCAAGAAGCATGTAGATCCATTTATCCGTTTTGTCACAAAGGCTAGACAAGAAGCTGTAACGTTCCAACCTGGGAAACCAGCAAGACTGGATGAAATTAGGGCGTTAAGGAGTAGCCTGGGCTTATCTATCTGACGATGGCATAAGAGAGTACCAAAAGTTGTTTGAAATTACTGGTACTGACGAATGGCTAAAGAATTATCAAGAAACTCCCGAAGTTCCTATCAATTTAAGTTATCTCGATGGAAGAATATCAAAGATTATCCCTAATTGATCCACAAAGAGTAGCCAATTTACCTACGCCCGATAAACTATTCCTATTTCTTAGCTGTACAGGAAGTATTGAATACCTAGGCACGGAAAGAGCGGTAAGGATCGTTGGCGAAAAACTAGGCATTGAATTTGTAGAATCGGTCGACCAAACCTGCTGCACGGGTTACATGTTAACGTGTAATGCCGTGAACCCTCAGCTTACTTTGGCAAAAATGCGTAGGTTCACGTGACCGGAGCAAAGGAATGCCCTATTGTTCAAAAATATGTTTGTATGTACACCGCCAAACAGGCTTTGGAACTAAAAAAAGCTCAACCAAAAGCCCAAGTGTATGTGTTCTATATGGATATACGATCTAACTTTAAGAACGGAGAAGAATTCGTCCGTGGAGCAATGGAAAATCAACACGTAAAGTATATTCGCGGCAGAGTAGGAAAAGTGATACCTACCAATGGCAGATTGTTGATTCGAGCGGAGGATACATTAATGGGTGTTCCTTTGGAATTGGAAGCCGATCTGGTAGTACTATCAACGGCAATGGTTCCAAGCCAAAGTACTAACTCCCTGGTCAGTCAGGTTGGGGGTAAACTTGATACTAATGGTTTTATCTTACCAATCCCAATGGCGGAAAGTGAAAATCCAATGAGGCTTACAAAAGGTATATTCTATGCTGGTGCCTGTGGTTTTCCTTGTGATGTTAAAGATGCATTAAATCAAGGCAGTGCAGCTGCAGCTGGAGTTTTAGGTTATCTTCAATCCAATCGGGGAGCCGCAAAGTAATGGGGGATTGGGAAGGGAGGGTCTCCGATGACTATGGTAATAACCGGTAATTCCACATTGCAAACTGACGTAGAGGATCTCTGTGATGTCAACATGGATGCCTGTATACAATGCGGCACTTGTACGGGAGGGTGCAGTGGAATTGTGCTTATGGAGTATGGTCCGCGTCAAATTATTCAAATTAATTAAGCTTAATCAGCGCAAAATTCTGTTAGACAGCCGGGCGATATGGATGTGCGTATCCTGCCATATATGTGAGGACGTTGTCCAGCAAAAATTAAGACTACTAGTCTAAATGGACACGTTAAGAGAGATGGCATGCGTAGAATCCACCACTAAGTCAAATGAACAGATAAAATTCCATAAAATTATACATTAAACAAGTAAAGGCCTTTGGAAGATCGCATGAATCAATGTTAACCATGGCATTAACTTTGAAAGGCACACCACTGCCACCGTTAAAACTGATGAAAGATCTCATAACTCGCATGAGAGTAGATATCAAACCTCCACACAGGCCAGATAAATCGTATCGTCTTGCGATAAAAAGAGTAGAGAAAGGAGGGAGCAAAGGCCATGGCAAGTAAAACTGTATCTTATTTTCCTGGTTGCTCACTTCATGGCTTAGCAAAGCCTTTTGATACCTCCACTCGACTTGTATGTGGCAAAGTCGGAATTAATTTGCAGGAGCCAAACGATTGGAATTGTTGTGGGGCAACGTCAGCTCACAGTATTGATCACTCGCTCAACCTAACCTTAGGAGCAAGGAACTTACATCTTGTTGGCAAGAGTGGGTTTAATACCGTTACCGCTCCGTGTGCCGCTTGTTACAGTAATCTAAAACGATCAAGCCTTGAACTTCAAGATCCTCAGAAACGCCAATTAGCTAGTCAATTGGCTGCAGAAAGTTTAGCAGGGGTCCAAGCAGTCAGTGTTATTCATATACTAGAGTTGTTATCCGATCTTTCCATTTCGAAGAGCATCAAACAAAGTTCGAAGTACCGTTTCACAGATTTAAAAGTTGTATGCTATTATGGATGCTTAACGGTAAGACCCAATTCCGAGTCTGATGCCGAATCTGATAGCTCTGAAAATCCTCAAAGCATGGATAAGCTTCTGGAAGCTCTGGGAGCGGATGTAAGGGACTGGTCTCATAAGAGCGAATGTTGCGGTGGAAGTCGCAATAACATCTGCTCCAGAGGCTATTGCTTGACGCAGGACTTCATCCGTTCTTAAGTTAGCCAGCTCGGGGCCGCAGAGAGGTTGCTTGCCCGTTATGTCATTCAAATCTGGAATTTCGGCTCCATGCACTACAGGCACAAGGCAAGCAAATTTCCGTAGTATTTTTTACTCAACTTATAGGATTAGCCTTAGGGTACACAGTTAAGGAAGTCGGATTGAATAAAATGTTAGTTAATTCTTTTCCTTGGCGGGAGAAGTTAACACTAGCATAATTGTTATTCTGAAAACCCCCGCTCCCTAGCGCATTGGATGCCAGGGAATGGGGGTTTCGTTTATATTCTATGCTTTTCAGAAATCACTCTTGAAGGGTGTCAAGACTGTTGTTTATTTCATGGTCGGACTACCGATATTACGTCTTGAATCATGAGTACTACTATCACAACACTTGAAATAATTAACAACAATTCTGGACCATGGTTATCAATAAAAAATTCGAAACTTTTACTTTTAGACCCATTACGATGCCCTCCCTTCTGTAATGTTCCTTTACTCTAGATATTTTGAAACTATTGTTGACCTCACTCCATATACACCCCTTTGTTCTGCAAAAACCATTATTATAATTTTATGCCACGAAACGCACAAGGTTAGAAACATTAGTACGTGCCTCAATTCCGCTTGTATTTTGATCTTAAACAGATACATAACCTCCATCTAAGTTTTTTACTTTAAAGCCGTTTTGAGTTAAAAATCGAGCAGCTACATATCCTCTCAATCCAATCTAACAATATTCAAGAATCTCTTTACCCCTATCAAGTTCTCCGATTCTTTCTCTGAGGCTATCTACAGGTATATTGACAGCTCTCTTAATGTATCCTTTTCTACTAATTAACTTTACAGTACGCACATCTAAAAGTATCGTGTTTTCTCTTGGATAAGCCATAAATTGCTCAGCTGTAAGAATCCCCATTCTGCCAGCTAAAACATTCTCAGCAACATAGCCCGCCAGATTGACCGGATCCCTAGCTGAAGAAAATGGACTGTACATAGCAGAGTTCTAACTCAGATAAATCTGTGACTGTTCCACCCAGTCTAATCACAGTCGCTATGACGTCCATTCTTTTATCCACGCCATCATTGCCGACACTTTGAGCCCCTAGTATTTTACCTTCCTCATTGAAAATCATCTTTAAGGTCAACATCTGGGCTCCTGGATAATAGGTTGCATTCGAGAAAGGATGAATTGTAATCGTTTTATTAGACATATTCAATCTATTTAAAGTTCTTTGATTATTACCTGTACAAGCGGCGGTTAATTTAAAAACCTTAATAATTGAGGTACCCTGTGTACCCTTGTAAGTAGTGCCTAAGCCTGCAATATTGTCCGCCGCAATTCTCCCTTGCTTATTTGCCGGTCCAGCTAATGGAACTGTTGAATTTTGCCTGGCGATGACCTACTTTCCTAGGAGCTATGCTCCAAGTATCCTAGGCCCTGGAACGAAAGGCACGAGAGTGTCCTGTGGACAGTATCGCCGAGCCACCCACCCCAAAGGAAGACTTCGTGGCGAAGGGGAGCCTTTCGCCACACTGCGACTTGTAACGCTCTCTCCTGCAGTGTGGATCCCGAAGAAGGGAACCCGGTACTTTCGTTCTTTACATTACAGTATTAAAAACACAGAAAAACTACCTCGTTAAAGGTAGTTTTTCGCTTGTTTACCTGGCGATGACCT
>NZ_JAMHFY010000050.1 GCF_023897015.1 Desulfosporosinus nitroreducens | reverse complement strand
CGCCTGAAGGAAGCCAGGGGGTTGCTTCAGTATGGGGAATGGGGCAAGTGGTTGGAGGAATCGGTCAGCTATTCTCAGAAAACGGCGGAAAGAATGATACGCGTTTTCGAGGAGTACGGGCCTAGACAGCTCGAATCCGCCGAGGCCCAATCTCCCACCGCCGACACCCAGGCGCAAGAACTGCCGAATTTGAATTTCACCCAGGCTCTTATTCTCCTCGGAGTCCCGGAAGAGGTTCGGGGTGAGTTCATTGCCGAGCTGGATATGGATAATATAACCACCCGTGAGCTGCAAAAGAAGGTCAATGATTGGAAACTGGCCCGGGAAGAACGGGATCAGGCCCGGCAGGAAAACACCGGCCTCCGGAAAGTTATGGATGAACAGGCGAACCAAATAACCCACCTGACCAAGGCCTACGACAACCTGAGGACCAAGTCGGAAGAGTTAAGTGAGTCCAACCGGGCGCTGGAACAGGATACCGAAAAGAAGCAGGCGGAGTTGGAAAAAGTAAAAAATAGGGCATCTTACAAGACTGTCGAAAAGATGAGCAAGCGACTTACTGAGGTGTATAACAAGGCAGTGGCTAATAAAGTGGCTTTTTTATACGAAAACCTGGAAAAAACATTCAAGGAATTGATGGGGGAAATGAAAGAGCTCGCCGCCAAGGAACCGGAGACCCATGACCTGTTCAAAAAGAGTGTGATTGATTTCTTGATGAAGTCGTTGAAGGAGAATGTGTATACGGAGAATGAGCAGGCATAAGATTCCTACGTCCAACAGGCAGCGCAAACAAAGGCTCTCCCAGATACAATCCATAAAGGTTAAAAAGTGTAATTTCAGGGCGACCGCTGAGGATCTTTTCAATGATGCCGGAGAATGGCGTGATATTCAGTGATGGCATCGAAAACGATTTTGTCCAATTAACTCAGGTATCGAGGCCGCTGTCACTCTTGCCGAGAAAAAGGGTCATTTGATCGTGTGAATAGAGTGAAGACATGGTGAGTAGGTGTTTGTATGTTTCCTTGGACGGGGCACGTGGAGAGTATAATAATGATGACGTATAGTGGTCAGAAGGCCAAATAAGACGGTTTGGACACCATATATAGCGTTTTGGGATCAGAAAAAGAGCAAAAAACGGGTCTTTATGAGCATTTTATAGATGACATCTGATTTTCTATAATGATAAAATAAAACGAAGTATGTCTGAAAGGGGTGGAATAATGAGTAGGCAGAAAGTATATCACTGTTACCACTGTGGTAATAGTACATTGATGAATATGAATGAGCAATGGGCGCAAGTGGAAGCTCAATTGGCAAAAGAACATCAAAAGTTAAAATAAGGGTATTAGATTCAAAAATCTTTCTCACAAAAATGCTGATACGCATATCAACTAAATATTGGAGTTTGTAGAGCAAGGGAAATTTCCTGTTGGGAAAATAGCGAAAAAATCCTAGGAATTTAGATCAAGCGAAAGAGTAACCTATAAAATGACAAAAGAGTATGTAGAAAGTAAATATGGTTTCAAGATGCAAACAGTGTATATTGCAGCAGTAAAAAATTGGGCATGATGCTCCGAATGTACTGGAAGTATTGAAAAATCCCAAAAGACAGCCAATACATGAAAAGAAAGATAGAGGCAATTAAAGCAGAATTGAAGAATTTTATTGGTAAAATAACGAAAAATAAATTATTGCGACTTCTATATTTTGGTAAATACTGCGTGATCAATTGAATTTTTATAGCATAAATGATATAATATACTATCTATAACTATATGCAAGGAGGTGTTTTGTATGGCTACAGCAGATCAAATTAAAAGCTTAATTAAAGCTCATAATGATAATGACAATGAAAAATTCAAAACTGTAGTATTGCAAATTGCTGCTTATGAGGCCAAACTTAACCACGAAATCCTTGCTCGGGAATTGAAGAAACTGGCTGAAAAAACTGGAAATGCTAGAGCGAATATACTTCATTTTAATCAGATGCAAAATAATCCTATGCTTACAATGTACATTCCAACTGAAAGAATAAAGGATTTAATTGTATCTGACGAGATTCATGATAGAATCAAAAGAATCTTAAACGAATTTAGAAATAGAAACAAATTGAGAAGTTATGGGATGAGTAATCGTCGTAAAATTCTTATTGAAGGGAAGCCGGGAACTGGAAAAACATTTACGGCTTCAGTAATAGCTTCCGAAACAGGGTTACCCCTTTATACAGTCCAGATGGATAAGTTGGTTACAAAATTCATGGGTGAAACCAGCTCGAAATTGAGACAGATTTTTGATTCTGTTGAGAATTCAATTGGTGTATATTTTTTTGATGAATTTGATGCTATTGGGGCAGATAGAAACTTGGATAATGAAGTTGGAGAAATGCGAAGAATACTAAACTCTTTTCTTCAGTTTATTGAACAGGATAAATCGGAGAGCATTATTGTTGCGGCTACCAACAACCAAAAATTGTTGGATCAAGCATTGTTTAGGCGTTTTGACGATGTTTTGCATTATTCAATGCCAACTGAAAGCGAAGTAAAACGGCTGTATCAATATAAGCTTGCAGCTTATCAAAGTGATTTTGTACCATCTACTCAATTAATTGAAGAATCGCTTGTATTAAGTCATGCCGAAATAATCAGAGTATGTGAAGATGCTATTAAGGATTCTATATTGGATGATAATAAAATAACACAATCCAAGATGCAGAACCTAGTTAAAGAAAGATTAACGCTATATTCTGGAAAGGAGGCGTAACGGTTGTCGGTTGAAAAGAAGAATATATTTTTGCATGACACAAACACATCTATTCCGTATATTTCTCGCTCAATGCCAGGTGGGAAAAATTATCCTCAACGAGAAAATAGTAAGGCACATGCTACGTTTATTGAGAGAAAATTGAACGAATGCTACGAGCGTTCAGCAACTCAAAAGCAAGTTGCAGCAATAAGATATAAAGAAGGCGTGTACCTTGAGTTTTCTAGCGCAGCTAAACATGATTTGGCAATTAAAAGCTTGGAAAACAGAACTCAGGGCATACGCCTTTTGAATGTAAAATCCGATGAAGAAACGGAAACAATTAGGGCAACGGTGTATATTCCTGCGGGAAAGGAATCATACTTCATTAAAAAAATTGAAGCATATTCATCGGAAGTTACTGAAAAAGGAATCCCAAAACATAATGATTTAGTGCGTAGCATTGATGATATAAGAGTTGCGATGTTAGATTCATTTTGGATAGGAAAACCAGAGGATATTCCAAACGAAGTTGCTCAATGGTGCGAAGTATGGATTAGATACGATAATTTATTTCTTGAAAATGCTTTAACTAACATCTCAGAGTGTTGCAGAACATTGGAAATAGATATTGATCATAACAAATTGATTTTTCCAGAACGTATAGTTCATCTGATAAAGGCCAATAAATCTCAATTATCTAACTTGATCAGTTGCTGCGAATATATTACTGAATTTCGCAGAGCACCTGAACCTACGAGTTTCTTTGGTACACTATATGGTGTAGAACAACAGGAATGGGCTGAAGAATTGTTGAATCGAACAGAATTTATGGACAGTAATTCTTCTATCTGCTTGTTAGACACAGGTCTAAACAATTCACATCCTTTAATTTCTCCAGCAATAAAAGATATAAATACTGTACAAGCTGTTAACGATTCTTGGGGATCAACTGACCATATGGGGCATGGGACTGAAATGGCGGGGATAGCCTTATATAATAATTTAAAGGATAAATTGTTAGACCCCAATAGGTTAGTCATTAACCATAAAATTGAGTCCGTTAAAATTCTACCACCAAAAGGAGAAAATCCTATAGAGTTATATGGGGCAATTACTGAACAAGCTGTCGCATTGGCGGAAATATCTAATCCGTCAGCGGATAGAACGTTATGTATGGCTGTAACTTCTCCATATTATAATACAGAAGATGGTAGCCCTACTTCTTGGTCTGCTGCTGTGGATAGTATCACTTCAGGCGCAAACGAAAACGGTGAAAAACGCTTGTTTTTTATTAGTGCCGGAAATGTATTTCCCGCAGAACTAACTTATAATGACTATCCTGATTCGAGTATTCTTCATGGGGTTGAAAATCCAGGGCAATCTTGGAATGCAATCACTGTTGGAGCCATAGCAAATGATATTCAAATTTCAGATTCTAGTTATAAGCATTTCCACCCAGTTGCTGATGTAGGGCAATTGTCACCTTATAGTTCTACTTCTGTAACATGGAGTAATAAATGGCCAATTAAACCTGAAATACTTCTTGATGGCGGTAATATGGCTACAAATGATACAGACTATACTGAGTGCGAAGATTTATCTCTTTTAACTACACATCACAAGCACTTAGTACGTCCGTTTTCAACTATTTGGGGAACGAGTTCAGCAACTGCACAAGCATCATGGATGGCGGCACAGATTTATGCAGAATATCCGGGTATATGGGCCGAAACAGTACGAGCTTTATTAGTGCATTCTGCAAGATGGACCGAAAGTATGCATAGACAGTTTTGCAAAGAAGATACCAAAACAAAGGGCAGAAAACAGTTGCTGCGTACTTGTGGTTATGGTGTTCCTGATTTGTCAAAAGCAATTCGGTGCGTTGATAATTCGGTAAATTTGATTATACAAGGCGAATTACAACCATTTACCAAAAATCATATGAATGAAATGCACTTGCACGATATACCCTGGCCAAAAGAAGTATTACAGTCTCTAGGAGAGACAAAAGCAATAATAAGGGCTACTCTTTCCTATTTTATAGAGCCAGGTCCGGGAGAAGTCGGTTGGAAAGACAAATATAGATACCCTTCCTGCGGTCTTAGATTTGATGTTATCAACTCTAATGAAACATTAGAAGATTTCAAAAAACGTGTTAATATTAAGATGCGTGGTGATGACATAAAAGATAGTGGAGATGGAAGTAGTCGAGATTGGTATTTAGGTGTTGGAAATCGCGACGTTGGCTCAATACATTCTGATTTTTGTGAAGACTTAGCTGTCAATTTGTGTGATGCAAATTATGTTGCAGTTTATCCGGTAATCGGCTGGTGGCGAGAAAGAGGCCATCTCGGTAAATACAACGAGAAAGTAAGATATGCTCTTGTCGTTTCGATTGAAACACCTGAGGTTGAAGTTGATTTGTACACACCTATTATTACTAAAATTGAAACCACTCCAATTGTTGAAATTACAATCCCTAAATAATTATTGTATAAGCTTATGGAAGTAAACCGTTTACCGAAAAGTAAGCAGTATTCGAAAGCGCTCACGTCAGCCAACGCACTATCTAACCTACTGGATCGGAGAGTGCGTTTTTTGTCTCTCCATCTGGTATAAATTATTACTTTAAGGAGATACAAAGTTTGAAATCCTTGGCAAAAAGCACGTGATACGAAAAATAAGTCGTGCACTTAGACGACAGTTTCTTAAATAGACCCTTTCGCCAAGGGGATACCAGCTTTTTCAGCATCATTTTTGTAACCTCAAGGCACGTGGAGACCTGTGTACTGCTATATCACAAGGATTACACAGTAGGCGAAAAGGGCAATACAATGATGGCACATATATCTCACATCCTGCACCTAAACTTACTCCTTCTGTTCCAGCATCAGCCTGGCCAAATTATTTCGAAAATTTGGAAAAAACCCCACCAGTTTTAAACAGCGAAAACAACGAATACACATCATCTGGACAAGGAGACCTAAATAATGCTATTGGTCCATGGACGTTTCAACTATTTACTATCTATATAGACATAACCTTTAACGCCTATGGATCCGCATATGGCACTTCATCATATGATGTACATTAAAACTGCCTATTTTGTTGATCAGGGCTTTAACCAATAAGACTTTCCGAAAAGCTGTTTGTTAAAGTGATTTTAATGTCCATACGAGAGATTCGGTTAAAACGCTTCCTAACAAAAAACGCCGGTCCAAGGCCGATGATACTTGGGGTGTAGGCCACTGGGAAAGTATTTCATCGCTAGATAACGTATATTTCCCGACGTTGACAGATATTGAGTATGATTTGGATTTTAAATAAATATCGAGGTCCGATTATATCATTTATTCCTAGAACAACATGATGTGGCAGTAGAATAGACAAAGGAGCAGGTCTGAATAACTAAGCGAACCTTTTAAGCAAAATACAGCTAGGAGACTGTGAAGTTTCCTGGCTGTATTTTGCTATAGATCATTGTGCCAAATAGACTAATCTTATGTCCTTTCGAAAGTTCCGATACAGACCATTTTAGAACTTCACAGTATAGAAATACTAGGTTTAACCCTTCTAGCTTACCCCTAGTGATAGCTTCGCTGGTACTGTCCCTAATTATTTGTTCATTTTTTTCACCACGTAAATGATCAAAAAAACTGGAATCAAAATGGTAGGGAAGAGTACTCCAATAGCAATTACCGGACTTACAAACGCTGGAAAAACAAACATCTTTTTTGCCTCCCTTCTACATTCCTTTAAATGGGGTCCCGCCAACATTATAACCTTTATCTTAACTCTAATAATTTAGTTAGAATGGCATTTATTGTTTCAGTATCAGTATTGAATATTTCGTTACAAGAGAGCACACTTCTCGGTAAAAGTGAGCATATGTCTCGATAAAATAGAGCAACCTTCACGAAGTACAGAGCAGCCGGTCTATATCACATCATATAGCGACCCTATAATGGATATATGCACAATTTTTTGTGTAAATATTTTTATGGAGGTCGATAATTGTGGTAAATTATCGAGAAATTATCAGGCTCAAATGCCTGAACCACAGCAAGAGTCAAATCGCGACAAGTCTCCACTGTTCAAGAAACACAGTTACTGAAGTCTGCGACCTTGCAGAACAGAAGGGTCTATTAGTATGGCCTTTGTCAGACGAGTTAACCGATACTGACATCAGGAAGTTATTGTATCCTGGGAGGGTTACAGAATCAGGTCGCAAGATGCCCGATTATGCCTATATACACAAGGAGTTGGCAAAACCTGGCGTCACCCTCACATTACTGTGGAGTGAATATTGTGAGCAATGTGAAGCCGAAAAGGCTATCCCTTATCAATACACCCAGTTTTGCGATTACTACAAGGCGTTTGTATACAAGACTAAAGCGACCATGCGAATCAAACGCAAGCCAGGTGAACTTCTAGAAGTGGATTGGGTCGGAAACACGCTCTGAAGAAATGGAAATAGTTATGTACATCGATCCTGCTGTTAAAGCTAGAAAACGCAATGACTACTCGGCAATTACGATCCTCGGAAAGCATACAAAGACCAAGCGAAAATATGAATAGATGGTAGTATATACAAATTGCTTCCCGATGATCTGTTTCAGGTAGCCGTTGAAAAGTTACAGCAATATCCGATTGAGAAGATTGGCTTTGAAACGACAGCTGCGCAGAGCTATATCAAGCAGAAGTTTGAGGAAGAACTTTGGAAGGCTAAAATATTTACTCCTGTGGACGAAGTAATAAGTAAAGGACAAAAGCATGAGAGGATTATATCGTTAGAACCAGAGGTTAAAAAAGGGCATATCCTATTCAATCCTTCTAACATAAGGTACAATAATCAAGTCAAGGATTACAACAAAGGAGCTAAGCATGATGATGCTCCTGATTCACTTTATGGAGCAGTCCAGTTGGGAGAGATGAAATGTTTCCTTGGGTAAATGAATTTGAGAAGAAGTTTAATATAAAGGTTAATTATGCAGACAATGTTGTCAGAATAATAATAGGGGAAGCACCATATAAACAAAAACTTAATGGCATTGATTTTAAGGTATTTTCTAAAAAGAATCCATTTAGAGACTTCAGGTATATTGCATTTTTGGTAAAAGATTGGATCAAAGTACAGGATAGTCTAGAGATGATCTTTAATATGCTGTTTAATTCTCATTCAAAGGGACTTGAAGCGATTTCATATCTAAGAAAACATAAAGTTAGTGCTGAGGAATTTGGCATATATTTATATAAGCGTCACAGTATCTTATTGGTGAACAGATATTTAGATTCGAAAACTGTGACCAATAAATTTGTTGGGATTAATGATAGAAACAAATACATTTTGGACTTTATCTCAAACATCAGGAAAAGAGGGCATGATGTATATGTTTTATTTGTCGGAAAAGAATCTAAGAAAAAGCTTGATTTAAAGGGTGTTGAATCAGGTGAAGCAGTTCACCCCAGTGGAAGTAATTTAAATAAACCAAAATTAGTTCAAAAATACTATGGAGTATGGTACAGATTCAATGATAAGGACTTAACGAAAGCAACAAAAAACTTTAGTTTAAAACATTTTACAATTGTGTGAATAACAACGGGTTTGTGATGACAGGTCAAAAGAGCCTGTCTAATTTTCTGCCCAATTTTAGAAAGGTCGTGTAACAGGTTTAGCCACATTACCCCGATCACTTGGAAACATAAAAGCGTATTCCTCTTCGATTTCATCCCAAGGAATGATTTTTGCCAATTGAACCCAGCGATTTTCGGCACTGAGCTTACCCGAAAAAGGTAGGATGAAATCATCTATGGCCATCTGCGAACTGGGCTTACGGTACATCTTTTTCTCCTCCATGTGCACGGTTTTTTGGGGGTAGTTACGTTTTTCCGTGCACATAATATTCGACAAAAATGCCCTCAAACCCTTGTGAAATCTAGCTTTCCTTAATATTTAGCAAGCCCTAACTAGCTGAGGTGTGGCATACCGAGGCTTGTCTGTCTGGAGAAATCTTACAATAAAGTAACATCAAGGCACGTGAAGTGCGTGGTATATCGAAAGTAGTGAAGAGCGAATATTTTGTGCATCTCTTTCATTGCATAAATATGGAAAGTATTCGATCAATCTAGATTTTAGAGTCAGTAGATTTGACTACTGTGCAAGTCTTACACGAGCAAAGGGAATTAACTTTTCTCTTAGTAGAACCCAGTTTTTTTCTACCTCTTTGATATGAGCTGACATGCTTTCTTCATAGTCTATGGCGTCTTGGTAGTGATTAACTCCATACAAAGAATAGAAGTACTTCTCGGCTGCAATAAAGGAGCTATTTGTCAATTCAACGAATTTGTCTGGTGTAATGATTCCTTTGGCTTTAAAGGCAATATTGGTCTTGGCGCAATCGAGATTGATACAGCCTCTTGGGAAGGTGGGAAAGTAAGGAGAATACCAATGATCTTCTTCTGTCTTTTGCTCTTTCTTAAAAATTAAAAACAAAGTTTGGATAGCAATAATAAATATCACGTATATATCATCGACACACTTCAGGATGCTAAAGAGTCGCGTGTCATTCGAGATTAATATAAGTGTTTCATCTATTAATCTCGAAATGGCAAAGGCATCTGCATCCATCTCCATAGTTTGTAAATCTAACAATTCCTTATGCGATTTCGCAAGGTTATTGGTAAAAGTATTCAATTTAGTTATATTTTGAACTAAAGAATCCCGATATAAAATATGGCCGTTATAATGATGACCAATTTCATGCAAAATAATAAATTTTATTGCAAACATTGCCATGTATTCAGCGATAATTCTTCTTTCCCGATCAATCGGGAAATTGATGGTCGTCTGATATTGTTCATTATTAAAGTTATAAATCAAATTATAGCCCAACGCTGCGGGAGTGGGGCTTAAGTATGGGAGTATGGGATATCTTGAAAGGATATTATAAAATACTTCGAATGTTGTAATGACAACTCCATCATTTATGATGACATGGTCCACGCCGTCTTCATGATACGATTCACCGTCAAAATGAAATAATGTCTTGAAATCGAGATGAAATGTATTCTTAGCTTGTTGTTGGTACAAGGCAATATTGATTTCTTCTACGACACTGATAGCATAGTTTTTGAAATACTGGAATCCTGTGCAATTGGGCGATTGCAATATATTGAAGATCGAATACTCGGTCAACCCAGATAATTGATTCATATTTAAATTACTCATCAAGACTGGCATCGAATCGCCTGAATATGGAGGCGACGATTTCTGTTTCGCTTAATTGGTGAATATTTGAATTATTGTTGGCGTGCATCACTGTGCGGGTAAGTTGCCCCCCAGGAAAGACAATGTCCAGGCCGAACAAGAGGGTACTATGTTCATCTATGCCTAATTCCTCGAGCGTAATATCGTGCCGCTGTTCTTCATCGTAACGGGTATCATTGATTTTAAAGAATGGTTTAGGTTGTACTTCGCCTTTGTAATCTTTTGTTGTTTCATGAAGATTGAACAGTCGGCGGGTGATAAGTATAAGATCGGAAATAGTTAATGTCTTAGATAGCACAAAATTGTAGATTTGATCATGGCCATGATGATAAATTAATACATTAATAGGTTTGAAGCTTAATTTCTTCCTAATCATGTCTAACTCACCGTTGATCAGAAGTTGGAAATCGTTATGAATCCTATTTTCGGGCACGTCACATAGAGTGCGAAAATTCGCTTTAACTTGGTCGGGGAATCTGCGGCATAGTTCAATCCAGCTGTCTTTTCCCCTAGTATTGACATGAGGATCAACCGATTGAAGTGCAGTGATTTGGTTTCCAGTTAAATTGTTATTAGAACAAATCGTGTAGAGAGCCCAAGGTAATGTATTTTTTAGAGGAAGTGCGCTTCGTAAGGAGTTGCATGCAATCTTAATGTTAAATTTGTTATCATTCAATGTGCTTTTGCATTGATAAGCGATCTGTCCACTTCTGTAAAAAAGATCGATACCACTCTCGGGAGGACGTCTCCTCTCAATCTCGTTTGTTCCGTATTCTAACTTTAATAGCTTCAAACAGAATGATTCCCAGATATCGGAGAAATCAGTTTCTTCATGAACTGTTAAAAAAGGTGGATATAATAAATATCGCTGCAAATTTACACCATCCTACTAACTGATATTTGTCGCAATCTATAAGAATTCGACAGTATATAACTCAAATCCTTCCACAAACCAGTTGTTAAAAAGATACGCTCAATTGTGGAGACCTGTGTACTGCTATATCACAAGGATTATAAGGCTGGGGAAAAGGGTAAGAATGTTACGGTTGAGGTTGGGATGAATAAGTAAATCGATATTTAAGCATTAAGGGCATCTAATCTACAACAGGGTTAGGTGCCTTTTATAATGCTTAAAATGTATAATAAGGGAAGGAAAGATATAAAAATGGAAATAATGGGTGAGCACAAGGAAACACTCAAAGGGGGTCCTTTTGCAAAATGGGATCAAGGGTTGGCTTAATAAGTGAAGACAATGAACCCAATCAATCTGTGTTGCGCTGAGGTTAGCTAACAAAGTCGTTGGAAAGAGACAAATAAAATGGGGCTGAAACAACATGATCAAGTTGTTTCAGCCCTATAATTCCATATAAGAACATTTGCAGTTAGGTGAGGACTAATTTCATGGCTTGCTCAATATTAAAGCATAAATAACATTTCTGCATACGTGGGAAGCGGCCAGAGTTCTGAATCAACAATCATTTCAAGTTTATCTCCGTCAATCCTGAGAGCTGCCATGGCCTTAAAGACTACATCTCGGTAATAAACGGCTTGATCAAAGGCATCTGTCAGAGACGCAGCTTCCTGAGTAACATTTTCAAGGGTGTTTAAATTTGTTTTCAGAGA
>NZ_JAMHFY010000004.1 GCF_023897015.1 Desulfosporosinus nitroreducens | reverse complement strand
CCTTCAGCATCGGCACTCGCTTTATCGTGAACTCCCACGAATGTGTTCACTAAGCAATTGTCCCCTTTCTTTCAGGTCGACGGGGCTGGGAACAGGGGGACGGTTGGAGACGGTCTAGAGATCATTTGGGGATTGTGAAAGTCAGGGGAAATTGCCCGTTCACAAGAATTCATGGATGCTAAAGCTACGTAAGAAAGGAAGAAATTTCGTGATAAAAAAGAAACGGACTCAAACAGTTTTAAGTATCCTGATAATGGCTTTTTTGCTGATCGGTATGTTGCCGGGGATGTTGCTTGCTGATACTGAGAGTGGTACTAATAGTAGTGGTGAGAATTACACTACCTTAAGAGGGCTGACGTTTGTGTCTGAGGAAGAATCGAGCGTGGTTATTGGGGAGCCGACGGATGTTGAGTTTAAATTAAATCGTATTCCTACCAGTAAACTCTTTACAGGATCGGTCAATGCGACTCTTACAGATTCTGAGGGCAATGTGACTTACTATAACGTATCCGGGGGTGGCGGTTATTACAGCATTCCCGATCTTACCTTATATACGCCCGGAGAATATACCCTCAAAGTTAGCGCTGTTTCTCCAAACAAGGGCTCGGCAACCGGGACGATAAAGGTTGTAGATGCAGTAGTAACGGTAACGGGTTCACTTGTGGTTAATGCCGAAAACTCTCTAAGTGTAAAGCTTACGGATTCGGAAGGGAATGTTTTGGACCAAAGGTCAGTGACCGTGGATGGAACGGCCGTGGATGCCAGCCCGGCAACCCAGAGTTATACCACCTTAAGTGATGGAACGTTTCTCCTTAACATAACTCCGGAGAAAGCTGGCAATGTTGATATTATCTTTGGTGGAAAGATTATCAGTTCAATACCCGTTGCTCCAGCTTTTGAAGCGGGTAGCCGTATCGGTTCTAATGCTCCTGATAATGTAGCACTTTCGGTTGAAATAGCCAAACAAGGCTGGACGAGTGCTTCGAATGTAATCTTGGCAAGAGATGATCAGTTTTCGGATTCTCTCGCCGCGGCTCCACTTTCGAAAAAGCTGGATGCTCCGATTCTTATGACGGGTTCTTCGACATTAGATGATCGGACGTTAGCCGGACTTCGTGAGTTAGGTGCCAGGAACATATATATTGTTGGCGGAACAGTCGCTATTGCTCAGGAGATCGAAGATAGTTTAAGTAAGGACTATACGGTTACTCGGATTGCCGGATTACAAGGATATGATACGGCAGCCCTGATCTCGGCCCAAGTGGGGATCGATTCTACTCAGACCGTATATCTTGCTAATGGGTCCGCTATACCTGATGCCATCGCGATTAGCGCTTTTGCAGGAGCGCAAGGAAATCCAATTTTACTTACAGATAAAGATGTCTTGCCACCTTCTACGCTTCAAGCTTTAACAAATCTTAATGCGGCAAATGTTGTCCTCCTCGGAGGAACCGCCGTTATCAGTAATGCGGTGGAAAACGAACTAAGTTCCAGGTTTTTAGTCAAACGCTGGGGAGGCTATGATCGTTACGATACCCAAAGCATTATCTTTCAAAATCTCCTTAACAAAGAAGCTCCCCAGTCCCCGCTTTACTTTACATCAGGTCTGGTTCGCCAAGATGATGTCAGTTGGGGAAAACCCTATGCAGATGCCTTGTTAACGGCTGCCTTAGCGGCTAAAAACGGGGGAATTGTGGCAATGACTGAACCGAATACCATCCCTTCGGGTCTTAACTTTTTCTTGCTATTCAATAAAGGGTATATTCCAAAGTCAGTTGTTGTGGGTAACAATAGCGGGGTCTCATATAATGTGGAGCAACAACTTCAACAAATGCTGAACCACTAGTCGGTCGGAAAGCTTCCAATATAAAAACCAGTAGCCTCAAAGCTACTGGTTTTTTACGTGATTTTTAAGGCTGGTTTGTGTTAGATCATTAAGGAACCAATTATCTAAAGTTGGATCTTAGGAAAACCGTGGACGTAAGTGATATCCAAAAAAGCTTGGCCTTGGTTGCTCCGGTTTCCAAGCTGCGACAGCTTATCTGCATGCAGGTAAGCTGTCTTTAAATTCTACAGACAGCTTTTGATGTTCAATTATGGTTAATATCTTTCAGTTTCTAAAAGTTCCATTAAACATAGGGGAAAAATAAAAAATAATTGCTTAATATTAAAGGATAATAATGGAATTGATGGAATATATATTGTTGTAGCCTGAGTAGTGAAATAAAGAATTTATAGTTCATTAATAGAAGGAGGCAGTATTAAAGAGTTATGAAAGTCTAAAGAATTAGCTAAGTAAGAAAGGGTTGATGGAAATTGTTAAGGAAGATTCGCCATTTGAACATTGTGATTGTGTGGATGCTCTTATTACAATTGCTGGTTTATCCAGCCAATACTCTAGGAAGCGAAAAATCGATTATCACGGTTGAGCAGGCAGTCCAGTCGGTCAAAGATAACTTTAGTATCCCTGAGAATTATACGCAACTTAATACCGGATATAATGAGTATAACAACCGTGCCACCTATTCGTTAAATTGGCATGCAATCGAACAACCGGGTGGGAGTTTTAATGCAGAAGTTGATGCAATCAGCGGAGAGATTTTAAACATCAGTCAATGGAACGAACGGCTCAAGCCGTCTTTTAAGCTCCCTGTCTTGTCCGCAGATGATACTTTAAAAATAGCCACGGACCTGGTTGCGAAATTGGTTAGTAAGCATCAATCAGAAATGCAACTTGTAACAGATAAGCAACAAGTCTTCCTATTAAATAACTCTCAACCCTTTACGTACAATTTCCGCTGGATTCGAATCGTTAACGGTATCCCCTTTCCTGAAAACGGTGTAAACGTGAGTGTTAGTGGAGAAGACGGGCGGGTTATAAACTACAACTATAATTGGACAGAGGATCTTATCTTTCCAGTTGCCTCAAATATCATTTCTCCTGATAAAGCACGTCAAGTTTTTACAGATACCCCAATGCTCGAACTGCAGTATTTTTTGCCTCCGGTTATGAATCCCCAGACAAGAGAACCTCAACCTCAACGGATACTCCTCGTTTATCAGTTAAGCAATAAATACTACGGAGGAGCGGTGGATGCCTTGACCGGAAAGCCTGTCACACTTAATAAAGCGGGGCTTGCGTATAAATCATCGAGCTCAGCAGGCGGTATCGCGGTATCAGTAGCAGAATCAACAGCAACAGCATCAGCATCAGCTTCAAAGATACTGTCGACTGAGGCTGCTTCTGAAGTTTCAGAACCCTCAACGAGCCAGGGTACGGAAGAGAATTCTCCACAAATCAGCCAAAGTGAAGCAATTGAGATCGTTAAGAAAATGGTTACTATCCCCAAGAATTTTGTGCTTAGGAATTCCGGCTTAAATCCTGACTGGCAAAATCCTACTGAACAAGTCTGGGATTTACAGTGGAATACTGAATCTTTCGGTATGGGAGAACAAGGTTATCTTAGTGCTCGCGTAAATGCTAAAACGGGGGACTTGGTTGGTTTTAATCGATCCAATGGATCAAACCAAGATGACAAATCCAAGCCTCTGAACCGAAAAGATGCCCAAAAAATAGCGGATGACTTTCTTAAACGTACACAGCCTGAACGCATTGAGCTCGTTAAAGTGCAATCAGAAGACTTCTATGGAGGAAAAATGCCTCCCAATATTCAGATGTTTAACTATGTTAGGGTTGTCAACGGTATTCCTGTTTCCCGCAACGGAATGTATTTGATCGTAGATACAGTTGCTAAGCAGGTCGTCAATTATGAAATGAACTGGAATAACCAAGAATTTCCCAGTTCCTCGAATGTTCTGTCTCTCAATGAGATAACAGAACGGTTCTTAAAAATAAGTCCGTTGGCTTTGAGATATTCCTTGATCTTTTATCCTAACGGGCAACCGGAAATACACTTGGCTTATCAACCGAAGTTAGACTATGACATGTACGTTCCGGCTATCCTTGATGCCAAAACCGGTGACCCTATGGATTGGTATGGAAGACCTCAATCCCAGTGGTCTCAGGCCATTACTTATCTGGATATTCAAGGTAATTATGCGGAAAAGGAAATTGGCATAATGGGTCTGACAGGAGCCTTTGGAGAATACGGAGAAAATTTCCGTCCGGATGAGAAAATCACCGTGGGCTCACTTTTGCGGGCGATGCTTACTGCAGAAGGGAATTATCGAGATCGCATTTTGAGCGATGGGGAAGTTTTAGAAATTGCTAAAGATCGCGGCTGGCTGGCTGAGGCTGTAAAACTGGAGTCTGAATTAACTCGAGAGGATCTTTCAAAAATTATGATTCGTCTCATTAATATGGAGCCATCGGCGAAGGTTAAAGGCATATATTCTGTACCCTTTACAGACGCAGATACTATTAATCAGGATTCACTTGGATATATTGCACTTGCCTGGGGGTTAGGTATTCTAAAAGTTGATGAGAATACTCTGCACCCCAATCAAGCCGCAACAAGAGCTGAAGCCGCCTATGCTTTAGTACATTCCTATACAGTCGAGCGACCTGTAATTAATTACATGAAATAGAAGGAAAAGAAAAAAAGACACTAAAAAGAAACAAGGAATAACGGTAAAATAATATAATGAAATAAGTATTTTGCCTGTCATGAATGTGGCAGGTTTTTTCTATTGGCCAGTCCATATTCATTCAACTTATCCAAACCATAGTAAATGCGATTGCGGGCATTCTTCTTTACAAATCCTACCATATTTCCGATTTTACCTTTGCTCTCTGAATCATGCCTCGAGCTTCTTGCTGTTTTTTTCTTCCAATTTACCATTCACATATCGGACTCAATACCCCAAAAAGAACAAAAAAAATAGGCCCCTGGAGGGGCCTAAAACTAGGCTGAGGCTAGGTTGGATTAATTATTCTACTCTTTTGACGTTTGTTTTGCTTCTAGAGCCGATTTAACGGACTCTAGAGCATTTTCAATACTGATTAAGGGAGTAATCTCTGTCTCAAGAAAAGGAAATATAGGAGATTGGGATATTAATATATGGAGTTCCTCGACGGATTCAACATCCCAAATAACACAACCACCTTTTCTACCAGCAAACATTCCTTGTGCCAAAATCTTCCCCTGTTTCTGATAGTTTATAACTTTTTCCCATCCTTCTACCATAATTTCTTTGACCTGTTGAGGTGGGAACGGAGGCAATTGTGTCAATTCGCTTTTAACAAGAAATAACATACTTAACCCTTCTTTCCATTTGATTTTGGCTGTTCATTTAGACACGACAGCCCTTTACCTGCCTCACCCTAGTCAGTAAAAATTCGAGTTGACGGACTGGAATTTCCCCAGTTTCAACCCGAAATAAAGAAAAAGAGCAACCGACCTCTTTAATAAGGTCCATTGCTCTTTTCATATATTTCGGATGGAATTATTTTTAATTATAGTAATAATAAAAGAATCGGACAGAAACTGATTCTAAATTATACAGATGCCTTTTGAACTTTTTCCAATCCTACGTTAACCTTATAATATCTTTAAGTGTAAATTTTGTCAATAGAATCATATAGAATATTTGTGTTGTTTATAGGACCCAAGGAGCTAAATAATGGAAAATTAATTATAGCTGGCGAATTCACGAAAATGCCCTCTAAGTAGATGATTTATTTTACTTAGAGGACATTTTCGTGTCGTATCTGGGTTATAGGTCAAACTTCAACGTCAGATTAGGGGCTCTATTTTGCCTATTGACACATTAATAACAGATAGACATAATTGAATATAGATGGTCTATACTTAATATAGAACTGGAGGGAATTTGTATGTCCGAAACAAAATCTAATAGTCGCTCTTACACTAGTCCCCTGCGTCGTAACCAGAAGGAAAATACGCGGGATCTAATTTTAGATACAGTGGCGGAGATGATCAGTGAAGGTCGCATCCTTGACTTTAGTGTGAAGGATGTAGCTGTCCGCGCTGGCATCTCTTATGGTACGGTTTACCGCCACTTTCCGACGCGGGAATCGATTCTGGAGGCTCTTTATGAAGTAGCCTCAGAAATCATGGCTCAGAGTTCTCCTTTTACGCCACAATCGTTGGACGACATCCCAGCCATGGTAGGGAAGAATTTAGAAGTGTTTGAGGAAAGGGCTACTCTTGTACAGGCTTTCACGGTAGCTTTATTGGTAAACAATGTTCAACCAAACAGCAGGCACCAACGAGATCAAAAAATACAGGAAATGGTTATGGAAAGTACCCCTCACTTATCTTCAGGTGCCGCTAGGCAGGTTGCTGCTATAATTTCACACCTCTGCAGTTCTCTAACGTGGGCAACTCTTAAGCAAAGGTATGGGCTTAATTCTGAAGAAACAGCTGAGGCACTGAATTGGGCACTGCAAACTTTGATTCAAGATATAACACGTCACGAGGAAGATTAAACCCAGGAAACTATTTGTGGGGTAAGCGTGATGGATGACATGAATGATAAATCAGAGTAGAAAGGAGGGGTTGGGGTGAAACAATTAGTTTACTTATTTAAGGAATTGAGAACTGAGCATAATCATCTAGCAGGAGGGAAAGGCGGAGCACTTGCGCACCTTTATCAAAAGGGTTATCCAGTCCCCGATGGCTTCATAATTATGCCGCCGGCTTTCAAAAATGACGAATTAATACCAGAAGCCTGGGGCCAGGTCCAGGCGTACCTTAAGCAAATATGTCAGGAGGGAGGCGAAAGCTCCTGCGCTGTCCGTTCATCTGCACTGTCTGAGGATTCGTCTATGGCTTCTTTTGCTGGCCAGTTTGACACTGTACTGGATGTCAGCACCGACGATGAAGTCCGGAAGGCGATCCGAACCGTGAGCAAGTCACGGCATAGTAAGGAAGTGCAGGTTTACAGCGAGGTAAAAGGTATTAACGAGTCTCACGACATGGCTGTGGTTATTCAGCAAATGGTAAAATCAGATATTTCGGGTGTTTTGTTTACAGCTGACCCGGTGACTGGTAACCGCAATGAAATGGCAGGCAACTTTATCTTCGGGTTGGGCGAGAAATTGGTGTCTGGTCAGGTTACAGCTTATACATTTAAGCTGGGGAGAAAAACAGGGATTTGGAGAAGGGTTGGCTATGATGGACCTGTGGAACTGAAAAAGTTCGCCCCCAAGCTCTATAAACTGGGAGACTGCCTGGAGAAGGAAATGGGCTGTCCCCAGGATATCGAATGGTCGATCGCAGGAGGCACGTTATATTTGCTGCAGTCCCGGCCAGTGACGACTCTGATCGGACATAATCCTACCACCGGTGAGTGTAATGATAGTATGACTGGTAATTACTTATGGTCGAACGTTAATTTTGGGGAAGCAATCCCCCAGGTGATGACGCCTCTCACTTGGACTGTCCAACAGCAAATATTCGAATCGTGGAAGTTGCTACCCGGATATCAATCATCCGGAAATATTGGTGGCCGTATCTATTTAAACTTAAGTATCTATGCTTCGGTTTTAAGTGCTTTGGGTAAAAATAAACAAGGTATAATGCGGTTTCTGGAAGGCTTGTTATACACACGAATTCCGGAGAGCATGGAGATTCCCCTGATACCTCTGTACAAGCGTTCGATAGTATCCTTCATTTTTAATTCTGTAGGAATAATAATCAAACAGATTAGGATGGTTCGAGAATTGCCCAGGTTCCTGAGAGCCAATCCGACTTGGTGCGAGAGAATGCAAAAACAGATCCATGAAACAAATAAGAAGGTCGAACTAACCTTCTTATGGCACAATGAGATTTCACCTCACCTGAAGAACACTGTTTGGAGCGTAATGGGTAGCGTAACTCAGTTCTCAGACTATACGATTAAGTTGCGACGTGAGCTAATTGAACTGCTAGGGCCGGAGGACGCTGATACGTTCATATCAGGTCTGAGTAGCAGTTCAGACGTCAGAGACGGTTCAGGCTCAGGACTCTTAGCAAGTCTTGGACCTGTTCTTGGAATAGCAAAGGTGGCGCGCCGAGAAATCGACCGTACTGAATATATAGCTCAATATGGCCATCGGGGACCCAATGAGTTTGAGCTGTCTGTTCCTCGTCCAGCTGAGGACCCGGGTTGGCTCGATCAGCAGTTGGCACAGTTCGAAAAATCACCCATAGATGTAGAAGCTTTACTTATAAAACAGCGCGATGAGTTCGTTATTGCCTGGAATCGCTTTGAAACAAGCCATCCACGGAAGGTGCGATCTATGAAACGTCGTATAAATAAAGTGGCTCCAAAGGCTCGCATGCGCGAAGCAGTTCGTTCTGAATACGTGCGTGATCGTTGGGTTGCCCGCAGTTTCGCTCTTCGTGCTGGGCAATTGACAGGTCTAGGCGACGATATTTTTTTCCTGACAATTGAAGAGGTATTGAATGCCCTGTCTGGAGATGAGGCGGTAGTGAAATTTATCCCTGCAAGGAAGGACATTCACAGAAGGTACTCGTCTTTGCCTCCCTATCCGTCGATTATATGTGGTCGTTTTGATCCGTTGCTGTGGGCGGCAGATCCCAAGCGACGCAATGACATCTACGATGCTTATGGCTCCGCCTCCGGTTCCTCGTATGGTTCCAGTGAGTCGAAGGGTAATGTTATAACCGGTTCCGCAGGGTCTGCGGGCCGAATCGAGGGAGTGGTTCGTCTCTTGCACAGCCCAGAGGAAGGAGCTCAATTTCAAAAAGGGGAGATCCTGGTTACCTCCCAAACAGACATTGCATGGACACCACTCTTTCCTCGGGCGGGCGCAATTGTCACCGATGTGGGAGCACCGCTATCGCATGCTGCTATCGTTGCTCGCGAGTTGGGCATTCCCGCAGTTGTGGGCTGTGGCAACGCAACCATGCGTTTGCAGACCGGTGACCGCGTACTTGTTGACGGCGGGCAAGGTGTAGTAATGATCTTGTAGTCCTTTTGAATAAAGGACTACAAGGTGTAAGATAAATCGGTCATCCAGTACTGTTTACATAGTGAATTATCGGACCCAAGGAGTGAAATAAAGGTAAATTGTCCATTGTAGCGAATTATTTAGATGTTAAAGGAAATTATGGTGGAGCTATCCAAATAAATGATACTCATCTGAAATCATTTTCACAGTTTAAGGGGGGTTCTTGCAGTCAAATTGTTTTTGCTACCTTGGGCGAACAAGAGCAGTGTTGTTATGACAATAGCACCAGCGTTCTTTTGGACTACTGGTGCTATTGTCATTAGATAAATCATCGTATGGGCTTTGAATTGTGGCTAGAAATAAGTAAATAGATAGGGAGTGCACTTCAACTATGGGAAATAAGAAAAGTGGAACCGCTCTTGTAGCGGCATCGTGCAGACTAATTGAACAGTATCAACCAAATCGACTGTTTAGTGACCCCATAATCAAAGAGTTTTTTAATAAACCAGTGCGACTATTGATGCAATTCAGAAGTATAAGAAATTGGGTGATAGGAAAGTGTGATAGCAGAACTAGAGGAATTTATGGATTATTCGTTTGCCGAACAAGATATATTGATGATGCCCTTCAAGCAGCAATAGTGAAAGGAATTCAACAGGTTGTTATATTAGGTGCGGGTTTAGACACCCGCCCGTATAGAATATTGGGTATAGAAGCAATAAGAGTGTTTGAAGTAGATTTGCCTTCCACGCAAGATTCTAAAAAGGAAAAATTACAACAAACGTTTGGCTCAATACCAAAGGGTGTTAGTTTTATTCCTATCGATTTCAATATTCAGAAACTCAGTGAAGTATTAACTTCAAAGGGGTTTAACTTTGCAAAACCTGCCTTCTTTATTTGGGAAGGTGTTACTCAATATATTTCTCAGGATGCTGTTACCAATACGCTTACATCTATTTCCGAAACAGCACCAGGAAGTGAGATTGTATTTACGTATATTTTAAAAAGTGTAATTGAAAAAGAATCAGATATTGAAGGTGCTGATGATTTCGTTAACTACATTAATAAATCTAAAAATCGATTTAAAGAACATTATGAAACCTGGGGTTTCGGACTTGAACCGTCCCAGTTAGAGGTTTCTTTAAGACCCTTTAATCTAACGTTAGTTGAAGATGTCGGGGCTTCTTATTATCAAGAAAAGTATTTGGAGCCTATAGGCAGGAGCTTAGATGTTTCGGAAATTGAGAGAATTGCCTATGCGAGGGTTATCTGAGTCAATCAAATTTAACAGATGCGTCCGAATGCTGGTGCCATTGTCATAACATTTAGAGATTTATGAGGTTCGTAGATAGAGAAAAGGGGCCGTATCGAACTAAGTTTTGTGTCTATGTTATCTTTTAGTTTGTATTAAAGGTAGATACCACTTTTTATCCCATCACCACTGCCATCTTTCTCATGTTATGAGCAATACAGTGGAGACCCCATTCAATTTTAACCTTCTCTAACCCTTTTAAGAGGAATCGGCGCATGCCAAAGTTGCCTTTGATATCACCAAAGACACTTTCGACCTCGACAGGACGTAAACTTCGCATTTTCAGGCCTTCTTCAGAACACAAATTCTGTCGTGCCTGTTCTTTCAATGCGTTCAGTTTCTGATTTATGTTAATTCTCCTATTTAGCAAAAAAATGTTGATTTAAGTCTGAATTACTCTTAACATCAAAACTCCATTAATATCTGCCAGGGACCCATTCGTTCCGTACTTTATCATGATAGCACTACCGGCATGGACTAGCGCGTTATCCACAAAATTACATAACCCACTAGATCCTTCATGACCTAGAATAATGGACCTTGGACCCATCCTTCAGTGAGGGGAGGCAGGCCCTTTGATCAATTACCTAACCTGATACATACTAATTAAAAAAATAAATTTTTATTAGACAATATAAAGAAGGGAATAGCTAAGGGAATGGAGAAATAAATTAAAATTGGACTAGTCAACCAGGCCAAAAAGGATTAAACCTAACATAAGATAGATAGATCGAGTAGGCTTGTGGCTTGTTAAAGGTTAGAAAGGTGATTTTTGATGGAGCTAGATCGAAAAAGCGGTGTGCCCTATTACATCCAGCTTAAAGAGCAGATTCGGCGGCGAATTACCCAAGGGATTTGGCCAGCAGGGACAAAACTCCCACCGGAACGGGAGTTAGCTAAAAGCATAGCTGTCAGCCGAAATACCGTGAGCCAAGCATATAAGGAATTGGAGAGTGAAGGGATTCTATGCTCGACACGGGGTAAAGGGACCTTTGTTGAGGATACAGCCTTGATCATGCAGCAGGAAAGTCGCAAAGAGAAGGTATTACGTATCGTTGATTTAGCTATGGAGGAAGCGGTAGGACTCGGATTCTCTATTGATGATTTTGTGTCCTTCGTGCATGTTCGGGGGATGGAGAAGAAAGATCTGCTTTCGCGCATGAAAGTGGCATTTTTGGTAAGTAACCCCGAGCAACTGACAGATGTCAATTGGAACCTTGGTCCAGGTGTGAGTCTTGTGCCATTACTTCTTTCTGAGCTTCAGGAATCCCCCCGAGCACAGGAATGCTTAGCAGGAATGGATATGGCTGTCACAGGGGTAGCCCATCTGGCTGAAGTGAAGATTCTTTTAGGCAAACTTCACATCCCTATTCTGGGGATTTCTCTCCAACCAAAACTTGACACAATCGTGCGCATTGCAAAACTAACCATGGGCCGTGAATTGGCTCTGGTTTGTGAAAGTAACCAGTATGCTGAAAAAATAAAAATCGCTCTCAGACAAGCGGGATTGTACCCGGCTTTTAAAACTCTTATTCAACCGAATGAAGCAAGTCTGCGTGAAATTTTACCGGAATGCGGGGCTGTAATCTTAGCTCCAAGGCTTCGTTTTCGAGTTGAAAAAGTTCTTCCAGAGAATATGGAGTGTATTGAGTTTCGTTTTGAACCAGATGCAGGGAGTCTTAATTTACTTAGAGGGGCTTTGTTGGACCTGAAGGGGGAGAAGTTTTGAAGAAACAACGCGTAATTGGCATGTTTGACTCCGGAGTGGGTGGACTGACCGTGATGAGGGAGATTTTGGAGCAACTGCTCGATGTTAGAATCGTTTATTTTGGAGATACGGCCAGGGTACCGTACGGAAATCGTTCTCGTGAGGAGCTCATTCGTTTTGGGGAAGAAATTGCTACCTTTCTGATTGGGCAAGGGGCTGAGGTGATTGTCGTAGCCTGTAATACAAGTTCGGCTACAGCGTTGCCTATTTTAAGAGAGCGGTTTGATGTCCCGATGATTGGCATGGTTGAACCGGGAGCCCGGTTGGCCGTTGAAAAAACCATCGCGGGAAGGATTGGACTAATTGCCACAGAAACCACCGTGCGCAGTAAAGCGTATTCGACGGCTGTGAGTCGGGCCTTGGCGAAAGGCTGCTTACCTGAAGACCCAACGCTTCGAGAATCCTGGCAACAGGGAGAACAGCCTATTACCTTGACTAAAGCACAGGGCTGTCCTCTTTTTGTACCTCTAATTGAAGCTGGTCTGTCCAATTCTTCAGAGGCAAGAGGAATTGCCAAAACTTATCTTACTCCCTTGCATGCAGCCGGTATAGATACCTTGATTTTAGGATGCACTCATTATCCATTTCTTGAACCGGTCCTGAAAGAGATCTTAGGAAAAGATGTACTTATCGTAGATCCGGCTCGGGCGGTTGTAAAAGAACTTAAAATATTGCTTCAGCATTTGGATGAGTGGGAACAATCCGAACTGGTTGAATCACAGCCTGCTTTTGGGAAAAAACCATGGCGAGCTCGCTACTATGTCAGTGGAGATCCAGAGCTTTTTAAACAAGTAGGAAATACTCTTCTCCAAGAACCGATTGGCCAGGTAGAGCAAGTCATATTAGGTGAGTAAGTTTTGGGATTTCATACGATCTTTCTTAGGATTTAAACAAGATTAAACAACTTGACGAAGGTTAAGAAATGACCAGGAGGAATTGATCGATGGAGCAAAAAACTGTGGTATTAGGGGTCATTGGATCAGATGTGCATGCTGTGGGCAATCGAATCTTAGACTTTGCCTTTACCCAAGCTGGTTTCAAAGTGATCAACATTGGGGTCTTGGCAACACAAGAAGAATTCATTCATTCAGCCATTGAAACGGATGCGGACGCTTTATTGGTTTCGTCCTTGTATGGCCATGGAGAGATGGATTGTCGGGGGTTGCGTGAAAAATGTCAGGAAACAGGAATTGGCAAGATCATCATGTATGTAGGCGGGAATTTAGTAGTAGGTAAACAGGATTTTGAATCCGTTAAAGAGCGGTTCTTAGCCATGGGCTTTGACCGAGTTTATCCCCCTGGAACTCTTCCGGATACTCCGATTGAAGATCTGCGTAAGGACTTAGGTATGACGATAGATTAAAAGGGGGAATGGACCTTGCAAGCAGTCCTTCTCATTGATTTTGGTAGTACGTATACAAAAGTGACAATCGTAGACTTAGAGAGTGAGAATATCGTCGGGACGGCTCGAGCGGGCACAACAATTGAAACAAACATAATGGACGGAATGAAGGTAGCTTTAGCCCAAATTCCCGAGCCTGAGGGAGGATGGAATTTTGTCCGTAAGCTCGCCTGTAGCAGCGCAGCCGGCGGTTTAAAAATGATTGCCAGTGGATTGGTAAAAGAGCTTACTGCAGAGGCGGCGAGGCGTGCAGCGTTGGGTGCCGGTGCTCGAGTCCTGGAGGTTTTTAGCTATGAGTTAACTCAGAAAGATTTAGATAGAATTATCCTTTCAAAACCAGATATCCTTCTGTTAGCCGGAGGAACTGATGGCGGGAATAGGGAAGTAATTCTCAAAAATGCGGAAATGCTCAGTACACTCCCTGTTAGCCTCCCTGTGGTAATTGCGGGAAACAAAGTTGTGTCTGGTCAAGCTGCAGATATCCTCAGGAAGCAACACACCCCCGTAGTCATCGCAGACAATGTGATGCCGGAACTGGGCGTTTTGTCAGTAGAATCAGCTCGTTTAGCAATTCGAGAGGTTTATTTAACCCACATTATTCAGGCCAAAGGGTTAGACAAAGCGGAAGAATTCCTGGAGAGGATCATGATGCCAACACCGTCAGCGGTGCTTTCAGCGGCAGAACTTTTAGCTCAGGGATACGGTTCCGAACCGGGAATGGGAGAGCTGATCATTGTGGATGTTGGCGGTGCTACGACAGATGTTCATTCCATTGCTAAAGGTGATCCGAGCAAACCCAGTGTTATGCTGAAAGGCTTGCCCGAACCTTATGTCAAACGGACGGTCGAAGGGGACCTTGGGATGCGTTACAGTTCAGAAGCTTTAGTGGAAACTGCCGGAAAACCTTTGATGGACAATCTTGGTTGGACAAATGATCAAGTTTTAGACCAACTGAGTTTATATAAAGAAGATCCCTGGCGAATCCCTCAAACGGCGGAAGAAGCGAAGTTTGATGTGGCTATGGGCCGAATTGCCGTAGGTTTGGCAGTGGATCGCCATGTGGGAACGATCGAAGTGGTCTATACCCCTTTCGGAGCAAGTTATGTCCAGAACGGCAAGGACTTAACGCCATTAGCAGTGGTCATTGGAACGGGGGGAGTGCTTCTCCATCATTCGGATCCCTTGGAAATTTTACGAGGTGCGGTCTTTAATCCGCAGGAACCCACGATTCTCAAACCACAAGATCCCAGTTTCTACTTGGATAAAGAGTACATTTTAGCAGCCATGGGCTTACTGCGAGAAGTGTCGCCACAGGTTGCGCTTCGGATGATGAAAAAATACATCGTAAAACTTTAGGAGGTTTAGTATATGGATCTGACAGTCCGACAAATGGACGCCGAAGAGTTTCAGCGCCAGCGGCAGGAAGTATTGGGACAATGGCAGACGGGTAAGGATGTCTTTTTTGAAGAAGCGGTCGCGTATCAGAAATCGTTGCCTAAGAGTAAAATATTTGCGGAGAAACTCGCCGAAGGAAAAGAAAAAGGGATTACCTTTGCTCAACCGCGGGCGGGTGTAGCGCTCATCAATGAGCATATTGAATTGTTACGTTTCCTTCAAGATGAAGGAGGGGCTGATTTTCTGCCTTCCACGATTGATTCTTATACTCGCCAAAACCGTTATACGGAAGCTCAAGCGGGTATAGAAGAAAGTGCTATGATTGGTCGTTCTATGCTTAACGGGTTTCCGGCGGTAAACCATGGAGTTGCGGCCTGCCGCCAGGTTGTGGAAAGTGTTCAAGTGCCGGTTCAAGTTCGTCACGGGACGCCGGATGCTCGCTTGCTGGCGGAAATTACCATTGCCGGTGGATTTACAGATTATGAAGGCGGCGGAATTTCTTATAACATTCCTTATTCTAAAGATGTTTCTATTGAAAGCACGATAAAATATTGGCAGTACGTGGATCGCCTTATCGGTCTGTACGAAGAGCAAGGGGTAAAAATCAACCGTGAGCCCTTTGGTCCGTTGACAGGGACACTCGTTCCACCTGCTATTTCTCATGCTGTTGCTGTTATAGAAGGGATTCTCGCGGTCGCTCAGGGGGTTCGCAGTTTGACACTCGGTTATGGACAATGCGGTAATCTCATCCAAGATGTTGCGGCACTGCATACCTTACCGGTTCTTGCGGAAGAGTATTTAGTAAAACTAGGCTTGCCGAAAGTGATGATCACCACGGTCTTTCACCAATGGATGGGTGGTTTTCCACAGGATGAAGCGAAAGCTTTTGGGGTCATTTCCTGGGGGGCAGTGACTGCGGCTTTGGGTAAAGCCTCAAAGGTCATCGTAAAAACTCCTCATGAAGCTCTGGGGATACCTACCAAAGAGGCAAATGCTGCAGGTATCCGAACCACAAAACAAATATTAACCATGTTAAAAGATCAGTCGTTGCCTATGACTCCAGAGCTTGCCCTGGAAGAAGATATGATCTTAGCTGAAACAAGGGCGATCCTTGATCGAGTCCTCGAACTGGGAGAAGGAGATGCTGCGGTCGGCACAGTTCGGGCGTTTCAAGCCGGAGTAATTGATGTTCCCTTTGCACCGAGTCGATATAATGCCGGAAAGATTCTCCCGGCTCGCGACACCACAGGTGCTATACGTTTATTGGACTTTGGCAATATTCCGTTTGATGAGACGATTAAGGAGTTTCATCGTGAACGCATTGCTCAGCGTGGTCGGGATGAGGACAGGGATCCCTCCTTCCAGATGGTGATTGATGATATTTATGCGATTGGTAAAGGGATGCTCGTTGGGCGGCCAAGGGGTTAGCTTTTTTCGGGTCTATGGGTTTCTGGGGATGACGTTGCTTGAGACCCGTTCACGACCGGCGCTCGCAGGCCAAACTAACACGCTAGCTTCGGCTCCGGACGGGGTACCCGGCCAAAGCGACGTCCCTGTCGCATGGCCGGCGGAACACGTCCTGTGTTCCGCCCCGTCCTCCGCCTGCGCTTTCGTGAAGTTTGGCGGGCTGCTCGCTTAAGTCGTTCTCTTGGTCTCAAGCAACGTCTATCCTGCGTGGACGATTTGGGTATTCCCGAAAGCCGGGGTAGTTAGCTAAGCCCCTTGGGGGAATTAGACTGGGTTGAAATGATGTTGCATGAGGCCGTTCTTTGCCTGCGCTTCGTGAAGTTTGGCGGGCAGCTTGCTTAAGTCGTTCTCTATGTCTCAAGCAACGTCTATCCTGGGTGGCGTTGGACGTTTGGGTATTCCTGGAGGTTAGCCTGGTTAGCATGCTAAGCCCCTTGGGGGAATTAGACTTGGGTTGGGGATGACATAGATCATTATCTAAGGAGGATGCTATTAATGAAGATTATTGATGTTATTGCTTCACCGGGGCTTACGGGTTTTTATTTTGATGATCAACTGGCTATTAAATCTGGAGTGGAACATGATGGTTTTACTTATTTGGGGGAGCCGAAAACGCCTGGTTTTAAGGCGGTTCGTCAACGGGGTGAGTCTATTTCAGTGATGCTTATTTTGGAAGATGGGCAAGTTGCTTCAGGGGATTGTGCGGCTGTACAGTATTCGGGGGCCGGGGGACGGGATCCGCTATTTTTAGCTGAGGATTTTATTCCTATTATTCTGGGAGAGATTGCACCTAAGCTCGTAGGTCAGGAGTTAGATTCTTTCCGCAAATTAGTGGATCTTGTTGAAAACTCTCAACGCGAGAATGGGGAACGTTATCATACTGCGATTCGGTATGGCGTGAGTCAGGCTATTCTGGATGGGGTGGCTAAAGCTCAGAGGAAAACAATCACCGAAGTGATTCTTGAAGAATATGAACTTCCGATGGTTCTTGAACCTGTCCCTATTTTCACTCAAACTGGGGATGATCGCTATGAAAATGCGGATAAGGCGATTATAAAACGCGCCGGAGTTTTACCACATGCGTTGATCAATAATGTAGAGACAAAGCTTGGTAAAGATGGAGAACTGCTCCTAGATTATGTGATTTGGCTTCGAAACCGGATTATGACGCTCGGCGGTGATGATTATCGCCCGGTCTTACACATCGATGTTTATGGTACGATAGGTCTTGCTTTTGAGGATAATGTGGAGCGGATGGTGGACTACTTTATACAGTTAGAAAAAGCTGCTGATCCCTTGCACTTACGGATTGAAGGACCTATGGATGCCGGAAGCCTGGAAGGTCAGATTGAACAACTGAAGGCCTTGCGAGTAGCGTTGAAGGCTCGGGGAGTTAAAGTGGAAATCGTGGCTGATGAATGGTGCAATACTTACGAAGATATTGTCAAGTTTGTGGATGCCCAAGCTGCGGATATGGTTCAAATTAAAACTCCGGATCTAGGGGGAATTCAAAACACGATTGAAGCGGTTATCTATGCCAAAAAATACGGAGTTGGCGCTTATGTAGGTGGATCCTGCAATGAAACGGATTCTGGCGGAAGGACTGCGGTGCATGTATCACTGGCTGCCCGTCCGGATCAGATGCTTGCAAAACCCGGTATGGGAGTAGATGAAGGGTATATGATCGTGCACAATGAGATGAACAGGACGCTTGCTGTGTTAAAGAGGGATCGAGAGACACGCTCTCGTGGTGCAAACTAGGGCTTTAGACGTTGGATGAAAGCGGGTTTGCCAGTTAAATAGGCCGCAATCTGTTTAGATAATTCCATTAGTATTGCTTAATGTTAGGTGCTGGGTCAACTTTGCATATAAGGTGCTTGTAAATATGCAGCTATATGCAGTTGCTAAACGTACTTAACATTTCAACCTTAATCCTCTAAAATAGACATAAGTTCTAATATTTAATGTACTTGGAACCAAAGGAGCAGAGACAATTAATGAGTAAAATCGGTTTAACAACGACGGTGCCGGTTGAAGTTATATTTGCGGCAGGGGATACGCCGGTTGATTTGAACAATATATTTATTACCAGTTCTGAAGCAATGCAACGTTTAGAGGAAGCGGAGCTCGCGGGTTATCCACGGAATGTGTGCGGCTGGATTAAAGGATTGTATTCGACAGCCTTGCATAATCCGGATATTCGACAGATTGTTGCTGTTACACAAGGGGATTGCAGTAATACCCATGCCCTGATGGAGACTTGGGAGGTCGAGGGGATCGAGATTATTCCTTTTGCATTTCCTTATGATCGAGATCCTGACATGCTCCGCCTTCAAATGGATAAGCTAATTAATGTGTTGGGAACCACCTGGGAAGACGTGAACCTGCAAAAGAAGCGGCTTGATCAGGTTCGGGCATTAGCATGGGAAATTGATCGATTGACCTGGGAAGAGAACAGGGTGAGTGGATTCGAAAATCACCTCTACCTTGTTTCGTGTTCAGATTTTAATGGTAATCCCGAGGGTTTTGCTCATGAGATGCAAGAATTTATTCAAAGCGCGGGTGCTCGTAAGCCTTTGTCAGAACGTTCTCGTTCTGGGTTGGGCAGGAAAAAGCGGGAAATACGCCTCGGATTTATCGGGGTTCCGCCTATCTTTCCGGAACTGTACGATTTCCTGGAAGAACACGGCGCCAGGGTTGTTTTTAATGAAGTTCAGAGGCAATTTTCCATGCCTTTTAATACAGATGACATTGTTGAACAATATCGTTTGTACACGTATCCATATAAAGTATTTCTGCGTTTAGAGGATATCGCCAGAGAAGCAGAGCGTCGTCAACTCGATGGAATTATCCACTATACGCAAAGCTTTTGTTATCGTCAGATTGAAGATCAGATTATTAGAAAAAAGCTGGATTACCCAATTTTAACTTTGGAAGGAGAAAATCCAACAGGGTTAGATGCACGCAGTAAAATGAGATTAGAGTCATTTTTAAGTATGATCGAGGACTAGAGAGTAGACCCCCATGCCGCTGCGCTGCACCAGCAGATGATGAAAATGGGTCCTTCGGGTCGAGCGGCTTCGCCCACATCCTGCAAGAAAGCTAATTCGTGCGAAGACAGTGTCTTCGTCACCCAGCATTCCGAGGCTCGCCCACTCGCCGGCGCGGGGCTATCTTCAGCGGATAAGTATCCTTTGGAGATTGCCGCTTCAGCGAAAATGTCCACCGGACACTTTCGTGCCAAACCTCCGGGTAATACCTGATGTGAACCCGTGGCTCCGCTTCCCCGCGCCAGCTTTATGGTGCTTTTACCGCCTCTCCATGCAATGGGTTCACTCCTGTGGATCGAAGCCGCCTTCCTTTTGAGTCTATGAATTCTTGAGAATGTTTTTAGGCGTTTTTCAGGGTAGCCTGAAACGCTCTTCGCCTTGCGCTCCGCCTTGCCGTATGAAAGTTGGTTAAGGTCGATTAGAGATGATTAAAGCGGATTAAAATTGTTAAAGACGATTAGAGTGGATTAAACTGTTAAAGTTGATAAGAGTTAAATGAAGTAACGAATCTGCTGGTGGCACTACATACGATGGGCTCCCCGAATCCATAGTTGCATGAAAAGAACCTCAGAGCTAGGGAATAGACCTTGTGTGTTAGAGACCCTCCAAGAGGGTCTCTAATGAATATATTGGTGGAAGGATGAAAAACATTATGTCGGGACAACATACCATTTGTGGAATTGATCTGGGGAGTCGGAGTGTTAAGATTGCCCTTATGGAATATAAGCCTGAAGAGGAAGGTTTGGAGATCCTTCGACTGGAAAGTTTGGATACAATTCGTTTTTATCGGGAGTACGGACGAAAACAGGGTGATAAATTGTCCGTGAACTTTGAGGCTTTAGGGTTGCCTGCGGTCGATCATTTAGTTTCCACGGGATACGGGCGGAATACCCTGGAACTTGCCGGCGGCGAAGCAATTCCTGAGCTTAAAGCCCATGTGCTGGGAGCAATTTATCAGACAGGTCTTAAGGATTTTACGTTAGTTGATTTGGGTGGACAAGACAGTAAAATTATTCAGGTCCAAAAAGGGAAGATGGTTGATTTTTTGACCAATGATAAGTGTGCTGCCTCTTCTGGACGTTATTTAGAGAATATGGCGACTATACTCGACCTGACTCTCGAGGAGCTGGGGGAATATACCGATGCTCCTGTGGAGCTGAATTCCACTTGCGCGGTGTTCGGCGAAAGTGAGCTGATCGGTAAGATTGTCGAAGGATTTCCCCTGACTGAACTAGCGGCAGGAGTAAACACTACGATAGTTAAACGTATTTTGCCTCTTTTGCGATCGTTTCGCGGGGAGATAATTGTTTTCACCGGAGGTGTAGCACATAATCAAGCAGTCGGCAAGCTTTTGGAGCGAGGATCCGGCCGTAAGATTGTGATACCCCAAGAGCCCCAATATAATGGAGCCATCGGATGTTGCGTTTATGCAAATCAACCATAGTATGAATTAATGTAATGCATATTGATTGCAATATGATAGATTCGGTGATAATTACCAACAAGAAGGAGAAACTGTTGATAGGGCTTATTACAATAAATATACTGAATAATAAGGCAATACAATAATGGGATTGCCATAATAAAAAAACATAATAAAAACATAATATAGGCCTCCAATTTTTAGTAAAAAGGCCTTATAATTAAGTTAGTGCAAGAAGTTACAAATCACCGTTTGGAATTATTATTGTATCTACTGTATCTAATTGTATGGGCCAAAGAACTAAAGAATAATTATTTGGAGGTCGACTTATGCAAAGAATGTTAGAAGGGCTGATTAAGTTTAGACAAAAGGACTTCGAAGAGCATAAGAATTTATTCGATAAGTTGAAACGACGTCAAGAACCGCATACTTTGTTTATTGCCTGCTCGGATTCACGTGTAATGCCAGAGATGATAACAAAATCTTTACCTGGAGAATTGTTCGTTGTTCGAAATATTGCCAACATAGTCCCACCCTATAAAGAAACACATCAGGACTATGTGGCAACTACTTCAGCAATTGAATACGCTGTAAAGTCTCTAAAAGTAGAAAATATTGTTGTCTGTGGCCACTCTAATTGTGGAGGGTGTGCTTCGATCTATTTGCCTGATGAGATTCTTAATAATTTGCCGGATACTAAAAAATGGCTGGAATTGGCCCAAAATGTTAAGAAGAGGGTCATGGTACATCTGGAAGACAAAGACGATGAATACATGAGAGAATGGTTAACCGAGCAAATAAACATATTAGAGCAGATTAAACATCTATTAACCTATCCTTATATTAAAGAAAAGTATCTTAATAAAGAGATAAATATTTACGGCTTCTATTACATGATTGAAACTGGTGAGGTTTTCATTTTTAACTATGAAAACGGAATCTTCGAATTATCAAACTAACTTCATAAAGAAAATTTGCATTGGGGTCAACGCTATTCCGAACACCTGTCATTTGATATAATGACAAGTGTTCGGAATGTGTATTTTTGGGGAAGATTAAAGGTTAATTAGTAGGATGTTCTTGGAATTGAGGTGAGTAACGTGAAAATAACGAAAGTGGCCAAAGCGGGGACCTTGGAGTCTAATGATATTCTAATAATGGTTAAACCTAATGAGTTTGGAAAAACAGAGCTCGAACTAGAAAGTATTGTTATGCAACAATTCGGAGAGGTCATCGAGCAAGTGATTTTACATAAAGTACAGGAAATGGGCATCGAAGGCATATCAATTAAGGCTCAAGACAAGGGAGCTTTAGATTACACCATTGCAGCAAGAGTAGAAACTGCTATTAGCAGGGCAATTTAAACATAAGGTGGGTTAACATGGAAAAATTGAGAAGAACGATGTTGTTTATGCCGGGGAATAACCCTGGTATGCTTCAAGACGCAGCGATACTGGGAGCAGACTCGATAATCTTAGATTTAGAGGATGCGGTTAGCTTAACAGAAAAGGACAGTGCCAGGATTTTAGTTAGAGAAGCGATTAGAACCATTGATTACTCACAGGTGGAAGTGGTAGTCAGAGTAAATCCCCTAGATACGGAGTTTGGGCCGCAAGATGTGGATGTGATCGCTCGGGTAAAACCTGATACATTGTTGATCCCTAAAGCGAATGAAGAAGAAATAAAGCTTGTGGATAAATTACTTGATAAAATTGAAAAGGAAGAGGGATATCCCCCCGGAAGCATTAAGATTATCGCTCTCATAGAAACTGCGCTAGGACTTGAAAATGTCTATAACGTGATCGAAGCCTCTAGACGAACAGTTGGAGTGTTGTTGGGAGGGGAAGACTTAACAGCAGATTTAGGCATAGAACGGACAAAAGAGGGAGAAGAAATCTTTTATGCCCGAAATAAGGTTGCAACTGTGTGCAGAGCTTTAAAGGTAGATGCAATCGATACTCCATTCACAGATACGAACGATTATGAGGGACTTGAAAAGGATACGGCTAAAGCAAAAGGTTTAGGGCTAACTGGAAAATCGGCTATAAATCCAAGACAGATTGAAACTATTCATTCCGTTTTCGCACCGACAGAGGATGAACTAAAACGAGCTTTAAGGATTTTGGATGCTATGGAGGAAGCTGAAAAAGAAGGCAAAGGATGTTGCTCATTAGATGGTAAAATGATCGATGCTCCTGTCATCAATCGAGCAGCATGCACAGTCGATCAAGGCATAAGGCTGGGACTTATTAGCGGTGAGGGTGGAGCAAGATGAAAACTATACTGGGCAGAGAAATTCCTGACTATATTAAAGGATATGGGCATGTTAGGCCTTTTCAAGGGGCTTTTAGTGATGTTGGAGTAAAAACCAGAACCGCCGTCAGGCTAACAAGTGTGATCCCTAATGATCAAAAAGTATTACCAAGCTTAGAGGATGCCTTAGACAAGTTAAACATCAACGATGGGATGACTATCTCCTTTCACCATCATTTAAGAAATGGAGATTATGTTTTAAATAAAGTCATGGAGAGATTGGCCGCAAGAGGAGTTAAGGATCTGACCGTTGCGGCGAGTTCTATTTTTCCAATCCATGCACCCCTTGTCGAGCACATAGAAAGCGGAGTGGTGACGGGTTTAGTTACAAATTACATATCCGGCCCAGTGGCGGAAGCGGTTTCGAAGGGCAAATTGAAGAAACCTGCGATTATGCAAACTCATGGCGGACGGGCTAGGGCCATAGAAAGCGGAGAATTACACATCGATGTTGCATTTCTGGCAGCTCCCACGGCGGACACCTATGGAAATGTTAATGGAGTTTATGGTGATGCAGCTTGTGGATCGTTAGGGTATGCCGTTGCAGATGCCGAGTATGCCGATAAAACCATCGCCATAACGGATCATTTAGTGCCTTACCCTGCCTATCCCATTGAAATCAACCAAGTTTTTATAGATTACATCGTTAAAATTGATTCCATCGGAGATCCTAAGGGTATCGTTTCCGGCACGACGAGAATTACTAAGGATCCGGTGGCGCTTATCATTGCTAAAAGAGCGACTGAAGTGATTAAGGCCTCCGGTTTAGTTCGGGAGGGCATGTCCTTTCAAACGGGAGCAGGCGGTACTTCACTGGCCGTTGCCGCGGAACTGAAAAAGATTATGCAACATGAAGGGGTGGTTGGAAGTTTCGCTTCCGGCGGAATTACCGGGTATCTCGTAGAAATGTTGGAGGAAGGACTTTTTAGAAGCCTCTTTGATGTTCAATGCTTTGATCTAAAAGCGATAGAGTCTTATAGAGATAACCCCACACATCAATTTATGTCCGCTTCCATGTATGGCAATCCGCATACAAAAGGAGCCGTGGTTAACAATCTGGATATTATAATTTTGGGAGCGACAGAAATTGACACGGACTTTAATGTTAATGTTACGACAGGGTCCAACGGAGTGATTATGGGCGGTTCAGGTGGACATAGTGATACAGCAGCCGGATCAAAACTTGCTATTGTGGTAACAAATCTTATGAAGGCCCGACTACCAATAATCAAGGACAAGGTGATAACCGTCACTACTCCTGGGGAAAGCATTGATGTTGTAGTCACGGAACGAGGAATTGCTGTTAATCCTAAAAGAGCGGACCTGCTTGAAAAGCTAAAGATGACCAAACTCCCTCTAATGACCATAGAAGAATTAAAACTGCTGGCAGAAAAAATCACGGGAGTCCCTAAGGCTGTTGCAACATCGGAGAAAATTGTCGCAGTTATAGAATATAGGGACGGCAGTGTTATCGACGTCGTCAGGGAAGTGGACTCAGTTTCTTAGCCCACAGGCAACATTCTGCGCTCACTGACTTTGATTCCTCTATCTTTGCTCTTTAGTTAAGAAACTTCCTCTGGCTTGGGGGTCGAAGGGAGGAGGATGAACGGGGGGCGACGGCTTTGGAAGAGTTTGGGGTTTCAGGGCGCTATTTGCGTTAATAATAAAAAAGCGTGTGCGGCACAGAGTAGGGAACTTATAGGAAGCAAGAGAAACATTCCTTTGCTTCTATCAAGGGAGAGAAAAAGTATGTACGGAGTTCACATCGAAAAGGTAAATCTCAAGAATAAGGTGGAACGAGAAGAGGTAGAAACCTTCCTCGAAAATTTTGACCTAGTCTTAGATCGGGATGTGGACTATACGCTTGTCATAAGAGCCGGGGAGCAGATGACCGCGGCAAAGGGGACCCCCATCGTTGCGACCTGCTCAAAAGCAAAAAATGTCTTAAAGTGTTTTGCGGTTATTGATGAGCTCAGGGGAGAGGGAATAACATCGACTTTAGTCTCCGCCTTAATCGATCAACTCTTCAGTCAAGGTATATATCACTATTTTGTTTTTACAAAGCCTTCACAGGTTCATATTTTTTCAGCCTTGAATTTCAAACTTATTCATAACAATCCTGAGGTTGCTCTCTTAGAAAATGGAATTTATAATATCAGTCAAAAATTAAAGGAAATAAAAAAGAACTATAACATTGGAGATTCGGAAAAGGCGGCTTTGGTTATGAATTGCAATCCCTTCACTTTGGGCCACCAATTCTTAATTGAAGAAGCTTCTAAGAATAATAGCGAGGTTCTCGTGTTTATTGTAGAAGAGGATAAATCTCTGTTTCCTTTCGAAACGAGAATTAAGCTGGTTCGTCAGGGGATTGGTCATTTAAAAAATGTCAAAGTAATGCCAAGTGGGGAGTACATTATCTCAACAGCTACCTTTCCCTCTTACTTTTTAAGGGAAGAAGGAGAAAGACTCAGAGCCTATGCTGACTTAGATTCCTCAATTTTTGGGAAGTATTTTTGCCATATTTTTCAGATCAAGAAAAGATATGTGGGAGAAGAACCTTATTGTACGGTTACAAAAACATATAATGAGACTTTAAAGAATGTGCTGCCTATTTACGGGGTTGAACTGCATGAAATCAAGAGGAAGGCATTTGGAAACGAAGCAATCAGTGCTTCAATGGTTAGAAGACTGCTAAAGACAGATGATATTCATAAGCTTAGTAACCTCCTGCCTGAAGTTACCTTGGAGTTTCTGAGTACAAGCCGTGGAAGGGAGATCGTGGAGAATATAAAAAGATCTGACTCTCCGCACTGAATTATGGAAAGATATACTGTTAACGATTTACTTGAAGCAAGGGAGAGAAGGGCTGAGTTTATTGACAGCCTTCTAAAACGTTATCAAACTCCGATGCTGGTGATGAGAGTAAACTATCCGGGCCTCCAGAAAACAAATGATCTCACTTTGACTATTATCCAGGAAATGAGTGCTTTAATTTGCACTGTGTTAGGGGAAAAGGTATGTTTTAAAACGTGGCAGCCAGGGGCAGAAGGTCCGATTTTCTTGGCTGCAGTTAAAGAAGAAGCTATTGCTTTAAAGAGGATAACTGTTAATCTGGAAGAAAAGCATGTTCTCGGACGGTGTTTAGACCTTGATGTCTATGATAGCTTGGGTAGAAGCATAAGCAGACAGGAACTTGGATATCCCAGTAGAAAATGTTATGTATGTGAGGATTATGCCCAACATTGCGTGAGATCAAGGCGACATGAAGAGCATGAGGTTATAGAATTTATTGAAGACCGGTTTAACAGATATAGGGAAATGGGGATCTAGAAACCCTTTTGACGTGGAGAAAATGGAGAAATTTAATGTACATAGCAGGGAAGAACAATAGCCTAGATGACCAAGCAATTGCCATAGCTAGTTTAGCGGTACAGGCAATTCTCTATGAGGTCGCCTGTCATCCATCCCCCGGGTTGGTTTCTAAAGTCTCTAATGGTGCCCATAGTGACATGGATTACTTCACCTTTCTGGATAGTGCCACGGCTCTTATCAGCCCTCTGATTCATTGCGCTAAAGCGGGGTTTACTTCTAAAAGCCCCAAAGAAATATTTAAGAGGATTAGGCAGATCGGGCAGTTGGGTGAAGGGAGAATGTTTCATAAAACACGAGGCGTTAATACACATAAAGGAACACTTTTTTTAATGGGAATCTGCTGTGCCGCAGGAGGTAAGGCCTTATACTCAGGAGCTGGCTTCTCTGCACTGCAGAAGATTATTCAAGATATGACCGAAGGTTTAGTGGAAAGGGAGCTAAGTTCAAGAGTCAGCGAGTTGGAAAGCACCCATCCATCAAGGTTGACCCATGGTGAAATACTCTTTCTAACCCACAAAGTCGAAGGCATCAGGGGAGAAGTCCAAAGAGGATTACCCACAGTTTTTGACATTGCCCTGGATGTTTATCGGGCAAATCATCAATTAGGCCAAAACTCAAGGCTGGTTCACACTCTGTTAGCCATTATGCAATTTAACGAGGATACTAATATCTTACATAGACACTCTTTCGAAACTTTAAAAGAAGTTCAGGAAAACGCTAAGAAGATTATTGCTCTTGGGGGTATGACAACGGCTGCAGGAATTAAAGCAATCGAAGAAATGGATGAGGATTTTTGCAAACGGAAGATAGGTCCGGGCGGAAGTGCGGATCTATTAGGAGTTACTGTTTTTTTATCTCTGTTAGAGGACTTTATGGACGGGGAATTAAATTCTTGATTGGTAAAACAAGGCTGGACAATAATCTTTAGCCTTGTTTTTTAATAATATAGTCTATCTCATGATATAAATACTTTTAACCCTTTCTCTGATGCATCAGAGAAAGGGTTAAAAATCCGTCCTTAATTATGTATTTAATTTTCAAGACTCCCATTTCACTATCTAAAAGCTTCGATGTTTGATTTTTAGCTTTGGAGTTCTTTAGGAAATTAAAAATGTGTTGGAAAGGAACTGAAAGAAAATTTACCGCTTAAACACCAGACTTTAGATCTATATTTTATATAGAATTTATCTTTTAAAGAAAATGTTTCTTCTAAAGGGAGGATTATGGAGATAAAACAAGAATAAAGTATATAGGTGCTTCTATAATTTTTTTGTCAATTGATTCTTCACAAAGTGATAAATCTAATCAACTAATGTTACTTATTGATGACACCGGATTATTTTAATATTCTTTAGGGTTAAATCATTTTCACCTGTTAAGAAGAATACCATCCAAATTACTGCTAATTAAGCTTATAGAGCGGCCTCGCCCGATTGGTCCTAGCAAAGGAGTTGAACGCTGGAATGCAAGAGATGGCTTATATGTAACTGTGAAAAAAGGGACTTTGAAAAGTTAGAGTTTCTTGTGGGACCATATTCAATGTTAGATAAAAGTTTGAGGGAGATCATGAGAAAAAACTCTTAAAATAATGGAGGTAAAAAATGAAAAATAGCAGTCTCAAATTAATGACCTTATTGCTTTGCTTGATATTCTCAGCTTTAATATTTCCGAAGGATACTTTAGCGTTAAGTACACCATCAGCGCCAACAGATCTGACAGCTAGTGCTAAAAGCTCCAGTGAAATATTCTTGGATTGGGATTCTGAAAGTGGCGCCACATCTTACTATGTTTATAGATCTAAAACCTCGTCAGGTACATACACAAAAATTGCAACCACAACATCTTCACAGTATACAGATAGCGATTTGTCGGAGGATACCACCTATTATTACAAAGTTGTATCTGTAAACAGCGCCAGCAGCACAAGCTCCTATTCTACTAAGACCTATGCAACAACAGATGATTCCGATGATGATTCAGATCTGTCAGCGCCAAAAGATCTTAAGGCTACGGCTGTAGGCTCCGACGAAATAGAGCTGGATTGGGATTCTGTAAGTGGTGCAAAATCTTATGAAGTATACCGATCTGCCACGTCATCGGGAACGTACACCAAAATAGGAACAACGAAATCCTCAAGTTATACAGATGATGACGATTTAGAGGAGGATACTACTTATTATTACAAAGTTAGGGCAGTAGACGGTTCTGACAAAAGTAGCTATTCCTCCAAAGAACATGCTACTACGGATGACGATGACTCTGATGATTCCGATGATGATTCCGATCTGTCGGCACCAAAAGATCTTACGGCTACGGCTGTAGGCTCCGATGAAATAGAGCTGGATTGGGATTCTGTAAGTGGTGCAGAATCCTATGAAGTATACCGATCTACCACGTCATCGGGAACCTACACCAAAATAGGAACAACGAAATCCTCAAATTATACAGATGATGACGATTTAGAGGAGGATACTACCTATTATTACAAAGTAAGGGCAGTAGACGGTTCTGACAAAAGTAGCTATTCCTCCAAAGAACATGCTACTACGGGTGACGATGACTCTGATGATTCCGATCTGTCGGCACCAAAAGATCTTAAGGCTACGGCTGAAGGCTCCGATGAAATAGAGCTGGATTGGGATTCAGTAAGTGGTGCAAAATCCTATGAAGTATACCGATCTACCACCTCATCGGGAACGTACACCAAAATAGGGACATCGAAATCCTCAAATTATACAGATGATGACGATTTAGAGGAGGATACTACCTATTATTACAAAGTTAGGGCAGTAGACGGTTCTGACAAAAGTGATTATTCCTCCAAAGAACATGCTACTACGGATGACGATGACTCTGATATTTCGGCACCAACAAATCTGAAGGCTACAGTTGAAAGTTCCAGCGTAATATACCTGGATTGGGATTCGGTAAGTGACGCAACATCCTATTATGTATATACATCTACGTCGTCGTCGGGAACGTATTCCAAAATTGCATCAACGACAACTTCAAGTTACAGAGACACTAATTTATCAAAGAATACCACGTATTATTATAAAGTTGTAGCCGTGACCAGATCTGGCTCCAGCGCCTATTCGTCTAAAGCTTATGCGACTACTTCCAGTTCAGCAAACAATGTGCCAACGAACCCTCCATCTCAAATCCAGTCGGATCGATTGGCAGGGGAGGATATGTATGGAACTTCTGCAGAGGTTGCTAAAGCAGGATGGAATACTTCTTATTATGCCATCGTAGTAAGTGGAGAAAACTTTTCTGATGCATTATGCGGCGCACCACTTGCCAAAAAATATAACGCTCCATTACTGCTTACGACGAAAGACAGCTTGAACGAACAAACCAAGACTCAGCTGGCACGTTTAGAAGTGAAAAAAGTTATCATGGTAGGCGGAACCGGTATTATTTCTTCCGGAGTTGAACAAAGCATAAAAACTATGGGAATAGGTGTTCTGAGGATTGTCGGAACGGATCGTTATGACACATCTATTAAAATTGCCCAAGCGATGGGGGAATTTGACCAAGCAGTCATTGCCAGCGGTGAAACTTTTCCGGATGCTTTATCAATTGCTCCCATTGCTGCGATGAAGGGAATGCCAATCCTGCTTACCCCCAAGGATAAATTGCCGGCCAGCATAGAAGCCTATTTATTAAAGAATGCACAAAGTACGTATGTTGTCGGGGGAACAGGCGTAATAAGTGACAATGTGCTTAAGCAACTTCCATCTCCAAAACGCCTAAGCGGGATAACCAGGTACGATACAAACATTAGTATTATTAAAGAATTCGAAGACGAACTTGATTTCAGCACTTGTTACGTATCAACCGGTGAAAAATTCGCAGATGCTTTATCTGGTTCAGCGTTAGCTTCATTATTTCATTCCCCACTTATTCTGGTTAGTGATCCTGTCGAACAGGCAACAATAGATTACATTAGCACTAAGATTGGCAGTATTAAGAAAGAAGTTGTTTTTGGAGGTATAGCCATTGTACCTAACAGCATTTTAATTAATATTGAGCAGAATACCGATGTTTATGATACACCATCAGCACCGAAAGAATTAACTGCAACAACTGAAAGTTCCAGTCAAATAAACCTTAAATGGGATTCTGTAAGTGGAGCAACATCTTATCAGGTTTACGGAGCAATTTCCGCTACCGGAACCTATACTCACATTGCAACGGTAACTGCTACAAGTTATATAAATTTCGGTCTTTGGGCAGATACTACCTATTATTACAAAGTTAAGGCCGTAAATAATGCTGGTTCAAGCCCATTTTCGCCTGTAGATCATGCAAAAACTTCTCTGTCTGATGACTAAATGTAAAAATCACAAAGCGAACTTCGAATGCCATTTGCGGCATTCGAAGTTCTTGTCATGTAATGACGCTTGCTTTTATTTGGCTTAGGAGTAAAATAAAGAAAGAGAATGGGAATATTCAGAACAGTCCATTATTTTGCCGTAATCATTTTTACCCTAAAAGAAGACATTGAAGGAGGGACAGAGAAGGTGAAGGAAATACTTGTGGAAGAGATTATTTCCGCTGTTGAAAATCTTTGCATTGAAGCAAATTATAACCTGGGATCGGACATCATGGCTGGGTTTAATCAAGCGTTAAAGGATGAGCGCTCTCCGTTAGGTCGAGAGGTGCTGGAACGTCTCATTGAGAACGCAGAAATAGCGCAAGAGGAAAGAGTCCCGATGTGTCAAGACACGGGGATGGCTGTACTTTTTGTGAGTATCGGACAGGACCTGCATGTGGTCGGCGGTGGCCTTACTGAGGCTATTAATGAAGGGGTGCGCAGAGGGTATGATAAAGGATATCTGCGAAAATCCGTTGTCAAGGATCCCTTTGAGCGTGTCAATACTGGAGATAACACCCCGGCAGTTATTCATTATGATATTGTCCCTGGGGATGAACTGCACCTAATTGTAGCTCCTAAGGGGTTCGGCAGTGAAAACATGGGCGGCTTAAAAATGTGCAAGCCTTCTGAGGGTCTCGAGGGTGCGATGCAATTTGTTGTAGATACAGTTGATCGAGCGGGCGGAAACCCTTGTCCCCCAATTATTGTGGGGGTGGGCGTGGGCGGAACGATGGAAAAAGCTACTTTCTTAGCCAAAAAAGGTCTATTGCGTGAAGTGGGAATACATAATCCCGAAAAGCGTCTGGCCAATATCGAGAAAGAGTTGTTAAATCGTGTCAATCGTTTAGGAATTGGTCCTCAAGGCTTTGGAGGAGTTACAACGGCTCTTGCCGTCAACTTAGAAGTATATCCCACACATATTGCAGGAATGCCCGTTGCGGTAAACATAGGTTGCCACGCCACTCGTCATAAGGAAATCACCTTGCAAGGGAGGGCCTGTCAATGAGTGAAATAATCCGCATTGAGACTCCCCTTACCCAAAAAAGACTTAAATCCCTTAAAGTTGGAGACAATGTCTTGCTAAATGGTGTGATTTATACAGGACGCGATGCCGCTCATAAAAAAATGGTTGAAGCTCTTGAGCAAGGGGAAGACCTCCCCTTTGCAATGGAGGACCAAATCATTTATTTTGTGGGTCCGACGCCCGCTAAAGAAGGGCAAGTGATCGGTTCAGCAGGGCCAACGACGAGTGGACGAATGGATGCCTATTCGCCAAAGTTGATCGCGAGAGGATTAACAGGAATGATTGGCAAAGGACTTCGTTCCCCGGATGTGATTGAAGCGATGAAAAAACACGGTGCCGTCTACTTTGGAGCGATTGGCGGGGCAGGCGCCCTCATCGCAAAGTGTATTGTTTCTGCTGAGGTCATTGCTTATCCTGAGCTGGGCCCGGAGGCAGTACGCCGTTTAGTAGTAAAAGACTTCCCCGTCATGGTGATCATTGACCACGATGGTAATAATCTTTATGAAATTGGCAAGGCACAATACAGAAGGGCATGACAAGCTAGGGCATTTCCTAACATTATGAAAAATGTCACCATGAATTAAGAATAAAATTTCAGGATGAACTTAGTCAGCATTATCAAAGGTCAGTCTAAATATTGTTATAAAATAAACAGAGGTCTGTGAATCGCACACAGTGTAGCGATTTTCAGACCTCTGTTTTTATCAATTCACAGAAGACTCCCAGTTCAAAAAGTTGATGTTCCTTATTGGCGTCAAAAGCCGTGTACATGGAGTTGAAAACGATGTTGCGTAAACCAAAAGAGTTAGCGTCAGACCCGGCCTGGCTTGCCCTAAAATCGTACGCGCGTACGATTTTGAGGACAGGCCGAGGAGAAGGCTCTCACCCTTCGGGATTGCCTAAATTCTGATTTAGATATTGGGGCGTTGCAATTCCTCCAGAATTTCAACAACCTTTTTGAACGATAAGGGGTTTAAAGGAAAGTGAAAAAGACACAACTTTTAGTCTAAATAGACACAAAAGCTTCACAATTTCTTAAAGCAAAATAATTGGGTTGTGCGGTATAATAAGGTATTCATAAAAACCCTTGATAGGAGTTGAGGTGCAATGAATTGCCCGCTATGTGAAGCGCGTGATGTCGGCCGAATTGGCCGTGAACGTTATTACTGCAGAGAGTGTTGCCATGAATGGACGAAGGGTGATGGAGTGGTTAAGATTTACGAGGTACTGTCAGATGGTTCGGTAGAACGCTTAGAAACCAAGTCAGAACCATTTCCCCGTGCGTTACAAGACCATCCGGTTGTCCGCAGGCGTGCTGGATAGAGTAAACGTTTAAAAGGCGCGATTAAACCACGTTTTGTATGAGAAAACATAGTAATCCATGAATAATGAGTAAGACTTAAAAGAGAGAGCCCATTTGGGCTCTCTTTTTAATTATTATAAATAAAAACTTATCGATTAGTGCAGGATTTCGTCGACTCATATAGAAATGTAGGAGGATATAATAATTACTCTAAATTGTATAGAGGAGAGGTTTTTATGACTGAACTTCAACGAGACAGTAACTATCAGTGGACAGGTGAGGCGGTAGAATGTACCAGTGGAATCCATTGGGCCATCGCGGAACAGGCCAATGGTACTGTAGCTATTATCGTTAATTCGCCTGGAGGGATCCTGACTGGCAAACAAGTGCGTGTTTTAGCTGAGATCGTTGGAGAAGATGGGGTCATTAAAAATACACGTCGCATGACTTCCCTTCTTCTTATTCCAAAAGAAAAAGTTGCTGCCGCTTTGGAGCAACTCCAGGCAGTCGGTCTTCGGGTTGCAAATTTGCATAAGAGCATTCGAAATATTGCAGCATGTCCGGGTAAAGGGTTTTCCCCTAATTCTCGTGGAGATACCTTAGAATTAGCCAGAATGCTTGATGAAGAGTTTTACGGAACGATTCTGCCGTGGGATTTCAAAATAGGAATTTCTGGATGTCCACGTAATTGCACCGGAGTGCAGTGCCAAGATCTAGGGCTGATGGCTGAGCCCCGCGGAAAATATTCACTTTGGATTGGTGGGACAGAGTCGGGAATGAACCCTAAACATGGAATGTTGGTACTCAAGGGGATTCCTCGCGACCAAGTTATTCCTGTCGTAGGAAGAATTTTGGAAACGTATACCTCAGGATCAGAAGAGTTTAAGGAAGAGCTTGGCAACCGGGCTCGTCTTTATCGAGTCATAGAAAAGACGGGGTTTGAGCGATTTAAGAAGGCAGTCGAAGAACTCCTGGGCAATGGGACCGTAAGTAGGTAAACATAGGGTTCAATTTAGTGGATGTAAGAGAGGAGCAGGGATATGACGACTCAAGGATTTAGTAAGCTTAGTGCCTATAAGGCCTTTTCAAAGATGGACAGATCCTGCACCCAGGGATGTAAATGTTCAGCGCTCTGTCAATTGTTCATGGCAAAAGAATTTCTCAGTTTGTCTGCTCAGACGGGGGAGAAGTTCTCCGATAAGATACCGGATGACATTCTTGATATGTTCCGAAGTGTTCCTTTAATCCCGGAACGGTATAAAAGCATGGAACTTCAGGAGGCTTTTGTTGAGGTACAGAGTATCTGTGATAATTGTGCAACTGATGAGCATGATTCTTATTGTACGGTGAACGTGGTCCTTACTGCCCTGGGAATCATATTGGAAGGCAAAGACTATATTACGGACAAAGATCAGGAAATCCAGTCTTAGGTACATACAGTGAGGCATTGACCCCTGTTGCGGATATTTTCATGAAAAAAGATTTTAGTTGAAATGTTGAAGGGATTAGAAAGGATGAATATTGTTGATACAATTACATCAGTTTAGCTTAGATGAGGCTGTTCAATTACTGAGGATAGATGCTGAGCAGTTGACCCTTCTTAAAGAGGTTCGGCTAGTCGTTGAGCGGGATTCTGAAGAAATTATCCGTAATTTTTATGCCCATGTGACTTCGTTCCCAGATTTAAAAGCAATTATTGACCGATTTTCCTCGGTGGAGAAGCTGAAAATCACTATGAAAAAGTATTTATTTTCTCTCTTCCCCGATAAGATTGATGAAGAGTTTATGCAGTGGCGGGTTACAATAGGGCAGGTTCATAATCGGATCAATTTACCGCCTTTTTACTATTTAAGTGCCAATCAATATTTTTGTGACGAAATTATTCCCCGGATTTTTAAACACTATCGCAAAAAGACTGATCAGGCCGTTCGTGCTAGTTTAGCCTTCCAAAAACTCTTAAATTTTGACCAGCAAGTTGTTATGGCAAGCTATATCCAGTCCTATATGACGGAAATAGATAAGAAGGCCGAATTAGAGAAAGCCTTAAGTGAAATTGATAGCTTACAACGCAGTGTTAGCGAAGCCAGCCAAGCTTTAGCGGCAACGTCAGAAGAAACAGCAGCCTCTGCGGCAGAGATGAATGAAGCCACTTCGCAAATATCCAGTAATGCCTCTGAGGCTGCAGAGTTTTCTCGTCAGGTAGATGCTTTGGCTCAAGAAGGAGTCCGAAAGATTCAAATGATATCTGAGACGATTTTACGATTAGCAGGCATGACATCAGATATGCAAGAGAAAATGACCGAACTCGATAAAAGCTCTGCACGTATTGCCTCTGTCACGGATGTAATTAAAGAAATCGCTTCCCAAACCAATCTTTTAGCGTTAAATGCGGCTATTGAAGCGGCTCGTGCGGGAGACAGCGGCAGAGGTTTCGGAGTTGTGGCAGAAGAAGTGAAGAAGCTCGCCAATCATTCGGAACAATCGGTTAAAGAGATTAGTGCCTTGATTACGATTACAAAACAAAATACAGTCGCGGTAAACCACTCTATTGCTCAAACCACTGAAGCTATGCAGGGCGCGGCGACAGAGGCCGGGGAAGTAGTGAACCGTTTTGGGGAAATAATGTCTGCTATTAATGCAAGCATCCAACAAGTACAGGGGATTGCCCGTCAGATTGATGCCTTGTCGTTGACAGCCGGCCAGATCGGGGCAGCTTCTGAGGATGTAGCTAATTCAGCAACTTCTTTGGCGCAAATGGGGTTAAGGACTTGAGTGACACAGCGCTCGGTCGTACGACGCAGAGCAAACTAACCGTTTAAGCGACTGGCTTTGGGGAGCGGGGTTCCCGCCAGATGAGCCGTCCATGGCTCACTGGCGGCAGTGTACATCCTTGTACACTGCCCCGTATCTTGGGTCGGTCTCTTAAACGGAAGTTTGCTTTTCTGCTTACGTAGAGACGTCGCGCTTGTGTCGCTCTGCGTCCTGGGTCTTGGGTCGAGGGGGACGTTGCTTGGGAGAAGGCACATTTCATGTGCGCCTTCCTGTGTTGCTTTGTTTACTGCGCGTTCTGGGGTCGGTGGGCTTAAATGGAAGGTTGCTTTGGTGCTTACGTAGAGACATCGCGCTTGTGTCACTCTGCGTCCTGGGTCTAGGGTCGAGGGGGACGTTGCTTGGGAGAAGGCACATTTCATGTGCGCCTTCCTGTGTTGCTTTGTTTACTGAGCGTTCTGGGACCGGTGGGCTTAGAGGGAAGGTTGCTTTGGTGCTTACGTAGAGATACCGAGCTTGTGTCACAACGGGTCGCTGGTCTAGGGTCGAGGGGGACGTCGCTTGGGAGAAGGCACATTTCATGTGCACCTTCCTGTATTGCTTTGTTTACTGCGCGTTCTGGGGTCGGTGGGCTTAAATGGAAGGTTGCTTTGGTGCTTACGTAGAGACGTCGCGCTCGTGTCACTCTGCGTCCCGGGTCTTGGGTCGAGGGGGACGTCGCTTGGGAGAAGGCACATTTCATGTGCACCTTCCTGTATTGCTTTGTTTACTGCGCGTTCTGGGGTCGGTGGGCTTAAATGGAAGGTTGCTTTGGTGCTTACGTAGAGACGTCGCGCTCGTGTCACTCTGCGTCCCGGGTCTTGGGTCGAGGGGGACGTCGCTTGGGAGAAGGCACATTTCATGTGCGCCTTCCTGTATTGTTTTGTTTACTGCCCCGCGTTTGGGGGCGGTCGCTTAAACAGAAGTTTTCTTTTCTGATTGCGTAAAGAAGTTGCGCTCGTGTCTCACTGCGTCCCTGGGTTAAGGGGAAAGTCGTTAGAATAGACTGGACTAATGGAGCAGGTGAAGCATAGAGCGTGTATTGGTCTGATTGGGGGTAGTGGTATGTTTAAAGATGCTTTCTATATCCGGCAGATGTGGAGCTTTTCCCGTGCGCTTGATCTTGGTTTAGTTGATGAAGAGATTGAGAGAGGTTTTCAGAATTCATTGGGAGAGCGGCACGGAGAACGGGTTGCTTATATTGCCATGCGTATTGGACGTTTTTTAGGACTCAATAAGGAATCGCTTGTTCATCTTACAGTAGCAGGACTGTTGCATGATATCGGGGCGTTAGGTTATTCAGGTGAGTATAAAGGGGACCCGCGAATTCTTGAGGGGCATTGTCGTATGGGAGCATCGATTGTTGAGCGCTTTCCTGCTGGAAGAATTCTTGCCCAAGCTATCAAATATCACCATGAGACTCCGGATCCTTTATATTGTGCTTTGAGGGCGCCCGCTGAAGATGTTACTTTAATGGCTCGAATTTTATCTTTAGCAGACCGGGTTGATCTTCAGTTAAAGCGGGGGTTTTCAAGTCGGCGGGAGAGAGACGGAATCATAGAATTGGTTACCAAGGGTACGGGGATATTGTTTTACCCGGAAGTGGCGGATGCATTTAAACACGTCGTTCAAAAGGAAGCATTTTGGTTGGACATTGAACAACCGGACCTGCTCCAGATTGCTTTAGGGCTGTTGTATGGGCAACGGCAGTTGCCAGCGACACGGGAATTGGAAATTGGCTTTACCGATGACTTGGCAGCGACGTTCGCGGATCTGATTGACCAGAAAAGTAAGTTTACAGCGCGTCACTCTCGGTCAGTTGGGGAAACTGTTGAACGTTTGGCTCGAGGAAATGGATGGGGAGACGATCGTTTACATGAAATCTATGTGGCGGGTTTACTTCATGACTTGGGGAAACTCTCTATACCCAGGAAGATTCTAGATAAGCCAGGACCGCTTGACCCTGCTGAATTTGAAATAATTCGCACGCATACATATTATACGCACCGCTTGTTGACCGAGGCTGGTTTTCCGACTCGTATGGTTGAATGGGCTGCTCATCATCACGAATGTCTTAATGGTAAAGGATATCCCTTCGCCTTGGGAGAGAAAGATCTCGATGAGGGCGCTCGTTTAATGGCAATAGCTGATATTTTTGCGGCGTTAACTGAGGATCGCCCTTACCGGCGGGCTATGAGTTCTGGTGAAGCTTTAGCTTTGATTGAGCGTAGATCGGGGACAATATTGGATAAGGGTTTAGTTGATTTGGCGAAACGGGTACTGGATTAAAAAAGAGCGGGGTTTATTTTCCCGCTCAAATTAATTATTTTTTTATTAGTTATTTAAGCCAATACTTCTTGATAGGTGATATAGAATCAGTTGGTTGAGACTTATATTTTCTTTTTTGGCTTGTTCAGATAAAGTTTTGTGGAGGCTCTTAGGGACTCTAATATTGAATTTCCCTGAGTATTTTTCACTAACAGGTTCAGGAATTTGCCGCCCATCCTCTAAGGCAACCCTCTATCCAACACCTCTTGGCATCTTCTATCATAGTTAGGGCTTCCTCAGCGCTTTCTCCTTGGGTAATGCAACCAGGGAGATCGGGGATCTCGATGACAAATCCTCCTTCTTCAGCAGAATATAGCGAGTAACTGTACGGTAATCCCATGTAATAATCAAGAGTCTTGTTCATCGTTAATCACTCCTTCCAGAAGGGCAATGGCTCGTTCAACATAAGTGGGCATACTTTTTTATGCTTTTTATGCGTTTTTAAATCTTTTGTGGTAAAGTGGAAGAAAAACTGAAATATTGGCAATCTGACAGAATAAGAAAGGGAGATGACCTTGTTTTACCCCTTTGAAATGGAACGATACCTGGAAACCTTATTGGGTGAACGGGATCCGCTGTTGCGTGAGATGGAAGAGCAGGCTTTAAAAGAAACTATTCCGGTTGTGACGCCGATGGTTGGGAATTTTCTCAACTTACTCGTACATACTTGTAAGGCGCAGACTATCTTAGAAATCGGGACAGCCATCGGATATTCGACGATCTGGTTGGCCCGTGCTGCAGAAGAGACAGGTGGGCACGTTACCACAATTGATATGAATAAAGATCGTCTGGCTCGTGCGCGGGTATACCTTGAACGTGCGGGGCTAGGTGATCAAGTTACGGCTTTAGAAGGGGATGCCCGTAAAATTCTCAAGAACCTGGATACAATGTTTGATTTTGTCTTTATCGATGCCGCAAAAGGAGAATATTTAGAGTACTTAAGTCTAATTTACCCCTTAATTGCACCGGGGGGGTTGCTGGTCGTGGACAATGTGCTCTTCCGGGGGTGGGTAGTTCCGGAAAGTACCTTTGCTCCGAAGTATGATCGCATGGTGGGTGGCTTGCGGCGATTTTTAGAGGATCTTTCTCGGAATCCGGACTTTTCCACGACTGTTTTACCATTTGGAGATGGAGTGTCGGTTAGTCGGCGGATAGTGCTATGACCCCTGGGAAGCGCTATGGGGAGATTGACCTGCTAAGGGCTATAGCGATTGTGTTAATGGTTTTATTCCATATTGTCTATGATTTAAGGGAGTTTGCTGGGATAAATATTAATTACCAGGACCCCATTTGGTTTCTGGTAGGAAAAACTGCTGCCCTGCTCTTCATCTTTATATCGGGGCTTGCTAGCGGGTTTAGCCGATCCCCGGTGAGACGGGGATTTAAGGTATTGCTTTATGGAATGGCAATCACAGTTGTAACGTATCTAGCGATGAGGGATATTTATGTTCGTTTCGGAATTCTTCATTTTTTAGGTGTTACGATGATTTTATCGACCTTCCTATACTCCCTGTCTTCGCGAATGCTGTGGGCCCTTGCCGGTGTTACTGCTTTGCTGGGGTTTTGGTTTAAGGGACTAGTGATAGAAACAAGCCTCTTCCTTCCCTTTGGCCTTATGTATAAGGGTTTTGGGTCCATGGATTATTATCCCCTTTTTCCATATATAAGTGTAACTTTCCTGGGTATACTTGCTTATCGACATTGGTATGATCAGAGGCCTGAGCCCTTATGGGCATTTCAGCTCGATTCCAAGCCGATTCTGTGGTTGAGTCGAAATTCTTTAATGATTTATTTAGTTCATCAGCCCCTAATTCTTCTTATTATTTTTAGTATAAGACTTTTATAATGTTTTATAGATTTTTTATAAGAACCTAATCCAGGAATTCTTGTTAAGCAATGATGTGAAAAACAAGGAAGGGGGCCACAGCTTTGGCAATGTTTGTTCATGAACATTTGATGCAGGCCGTTTATTTTGCTCCACGCGGGAAGAAACGTCTTCTTTTTTTGGGGGTAAATATTTCTCAACGTTATTTGAGCCCTGAGGATAAGCTGATCGGGTTTGTGGGTGATGCCGGAGCTGGAAAGTCCTTGCTTATTCGCGGTATGTTCCCGGGATTAGAACTGACCAATGATGATGATGGCATTAATATTCGACCGTTACCTTTAATGGAAGATGCGGATAGTGGGAATTTTCGACATCATACCTATCATTTAGATGTCCGCTTCGAGTCTGCGTTTACACAACCTTGGAAAATAGCTGAGGCAATTCAAAAAGTCATAGCCAAGGGACGGCGAGTGGTTGTTGAGCACTTTGATCTCGTGTATTCTCAGCTTGGAGTTAATGCTGAAGTCTTGATAGGAGTAGGGGAAGAAGTAATTGTAACTCGTCCAACGGTGTTTGGGCCAGAACCTCAAAGTATCGCAGATATTGTTTTTGATTCCATAAAGTATCGGCGCATGGCCCATAGTGCTGAAGACATCACGTCTATGATCCTGGAAGAAATGGGCTTGGCAAAGCCTGAAGTACACAGTGATATTAAACATGGCTTTGTATTGGAACTTCCCGAGAAACCCGATATTGACTTAGATTTGGTGGAGCAACGGGTGCTCGATTTAATCGATGCAGATTTGCCCATCTGCTTTGCTAATGATGATCACATTCGGGTAGGGAAAATGCTTTACCCTTGCACAGGTCCTCGTATTCACATTCGGCGATCTAGTGATATTAAAGGGTTTCACTTGCTTAAGGAATTTAGGTTCGACCCTATTGCCCAGCTTTATACTATCGCTGGTATCGTAGGAGAGGAAATGACGCCTGCCCGTTCACTCGATTTATTTGCAGCAAGGAAAGCCAATATTTAACAAAAAAACTTGGAGATGATTGGCATTTCTGCCGTGATTCTGATAAACTAAAACTCAGCAATAAGATTTGCCAAAAGAAAGGTAAGGTTATCAATATGCAACGTTCGAATGGTCGGGCAAATGATGAATTACGTCCTGTGAAAATTTCGCGTCAATTTACTAACATACCTGAGGGCTCTGTTCTCATCGAGATCGGAGAAACGAGGGTTTTATGTACAGCCAGCGTTGAAGAAAAGGTCCCTCATTTTCAGAAAGGGACAGGTAAAGGGTGGGTTACTGCGGAATACGCCATGATTCCACGAGCGACCCAAACACGGACCCAGCGAGAGGCTAGTAAGGGAAAGCTCACTGGCCGTACCATGGAGATTCAACGATTAATCGGCCGTGCCCTACGCTCAGTTATTGATCTAAAGAAACTCGGTGAACGAACAATCTGGTTGGATTGCGATGTACTTCAAGCGGATGGTGGAACACGTACAGCGGCCATTACTGGAGCTTACGTAGCTATGACTGATGCGGTTCAATACTTGATGGAGAAGAAACTTATTCGAACAAATCCAGTTCAAGATACCTTAGCCGCTATTTCTGTTGGGAAAGTCCAGGGAAATGTAGTTTTGGATCTGGAATATGAAGAAGATTCGAAGGCAGAAGTCGACATGAATATCGTCATGACAGGCGCGGGGAAGTTTGTAGAAATCCAAGGAACTGCGGAAGATATTCCCTTTGATCGTACAGACCTGTATAATTTCTTAGAACTTGCCGAAAAGGGCATTCGTACATTAATGGAAGTGCAGAAATCTGCGGTGGAAACAACTGCATGAGGATAATACTTGCAACTCAAAACAAAGGAAAAATTCGAGAGCTTCAAGAACTCCTAGTAGATGAAGAGATAGAGGTTCTTTCGTTACAAGATATTAAGGATTGGGAAGACGTAGAGGAGAATGGAGAAACCTTCGCTGACAACGCTTCTCTCAAAGCCAAAGCTGCCGTTAAGAAAACAGGGTTAATTGCCTTAGCTGATGACTCAGGGCTGGAAGTCGACGCCTTAGATGGCGCGCCTGGAGTCTATTCTGCACGTTTTGCCGGAGAACCGAAAGATGATGAACGAAATAACGACAAACTCCTTCAACTATTAGAAACCGTGGCGGATGACCAAAGGCAGGCGCGGTTCCGGTGTGCCTTAGTTGTGGCAACCCCTGAAGGGGAGGAATTTCTAACTGAGGGTACAGTCGAAGGGCAAATATTAACTCAACGTCGCGGAACGGATGGATTTGGTTACGACCCTCTCTTTTTTGTGCCCGAGTACGCACGGACGATGGCCGAATTAACACTAGCTGAAAAAAATAAACTCAGTCATCGAGCTCAAGCATTTCGAAAGGCGATCCCGATCCTCCAAGCCCTCAAAATCAAACGTTAGATTCAGACCGGAAACCGCGCAAATTTCTCAAACAGTCATAGGGTCCGGGGTGATATTCTATAGGTTTTTTGTTGGCATTCTATGCAGGAGCATTCAGATTCACTTTAAGAAAAAGGGTTAAAAATAGCTAAAAAAATTCTCCAATATTTTTTCGCTCTTTTCCTTGACGAATACTTAAAGATGAGCTATACTAATCAAGTCACCAAATCGGGGTATAGCGCAGCTTGGTAGCGCGCCTGCCTTGGGAGCAGGAGGCCGGGGGTTCAAATCCCTCTGCCCCGACCATTAATTCCCAGTTTTCCTTTTAGTTGAAGTGGTAACCTGGGTTGACAAATCGTATCCTTGAAACTGCGCCTGTAGCTCAGTTGGATAGAGCATCTGCCTTCTAAGCAGGTTGTCGGGGGTTCGAATCTCTCCAGGCGCACCAATTAAACAAAATTCCTATGGTGGGTGTGGCGAAGTGGTTAACGCACCGGGTTGTGGTTCCGGCATTCGTGGGTTCAAGCCCCATCACCCACCCCATAATACAAAGATTTCACCGAGAATTTATTCTCGGTGTTTTTGTGCTGGTCAGGTTATTAAAGTGCACTCTCCATGGGGATGCGAAGAGTATAAAAAGACGCTCACAATAGTATTCTCGCCAAAGGAAAAGAAAAGGTATAGAAAATAAAGAATCATTACGAAATTTTCTCTTAAATGTCCAAAAAACCGCAACAATAATTATTTGTTGCGGTTTTTTTTAACGTCTATAGTTACATTGTTACCATTTAACAATATCATCTATTAATAATTAAAAATAAAGGGAGACAGTATTAAACATCTTTGCTACTTAACAATAGACATCCAATTTTCTCGAAGGACCCCCTAAAAAACAATCTAAGGTTCGTAAGATACTGTGTAAGGTGAATTTAGTATTAAGAGGGGAAGGAATATTAAATTCTAAACCAATTATTGCTAAGTAAATTATTATTTAAAGGAAAGAGGGAATCTAATGAAATCGACAAAAACAATTAAGAAACAACTTGCGGTTGCCGTTGCAGCAGCACTTTTGGCCCTTCCGCTAGGAACAACGTTAGTTCTTGCAGAAACAGCAGCCCAGGTGGAAACTACATCTACTACCACTGGCACTAGCACGGATAAGACGAATAATGGTACAAGGAGTAAGGATACCAAGAACACGGATACCGCGCGCACGAATACAACAAGTGCAGATACCGCGAATACAGATAACGAAGATGAAGAATCGACGTCCGTTACCGATGCTGAGGGCAATGTAATCGATCCTGCCAATTGGTTATCCGATTTAATAGGAGAACTCAAAGTGGCTTTGGCCTTTGACCCAGCGCGCAAGAGCGAGTTAAATCAACAGCAGGCACTTGAAAAGCTGGCCAAAGCACAGAAGCTAATGACTGAAGGTAAAACAGAAGAATCTGAGATAGCTTTCAGTGAATACACGGATAAGATTACCCAGGCACAGGAATTTCTGGATCAAGTTGAAGATCCTGACTCTGAAGAGGCTAAAAAGCTGGTCATCGCCCTCACAAATGTTAATCAAAATAACGTTAAGGTCTTAGGCGATTTGTTAGATAAGCTTCCTCCGCAGGCCGCTCAAAGGTTAGCGCTCAATGTTGTGCGCTCCATGGAAAAGGCAGTTTCAAAAATGGAAAAACAAGAAGCAAAAAATGCCCCGGTAACTGCACCAGAAACGACGGAGAATTCAACTGAACCTGTAATAACACCGGCAACCGAAAATAAATCTTTGGAAAAACAGGCCAAAGAGGCGTTAAAAGAGTTTAAAAAATCACTAAAACAAAATAAAAACATCCAGCTTGATGATGAGGACCAAGATGGTGAAGACCAAGACCAAACAGCAACTGAGACTGATGAAGCAGCATCTGACGAGGAAGCGTCTATAACCAATAGTCAGCCGTCTTCTGTGACTGTTGCTCCTGCAAAATCGCAGTCAGCACCTTCCAGTGACCACTCTTCTATAAAGAACAATGAAGAACGCAACAAACAGAGTGAAAAAGGAAATGACAGCGGCGAAGACAAAAAACAAAATAACCAACGGGATGATAAATAAAAGATCACCTTCAAGTTAGGTGATCCGCAAGTTGACTGCTAAAGCGACTCTTTGGAGTCGCTTTTCTCTTGGGAAGAGGTATATAGGTTCATAGGATCAAATCTTTTGAACCATATATAATACGTGTTATACTTACTCGTGAGAAACTGTGAAGATGAGGGGGAAAGACAATGAGCAAGGCGAAGCCGAGTCCTGATGATCTGCGCCGCTTGATCGGATACACGATGATTACATTTTTGAGTGTATTTTTGTTTCTCCCATTGTTATGGTTTGTCCATTTATTTTCGCCTGAACAAGAACTTTATGTACGCTGGGGCATCTGTTCTGGTTTCTTAGTCATTTTCAATATCTTGTTTTATTACTGGAAGTACCCTGAAAATTGGTTGCGAAATTTACTGGCTTTAGTTGGAGTCAACCTAATGATCTTAATCTTTGAATATTTTTGGTTAATGCAGAGCATGAGCTGATGTTTGAAGTCGTTCTGGCCTCTTTGGTTTGCATGGCAGAATCAGGGATTATTTCTACGATTTTGGAAGGAACTATCAAAGCCCTTGTTGAATGCTAGGGTAGCGTTTACGACGTTGCAAGAGGGTGCGGGACGTTAGGCAAAGTGTTCTAACTGTGCTGTTCTTGGGGGCTTCTTACTCAGTTATGCTTTTAATCTCTGATTTCCTGTTTACCTTTTCATTAAACTTAGCCGCATCAATGATGAATCTCTCATGAGTACCTTCAGAAATTCGGTCTATCCCATCATGGGCTTCTACATGAAAGAATAATCTTTTACCTTCGATCTTTTCTAACCGTAGTTTAACTGTAACAGTAAAACCTGGCGGTGTAGCGGCAATGTGGCTTAATTTAACATCAGTTCCAACGGTTTGTTCATTAGGCCAATCCAAATGAGGATTGATAGCTTTAATACATGCCCATTCAAATAAGCCCACCATAAATCCCGTTCCAAACACTTTAGGCATTGCTTGGAATTCTTCCGATTCAGGGTAAAGATAAGGAACAGTTTTGTTTTCTGGAACGGTAAACTTAAACTCATAATACAAACCAGATTGTAAAGTACTTTTCATTTGAAACACCTCCTTAATTTAAAAGTAAATATATCGGAGTATTTATTATTAAGCAAATCAATTAATTTCATTAGCATAAATTATTATTTCCAAGGCATCTAAGCCCCCATGTTTAGGTAGGTCGAGGAAAGTCATAATTCGTTTAGCCTCAATGACAGTGAATTTTCGCCAAGCCTCAATATCACACTCCGCCGCCTCATCTAGTTCACGCACTTGCTCAATAGCTTGGAACCATAACCCATCGTGCGCTAACCAACGTTTAGTAAATTCTTCTAGTAGGTCATGAGCTTGCTATAGTGTTGAGTATTCTATATTTTCTGCTTACTTCCTTCAATGTGAAAGAATTCATTAATTTAAAAATATTATGAATAAAACGACAAAACGACAAAATGTAACAACGCCGTTCATCGTAGAAACCTTCCTGGGCTTTAGGGCCTGGGAAAGTTTTTTGTTGTCCACCTGAACTCTTTCACGCTCACTCGTTATATAATACCCAACATAAAGTCAATAATAAATTGTTGGGAGGTATTTGTGTATGAAAATCATGGCAATCAATGGTAGTCCTAGGAAAAATGGAAATACTGCAACTCTTCTTAATAAATCACGAGAAGGTGCAACCTCTAATGGAGCAGAAACAGAACTTATTAATCTTTATGATTTACAGTATCGTGGTTGTATAAGCTGTTTTAGTTGTAAAAGGATTGGTGGCAAAAGCTATGGAAAATGTGCCGTAAATGATGAATTAACACCTGTATTAAAAAAAATTGAAACAGCAGATGCAATTATTTTAGGATCCCCTATCAACTTCGGCAAAGAAACTGGACTTATGTCAAGCTGTTTAGAAAGACTCTTGTTCCAGTATTTAGTCTACGATAGCGAATATTCAAGTCTATTTGGCAGAAAAATTCAAACAGGGTTTATTTACACAATGGGTTTAAATGAAAAACAAGCAAAAATTAAAGGATACCATACTCTTATTAACTCAAATGAGTTTTTTCTCGCAAAAATGTTGGGGTCATCTGAAACGTTACTAGCGTATGATACGTATCAATTTGATGATTACTCTAAATATTTTTGTCCGGTTTTTAGCGAAGAGCACAAGGCAAAAGTAAAGGCTACACAATTCCCCCTTGATTGTGAAAAAGCGTTTGATATGGGCGTACGATTTGCTAACGCGAAATAGAAAACACATGAGATTGCTGTTTTACTGCTCTTACCTCACGTAACTCTCTCACAAGTGCATTAACCATAAGTTCCACCTTTGATTATGACCAATTTGACACTTGGAATCCCTCCCTACTCATCGAACACAGTGGACAGTTCCGTTATGTGTCAAAATATTTATGCCTTTTACGCTCAAGTAGACAACCGTAATAAGATTGCGACTCTGCTATTATATAGTGCCAATATTATTGATTTTGTTGTAGTTAATTACAAACTACTTGCTAACAAATAGTTTATCAACAAATAATCTGTTATAAAAAATAGGCTTTCGTCAGCCTTTTTTTATAGCAGATTTTTAGTTTAAATTCGCTTTAAAACTTCCTTTAATTGATTTTTTTCGTCTGAACTAAATTGTTTTAATACTTCTATATTTACTTCTTCAATAATTTTACCTATTGGCTCACGCAATTTGGATCCCTTTTCAGTTAATTCAACTTTAATGGTTCGCCGATCTTCTGTACCAGTATTCCTTATAAGCAATCCTTTGCTTTCCAATCTATCAAGGATTCCAGTGATAGTTGAACCATCTAAACTCAAAACATTCCCAATTTGCTTGGGGGTTTGACTGCCCTCATCCCAAAGACATTGTAAAACTCCATATTGCACAGGCGTTACGTTAAACGGATCAAGTTCTGACTTTAAATATTTAAAAACTTTTTGTTGTGCCTGAGTTAGTAAGAAATTAATACATTCAGTCATTTCCATAATTACTGCACCTCTATTTTTAATGATATAACCACTATATTTCAAACTTATTAATTTTGTCAATCAAGTTTACAAAGCGTCAGAGCTAAGCATGATTTTCTTAAAGGATGAATAAAATCTAACATTGGCCCATTTCAGAATCATACAAGCAAGAATCTACAATTAGCTATAGCTAAACCTCCGCCAGTACACCGCTGTATGAAGTTGGATCTGTCTGGTACCTGCAATCACACTACGACAAATAAACCCCAAGAGGGTCATTCATTATTCTCTGAAGTCTTTATCAAAAATCCAAGACTATCAACGGCTGTAGTTTGATATGCCTCAAAAGAGACGTGCATAGTGTAGTTAGCAGCTTAATTGGCTAATTTAACTTGGAATTTCTCGGAAGGAATGTCGAACCCTAAAGTACTATTTATATACATATTTATACAATTTCATACATATTAACTTGTTGACAAACTATTTGCTAGCAAGTAATATATTAATTATCTAACATATTTGAATATTTATTAAATTGTAAATACGAGGAGGTGATATGGGATTTTAGTATGCGTTATGGAAACGTCAAGTGAACTTATATTTAAGTAGGCTGAATAAAAATTCATATTTTTTAGACAAGTAGCGAAACCATTAAATAGTCTCTTATTAATTTTTACACAATCCGAAGTGGCGATGGGGGTTCCATCCAACTATTATTCCACGTGAATTTCCAGTTTAGCTCGATAAAAAATATCCTCCCACTAAAAGTAGGAGGACTGCAATAGAGTTGGTTCAAGGAAACACTTGTCCCGACTGCCTCGGCGAATGCCGAGAGGCTATTTAAAATTTAGGAGGAGGTAATAAAATGAATTTTAGTTTAACAGAAGAGCAAGAGATGATTCAGAAAGTGGCAAGGGATTTTGCACAAAAGGAACTTTTACCTATCGTACTTGAGAGCGACGAAACTAGTACATTTCCAGTAGATCTTTATAAGAAGATGGGTGAGATGGGTTTATTGGGCTTACCGTTCCCATCAGAATATGGTGGTTCCGACGGAGATTATTTATCCTACATCTTAGCCGTAGAAGAAATTTCCAAGGTGCATAGTGCCGTTGGTATCTCATATTCTGTAAATACCTCTCTCTGTGCAGGAGGAATATTTCAAAACGCTTCAGAGGAACAAAAGAAAAAATATCTTCCAGATGTATGTTCCGGAAAGAAATTTGGCTCTTTCGGATTAACTGAGCCAAATGCGGGCTCAGATGCAGCAGGTGTAAGAACTAGAGCTGTAAAAGATGGAGATCACTATATATTAAATGGTTCCAAATGCTTCATTACAAATGGCCCTCTATCAGAGACCTTCTTAGTATTTGCTTCAACGGATCTAAGTCAAGGAACAAAAGGATTATCAGCGTTTATTCTTGAAAAAGGTTTCCCGGGATTTTCAATAGGCACTATTGAAAACAAATGTGGGATAAGAGCAACTAAAGTTTCAGAACTGCTTTTTGAAGACTGTATTGTCCCAGCTGAAAACTTAGTAAAACAAGAGGGAAAAGGTTTTGGGATAGCAATGAAAACTCTTGATGGTGGGAGATTCGGAGTCGCCGCACAAGGACTTGGTCTTGCAGAAGGAGCATATGATTGTGCGGTAAAATATCTGAAAGAAAGAGTACAGTTTGGCAAGCCTTTATTTAAGAATCAGTATTTAGCATTTAAAATGGCTGAATTAGCGATTGAAATTGAACAAGCTAAGTATCTATTGTATAAAGGAGTTCTTGATAAACAAGAAGGAAGACCTTATGCAGTTTCAGCAGCTAAGGCAAAAATGGCTTGTACAGATGCAGCCATGCATGTAACTGTAGAATGCGTTCAGATGCTTGGTGGAAATGGCTTCATGAAGGATTATCATGTTGAAAGAATGATGAGAGATGCTAAGATAACTCAGATCTATGAAGGAACAAATCAAATAATGAGAATGATTATTGCGGGAGAGATTTTTAAAGATTAGATCCCCAGTTATAATAGATTTGCGTCTATGGCAGAGGGCGGAATGGATACGCTTCCCCATAATGGCGCTGTTATTACGCTCCTAGTTATCACTGGGTTGACCCATAAGGAATGGTAACGAGATATTTTCATATTAAGACAACACGGTTTTATCGTGATTGCCCTTCAAACATTTTTCCATTTTGCGTAATGATATTCCCATAAATTCGAGGTTGCAATTGATGAAGAAAGAAATATTAAGGCCAACCGACGGTTTATGAAGTGATGTCGTTAAGTTGAAAGGAGAGATATGAATGAAAGAGTGTATTGCTTGTCATTCTGGACAAATAAAACAGGTGGATATCATCATAAGAGATGATGTATTTACCTTAATTGAGAATAGTGAAGTAGTTGTTAGTCCACAAAGTCAAAAGATAATAAAGTTTGTTTGTTTAAATTGTGGATTTATAAACCTTTATGCAGAGGACTATTTTTAAGAAAACTGCTACCAAATAGTTTGCAATATGAATCCAAGGCAGCAAGTGGAATGGAAGTTAAACAACAGAGAAAAGCCTGGAAGTTCTGTGTTAGCTTTTGTTGGTAAGCAATCCCATACCCATTTTCATTTGTACTGTTTAAGTAGTCCAACCACTTTTAAAATTTAACGGATCATGACTAACGTGTCCACTGAAACTTAATAATCGGAATATCCTTATCAAATGCCCCGCAATTTGCGGGGCAGGTTAAATCACTGAGGATAACATTGGAGGAGGGGCATAATATGAAGAAGGTTATTATTCTGACAGCAGAAGAGGCTGTTGATTTAGTTAAAGATGGGGACACTCTTTGTACAAGTGGATTTGTTGGAAATAGTCTTCCAGAAGCACTTTTTAAGGCTACAGAAAAGAAATTTTTAGAGACTGGCTATCCTCAAAATATAACTTTGTTTTATCCAGCATCACAAGGCAGCAGGAACGGCACAGGCGGTGATCATTTTGCTCACGAAGGTTTGGTTAAAAGAGTAATAGCAGGTCATTTAAATACTGCTCCAAAGTTAGGCGAACTGTGTCTAGCTAATAAATGTGAAGGTTATAACTTACCACAAGGTGCTTTGGAATATACTATTAGAGATGCTGCGGGTCATAGGCCTGGTACAATTACACATGTTGGATTAGGTACTTTTGTTGATCCAAGAAATGGCGGAGGTAAAATAAACGCCAGGACGACAGAAGATTTAGTTGAAGTTATAAAAATCGGCAATGAAGAAAAGCTTTTCTACAAAGCATTTCCTATAGATATCGCTTTCCTTAGAGGCACTTATGCGGATGAGTATGGTAATGTAACCCTAGAAAAAGAAGTAGCTACTATTGAGGTTACATCTATAGCACAGGCAGTTATAAATAATGGTGGGAAAGTAATTGTTCAAGTGGAAAAGGTTGTAAAAGGTGGTACTTTAGACCCAAGATTGGTTCAAATACCTGGCATTTATGTTCATGCTGTTGTAGAAGTAGTTGATATGAAAGATCATGAACAAAGTGTCGGACATGAATATAATCCAGCACTTTGTGGGGCAGTAAGAGCACCTGAAGGTAATGTTGAAATGACCCCATTAAGTATTAAAAAAGTTATTGGCAGAAGAGCAGCTATGGAATTGGTAGAGGATACAGTTGTTAATTTAGGTGTAGGAACACCTGAGTATGTTGCTCAAGTTGCAAGTGAAGAAGGAATAGCAAGTTATATGACATTAACGGTTGAATCAGGTGCAATTGGAGGCAGTCCTCAAGGCGGAGCTAGATTTGGTGCTACTTTAAATCCTGACGCTATTATTGATCAAAATAGTCAGTTTGATTTTTATGATGGCGGCGGTCTGGACATGGCATTTTTAGGCTTAGCTGAATGTGATGAACAGGGCAACATTAATGTCAGCAGATTTGGACCCAAAATTCCCGGTTGTGGTGGTTTCATCAATATCACCCAAAATGCCAAAAAAGTATTCTTCTGCGGTACATTTACAGCCGGAGGCTTAAAAGAAAAAATTGAAGATGGCAAGTTAATAATAGAACAAGAAGGAAGGCAAAGGAAATTCATTAAACAAGTTGAGCAGATTACATTTAGTGGAAGATATGCCATTAAATGCGAACAACCCGTTTTATATATTACTGAAAGAGCTGTGTTTGAATTAAAAGAAGAAGGACTTAACTTAATAGAAGTTGCTCCTGGAATTGATATTCAAACACAAATTATAGATTTAATGGATTTTGTCCCTACGGTTGACAAAAATATTAAGCTTATGGACGCAAGGCTTTTTAGTGAAGAAAAAATGGGCTTGAAAAAATAATGAGGGAGATTAATCTATGTTTACTATGGGGATTGATATTGGTTCCTCATCCTCAAAGGTTGTAATACTCGAAGATGGAGTTAATATTATCGCCGGAGAAGTTATTCAGATTGGAACAGGTTCGACAGGACCTAAACGTGTTCTAGATGAAGCTCTTTCCAAAGCAGGTCTTACATTGCAAGACATGGCTAAAATTATTGCTACAGGCTACGGTAGATCTTCTGTGGAAGAAGCACACAAACAAATCAGCGAAATCAGTTGTCAGGCTAAGGGAGTTTTCTTTTTAGTTCCTTCAGCAAAAATAATTATTGATATCGGCGGTCAAGATGTTAAGGCAATTAGACTTGACAGTAAAGGCGGCGTTAAGCAGTTTTTTATGAATGATAAATGCGCCGCCGGAACAGGACGTTTTCTCGATGTGATGTCACGAGTACTTGAAGTTAATCTTGATGAAATGGCAGAATACGATTCTCGTGCAACAGAACCTGCCACGGTCAGCAGCACTTGCACAGTTTTTGCAGAATCTGAGGTAATATCTCAGCTTTCCAACGGAGTTGCTAAAGAGAATATTATTGCAGGGGTTCACCAGTCAGTTGCTAGCAAAGCCTGTGGACTTGCCTATAGATGTGGGGTGGAAGAGGACATTGTTATGTGCGGAGGTGTTGCTAAGGACTTAGGGGTTGTCCGGGCAATAAGCAAAGAACTAAAAAAACCTGTAATTGTAGCTCCTAACCCACAAATTACAGCTGCACTTGGAGCAGCTATATTTGCCTTTGAAGAAGTTATTGGAGCAAATAAATAAAGGGAAGAGGTAGGGTAAATGACTGATACAACAAATATGATGGCAAAAGAATTGTTAGGTTTCTATCAAGAAGAATTGTACGAAGAAGCGAGACGGGCAAAAAAAGAAGGGAAACTTGTTTGTTGGTCTGCATCTGTTGCTCCTTCGGAGCTTTGTGTTACTATGGATATTGCTATGATATATCCTGAAACACATGCTGCGGGTATTGGTGCAAGAAAAGGTGCATTAGATATGCTTGAAGTTGCAGATGAAAAAGGCTATAACCTGGATACTTGCTCTTATGCAAGAGTAAATCTTGGTTATATGGAACTTTTAAAAGAAGAGGCTTTAACAGGAAAAACACCAGAAAAGCTTGAAAAAACCCCAGCGGCAAGAATACCACTTCCCGATCTTCTAATAACATGTAACAACATTTGTAACACATTGCTTAAGTGGTATGAGAATCTTGCCGTTGAGTTAAATATTCCTCTCATCATAATTGATGTACCATTTAACCATACAATGCCCATTCCACAGTATGCTAAGGATTATATCGCGGAACAGTTTAAGGATGCTATTACTCAGCTTGAGGAAATTTGTGGTAAGAAATTCGACTATGACAAATTTTTGAAAGTACAGGAACAAACGCAACGTTCTGTTGCCCAATGGAACAGAGTTGCTTCTTTGTCATCACATAAACCATCACCTTTAAATTGTTTTGATCTTTTCAACTATATGGCACTTATAGTTTGTGCAAGAAGTAAAGACTACGCAGAAATTACATTTAAAAAGTTTGCAGATGAACTTGAAGAAAATCTGAAAAATGGTATCTACGCGTTTAAGGGAAGTGAACAAAAGCGTGTAACTTGGGAGGGTATAGCTGTTTGGCCACACCTTGGACATACATTTAAAGGATTAAAGAATCTTGGCAATATAATGACAGGTTCAGCCTATCCTGGTCTGTGGAATCTTTCTTATACACCAGGTGATATGAGTTCAATGGCAGAAGCTTATACTAGAATTTATATAAATACTTGTCTCGATAACAAAGTTAAGGTTCTTAGTGACATAATTAGTGGAGGAAAGTGTGACGGTGTTGTTTATCATCAGAACAGAAGCTGTAAGCTAATGAGTTTTCTAAATGTAGAAACTGCTGATATGCTACAAAAAGAAAATGGTTTACCCTATGTAAGCTTTGATGGAGACCAAACTGATCCTCGTAACTTTGCTCCTGCACAGTTTGATACACGTGTACAGGCATTAGATGAAATGATGAAGCAGAAAGAGGGAGTTTCTAATGAGTAGAATTGAAAGTATTATAAGTGAATTATCTTCAATTTCAAATAATCCCAAAAAGGCTATGGAAGATTATAAGAAAGAAACTGGCAAAGGGTCAGTAGGTGTTATGCCTTATTATGCTCCTGAAGAAATAATTCATGCTGCAGGTTTTCTTCCAGTAGGTATTTGGGGAGGACAAAAGAGTATTTCTAAAGCCCGTGCATATTTACCTCCATTTGCTTGTTCAATTATGCAATCCGTTATGGAAATGCAGCTTGAAGGTGTATATGATGATTTAGAAGCTGTACTTTTCCCCGTTCCTTGTGACACTTTAAAATGTCTTAGCCAAAAATGGAAAGGAACATCACCTGTCATCGTATTTACTCATCCTCAAAACAGAAAACTTGAAGCAGCAAATAAGTTTCTTGCTGAGGAATATAGGCTTGTTCGTGAAAAACTAGAAAAAATATTGAGTGTTCAGATTTCAGATGAGGCACTAAACAATAGCATTGAAATTTATAACGAAAATCGTAAAGTAATGCGTGAATTTACAGACATAGCTGCTAATTATCCTAACATTATTGATCCAATAAAACGTCATGCTATTATAAAAGCAAGATTTTTTATGGAAAAATCTAAACATACCGCTATGGTAAAAGAATTGAATTCAGAGCTTATAGCTTTACCTGTGGAAGCCTTTACAGGTAAAAAGGTTGTTTTAACAGGAATTATGGCTGAACCAAATGAAGTATTAGACATTTTAAAAGATAACGGTTTTGCTGTTGTGGCAGATGACCTGGCACAGGAATCAAGATTGTTTAGAAATGATGTTCCGTCAGGTACAGACCCACTATATCGATTGGCTAAATGGTGGCAAGAATTCGATGGTTGTTCTCTTGCTGTCGATACGAAAAAATCAAGAGGTCCCATGCTTATGGATATGGTTAAAGTATATAAGGCAGATGCAGTTGTGGTTTGCATGATGAAGTTCTGTGACCCTGAAGAATTTGACTATCCAATCTACTATAGACAGTTTGAAGAAGCTGGAATTAAGAGCTTATTTATAGAAATTGACCTAGAAACAACATCCTTTGAACAAACTAAAACCAGAGTTCAAAGTTTTAGTGAAATGCTGTGATTTCTAAGTTAATAGAACTTTAAGTTATATCTCTTGTTGCTTGTTTGTAGCATGATTTTGTGGGAAGAGGTAGTATTTGACCCTTCCCACTTTGTTTGTTCAGTAGAGAATTATATCTACTTATTGAAGTTTCGCTTAAATTGAATTAGTAAATAATTAAGTGGTCTGACAGGCGTGCCATATTCGAAGCGTTATAAAGGAGGTATAAGGATGTTAGCTCGTGAAGTCTTGGAAGAACTTGTTCGAGTGCTCGGTCGTGAAAATGTCCTCACAGAGCAGGAAGACTTATTGACCTATGCTTATGACGCAACTGCGGCGATGAAACATCATAAGCCGGATGTTGTGGTTGCACCTCTATCGACAGAACAGGTGGCAGATGTCGTGAAAATCGCCCTGCGTTACCATGTCCCTATTTATACACGTGGTTCCGGAACGAACCTTAGTGGGGGAACTATTCCCATTGAAGGGGGTATCGTTCTCTCCATGCTCAACCTCAACAAAATTCTGGAAGTAGACCAGGATAATTTAACGGCAACAGTTCAACCTGGGGTGATCATTCAGGCTCTCAATGATGAAGCGGCAAAACACGGCTTATTGTATCCTCCGGATCCCGGTACAGTCACTACAGCAACTATGGGGGGCTCGGTTTCGGAGTGTTCGGGTGGATTGCGTGGTCTGAAATACGGTGTAACCAAACATTATATTATGGGCCTGCAATTGGTCTTGGCGAATGGAGAAGTCATTCGTTGGGGCGGAAAAACGGTAAAGAACGTGACAGGGTATGATTTAGTGGCTCTCTTTACTGGGGCTGAAGGAACGTTGGGGATTATCACTGAAATAATCGTCAAACTAATTCCGGCTCCGGAAGCACGTAAGAGCATTTTAGCGGTCTTTGATGACGTTGATAAAGCTGGGAGGGCCATCGCAGCCATTATTCGCAATAAAGTTATTCCGGCGACACTGGAGATCTTGGATAATGTGACTATTCAGACCGTGGAAAACTTTGTGCATGCGGGACTCCCGATGGACGCGGAAGCGGTCCTCTTATGTGAAGTGGACGGCTACAAGGAAGTTGTCGTACGAGAAGCTGTTTTGGTGGAACGAATTTTGAAAGAGGAAGGAGCCGTTCAGGTAAAAATAGCTAAAGATGATAAAGAGCGCGACCTTTTGTGGTTGGCTCGTCGTAGCGCGCTTCCTGCTCTCGCTCAAAAACGACCGACGACCGTACTTGAAGATGCGACCGTTCCCCGGAGTAAAATTCCGGATATGCTTAAAGCAATCCGTAGTATTGCGACAAAACACAATCTGCAAATTGCTACATTCGGGCATGCAGGAGACGGAAATCTACATCCCACAATTTTAACAGATGAACGCGATTTAGAAGAAATGAAAAGAGTGCACCTAGCAGTGGACGAGATTTTCGAAACGGCGCTAGCACTTGGAGGAACCCTTTCCGGTGAACATGGGATTGGTATCGCCAAAATGAAATATCTTGACAGGGAATTTGGAGAAGCAGGTGTGGCGGCCTTGCGGCGCATTAAAGAATCCCTGGATCCCAACTATTTGTTGAACCCTGGGAAGATTGTAAGGAGGGACTGATCGTGTCCGTATATGATTCACTGGATTCGATTACCGAAGAACTCCATAAATGTATGAAATGCGGAAATTGCATGGCGGTATGCCCCATTTACAAGGAAACACGCCAAGAAGTCGGAGTTGCAAGGGGAAAGATTAGTTTAGCGGAATACATTCTCTCGGGCGAAATAGAGATGACTAAGGGAATGGGAAATCGTTTTTCCCTTTGTACGACCTGTATGGCTTGTAATACCAACTGTCCCTGTGGGGTTCGGTTTGATAAAATTATTCTTGCAGCAAGAGCGGAATCCGTCCGTAAAAAAGGGCTACAGCCGGTCAAAAAAATTGCCTTTACTGCGTTGAAAATGCAGCGGGTGTTTGATTTCGGGATGAAGGCGGGAAGTATCTTCCAGGGTGTTGCCTTAAAAAACATACCAAATAGACACAGCAAATTAGCACGTATGCGCGTGGATGTTGGGATAGGTAAGGAGAAAGTGTTCCCAATGTTGTCCAAGAAGACCTTGCGTTCCGAGTTCCCTCAAGTGATTACGGTTAAAAACCCAAAGATGAGAGTTGGGTTCTTCACGGGCTGCATGATCAACTATTTTTACACGGACATCGGCAGAGCGGTGATCGAGGTGCTTACGGAAAATGACATCGAAGTTGTCATTCCTAAGTTCCAGGCTTGTTGTGGTATCCCAGCCTCGGTCAATGGGGATGTGGCTTCAGCACGTACTTTGGCCAAACGCAATTTGCGGGCGTTTGAGAGAATGGGGGCGGATGCCTTAGTTGTCGCCTGTTCTTCAGGTGGTACTGCTTGGAAGCATGTTTTTGGAGAGCTGCTTGAAAATGATCACGAACTTAAAGCCTTGGCGGATAAATGGGCTAAAAAATCCTATGATATTTCTGAGTTCCTGATTCATCAAGTTCCCTTTAAGAAAGAAGGCTTGGGTCGAGTAGCGCGTAAAGTGACGTATCATGAACCTTGTCACTTAAATCGTGGACAGGGGATTAGTAAAGAACCGCGGGAAATTTTAAAAAGCATTCCCGGTGTGGAATTGATTGAAATGAAAGAGCCGGGTCGTTGTTGTGGTATGGCTGGATCATTCAGCCTTGTACACCCGGATCTCTCCGGACAAATTTCTGATCGCAAAACAGCAGATATCCAGACGACCAATACGGATACAGTAGCAACGGGTTGTCCGGCTTGTCGGTTGCAGCTGCAAAGTGGGGTCGAAAATGCTGGATTTGACGAAGAAGTATTGCATACTGTTCAAATCTTGGCTGAGTCTTATCGAGTCGGTAAGGGAGAACTAAAACGTTCTAAATAGTTGGAATAGTTGGAATGATGGAAACGCTTTAAATAAGTGTTTCCATGCTTTTTGTAAGAATATTAGGTTTTGTTTTGCCTAAGTGATATGTTACACTAAGAAAGCAACTAAAGTATTAGGAGTAAACCCGTAACAAGCTTATCGAATAAGTAGGTTGAAGGATTTGTAAAAATGATCGTAGTTAAAACCCAGCGGAATTCGTCCTTAAGCAGAGGTTCAGAAGGAGTAAGTGCTGGTCCGTTAGCGGTAATCACCGAGTACCCAATAGTTTTCAGATTGCCAAATGATAATAGTTATAATAAATATGGATATTATCTAAATTCTTTTAAAAATATACAAAAAAATATACAAGCTGTTTATTACATAGGCGGAACAGCTGTTGTACCAGATGGTTCTGAAGATATCTTTAATTAGTTCATTTGATTATTTAGGAGAGCTGTCAAGGCTCTCCTTTTTGATTAAATGGAAAATGTACTGCTTAAAGACTCTAGCGCGTAGGACGTCCATAAATCCAATGCACAAACACAAAAAAAGCAGTTTACCCTTTTATAGGTCAACTGCTTTAAACTAGCTAATTGGTGCGAGAGACAGGACTTGAACCTGCACGGTTTACCCGCTGGAACCTAAATCCAGTGCGTCTGCCAGTTCCGCCACTCTCGCAAAATAATTGTTGCAACAGAGAGAATTCTACCATAATTTTTAGGGTATGACAAGTGTTAGGTTTTTACAGTTTTAAATTTTATTAATATTTAGATCAAAGAACGTTCTTTAAAGTAAACTTTTCCTTGTCATGAAGGTTCTCAAATAAAAGTTTCAAGGTTGACACTTCAGCGAGGGAAAGTGTGACATCTTGCCTGGCAAGGAGGCTTTCTAAGCGACTCAGGCTGATATCAATCGTATCGATTTCTTCATGATCGAGGAGAATGCTCCACCAGGTGTTGTTTTTCTCCCAACTTTGTTGAACAGTGCTCAATTCCTTTTGGGCCCCCTCCCATTTTTGAATTGAGATGGATTGTTCGAGAAGCTCAAGATGCTCCCCTGCTGTCTGAGTCGTGGTTTGAATATACCGATAGGAAGTAAAAGAACCTCCTAATAATAGCATGACAATGACAACGATGGTTAAAAGGGTGCGCAACGGGTTTCACCTCACACTATGGTTTGATGGGTTTGATTTTTTCGTTGCCTTAGCTTGCACGTAGAGTTTTCCTGAGGAATCAAGGCTGGCAATGAGGACATCTTCGATCTGAGAAATCTTTTGTTTTTCGAGTTCGCTTTTTAACCAGTCCAGATCTTTCTTGCTTTGCTCTAAGTAATTCTTTTTTAGTTTGCCATCCATGATAATCGTGAGCGGCAGTCCTTCGTATGGCGGTTTTATACCGAAATCCTCTGGGATAGACGGCCTTTTTTGTGCCTTAGGAAAAACGCTTACTTGTCCGTTATTTTCTAAAATAGCAAATTCTACGTCGGCGATGTTCGGGACGTTATTTAAGCGAAGTTCTTCTAGCAGATCGCTGATGTTATAACAGTTTTTATTTAGTTCCTTCTCCGAAATCTTTCCGTGATCGATGAGAATACTTGGTCTGCCACAAATAATATCTCTAGCCCTTTCACTCTTCAAGGAAATGTAGGCTAAGGTTTGGCTTGCAGAGAGGAGAACCAGAATGGGTATAATGCCACTGAGGAGTGGAACCCCGACGTTTTCACTTGGTACAGCAGCCAGCTCGGATATCATGAGAATAACAACTAACTCAAAAGGCTGTAATTGGCCGATTTCCCTTTTTCCCATTAGGCGCAGGGCAATGATGACTACTATGTATAGAATAAGGGTTCTGACAACAACAATAAGCATGTTGGTCTCCTTTCTTTCATGCTGCGGAGATATTTTTATAAAGATTATTTTACCCTGAATAGTTAGAGTTATCCGTGACGCACTGCTCAAGGATTGATCATTTGATTACGAGAAGTAAGTCTGGTATAATTGATTAGTAAATTTTATAGATGTATTTGGCTTAAGCGGGGGTTTGTAGTCTTTAAAAAACGGCAAGACTAACGAAGTATCCACAGCTGCCTTGCACATATACTAAACAGTGTTTAAGGGGGAGAACATATGTCAGTCTCAGTAGAAAAGCTAGAAAAAAATGTTGTAGCTTTGGAAGTTACCGTTGAAGCCGAAAAATTTGTCAGTGCGGTGAATCAAGCAGCCAAAGTATTAGCTAAAAAAGTGAATGTTCCAGGGTTTCGCAAAGGTAAAGCTCCACGTCGCATGGTTGAACTACACGTTGGAAAAGAAGCCCTTTATGATGAAGCGTTAGATCATTTAATTGGACCAGCATATGCTGAAGCAGTTATCGAAAGCGGTATCGATCCCGTAGATCGTCCGAACGTCGATTTAGTTCAAATCGAAGAAGGTAAAGACTTGATTTTTAAAGCAAAAGTCATGGTCAAGCCGGAAGTTGAACTTGGAGACTATAAAGGACTTAAGGTCGAACAAGGGGCAGCTGTTGTCACTGAAGAAGAAGTAATGGAAGCGCTGAAAAGCAAACAGGAACAGCACGCTCGCCTTATCACCCTCGAAGAGGGCAAAGTGGAAAATGATGACACTGTCACGTTAGACTTTGAAGGGTTTACTGACGGAGTTGCCTTCATTGGCGGTAAAGCTGAGAACTATGAACTTGTCATCGGATCTGGAACGTTTATTCCAGGTTTTGAAGAGGGTTTAATTGGTACTGAAATAGGGCAACCTGTTGATGTCAACGTTAACTTCCCAGATGAATATCATAGTGCAGAGCTTGCAGGAAAAGAAGCTGTCTTTAAAACACTCATCAAAAAAATTCAGCGCAAAGAACTTTCAGCACTAGATGATGAATTTGCAAAAGATGTTAGTGAATTTGAGACTCTGGATGAATTGAAAACCGATTTGCGGAATAAATTAATGAAGACCACCGAAGTAAGAGTTAAAGACGAACATGCAAAAGCGATCGTTGCTAAAGTGGTAGACAATGCCAGCGTCGAAATTCCTGAAGTTATGATTACTGAAAGAATCAGAGTAATGTTGGATGATTTAAGCCGCAATCTTGCCCAGCAAGGCATGACCCTCGAGCAGTATTATCAGTATACGAACTCAACCGAGGAGGTTATGCAGGAGCAAGTGCGCCCTCAAGCTGCTGAAAGCGTCAAAATGGATTTGGTTTTAGAAACTATTGCTAAAGCAGAAGGAATTGAGGTCACGGAAGACGAAGTAGACGAAGAGATCAAGAAAGTAAGTGAGCGTCACGGACAAGACGCTGCATTACTCAAACAGACCCTTATAGCGCGTGGGGAGCTCCCGTTCTATAAACAAAGCATGACTAGTCAGAAGACCGTCAGCTTCTTAGTAGAACAGAACACCTAAACCCGACGCCTTGGGGGGAATTCTGAGGTATAGAGGTGAGAGGATGGCAAAGTACACCGAAGACAAAAATCAACTCAAGTGTTCATTTTGCGGCAAGACCCAGGAACAAGTCAAAAAATTAGTTGCTGGTCCGGGCGTTTATATTTGTGATGAATGCATAGAACTTTGTAATGAGATTATCGAGGAAGAGCTTACGGATGATTTGGGCGTTGAGATCGGAGACATTCTAAAACCCAAAGAAATTCGGGCGATCATTGACCAATATGTTATTGGCCAAGAACAAGCGAAAAAGGCACTTTCAGTCGCAGTCTACAATCACTACAAGCGAATTAACTTGGGCATGAAAATTGATGACGTAGAATTACAAAAATCAAATATTATCATGTTGGGACCCACAGGTTCAGGAAAAACTTTGTTGGCCTCCACGCTGGCTAAGGTTCTTAATGTTCCCTTTGCAATTGCAGATGCTACGTCACTAACCGAGGCAGGCTATGTAGGTGAGGATGTTGAGAATATCCTCTTGAAATTAATTCAAGCTGCTGACTACGATGTGGAAAAAGCAGAAAAGGGTATTGTGTATATCGACGAGATTGATAAGATTGCCCGCAAATCTGAAAATCCCTCCATTACCCGAGATGTCTCTGGCGAAGGAGTTCAGCAAGCCTTGCTGAAGATTCTTGAAGGGACGGTTGCCAGTGTACCTCCGCAAGGCGGTCGCAAACATCCCCACCAAGAATTTATTCAGTTAGACACCACGAATATTTTATTTATTGTCGGTGGAGCTTTTGACGGGATTGAAAAAATCATTCAAAACCGAGCCGGACAAAAAACCATGGGTTTTGGCGCCACTATTCCCAACAAGGTCAATTTGAATGTCGGTGAAACTTTGAAAGATATACTGCCCATTGACCTTCAGAAATTTGGGTTGATTCCGGAATTTGTTGGGCGTTTACCCGTCATTGTAACCCTGGAGGCACTGGATGAAGCAGCCTTGGTTCGAATACTGACAGAACCCAAGAATGCACTCATTAAGCAGTACCAAAAGTTAATGGAGCTTGATGGTGTAACCCTAGAGTTCAAAGATGCAACCCTCACCGCGATAGCTTCCGAAGCGATTCGCAGGAACACCGGAGCGCGAGGACTTAGGTCGATTCTTGAGGATCTCATGCTCAACGTCATGTATGATTTGCCTTCGCGTAATGACGTTTCAAAATGCGTCGTTACACCGGAAGTGATCATGAAGAAAGAAGAGCCCCTTTTAGTTATGACGGATAAAGTTAAAAAGGGTAAAAAAGAAGAATCCGCTTAAGTAAAGTGTGATATACAGTTTTTAAGGCTTTACATTTACTGAAGTTTGGTAAGGTGTGTCGAAGTTGTATATCGACATTACACATGGAATATTTTGCCCAGTAAGTTTACTGGGCATCTAATAAAGTTCAGTTGAAAAATACTAAACACCGGGTTGCTTTATATAAGCATCCCCGGTGTTTTTTTTCTTGTCCTCCTTTCTAAGGGTTTTTTCCCCACTTTATGGCAATACTAACTAAGAGAGATTGCTAGGAGGGAAATTTGTGCATGAATGGACTCAGCGGAATAGTCATGATGGTTCAGTTAATATTTGCCGTTGTGATTGGGCTTTACTTTTGGGGAATGCTCAAGTCTCAACAGGGAAATAAAGTCTCCGTAGAACGAGAATCACGCAAAGAACTAGAAAAACTGCAAACTATGCGAAAGATTGCTTTAACTACCCCTTTATCAGAGAAGACACGACCCGTACATTTTGAGGAAATCATTGGGCAAAAAGAAGGAATTAAAGCCTTGCGAGCTGCCTTATGCGGCCCAAATCCACAGCATGTACTCATCTATGGGCCTCCCGGTGTCGGCAAAACGGCTGCCGCTCGATTAATCTTAGAAGAGGCTAAGAAAAATACTCTGTCTCCATTTAAAGGAAGTGCCCATTTTACTGAAATTGATGGTGCAACTGCACGTTTTGATGAGAGGGGAATTGCAGACCCTTTGATAGGCTCAGTTCATGACCCCATTTATCAGGGGGCGGGTGCCATGGGTTTAGCGGGAATTCCACAGCCTAAACAGGGAGCCGTCACCAAAGCACACGGCGGGATTTTATTTATCGACGAAATTGGTGAGCTTCATCCAATTCAAATCAACAAGCTTTTAAAGGTTTTAGAAGATCGTAAAGTAACCCTAGAAAGCGCCTATTACAGCTCGGAAGACCTTAATATTCCACAACATATTCATGATATATTTCAAAACGGTCTGCCGGCGGACTTTAGACTTGTGGGGGCAACCACTCGGAGCCCGGATCAAATTCCGCCTGCCATCCGCTCACGGTGTATGGAGGTTTACTTCCGGGGATTGCTTCCGGATGAAATAGCAGAAATCGCTCATGTAGCTGCAGCCAAGATGGAAATGCCCATTACCCCGGCGGCTGTTGAAGTAATCAAACAGTTTGCGAGTAATGGCCGGGAAACCGTAAATATGGTTCAACTTGCCGCAGGAGTGGCCCTCACCGATCAATTGCCGGAGATTAATGTGGAAATTGTAGAATGGGTTGTAGCAACTGGCCAATACGCTCCCCGGCCGGATAAAAAAGTGCCAACAGAGCCATGTGTTGGGGTTGTGAACGGTCTTGCCGTCTATGGTCCAAATATGGGAAGACTTCTAGAGTTAGAAGTCACGGCTCTTCCTGTAACTCCGGGCACCGGCGAACTCTTGGTGACGGGGATTGTGGAGGAAGAAGAACAAGGGGATTCAGGGAAGAAGTTTCGACGTAAAAGTATGGCTCGAAGTTCAGTGGAAAATGTCTTGACTGTTTTGAGACGGCAAATGGGAGTGGAACCTAAAAATTTTGATATCCACGTCAACTTTCCGGGCGGAGGTCCTGTAGACGGTCCCTCTGCGGGAATTGCGATTGCAACCGCTACAGTGTCAGCTATACGCCAACAAAAAGTTGACAATTATTTGGCTATGACTGGGGAACTCTCCATTCGTGGGCGAGTTAACCCTATAGGGGGCGTTGCGGCTAAGATTGAGGCTGCCAAACAGGCCGGGTGCAAACGAGTTTTGATTCCTAAAGAGAATTATCAAGAACGTTTTTCAGAGTTTAAGAACGAGATAGAAATTATTTCAGTGGAAGAACTCTCAGAAGTTCTGGATCTTGCGCTGACCCCAAAAATTAAGCTGGAGAAAGTCGAGACACGGCCTCCGATTGAAGAGGTTTTAAGCAGATTGGATTTTGGAGTGGTTAATAAGGCGGTTACAAACATAGTCGCCAATTTGCCTGATCAAGGCAAAACATGTTAGAATAGTTCAAGATAAGTTTGGCACACTAAGCTGTAGTGTGTCTTTTTTTCACAAGATTTTTTCAAAATGGGGGGATATTCGTTGATAAAAGAACGTGAATTACCATTACTCCCGTTACGTGGGATTCTTGTTTTCCCTTATATGGTCATTCATTTGGACGTAGGCAGAGAACGGTCTATGGCCGCGATTGAAAAAGCCATGCTCGATGATCGAATTATACTTTTAACGTCACAAAAAGAGACAGAGATTGATTCTCCAAATCCGGATGATTTGTATGAGATGGGCACAATTGCTGAAATAAAGCAACTCCTAAAACTTCCTGGAGGCACTATGCGGGTCTTAGTCGAAGGGATTTCGCGAGGCCGAATTCTTGAATTCCTTGAGGAAGACGAGTATTTTAGAGTGCGCGTTGAGGAATTAGAAGAGGAAACGAAATCTCTGACGCCGGAGTTAGAGACACTGGTGCGAGGAATGACCCATCAGTTTGAAGAATATGCCAAACTGGGCAAAAGGGTTCCCCTAGAAACCATTGGAACAGTGTTAGCCGTTGAGGAACCCGGACGATTAGCAGATATTGTGGCATCCCATCTTAACCTGAAGGTACCGGATAAACAAACAATTTTAGAGGCTATGTCAGTCGAGCTGCGCGTGGAACGTTTAACGGAACTTATAATGCGCGAGATTGAACTTTTGGAATTGGAACGGCGCATCGGGCAAAGAGTTCGTAAGCAAATGGATAAAGCGCAAAAAGAATACTATTTGCGGGAACAAATGAAAGCGATCCAGAAAGAGCTTGGAGATAAAGATGAGCGTCAAGCTGAGGCGGAAGAATACCGAGAGAAAGTAGCCAAGGCCAAATGCCCCAAAGAAGTTGAGGAAAAAGCACTTAAGGAAATTGACCGTTTAGAGAAAATGCCTCCTTCTTCTGCAGAGGGTACGGTGGTTCGTACTTATTTAGATTGGCTTTTAGTCCTGCCCTGGAACAAGTCTTCCAGAGACAAAATTGATTTGAGTCGGGCAGAGGAAATTCTGAACGAAGATCATTATGGTTTAGAGAAAATCAAAGAGCGAATTTTAGAGTTCTTGGCAATCCGTAAACTAACACCGAAAATGAAAAGTCCAATTCTATGCCTAGTCGGACCTCCTGGAGTTGGGAAGACCTCCTTGGCCAAATCGATTTCCAGATCCCTAAATCGAAAGTTTGTGCGCATGTCATTGGGCGGATTGCGTGATGAGGCTGAGATTAGGGGGCATCGACGCACTTATATTGGGGCGTTGCCAGGACGAATCATTCAAGGGTTGCGTACCGCCGGAACTCGTAATTCTGTCTTTCTTCTAGATGAAATCGACAAAATGTCATCGGACTTCCGTGGTGACCCTGCTTCTGCTCTGTTAGAAGTGTTAGATCCAGAACAAAACAGTACTTTCACAGATCACTATTTAGAAGTGCCCTTTGACCTCTCCCAAACTCTGTTTGTGTTGACGGCTAATACTTTACACACGATTCCTCGCCCGCTCCTTGATCGGATGGAGGTAATTACCCTAAGTGGGTATACAGAAGATGAGAAGGTCAATATCGCTAGCCGTTATCTCGTTCCTAAACAATTAGAAGCCCATGGACTTACCAAAGAAGTCTTTACTTTGGAGGAGGATGTCCTGCTCAAACTAGTTCAAGGGTATACCAGAGAATCAGGAGTACGGGGTCTTGAGCGACAAGTCGCCAACCTTTGTCGGAAAATAGCTGTCCGCTGGGTGAAGAAGGAATGGGAACCTCATACTTTAACGGTTGAAGATTTACAATCCACGCTGGGAGTTCCGCGTTATCATTTCCAAGTAGCGGCTAAGGCTCCTGAAATCGGGGCAGTAACGGGACTTGCCTATACGGAAGTAGGCGGGGTCGTTCTCACGGTAGAAGTAACCCCTCTGCCGGGCAAAGGAAGGTTAACCTTAACCGGCCAACTAGGGGATGTTATGAAGGAATCGGCTCAGGCAGCCTGGACCTTTATTCGGGCATATGCCCTTCAACTGGATATTGAAGAAGACTTTTATGACCGAACCGATCTACATATCCACGTTCCGGAAGGTGCAACACCTAAGGACGGTCCTTCTGCGGGAATTACCATGGCCACTGCAATGGCATCTGCCATAGCAAAGCGATCAGTTCGATCGGATCTCGCTATGACTGGTGAAATAACCTTGCGTGGCAACGTGTTGCCTATTGGTGGCGTAAAAGAAAAGGTTTTGGCAGCCCACAGGGCAGGTATTAAAGTGGTACTTCTTCCTGAGGAAAATCGCAAGGACCTGGAAGATGTTCCGGAGAATGTTCGCAAAGTCATGGAATTTCACTTTGTCAGCCGAATTGAAGAAGTGTTGAAGCTTGCGCTTTTGCCGCTGGCTCATTCGGATAAACTTCAGAAGGATATGCCGGTTCATTCTGTGTATGGACAGGGCGGGATACCGGATACGGTGCCGAGATCAGAGGAGAGGCCGACGACCTGCTAGGGAGGGTCGCGAGACACGTCCTCGGCCATGCGCTCGTCGTGTGATCGCGACCCTCTTGGGTTGAGGACGAAGGCACGGGAGACGGTTCTGGGGAGAGGGTCGCGTCACACTTGTTCAGCCGTGCGGTCGTCGTGCCAAACTAGGGCTTTAATCCGAATGAAAGAGGGCAGGGTTCCCGGCCAATGCGACGTCCCTGTCGCAAGGCCGGCGGAAAACGTCCCTGTTTTCCGCCCTGCTGGATGAAAGCGGATTAAAGCCGAGTTTGGCTACGACTCACGCAAAAGGCATTCACGCCGTGTGATCACGACCCTCTTGGGCTTTTAAGGTACCGGGGACGGTTTAGGGTCCTTTCTGGGGAGAGGTTCGCGTCACACTTGTTCAGCCGTGCGCTCGTCGTGCCATAAAATGAAGCCTGGAGAAAACGAATGTAAGTTAGAGTGCAAGTAAGAAAACTTGCACGAAAGGAAGAGGTATCTTGATAGTCATTAAGAAGGCAGAGTATGTAGCATCTGCTGTAAAATATGAGCAATATCCAGTTGATGGATTGCCGGAGATAGCGATGGCTGGGCGGTCAAATGTTGGTAAGTCATCTCTGATTAACAGTTTTTTGGGACGGCGTAACCTTGCGCGAACGGGGAATACACCGGGGAAAACTCAAACCTTGAATTTCTATAGAGTCAATGATGCTTGGTTTTTAGTTGACTTGCCCGGCTATGGCTATGCCAAGGTCGCCAAGACGGTAAATGCGCAATGGGGTCCTATGATGGAGCATTATCTCAAAAAGCGTGAGCCTTTGCGTGCGGTTATTCAAATTGTCGATATTCGCCATGCACCAAGCGTTGAAGATATCGAAATGCAGCAATGGTTACGAACTATGCAGGTTCCAACCATGATCGTGGCAACCAAAGTCGATAAAATTGCACGTGGTCAGTGGGCTAAGCACTTGAAGGTTATCGCCAAAGCGTTAGATATCCAAGATGTGTCGCTGATTCTTCCCTTTTCGGCACAGTCAGGGGTTGGTAAAACTGAGCTGAATGAGGCAATTGAAGAGATTTTGGGCTTAAACTTGGAAAGCGTTGAGGAAGCCGCGAGGGGCGATTCTTAGGAACCCTACTTATCCATACCAATTAAAGAGTTAGAGGGAAAACTAAAATATCATTGGGAATCGTCGGTTCCTTGATTAAATTTATAGTGAAATTAACTATAGACGGTTTTAGCTATGCCTATCTATAGTTAGTAGTGTACTAAAACCAAGATAATGTATGGTAGACAACGTTTGAGTTTTAGTATATGTACTAAAAAATGTTATAAAGAAGACACGCTTAGATATCGCTAAGCGTGTCTTTTTAGTTCGCGAATGTTTGAATGTTTGAGAAATATGAAATCCTATTACGCAGTACAAGAATGGTTACACAACAATTCAAGATTGAGTGGCAATTATAGCTCCTGTAATCAAAAGAAGTCCCAGTGTTGCACCGATTGTGTTGAAACCAGTATTTTTGTCGTCCTTATGCACCTTCTCAATAATAGAAACTAGATTATTTACAAAAAAGAAACAAGAAACTGGTAGTAGATACACTAAAAAAGCCATCGGGTATTCCTCCTCTTTGAGCATACTTTCAATAAACTGACTTACTGGTGGGTAATGTCTTATCTCTCGGAAATTAGCAAAAGGTTATTGCCATAATCCGACGAATGTGTCACAACATTAGAAAAATGCGTAATAAATAATTCTATACTTTACGCGATTATAAAAAATTAAGAGTAAATTTAACTGCCTTTTGCGTTATCTCTTCACATAAGTGTGGTGGGTTTTCAGGTTTAAATCCTTGCGGGCGAAGGTCTCTACAGTTTAAACTCCCGAACTCTTTCTCAAATTCTCTGGCAAAATTATTACATATAGTTACTATTTCCTCTTGTTGCAATCCTTTTTCTTTCCCTTTAATTCCGATAAACATCAAAGCACTTGCTACCAATCCACATTGTGCACCATACCTACCTGCACCTGGTATTCCTGTTACAGCGTCAAGAATTTGGGAACTTAATTTTGTCCGAAATACTTCAGAAAGAGTGAGTAAAGAGGCAGTTGTACAATTCAAATCATCATCCCAATAATACTTGTGTACTTTTTCCTCTATTAACTTTTGATATTGCATTTTTTATTCCTCCAATTTTAAATTTATGAACGACGTCTTGTGCATTAATTATTTCCTGGCATGCTACTTCTCCTACCTTGTAACCCACGAGTCCACCTGTAAGGAAGAGGATTACAAGGACAATAAAAACTATATTTTTATTCACATTTGAACACAACCCATTATAAATTGCTTTCCTTCTGACTCTGCTAAGAAACATCACTATCAGCTTAAGACGACTTATTATCTCATTAATTTTTATGCAAAATAAGGGGAATCTGTTTCATAATTATAAAAAGCCTCTAACTACGGTAATAGTAAAGACTTTACTAACTATTTAATGCTATGGATTTTCTGCCGATTTTCTGCCGTTCAAGCCTTTAATTACTCAATACCTCATGTTAGATATATTTTTTAACTGGTATAACGTGGACGTAAATGCAAAACCTAAATCGTCAATATAATATTGCAAGGAGGTCTTGGGAATGCTTGGTATAAAAATGAGAACTAGAAAGACAAATAGTTTATTTAGTCCTCCCTCGTTATTCATCCTTGCCCTAGCTACAGGAGCTGCAATTTGGATAAGTAAAACAAGGGAATGCGAGGAAGATTGTTAAGTATCAAAGCCGTCCGAAAAGGACGGCTTCTTAATTATCTAATAGCTTTTTCTCCTATTTTTTCACCCATAACTACACTTATTTCATATCCTTTATTTGTCTGAGCAATTATATCTTCATCAATTCTTACTTTACCTTTTTCAAAAAATAATAGGGTAGTAGAGCCGCCAAATTTAAAGTACCCTTTTTCATCCCCTTTTTTTACTCTTTTTCTTGGAAAATAGGTTTGTATTATTGAACCAACAAAGGTTGCACCTACTTCTACACATAATACATCACCAAAGTTATCTGAATGAAAAATACTCCATTCTCTTTTATTCTTACAGAAAAGCTCAGTTACCGCCTTTAGTGCAATTGGATTTACAGAGTAATAATCACCTTTTATTTTTTTTGTTTCTTCGCAGATACCGTTATCTATAAAGTTAAACCTATGATAATCTGTTGGACTAAGTCGAAGAATTAGGCAGGTACCTTCTGAAAACTTTGACGCTATACTGGGATCATCGATAAGCTTACTAAAGCTATACGTATAACCTTTAATTTGAACTAATTTATTCAAGTCAATATTGTCATAGGCTACAAGTTTGCCATCACCAGGCGATATTATTGAACCTAATGCGCTATCTATGGGTCTAGTAAGCTTTCTAGCAAAAAAATCATTAAATGATTCAAATTGTTCTAGTTTTTTTTCACAGAGAGACATATCAATACCAAATTCACTAATAAAAGACGGAATCTTTTTTTTGCTTATTTTTCTATCACAAAAGAAGCCATATAGCTTAGAAAAAAGTTTTTTCTTTACAATTAATTCTAATAGCTTCATTCCAACAGGTGAAGAATAAGTCCACTTTAGATACGTATTTCCTACTACTTGCTCAGTCTCATATGTCTTAGTTTCTCTATTATAAACAATAATCATCACTTAACCCCTTTTGTGTAAATAATAACAATAATTTATATACCTTTGATTTCAGCATTTAAAGCTAATTGTTCTAAAATAGTAATACCACTGTTGTTTTCTATAACTTGATTAATTTTAACTTCTTTAGGATAAAAGCTGCTTAGAAATAATGCATCGTTTTCGTTCGATTTAGTACCTCTTCGGAATTATTCTATAATAATTATAGCATAAATACGCCAGTTCGATGGGGGGGATACTCATTTACAATTAGTGGGGGATTTTTGCATTATGAACAATTTCTGACACTGTAAGTAAGAAGTTTTTTTAGGGGAAATCAAAAATTAAGAAGGATAAATTTAAAACCTGTAGAATACATATGTATTAAATCTATATGCACAGTGAGAGTACTTGAAGTATGAACCTATGGACGAAGAGATAGTAAGTTAAGACATTAGGCTAGGTAATTAGGCGGTAATTTATTTGAGGAATTATTGTGAGGAGGAATCATTATGCACTTTCCCGTTTCCGGTGTCGATGTTCTGCCGTTTATACCTCCACTTGTGGCCTTTCTAGTATCCTCATTGACGTCTTCAGCGGGGGTTTCTGGGGCATTCTTACTTATGCCCTTCCAAATGAGTGTATTGAATTTCACTAGTCCCGCCGTAAGTCCAACCAATATGATTTTCAACATCGTTGCCATTCCCGGTGCTCTGTATCGCTATATCAAAGAAGGGCGCATGGCCTGGCCCCTAACTTGGGCAATAATTATTGGCACCCTGCCAGGGGTATTTTTCGGAGCCTGGGTACGTATCCTGTACCTTCCGAATCCCAAGACATTCAAACTCTTTGTGGGTTTTGTACTTCTCTATTTAGGCTACCGACTGCTTTCGGAAGTGATGGGCTGGAACAAAAAAGTTAAAGCACGAAACAAAAACATGCAGGATAAGTTTGCCGGTCAGGTGGCAAAGTTAAAAGAAGTAAACTCGGGCCGGATCGCTGCAGGCCTGCCCGCTGAGGCCGTCGTAAAGACCAAATCGATTTCTTGGAATAAGGTTGAATATGACTTTTGGGGTGAAACCTATTCTTTCGGCACCTTGCCAATTCTATTACTTTCTCTGGTGGTAGGTTTAATTGGGGGTATTTACGGTATCGGTGGAGGTGCCATTATTGCACCGTTTTGTGTGGCTGTACTGGGATTACCCATTTATACCGTAGCTGGTGCAGCTATGGCAGGCACTTTTATTACCTCTATTGCCGGAGTTACTTACTATCACATCCTTGCTACCTCTAGTATTGCTACTGGTGTCAACGTTTCTCCGGATTGGATGTTAGGTATTCTCTTTGGCGTAGGTGGCCTATTGGGTACCTATGTAGGTGCTCGCCTCCAAAAATTCATGCCGGATAAACTGATTAAAGTGATCCTTACGTCCCTAATCCTTTTCCTGTCCATTAGCTACATTGGACAATATTTCTTTTAATAAAGTGTTTGCTTATTCCACTCGCTTGGGTAACCTGGCGGGTGGGATTTCCTTGACTTTAGGGTATTACTAAATAAACAGGGTGTGATAGAATGGTTACCGGTGAAATAACTTTGGTTATTGTTGAAGAAGATAAAAAAGTTCTGCAACAAATCCTAAGACAGTTAGCGGGGATATTACAATGCCAGCTACGGCACAGGGAAGCCACTATTCTGTATGATTCCCAAACGATATCCTATGATCAGATTTTAGAAACGGTCCTGCAGGCCAGTTACCATATCAGCATGTTTTATGTGACTGAGGAAAAATGTTAGATGTAGAAGGAAATTCGAGGTGTAAACTGTGAAAGAAGAAGTGCAAAACCCTGCCTTTGCTTATATTGCTGGTCGAATTGATAAAATGCTGGTACCCACTCTGCTTTACATTCTGGCTAATGAGCCCGCTCATGGGTACGGGTTAATTCAAATGGTTAACGAATCGGGCTTCTCGGAAATCGAGGCGGACCCTGCCACCATTTACCGCAACTTGCGTCGCATGGAAGAAGACGGGTTAGTTATTTCTCAATGGGAAACTGAGAACAACGGTCCCGCGCGACGAGCCTACCAGTTAAGCCGCGAAGGTCACCAAGCGTTAGACTACTGTGTGCAGTTAATTAACGACAAGGTAATCAGAATGCAAGCGTTTTTAGAGCAGTACCAACGGGAGGTAAAAAAGATTGAGTAATCAGCAAACCTTAAAAATATTACATGCAGGGGCATTGCGCAAACCGGTGGTGGAATGTGCCAAGTTACTAGATGAGGCTCGTCCAGGACTAGACATTCAACTAGACTCCTGTGGTTCACGGGCCTGTGCAAGACAGGTGCGTGAGGGCAAGGTGGTGGATATCTTGGCTCTGGCAGACCCCATGCTCTTTGATGAGCTGCTTGGTCCTGAGTATGTTGACAAATACTACATTTTTGCCAATGACCAAATTGTACTGGCCTATAACGAATTTTCTAGGGGCAGTGGGGAGATCGACGCTAAGAATTGGTTTGATATATTGCTTCGTGAAGAAGTGACCTTTGGACGGTCTAACCAACATTTAGACCCCTGCGGCTATCGTACTCTGATGGTTTGGCAGTTGGCGGAGCAGTATTACGGACGACCTGGTTTGTTTGGACAGCTAGATCAGAGGTGCAGGGGTGATTTGATTTATCCTAAATCGTATGATTTGGCCTCTGATGTGCTTGTAGGTAAATTAGACTACGCTTTTGAATATCTCTGTGTGGCCAATCAGTTTGGCCTAAGAAACTTGATGCTGCCGGAAAAGATAAACCTCTCCAACCCCGCCCATGCGGATTATTACAAGCAGTCCACGGTGAGTCTGCAGGGCAGAAATTCCGGAGAGATGATTACCATTCCTGGAGCACCCATTGAGTTTGCCATTGCTATTCCAAAAAATGCCGAAAATCCGGCATTGGCAAAGGATTTCCTGGATTTGATGTTAAGCAAAAAAGGTCAGCAAATCCTAGAGGACTGTGGACTGATCCCATACTAAATCTTTGGCCCGGGCAACCGGGCTCTTTTCAGGGATCGTTTCTACGTGGAGACCATCACTCCGGTCCGGCGCGGACCCACCAGATTTCTCTGTGCGTAGAAGACAACAACCATTGGTCTCTGACAGTAAGAGGCCAAATGGTTGTTGTCTTTTTACAAAACGCTTCAGCCAGGTGAAATCTTAGTTTCCCGGCTGAAGCGTTCATATTGAAAGGTTTTGTTATTCGAACTAGAGTCCATTCCTCTACCCTGCGGTAGATTGTAATTGTTAGTTGAAATTTGTAGGTTTTTTCAAGTGGATAAATTTCATTACAATGTATATACTTTGTATAAACTAAATAAAAAGAATGAGGTGACACACTATGGAGGCAATGGCCCGGAAATGGGGAAATAGCATTGGTATAAGAATACCGGCTTCAATGGCTAATTCAATAAAAATTAATGACGGGACCCCAATTGATATCGAACTTGATGGAGATAAGATCATCGTCACTCGAAAAAAATACGATTTAAAAGAATTACTTGCCCAAATCCCTGATAAATATGAACCGGAAGAAATAGATTGGGGAGAGCCGGTTGGAGGGGAAAAATGGTGAATAAGTATGCGCCAGAACGTGGTGATATAGTATGGATTCAGTTGAATCCACAGGCCGGGCATGAACAGCAAGGGACCAGACCTGCTTTGGTTATATCCGCAAAGGAATATAATAGCAAGACCGGGATGGGTATTTTTTGCCCGATTACCAGCCGGGTAAAAGGATTTCCATTCGAAGTTAAACTTCCAGAGGAATTAGAAATCAGAGGCGTTGTGTTAGCAGATCAAATTAAATCTCTAGACTGGAGAGTTAGAAACACGAGTTTTATATGCAAAGTGCCGGAAGAAACGATTGAAGAGGTTATTCTTAGATTAGAAGCGATCATAAAGTAAGTTGTGACTAGGCTAGGAGTTGGTTTGATGTGGCAGAGCCTTATTTTAGTCCATCACATAGTTTCCTACAAATACCGTCAACTCTAAAGCGAGGCGTTTTATACTGTAGGGTTTTAAGAAAGCACTAAACCGCTGGCGCGGTGGTTTACGTAGTGTGTCTTTCGCTGTTGGTGGCTTTATGAAAATATCCCCCAACCACATAGCGAACCTGACAAAATCCATTTAGATGTACTTTTCAAATCTCTTTTCACAAGTTCTTGACGCTCTTCTATTTTTCTCTTTTGCGTAATGGTACATCAGTGGAGGTCCAAAAATAATCATCCGTATCAAAATGACAATAACCTATTTCCTTTACAGCTAGAGTAGATTTTGAAACGAGTTACTACTGAAATATTCTATGCATTTATTGCAATATACCTTGCATTTACTAGATTTTCGTGGATATAGGATTGGTAGTGCTTTAGCTGTCTAACTTTCCGAATGTATTAAAAGGCCAATAACGAATCCAAACTTTCCCTGTTATGTTTTGCTTGGGCAAAAAACCCCACATGTGGCTGTCATTACTGCCTCGGCGATTATCTCCCAAGACAAAGTATGAATCCGCCGGAATTGTAATAGGATCGTATTGGTAATCTGGCTTTTCAAGAATATAACTCTCCTCAAGCGCTGTTCCATTAACCAGAACATTTCCATCCTTAACCTGAATTTCCTCTCCGGGCAGTCCGATGACTCTCTTTACGAGATCGTCTTTTTCGCCGGATTTTGCAGTAGGATGGAATACGACTATGTCCCCACGCTCTATTTCCCTAAACTTAAACAGCAGTTTATCTACGATCAATCTATCTTGCAGTTGGATTGTGGGTAACATGGAGCTTGAAGGCACAATCCTATTATCTAAAAGGAAAGTTCTAACAATGAATGACAGAATAAGAGCAACGGCTAATATCTGAACCAATTCGAATAGATTTTTCCACCGAGCATTCAAACCATAGTCCCCCTTTCAAGTCTGGAGTTGGAGTTCTCAGGTCAACGGAAGCGCTTGACCGAAATCTTAATTTAGCATTCCATTAATGAGACCAACTTTATACTCATTTAAGCATATAAGAACGAGAAAAGCCAGGAATTCTGATATGTTCCTCTTAGATATGCTTGTTTCAAAGGTACGGACACCATGAACGGTTAGAGAGTTATCGTTAAGATAGCTCCTTTTTTATTACTATTGCAGTTAATGTGGCATTTTCATCATCTCATCTCCTTTGGGTCTATTATAGTACGAAAGTTTGTTAGGAGATGGTAAACTGCTCGCTTTCAAAGGGGAGTATTTTCATGTCCAAAAGGAGGATCTTGGCTTTTCTGCTTTTGAAGAGGGTTGTTTTATCATAAAAAAAATCTCACTCTAGTATAGTTATAGAGTGAGAACTATCAGCAATTAGCCTGTATGGTGGGAGACCCTCGGGAGATAAGCATAAAGAAGGGAGGGGAACATTTGAGAGATATAGGGCTGCTCATTATAAGTTTAGGAATCATTTTGATCGGAGCGGAAGCGTTTACCAATGGGATTGAGTGGCTGGGAAGACGACTCAAACTTGGAGCGGGTGCCGTTGGGAGTATTTTCGCGGCCGTTGGCACAGCCTTACCCGAGACCATGGTTCCTATTATGGCCATTTTAGGCGGAGGCGTAGGACCGGAAGGCGCGGAGATAGGTATAGGAGCTATTTTAGGTGCCCCATTTATGTTAGCGACTGTAGCTTTTTTTATTACGGGAGTTGCAGCATTGTTTTTTCGTCGACGGAATGTTCCTTTACGGCTGGATGCTAAAGTCGTGAAACACGATCTGAAGTTTTTCCTCATTGTTTATTCTATGGCTATATTGGCATCCTTTTTACCCACTCAAACGCTTAAAAATGGAGCAGCGATGACTTTGGTTACAGCCTATGTGCTCTATGTATACCAGACAATACGTGATTGTAAGGATGATTGCAAACATGAAGAATTAGCACCGCTTTATATGGATAGGAGCTCCGGAAACCCGAGCATGACCATGATACTCTTACAAATCACCTTGGCTTTGATCGCAATTGTCTTTGGGGCAGATCGCTTTGTCAACGCAGTGCAACCCATTGCTGTAGCCGTTGGAATTCCGGTATTTGTGCTTGCATTAATTATTACGCCGATTGCGACAGAGTTACCGGAAAAGTTTAATAGTGTTCTTTGGATTCGGAAGGGCAAAGACACGCTAGCCATGGGAAACCTAACCGGAGCAATGGTGTTCCAAAGCTCCGTAATCCCTGCCATCGGAATTGCCCTTACGCCATGGAAACTGGATGCCTTGGCATTGTGGAGTGCACTGCTTGCATTAGGAGCTGCGATTATTCCGTACATTTCCCTGAGTCGAAAAGGGGCAATTTATCCGACCACCCTCCTGATTGGAGGAGCTTTTTACCTGCTGTTTATTATGACGGTGATTCGCTTTGCGATCCACTAAACTCTGCGATCAGCATACCCGTTAAGACTAATCCCGCACCGAAAAATCCCTTAGGGGTTAGAAGCTCGCCAGCCAGAAAATAGGCAGAGACGGCGGCAAAAACAGGTTCCATAGAAAAAATGAGCGCGGTATGGGTGGAAGTGGTGAATTGCTGCATTTTGCTTTGAACAAAGAAAGCCAGTGAAGTTGCAGGAATTGCGGTAACCAGCAAGGCAAACCAAGCCGTTGAGCTAAAGTGAATTGAGGGCTGTGGGAAAAGAAGGGTAGCAAGACCACTTAGAATGCTCACAGTAAGAATTTGAAAACTGGCTAAAACTGTAGCATTTGTTTGAGGCGCATAACGTCCAACAAAGAAAATATGTAAGGCAAAGCTTAAGGCACAAACAAGAATCATCAGGTCGCCCCGATTAAGTTGAAAACTGTTGCCTAAGGAAAGGAAAGCAAGACCTGTCAAAGCACATAGGATTCCGAGGATTAGGTTTCGGCTAGGAAGCTTCCGGGTCGTAAAAGTGACTAAGGCCGGAACAAAGACGACAGAGAGTCCGGTAATAAAACCTGCATTTGAGGAGGTCGTATATTGCAAACCGACTGTTTGCCAAGCATAGCCGGAGAAAAGGAAGACTCCCGCAGTTGCACCACAGAGTAAGGAGGCTTTATTAATATGATTTCTTTGGAACCAGAGAAATGGTAATAAACTCACAAATGCAAGGGCAAAGCGAACCGCTAGAAAGGGGAATGGTGGGAGATCCTCGATGGCCCATTTGACAATGACGAAGGTTGACCCCCAAACAAAGGTAACTAAAAGCAAAGAAAGATCAGCCCCGTGGGTTTTGCTTAGCTTCAATCCGATTACTTCCTTTCTAATATAAAAAGGTCGTTGCGTAAGATACGCAACGACCTTTTCTGATCAAGGACAGAAATTATGGTTGTGGCACTGGATTACGATATTCCTAGTATAACGGATCTAATGCCCGCTGAAAAGAGGTAATTAACCTCTTCCTCCGTCATGAGGTCCCGGTAAATCAATGATTGGTACAGGCTCAGGCTCATCAATCGGGGTATAGATTGGGGGGGGAGAACATGGCGGTGGCGGAGGCGGAGAAAATTCACTGCAGTATTGTTGCTTCGCTTGACAGAATAAATGGTAGTGACGTTCTTCATCAGCTGCCATTTCAGTTAGGATGCATTGAATTTCTGGAATAGGTATTTTTTCTGCGAGCTCAAGATACTCGCGATGGTCTCTGGCCTCATCCTCAATGTTAGAGTCTAGGAGCATACATAGGTCGGTCGTATAATTAACAAAACGAGATCGCCAATCGACCCAATGACCACTGCTTAATGAGCCGTATTTGGGGTCGACACCCAGATGACGCAAGGCGAGGGCCAATTTTTCGAGGTGTTGCATTTCATCATAGGCAATAGGCCTTAACAAGGCATCGAATTCCGGACGGTCTAAAAGCACTGCCTGATAAAGGTAAGTTGTTATCGCCGTTAATTCCGAATCTTTCCCTGCATAGGCCTCATACAGCCACATGGCATATGTATAGGTAGGTTCGGGAATTTGTATAGGTGCAGGCCCCGACGGCGGTTCACAGGTTCCTTGGAATGGAAGAAGCAAGACTTGACCAGCATAAATTCGGTCAGGATGTTTCAAATTATTAAGATGGATGATTTCAGCCATTTCAATGTTGTAGGCATTAGCTATTTTATAGATGGTATCCCCGGCATTAACGATATAGCGTGCGTAATCCATTAGGAAATCCTCCCTTTTGTATGTCATAGCACACTATATTCGAGAAGAAAGAGACATGATAATGGATAATAATGGATCAGAAGTGGAATGAATTGGACGAGTTCGACGTAGTTATGTATATAACTATCTTGAAAAAGGAGGAGTGCGGGAGTGGGTTCATACGTCTTACGAGGAATCACCACGGCCTTACTTGTCACGGTACTTACTCTTTTCGCCGGTATTGTATGGAGTTCCATGGGCCTTGGAGGGTTAAGTATTTCTAAATTGTTAGATATCGGGCTTTTAGCAAGTTGTCTGGTAGGTGGGTACCGCACGGCCAAAGAAAGTAAACTGTGGTTTATGGGCGGAGTTGCTGGGGCTGGGTATGTCACAGTGGGAACGCTATTGTTGGCACTGTTTTTACCAATCCGTGGATTAGGTTTTATCCAAATCCTTGCAGAAGGGGCGCTCATCGGCCTAGTGGCAGGAGCTTTTGGAGCAGGAAAAAAGGCAACGGTTTCAACTCATTTTACCCCGTCCTATGCGGGATTTGGCAGGGAAGATCGTGGCAGCAACAATTTTGAATGGGATACTGAGGAAGACATTACACCAAGGGCAAACCCTTCTAAGCTAAAGTGGATTGACAGCTATGAGGAGGAGTTCGCGGAGATTTCAGAAACAAGGTGTGAACCTGTTGTAGAATGGCCTTGGGACAGGGAACCTGAGACTAAGAATGAGACTGAAAATGTTACTAAGAATGAGATTGCGACAAGAGGGTCTAATCAAGTGCGAAATGATTTGGCAGTGTGGGATAGAGTTGGGGAAAAAGCAAAGCCTTGGTGGGAGCAATAACAAAAGAAATTGGAAAATCACAATAATTCACGCAGGAATTTGATGTAATTGTTTAGAATAAGATTTGATGTGATTGTTTAGAATAAAATAAGTAAAACCAGATTGAAAAGATCTACGGATCTGCTGAGAGTCTATTATCACTTCAAAGAGACTCCCTCCTCTTGTAAGTGTGTTCCTCAGCGCAATAGTATTTGTGTGCGCTTTCGGCGATAAGTCTATCCTCAGCGCAATAGTATTTGTTACGGGACGTGCGCTTTCGGCGATAGTCTCCACCGGAGACTATCGTACCGGAGACTATCGTACCGGAGACTATCGTACTGGAGACTTGCGTCACCGAAGTCTCGATGTTAAGATTTAGCTGAACGAGTTCACTGATCTCTGGAGGCTTTGTAGCTGAATCCCTTCGATGTTCTGCTTAGCTGAATGAGTTTTTCGGGGGAATTGTAAATATTGGGAGGATTAAAATTGAATTTTTTAGAATTGGCTCAGACCCGTCGAAGTTTACGTACTTATTTGGACAAGCCGGTTGAGAAGGAGAAACTGGAGTATGCTTTGGAATGCGCGCGGTTAGCGCCGTCTTGGAAGAATATGCAGTGCTGGCGCTTTATTGTGATTGATGACGTAGCAGGGCGGCAATCTATTGCTGAAAGCATGGAGGAAAATAATCCCGGGCGTAAAGCTCTGATGTTAGCTCCCATCGTCATTGTGCTCTGCGCAGTGATCAAGGAATCGGAAGTGTGGGAAGGCAAAGACAATATGATGCTTGATGCCGGGCTTGCGATGGAGCATTTAATTCTAGCGGCAACGGAACAAGGGTTGGGGACGTGCTGGCAGGGCCTGTTTAGTGAAGAAAAAGTACGTGCTGCCTTAAATGTTCCGGAGGATGTTCGAGTTGTGGCTATGACTCCTTTGGGGTATGCAGCGGAGGAACGACGTCCGCGCCCTCGAAGGACTATGTCTGAAATGGTTTTCCAAGGAAAATGGGGAGCAGTTAAATAAGTTCACTGTTTTCGGATAGAAAAAAGGCGGTTCTTGATTTCAAATCAAGAACCGCCTTAAATTGTACTAACCAGAAAGTATAACTTTTCGTTAATACTTTCTGAAGCATAAGGGCAACTAAGGCGGTCGCCTTCGGTCCCTTCCCGCCATCCGTGGCTACAGGGACACTCAGCCATCCATGGCCATCGCCTGCGGCTGCAAGAAGGTTAACTCGTGCGAAGACAGTGTCTTCGGGCGCCAGCCGAGTTTTCCTTTTGCATATTTAATTGCTAGATTCTTATTTTACTCTTGGACCTCAGCTTCAGCGGTTACTGCTGCGTTTACAGCTGTAACCATATCCTGAATCTTCTCAGTGGAGTCAAGGGTTGAGTCTGCTGCTGCGGAAACAGCATCTTGATAAGCCTCTAAGTTCGCTGGGATAACATCGTCTGCAACTACACCCGCGTCAATGAGATCCTGAGCAGTCACGCTTGAAGCATCTGCATCTAGAACAATCCCATCAATTTTTAGGATCGCAGCTGCTTTGATGACCGCCGCCTCTTCAGCGGCTACAGTTTCGTTAACAGTTGTAACCATTGCTTGAATCTTCTCGGTGGAGTCAAGAGCCGAGTCGTCTGCAGCGGAGATAGCATCTTGATAAGCTTCCAAGTTGGCTGCGATAACATCGGTTGCAGTGACGCCGGCATCAATAAGATCTTGGGCAGTTACGTCTGAAGCATCTTCGTCCTGAACAATACCGTCAATCTTCTCGATGGCAGCGGCTTTAGCCACAGCCGCTTGAGTTGCATTAACAGCTGTAACCATTGCTTGAATCTTCTCGGTGGAGTCAAGAGCCGAGTCGTCTGCAGCGGAGATAGCATCTTGATAAGCTTCCAAGTTGGCTGCGATAACATCGGTTGCAGTGACGCCAGCATCAATGAGATCCTGAGCTGTTATGGTTGAAGCATCTTCATCTTGAACAATACCGTCAATTTTTACAAGTGCAGCCGCTTTAGCCTCAGCAGCCTCTATAGCAGCGTTGACATCGGTAACCAGTTGTTGAATTTTTTCTGTACTGTCAAGGGCTGACTCATCTGCAGCGGAAATAGCATCTTGATAAGCTTCCAGGTTGGCTGCGATAATATCAGTTGCAGTGACACCAGCATCAATGAGATCCTGAGCAGTTACGGCTGAAGCATCTTCACCTTGAACAATACCCTCAGTTTTCTCAATCGCTGCCGCTTTTGCAACCGCTGCAGCTTGAGCTGCAACCAGATCTGCAAGTACGCTGTCAGGAATGACGGCTGTACCGCCTAAAGCAGTTATGACACTGGTAGCAGACAGTTTACTGCCCACATATTCCGTGCCTTCATTAGCATTGCCTTTAGTGAGAACAATACCAGCATTGAATTGAGCAGCCAGAGGAGCTCCAGCTAAAGCATCGATGGCAGTTTCGCCATTTGCTAAGAAAACATTATCATACTCTAAAACATCGTCAAAGGCTTTAAGCACTGCTACGTTCGTATCATAGGCTGTGTTGCCGAAGTAGCGGTTAGAGCCAGGAAGTTCAGCTTTGACAGTTTCACTGATTACAGCTGTTCCACCAATAACATCCGTTGCAATAACACTTTCATTTTCAGCCAGAAACTCTTCAACACTTTCAGGAAGAGAATTAGCCTCTGTTAAGAGAATTGGTTGAGTTTGAGCGGAAGCTATCGAGGCGATAGATAGTGCATCTTGATTTAACCAACCGTAAGCAACTGCGACTTTGCTTATTGAAGCACCGAGTTCCACCATTTTATTAGCGATATTGACAGAGGTTTCGAATCGATCTTTTCCGCCAAGGGAAACAACCGTAATATCCATTTCAGCAAGCTCGTTTAAAACTGCTTGACTAATTACCGCAGTACCACTGGTAACATAAACCTTTTTAACTTCGAGTTTAATAAGTTCTGCTTTAGTGGCTTCATTCAGAACTGAACCAGCCTCTTGCAGAAGGATAGGAGCTTCAAGGAAGGAGGCAAGCGGTCCTGCAGTCAGTGCATCAACCATGCCATAAGAAGTAGATGAGGCCAAAATAGCAGAGCCTGTCCAACCAGTTTGTTCAGCAATTGCTACAGCAGTTTCTGCCGCAGTTATTCCTGATAAGCGTTGCGGGACTGTTCCTGCTGCAAATACATTGAAAGGAAGCATGCTGAGGGTCATACCTGCGATGGCTAAGGTAGCTAAGGTTTTTTTAGTCTTATTCATTAAGTTTTGTTCCTCCTCGTTTTTTGAAAATATTTTTTCTTTGAAACAAAGCGATTTGAAATTTCTCCTCGAATTTGTCGACGACGAGAAAATTTAAAAGGAAGTATGATTACCTGATAATACTTCGCTAAAAAACAAAAAATCCTTTTTCTTACAAATGGTATTCTTTTCCCATAAATGGAAGGTCAAGGGTTGCTTGCAAAGGAAAATGGGGTCAAGCATAAGGAACTCAATAAAAGAGCATTATAACCTATTGGGCTATAATGCTCTTTTTGTTGTTATAAGGATAATTAAACTTGTAATTAACGGCTAGCTAACATACTTGGCTTATCAAAGATCTCTATATAGACGCGAATTTCCTGACTTAATAGCGGCTTCAGCAACTGCGGCAGCAACTATAGCTGCTACTCGGGGATCAAGAACCTTTGGAATGATATATTCAGCATTTAACTCTTCAGCAGATATGATTCCTGCGATCGCATGGGCGGCGACGAGCTTCATTTCTTCCGTAATATCTTTAGCTCGGACATCTAACGCGCCTCTAAAGATACCTGGAAAAACCAAGACATTGTTTACCTGATTAGGATAGTCAGAACGGCCTGTACCAACAACCGCCGCTCCAGCACCTAAGGCTTCTTCTGGGAATATTTCCGGGGTAGGATTTGCCATAGCAAAAATGATTGAGCCGGAATTCATAGTGGCTACCATTTTGCCATTCAGTACACCTGGAGCCGAAACCCCAATAAAGACATCAGCCCCCACCAGAGCATCAGCTAAGGAGCCTTTTAGTTTTGCATGGTTTGTTAGTTCTGCCATCTCTTTCTGAGCCGGATTCATCCAAGGTTCACCCGTGCAAAGCATGCCTGCACGATCGACCATAATTGAATTTTTCAAACCCGCTTGCAACAATAATTTAGTAATAGCTATTCCTGCGGAGCCTGCTCCGTTAAGCACCAATTTAATCTCATCGATTTTTTTATTAACAACCTTTAATGCGTTGATGAGTGCCGCTAATACGACAATGGCTGTACCATGCTGGTCGTCATGGAAGATGGGGATGTTGGTTTCCTTTTTCAGTCTTGCTTCAATCTCAAAACAGCGAGGTGCAGAAATGTCCTCCAGATTTATCCCGCCAAAACTAGGTTCCAAGGCCTTAACGACCCGAACTATTTCATCTACGTCCTTCGTATTTAAACAGATGGGAAACGCATTGACTCCCCCAAACTTCTTAAATAAGACACATTTTCCTTCCATTACAGGCAATGCTGCTAGGGGGCCGATATCACCCAAACCTAACACTGCTGTACCATCAGATACTACAGCAACCATATTACCCCGACCAGTATAGTCAAAGGCTGCGTCCGGATTTTCAGCGATTACTTTACAAGGCTCTGCCACCCCTGGAGTATAAAGCAGGCTTAAATCGTCAGCAGAATCTAGTTCTGCTTTACTAATGACTTCGAGTTTCCCTACCAGTTCTTTATGGAGTTTTAAGGCTCGTTCCTGAATACTGCCCATTGTTAGACCCTCCTGATTTCTCATTTGGTATGCCTTAAATTACATTGGTAAGCAACTGATCCGCATTTTAGAAGTTCTTATTTTAGAATGCATCGCGGCTTTGCCATCCATAGTGGCGTGCACCCCTACCAGTACCAGTACCAGACGGTGCACATAGAATGTGCCGTCACCCCAACTTTCCGTTCCCCGACCCAAGCCCGGGACGCAGTGTGACACGAGCGCGACGTCTTTACGTAAGCAGAATAGCAAACTTCCGTTAAAGCGACCGACCCCAGATACGGGGCAGTGTACAAGGATGTACACTGCCGCCAGTGAGCCAAGGATGGCTCATCTGGCGGGAACCCCGCTCCCCAAAGCAGGGAGCTTGAACGGTTAGTTTGCTCTGCGTCGTAAGACCGAGCGCTGTGTCACACAAGTCCCTTAATGCCAGAGCTTTATTAATATAGTCGCAAGAACAATCATCGAGGCGCCGCCAATTCGGGTGGAGATCTGGGCAAAAGGCATTAATTCCATCCGATTGGAAGCAGAAAGAATAGCGACGTCTCCTGTTCCCCCCAGACCACTATGGCACCCAGTGACAATAGCGGACTCAATGGGATACATGTTCATAAAGCGACCAATGAAATATCCGGAAGAGATCATGGCTATAACTACAGAAGCACAGACCACAAGGTATCCAATAGTTACGGTAGCGATGACATCTTTCAATGGGGTGTACAGTACACCCAAACCGACCATCAAAGGCCAGGTGAGACTTGAAGATACAAATTTGTACAGATGAAACGAACCTTGCTCCATTTTAGCGGGCATTATATTTAAATACTTCACGATGGCTGCGGCGAAAATCATAATAATTGCGCCTGGAATTCCGATAAACGGGCTCGCTACTTTACCGAAGATGAAAAAGGCACAAGCCATGAGAATACCTGCTCCCATAAGCGGAAAGTCGATCGGTTTATCCGCCATGCCCTTGGCGTTTAAGATTTCTGAGTCATCACCGGTTTTTACCAATACACCGTTCCCGGTAAGCTCAGGTTTCTTTTCCCCTAAACGTTTTAATAATCCGGCGCATACAATTGCGACGATATTACCAATAACGGCCGCCGGAATAAGTTGGCCGATAAGAGCTTCTTGGGGTATATTTAAAATAGCCGAATAACCCAGAGAAAGTGGAAGTATACCTTCCCCAATACCTCCCCCGACAATAGGGATAATAATATAAAAGAATGTGCGGTGAATGGAGTAACCAAACAGAGTACCGACGAGTAACCCGGCTGAAATAGCGGCAGCTGTTCCAACAATGAGAGGAACAAACATGCGCGCAAACCCTTGAACAAGAACTTTCCGATTCATACCAAGGATACTGCCGACGACTAAAACCGAAATATAAAAATAGAGGAAATTGGATGTTTTCATGATAGCTGTAATAGCTTTTAAGGCTGAAGGATTAATTAAATTGTAAAAGACCATAGTAGATGGAACAAGAATAGCCAAAATGGCAGGGCCGCCAATTTCTTTTAAAATGGGGACTCTAAGCCCAATATCTCCGAGAAGGATACCCATAACCATGATGACCGCAAAGCCGCCGATCATATCTGCAGGAAGTTGACCGTACATAGACGCAGCAAAAATGATCCCTGCCAAGATCAGATAGAGAGGTAAGGGAAGAACACCGACTTTTACGCTTGACAATTTGGAGAAAATACTGGAAGATGAGATTTCCTTGTTCCCAGATAAATTGGAATTTGGGACTTCCTTTTTCATAGCCAAACTCATAGAAGCACCTCCTGAATTTCTTTTCTTCCACATATTAAGTTTTTTCAAACAATTTAAACAGTTTAATTAATTATGTTAACTGTTTTATAACTAAAGAAAGCAAAATATAACTAAAGTAAGAGTAAAGTCGTAGTTTCAACCGACCAGGCAGCCGGTTGAAACTACGACTTTATTCTATTCCTTCATGCTTAATGTAAAAGCAAGGCACAATTATAAGATATTGAAGCTAATTTTAAACTATTGAAGGAGATTGGAAAATAATTGTACTATTAGGGAATGAAGAGTGTGTCTAGTTAGTAAATATTATTGAATAGTGCAATATTTAAAATATATTCTTGAATAACTCCGTAAGATGGTAAGATTAACCTATAGTATTGCCTAATTCATGATAAAAGATATGAACAAGACTAGTGTTATTGTTGTTTAACTTTATTAATCATTTTGTAATTAAAGAAAGATAGAATGTACACTTTCGAAATGTTAATATAAAGCCATGCAAAGATAGTGCAAATGTTCACATTCAGGTACCGGATATGAGCATTTGAACAGACAAAATTAAAGGGGAGAAATAAATTGAATAATAAGCTGGTTCGTGGTTTGATTCCAATTTTAGTCGGTATGTTGATTTGGTTTATGCCTGTTCCGATGGGATTAAAAGCGCCAGCTTGGCATCTCTTTGCAATCTTTGTTGCTACAATTCTGGGCTTTATACTCCAACCCCTACCGATCGGTGCTCTTGCGTTTATCAGTGTGACCTTTACCGCTCTTGTCGGTGTGCTTAAACCGGCAGATGCTTTAGCTGGTTTCTCGAATAGCATAATTTGGCTCATCGTTTCTGCGTTCATATTTGCGATTGGTTTTGTAAAAACAGGATTGGGTCTCCGTATTGCGTACACCCTCATTCGTGCGTTCGGTGACAGCACGTTAAAACTCGGATATACCATTGTGCTTAGTGATTTGATTCTTAGCCCTGCAACCCCTTCTAATACTGCTCGTGCTGGTGGAGTTATCTTCCCGATTGTCAGAAGTTTGGCTACTGCGTTCGGTTCAGAACCTGAAACCTCTTCGCGTAAAATTGGGGCTTACCTCATGCAAACAGCTTATCAAGGGAACACTATTACTTCTGCGATGTTCCTGACGTCTATGGCAGGTAATGCGTTGGTTGCTTTACTTGCTGCGAAAACACTTAACGTTAATCTAACTTGGGGTCTCTGGGCCCTTGCTGCAATTGTCCCTGGTCTTATTTCCTTAATCGTTATCCCATATCTTCTTTACAAAATTTATCCGCCTGAAATTAAGAAAACACCCGAAGCTAAAGAATTGGCTGTTAGAGAACTGGCTAAGATGGGCTCGATGAGTTACGGAGAAAAAGTTGTGGCCTTTGTCTTTATCAGTGCACTGATTCTCTGGGGAACATCACAGTTCACGAAGATTGATGCCACAATCGTAGCGATGCTCGGCGTTGCCGTAATGCTGATGTTTAAGGCTATTGAGTGGAAAGAAATCCTTGCTGAAAAAGGCACATGGGACACTCTAGTGTGGATGGGTGCACTGGTCGCACTGGCGGATAATCTCTCCAAACTTGGTTTTATTCCTTGGTTTGCCAAGACCGTCGGTGCAAGCATTGCCGGAATTCCTTGGATTTGGGCATTCTTAATCCTCATCGTCGTTTATATGTATGCACACTATGGATTTGCAAGTTTAACTGCCCACATTACAGCAATGTATGCTGCTTTCGCTTCGGTGGCAGTAACCGCTGGCGCGCCTGCTTATCTGGTGGCACTTTCCTTCGCTTTTATGTCAAATCTCTGTATGTCCTTGACACACTATGCTGCGGGTCCTTCTCCTATTTACTTTGGTGCGGGTTATGTGGATCAAGGAACATGGTGGAAACTCGGATTTATATCATCGATAGTTAACCTGATCATTTGGGTCGGTCTAGGTTCCATGTGGTGGAAAGTTCTCGGGCTTTGGTAGGAAAATTGAAAGGGGATAAAACGATGCGTACAATTGAAGCCGTACAAATTACAGAGGCTATCGCCAAACTTGCGGTTGATGCTAACTACTATCTAACGAGCGATGTGTTTGATGCCTTGGTCTCAGGTCAGGAAAAAGAAGAATCGCCGCTTGGTAAAGACATCTTAGGCCAAATTATTAAAAATGCTTGCATTGCGAGAGACGAGGAGCGTCCGATCTGCCAAGATACTGGAATGTCCGTCATCTTTATGGAAATTGGGCAGGATGTCCACATCATCGGCGGTAATTTGGAGGATGCCGTTAATGCTGGGGTTGCGAAAGGATATACGGAAGGGTACTTGCGTAAATCGATCGTTGGAGAGCCAATGTTTGATCGTGTGAACACCAAAAATAATACCCCGGCAATGCTGCACGTTTCTATTGTTCCGGGAGACAAGATTAAAATAGTTTTCGCTCCGAAAGGCGGCGGCAGTGAAAACATGAGCACCTTGAAAATGTTCAAGCCCTCAGACGGTGTTGAAGCTGTGAAAAAGTTCGTGCTTGATACCATTACCGCTGCTGGTTCTAATCCTTGCCCTCCGATCGTCATCGGCATTGGCGTAGGCGGCACCATGGAAAAAGCTGCATTCCTTTCCAAGAAAGCGCTCGCCCGTCCACTTACGGTGCGCAACTCTCATCCAGACTATGCCGCCTTGGAACAAGAGCTTCTGGTACTTGTCAATAACAGTGGCATCGGTCCTCAAGGTTTGGGTGGACGGGTTACGGCTCTAGCTGTGAATATCGAGTATTATCCCACCCATATTGCCTGTATGCCCGTTGCGATTAACATCAACTGTCATGCCACACGGCATGCAGAAATTGAACTGTAGGGGGTAGCTATAAAATGTCAGAACCAATTCGCATAACACTTCCTTTAACTGAGGAAAAGGCTCGTAGTCTCCAAGCAGGTGACAGTGTTTTAATCTCCGGAGTGATTTATACCGGCCGTGATGCGGCCCATAAACGCATGGTTGAAGGGCTTGACCGCGGGGAAACACTGCCTACGGATCTCACGGATCAAATTATCTACTACGTTGGGCCCGCACCGGCAAAACCAGGACAGCCTATCGGCTCTGCCGGCCCCACAACCAGTGGTCGTATGGATGCTTATGCCCCTAAAATAATTGAACAAGGACTTCGTGGCATGATCGGCAAAGGGTATCGTTCCGCAGAGGTCGTTGAAGCGATGAAAAAGCATGGCGCGGTTTACTTTGTAGCGATCGGTGGTGCTGCAGCTCTCATTGCCAAGAGCATTAAGAGTTACGAAGTCCTGGCTTATGAAGATCTGGGCTCGGAAGCTCATGCAAGGCTTATTGTCGAAGATTTCCCGGCAATCGTCGCTATAGACAGCGAAGGACGAAATTTCTACGAAGTCGGACAACAACAATATAAGAGGTGACATCATGCTTAAGTTCGATATTCTCGTCATCGGAAGCGGTGGGTCTGGTATGCAGGCGGCTCTGGTCGCCTCCTCGCAGCAGGGCCTTAACGTTGCTCTGATGTCTAAGGTTTTCCCAACACGTTCTGCAACCTGTTGTGCACAGGGTGGAACCAATGCTGTTTTGAAAAACGCAGACCCAACCGACACCATTGAAAAACACACGTTTGATACGGTCAAAGGAAGCGATTTCCTCGGAGACCAGGATGCCATTGAGTTTTTTTGTGAGCATATGCCTGAAACGATTCGTGAATTAGACTATTACGGCGTTCCCTTCTCACGACTTGAAAGTGGTACCATTGCCCAACGTCCCTTCGGAGGACAATCTGCTCCTCGGACATGTTACTCTTCGGACAAGGTCGGGTCGGTCATTCTCCATACCCTATACGAGCAATGTCTCAAAAACGGTGTCAATGTCCTGGTCGAATGGCTCCTGTTAGATCTTGTGGTTGAAAACGATCGGGTGACGGGTGTGGTTGCAATGGATATGAAAACAGGAGAAATTCAGCCGATCATGGCTAAAACCGTAGTACTAGCAACCGGTGGAGCTGGGCGGATGTACTGGCTGCGGACCACCAACCCCTTCGCCTCGACCGGTGACGGAATGGCTGCAGCGTTAAGAGCTGGAGTGGCCTTGAAAGACCCCGAGTTTGTTCAGTTTCACCCGACGGGTCTGGCGGGCACAGGAATTTTGATGTCGGAAGCGTGCCGCGGAGAAGGAGGCTATCTCCTCAACAATCAAGGGGAACGTTTCATGAAACGGTATGCCCCGGAGAAGTTGGAACTTGCAACCCGCGACCTCGTTTCACAAGCCATTGAAATAGAAATTAAAGAGGGTCGCGGTTTTGGGGAAGGAATGCAGGCCTATGTGCAGCTCGACTTGAGGCACTTAGGACGGGAAAAGATCTTAGAACGTCTACCGCAAATCAGAGACCTCGCTATCACCTTTGAAGGGATTGACCCGATTGACCAACCGATTCCAATCCGCCCAAGTTGCCACTACTCCATGGGCGGTATCGATGTCACGGATTACAGAACCTGTGGAACCGATCTTAAAGGGTTATATGCAACGGGTGAATGTGCGTGCCTATCGATCCATGGGGCCAACCGTCTCGGTGGAAACTCAACGGCTGATGTGGTTCTGTTCGGTAAGGTCGCTGGAAAAGCGGCGGCTGAAGCGGCCAAAACATTGGACTTTGGCAGTGAACAAAAAGTAAATGAACTTGTCCGTCAGTGGGAGAACAGCTTTAGTAGTACAGTAGCCCGTACAGATGGACCATCTGTTGCTTCGATCCGGGATCGTCTCTCGGAAACTATGTGGTACAATGTCGGGGTTTTCCGCAAAGAAAGTGAGATGAAAAAAGCGACTCAAATCATTGACGAACTCATTGCCGAGTATAAGAAATGTGTGGTCGGAGATCCTTCTAAGATTTATAACACCGCATTTGTCCAATACACCGAACTGGGGAACTTGCTCTTAGTAGCAAAAGCCGTCGTGATGGGAGCTTTGAACCGTAAAGAAAGCCGAGGTTCTCATAAGCGGGAAGACTATATGAATCGGGATGACGAGAACTTCTTAAAACACACGATCATTTCGAAACAAGGATCGCAGTATAAACTCTCATATCGACCGGTGGTTGTTACAAAGTACCAACCGGTAGAAAGGAAGTACTAATGCGCAAGATAACGTTTAAAATCCAACGTTTTGATGGTCAAGAAAGCTGGATCCAGGAATATACACTCGACCATCAACCCGGAAAAACGATTCTTTGGGCCCTCATCCAGATTAAAGAGACTCTTGACCCCAGTTTAAATTTCACGGCCTCTTGCCGTCATGCCATTTGTGGTGCCTGCGCAGTACGGGTGAACGGCCAGGCCACGCTCGCCTGTGAGACACCGTTGGATAAAATGCTTAAACGTTGGGAGAGCGACACCTTAATTCTTGAACCTCTCCAAAACTTTAAACTGATTCGTGACTTGGTCGTGGACTGGGAACCGAAGGCAGAGCGACTGGCTGAACTGAAACCTTGGCTCATGCCAAAGGATGAATTTAACAAAGAATCAGGCTGCCGTCAAAGTCCTGAGGACTTTAAGAAAATTAACAAGAACTCGGATTGTATTCTCTGTGGTTGCTGTGCTTCAGAGTGTAATAAACTGAGTGGGAATAACAGCGATTTCTTGGAGCCCTTTGTTTTCACCAAGGCCCAACGATTTGTGGCTGATTCGCGAGACAAGAACCCGGTTGAACGGCTAAGTGCAGCCATTAACCATGGGGCTTGGAAATGCCAGCATTGTCAAGAATGCGTTACTAAATGTCCAAAAGGCCTATCTCCGGCTGAGGATATCTCTAACCTTCGGCAAGAGGCGATTGCTAAAGGACTTGTGGAGCATTCAGGGGTTCGCCACGCAAAAGCCTTCCTAGATGACATCCAGAAGACAGGTCGCTTAAATGAAGGCATGATGGCAGTCAAGACGGACGGACTCGTCAAATCGATTGGCAATATACCGTTTGCGCTTCGCCTCATGAGCAAAGGGAAATTGAATCCAGCGCATATGTTCCCGAAACCGATTAAGGAAGTGGCTGAAGTGCGTGCCATTATTCTGGCCGTTAAGGAGTCTGAAAAGGCAAGAAATATAGCTAACGCGAAACGTTCTGAGGCTCATACTAATCCAGACATCCAAAGACCTAAGGAGGCAGCGAAATGATGAAATATGCATTTTTCCCGGGCTGCGTCTTAGAAGGCGCCAGCCAGGAAGCTTATACCGCGACAACGAAAGTAGCCCAGGCCTTAGGAATCGAGCTTGTCGAGATCCCAGGCTGGACCTGTTGCGGAGGATCCCACCTTCAGGATTATGATAAAACTGCAGCTCTTGCAGTTAATGCTAGAAACATCGCTTTAGCAGAAAAAATGGGGTTGCCCGTTCTTACCGTATGTAATACGTGCACCTTGATGCTTCGGGAAGCTAAACATGAATTGGATAATGGAGCAAAAGAGCTTGTCAATCCGGCCTTGCAACAAGCCGGTCTCGAGTATACAGGGACAAGCCCAGTAACCCACTTTCTGTGGATGTTGATTAAAGACTACGGGCTGGATAAACTGAAGAAAAAGGTCAAAAGGCCACTCAAGGGAATGAAAGTGGCAGGGTACTATGGTTGTCACATTCTCCGTCCGCCCCACATTATGGGCTTTGAGGACCATGCCAATCCGCACTCTCTTGAAGATTTGATCCGGGCTTTAGGTGCTGAGCCAGTACTGTTTGATGCTCGTTTGAAATGCTGTGGTTTCCATTCTGTCTTTACTAGCAAAGAAGATACAATGAAAGCAACGGGAACTATTAACTTGAGTGCACTTGAGGGTGGTGCCGACTGTACGGTAACCCCATGCCCGCTCTGTCAAATGCAACTGGATATGTATCAACCTGAAGGCAAGCGGGCCGTAAATGCAAATGATGATATCCCGGCCCTTCACCTGACTCAGTTGATAGGATTAGCGCTCGGCTATACAGCCGAGGAACTGGGGATGAAACGTCATATTGTTAACACCGGGATCTTGCTTGCAGGCAGATAGGTGAACTACAAAAAGGTTGGGCATATCGCCCAACCTTTTTATAGTTCACCAGGATTAGAAATACCTTTTTATTAAATCACTTTCAGGCTTTAGGCATCGATGTTGATAGATCGGTCGGCCGATTGAACCATAGATAACCTCCATCTCGATTACTCCAATATCCGTGAGAAAGCTTAGATATTTGCGCATCGAAACCCGTGAAATCCCAACACGTTTAGCCATTTCTTCTGTCGAAAATGAGCTTGTCTTCGTTTCTTGTATGTTTTCCCATACGGTCTTTAAGGTGTTACGGGTAAGCCCTTTGGGCAATTCACTGGGTACGGTTAGCGGGTTTGGGTGAAGCATCCGAATATCCAATTCTGCTTGGCTTAGTTTCTCTTGATCCTTCGTCATACTTACCCATTCCCGGTAAGCGGATAAAGCCGTTTTGAAACGTTCAAATTCAAAAGGTTTAATTAAATAATCAACCGCTCCATACCGCAAAGCCTTCTTGATGCTTTGACTATCACAAGCAGCGGATACGACAATAACATCGACCCCTTGACCCAGCTTTCGAATCTGTGCCAATAAATCAAATCCGTTCATTCCTGGCATGAAGATATCAAGTAAGATCAAGTCGATTTCTTGATGATCCAAAATGTGCAAGGCGTCAGCAACTGAAGGAGCGATTGCTATTAACTCAAAGCCACCGACTTGCTCAAGGTAACGTCTATTAAATTCAGAGACCATAGGGTCATCTTCTACGATTAGGACCTTAATCATTCCATTTCATCCTTGCTTTTATAAGGTAAAGATACTTTGAATTGAGTTCCTTGACCTTCCTCTGAAAGTATCTCGATTTTTCCATTAAGTTTTTCTAGACTATGCTTCACTAAGTACAGTCCCAAGCCCCTGTTAGGTCCCTTTGTAGAATAGCCTTTAGTAAAGATTTGGCTTTTTAGCTCATCGTTAATACCTGGCCCAGTGTCCCTCACTTCTATGCTTAAAACACCTTCATCATAGGAAAAGTTTACCTCAATCCGTTTAAATGGGCAATCAACCACGGCTTCCAGAGCATTATCGACTAAATTCCCAAACACGGTAACGATTTCGTGAATCACTTCTGGGTCTGCCGGTTCAGGTAAAAAGCATTCTTCGAACAGTACTAACTCTGCCCCAACCTCTCGGGCATAACTCATTTTCCCCAAAATAAAGCCTGCCAATACCGGATCTTTAATATGTCTTGTAATAAAACCTATTTCACTTTGATGTTGGTGAGCGATCCGACTGATGTACGTGGAAAGCTGGTCATAGTACTTCATATGGACCATGCCTAGAATAACATGCAATTTATTCATAAATTCATGGGCCTGTGAGCGCAAGGCCTCAGCGTAGAGGAGCACACTTGTTAATTCTTCAGCCATTTGTTTTATTTCAGTTTTATCTCGGAAAGTAGCAATTGCCCCGACACTTTTGCCGTTTACACAGAGTGGAATAACGTTTGTTACGAGCGTTATTCCAAACAGATCGAGTTCCTGATCTAATTCCGCATTTCCTGTTTCCAGCACATGGAGCATACGTGTGTTGGGTACACAGTCCGTTATTTTTTTCCCAACCAGGTCACCTAAAATCCCTGCTCGATTAAATAGCCGCAAGGCGGCAGCATTCGAGAGTGTAATACGGGAATCATTGTCGATAGCCAAAATACCCTCCCTTACGGATTCTAACATGGCGCTGCGTTCTTCGAGCATTTTGGCAATTTCCCTCGGTTCTAAACCAAACATTACTTTTTTAATTTTTCGGGCTAAGAATAAGGCACCAATAACTCCAACCAATAATCCGAAGCCAATACTAATATAAATAATTTGCCGACTCTGAGCGACAGCCTGGTTCACATCGTTAAGCAAGATCCCTACGGCAACAGCCCCAACCTGTTTACCAGTGGAAGTGACGATGGGGGTAAACGCACGTAAGGACATGCCTAGAGTTCCTTTTGCATAGGAAAAGTATTCCTGACCCTTTAGGGCCTCCCCTTCGTCTCCTCCCACAAAGGGTTGTCCAACTTTGTTAATATCCGGATGAGACTTTCTTGTCCCTTTCATATCCATGACAACAACAAACTCGACGGAGGTGATCTGTCGTATTTCATTCGCAAAGGGTTGTATTTCCGTATCGGCTCTTTGCCCATTGAGAGCTTCAATCACAAGAGGCGAGTGGGCAACAATTCGGGCAATGTTCTTCGCTTTATTAGCTAGATTCTTTTGCGTATTATCGGCAACTTCCTGACTAATTAGGATGTCGGTTACGGCTAAAGATAGAGCTACAACACCGCAAACAAGCAAAGTCATGATGGTCTGCAAACTGAAAAAAGGTTTACCCATCCGCATGGTTCTCCCTCCAATATGATCATTTGAAGTACATGCCAAGAATAAGTAAAGTGTAACCTATTGTCAAGTTTGTACTACAGTCAGAAAGTATAAACTTTTCGTTATATACTTTCCAAGGCCCCTTCTCGCCATCCATGGCTACAGGGGCACTCGGCCATCCATGGCCAGCGCATAAGTGCAACTATGGCGGCCGCCTGCGGTCCCTTCTCGCCGTCCATGGCTACAGGGACACTCGGCCATCCATGGCCATCGCCTTTGGCTTGGCGCCAGCCAAGTTTTCTAAAGTTCTTCCCCACTTGTGCCGAGTTTCCTTTGTATATTATTGGCCAAGTTGCATAGACTACGCCTATTAGGATTGTAGGTTAGAAATTGCCGGAATTTGAAGGTGGAGGATTGACCTTTGTTGTTACAGACGGCCCTGCTCATTGTTGCACTTTCAGTCGTGGGAACACTAATTGCTATAGGAATTCTTCTTATTCTTTTTTATTTCGTTGGTAAACGTTCTTTTCGAACCATCGCCCAACGGTTTTTTGGGTTGGTTTTAGAAAGGTTGTTGAGAGATAAGTACTCGGAAAATTTGATGGAACTTTGGAGTGCAGTACGTCGTACCTCCGTACAAAACATCCTGGAAATCAGTTTGCGAGCGGAAGATGGAAAACTCATTCAGCGGCCATTAGGATCCCCAAAAACACTGCCCCATTACGATACCCTTATGTTTGTTGCGGCCCAAATGGCACGCTTGCCTAAAGAAGGAACGATTCCTGTAGATATGAAGGTAACTTTAGGAGCCAAAGCCGAAAAACCCCTTCAGATCGATATCCCGCTAATGATCTCTGGCATGAGTTTTGGGTTAGGCCTCAGCGAAGAAGCTAAACGAGCGTTAGCAAGAGCAGCGAAACAAATGGGGACTGCTACAAATTCCGGAGAAGGACCTTTTTTACAAGAGGAACGAGACGAAGCCGGAAAGTTTATTTGGCAAATCAGCCGGAGTTCATGGGGTCACAGTTCACAAGGTATAGCCTCTGCAGATATGATAGAAGTACAGATGGGTCAGGGGGCCAGGATGGGGTATTTCAGTAAAGAACCAAGTGTAGTAAAGGGAAAAGCACAAAAACTAATGGGCATATCTCCGGTGGAATCTGTTGTTACTTCAGCGGTAACCCCGGGAATTAACACCCCTTGGGACTGGCCGAAGTATGTTTCGGATTTGCGTGCAGAAGCGGCGGGGAAACCGATTGCCATTAAGATTATGGCGACGGGGGGGTTAGAAAGAGACTTGGCAGTCTGTTTAGAAGCAGATTTTGACGTAATTGTGATCGATGGAGCCCAAGGTGCAGCGTCTGGAGCATCCCCGTTGATTTGTGATGATATGGGAATTCCAAGTTTATTGGCCTTAGTTCGGGCGGAACGCTTTTTGCGGGAGCAGGGTGCTCGAAGAGAAGTTAGCCTGGTGGTTTCAGGAGGATATGCAACACCTGGGGAATGCCTAAAAGCGATTGCACTGGGGGCGGATGCAATCTATTTGGGAACCGTTCCTCTATTTGGATTAGTTCACAACCAAATTAAGAAAATTCTCCCCTGGGAACCGTTAACTCAGTTAATTTGGTACAATTCTCCCTATAAGCAACGTTTGGATATCCCTTTGGCGAGTAAAAGTGTGGCCAATATCCTCAAATCGATGGCTCTGGAAATGGAAGAGGGGGTTAGGGCTCTCGGAAAGACAAGTTTGTCAGAGCTTGGTCCCAATGATCTCGTGGCGCTGGATGAATGGACGTCCAAAGTAACGGGAGTAAAACGTGCTTATACTTGGCAAGATTAAAAGGATTGATAGGGTGATCAATCAGCTCAGACATTTTGACAAGATTTATTGTGCCGAGTATAATGTATTCAACTGTAAGTTAATCGAGATAAACCCAGAGAATGTGAGGAATAGTGACAATTACCGTTCAGAGAGAAGGGCCATAGCTGGAAGGTCTTTTCGGGAAAACACTAAGGTCGCACAGGAGGGGCGGAGGGGAATGAAGTACTCTCTGACGGAAAAACCCGTTAGTAATGCCAAGAGCTGAGGAAACGTTTGTTTCTCAGAATAAAGGTGGTACCACGGAAGCTTTTCGTCCTTTGCTAGGAGGAGAGGCTTTTTTATGTGGGGAGGAAGTTTCTTAGCACATTCGACAACGTTCCATTTGCTATTCGCTTGTCGCTCAGGCTAAACCGCAAAACTTCTGGGCTTTCTGCATGTGAACAGTTGCGGTTCTTCACGCCTGATCGACTGCGCTCATTGACGCAATTCCACTAATCGTCTCACTTTGCTAAGAAACTTCCTCTGGCTTGGGGGTCGACGGGGGTTTGGAACGACGGAGAGTGGCTGGAGGCTGTTTGCGTCTTGCAAAAGCGTTGGCATGAGAGCATGCGACAGAAGAATCTTTGGAAGCACGGGAACCGCCCCTAGCAGTAAAACCACAGGGTACACTAAAAGTAGACAGATCCTGCCACAGAGCTAAAAACGGCAGATTAAATAGATGAAAGGAGTTCGTTAATAATGGAAGAGAATATAGCAAAAACAGACACGGTGGAAATGGCAAAAACATATGATTCCAGCTTAGTTGAAGGAAAATGGTATCAGTATTGGGAGGATAGTGGCTTCTTCCATGAAGAGGTGAATAAGGATAAGCCTGCGTTTAGTATTGTTATGCCTCCGCCGAATGTTACGGGTGCTCTGCACCTGGGTCATGCCATGGACAGTACGATTCAGGATATTTTGACGCGCTTTAAGCGGATGCAAGGGTTTAATACTCTCTGGGTTCCGGGGACGGATCACGCTGGAATTGCAACTCAAGCCAAGGTAGAGGAGCAGTTGGCGAAGGAAGGTACAAGTCGTAATGAACTGGGAAGAGAGAAATTCTTAGAACGGGTCTGGGATTGGAAAAAGCAGTATGGTGGACGAATTACGCAACAGTTGCGCCGATTAGGTGCTTCTTGTGATTGGGAACGTGAACGGTTTACCATGGATGAAGGATGTTCACGATCAGTTCGCGAGGCTTTTGTTGATCTCTATAGTAAAGGGCTAATTTATCGTGGGAATTACATAGTCAATTGGTGTCCCAAATGTCATACTACAATTTCAGATATTGAAGTGGAACATACTGATCGGGATGGCAACCTGTATCATCTGCGTTACCCGGTAAAAGGCAGCCAGGAGTCCCTGGTGGTAGCTACTACCCGACCAGAAACCATGCTGGGGGACACAGCGGTGGCTGTTCATCCACAGGATGAGCGGTATCAACATTTAATCGGCAAAACCTTGATTCTGCCCCTTATGAATCGGGAAATTCCAATTATCGCAGATGAGTACGTTGATCGTGAATTTGGGACAGGTGCAGTGAAGATCACTCCTGCCCATGACCCTAATGACTTTGAAATCGGACTCCGTCATAAGTTGCCTCAGATAATCGTTTTGGATAAAGAAGCGAAGATGAATGAAAATGCGGGACAGTACCAAGGAATGGACCGTTTTGAGGCACGTAAAGCGGTTGTTGAAGATCTAAAAACCGCCGGAGTATTGGTTAAGATTGATGCCCATGCCCATGCAGTAGGGGAATGCTATCGTTGTTCTACCATCATCGAACCTTTAGTAAGTAAACAATGGTTTGTCAAAATGGGGCCCCTGGCTGAGCCTGCCATTGATGTGGTGCGTGATGGGCGATTGGAATTTGTTCCGGACCGCTTTGATAAAATTTACCTGGGTTGGATGGAAAACATCAGGGATTGGTGTATTTCCCGACAGTTATGGTGGGGACATCGCATTCCTGTTTGGTATTGCGACAAGTGCGGTGCTGAAATCTGTTCAAAGGAAGATCCATCTAGCTGTCCCACCTGTGGAGCAGATCACTTAAAGCAAGATCCTGACGTCTTAGATACGTGGTTCTCCTCCGGACTGTGGCCTTTTTCCACCTTGGGCTGGCCGGAGAAAACGCCGGAACTGGAACAGTTTTATCCCACCTCTGTGTTAGTAACGGGAAGGGATATCATTTTCTTCTGGGTTGCCCGTATGATTTTTATGGCTATGGAATTCAAGAAAGAAGTTCCCTTCCCAAAAGTCATGATTCATGGACTGGTGCTGGATGCTCAAGGTCGTAAAATGAGTAAATCCTTAGGCAATGGTGTAGACCCTATTGAAGTGATTGATCAGTACGGAGCAGATACCCTGCGCTTCATGCTAATTACAGGCAATACACCGGGTAACGACCTGCGTTTTCACCCTGAACGGCTTGAAGCGACCAGAAATTTCTCCAACAAGATTTGGAATGCTTCACGTTATGTACTCTTAAATTTAGAAGACTATGAAGAGGGACCTCGCGGAGAACTCGCCCTGGCAGATCGCTGGATTTTAACCCGTTATGCATCCACTGTTGAGAATGTTACCGGGGCTCTGGAAAAGTTTGATCTTGGAGAAGCTGGACGCTTGTTATACGAGTTTATTTGGAATGAGTTCTGTGATTGGTATATTGAGCTCACAAAGCCGCGTCTCTATAATAAAGAAGATGTGTTGGCCCGGCACACTGCCCAATCCGTGTTGCTTGAAGTCCTCGAAGGAACTCTGCGACTATTGCATCCGTTTATGCCGTTTTTGACGGAAGAGATTTGGCAGAACTTCCCCGTCCAAGGAAAAAGCATCATGATGCAGCCTTGGCCTGAAGTACCTGCCTACAGAGATGCAGTGGCCGAAGGAAATATGACACTGCTTATGGAAGCTATCAAAGCGATCCGTAATATTCGGGCGGAAATGAAGGTATCACCTGGGCAGAAAGTGGAGATCATAATCCTTGCCCCGGATCAGAACCAACGCGCCGTGCTGGAAAACGGGAAGGCAGATATCTTGAAACTAGCTGGAGGGGCCAGTGTAGAATTGTTTGAGACTCTGCCAGAGAAACCCTCTCAATCTGCAAGTGCCGTTCTGGGAGGGGTAGAAATATATCTCCCCTTAAAGGGACTGATGGATCTGGATAAGGAAGTTGCCCGTATCGAAAAGGAGATTTCTTTAGCCTTACAGGACCAACAAGTATTGGAGACTAAGCTAAATAATCCGGGCTTTACTAGCAAAGCACCGGCGGCAGTCGTAGCTAAAGAACGAGAAAGACTGGAAGGACTCTCAGCTCGCCGAGTCGCTTTAGAAGAACGCTTAAACGAGTTGAAGCAAGGCTAGAGTGATTTAATGTCCGAAGAAATCGAAGGAAGCTACGACGTAATGGCAACTCAGTTGAAATTAAAATTGAAATTGAATTTGAATTGGGAATAGCGTAACTGTGAGTTGTTTATTTATCGATGCGCAGGAGGGTTAATGCTATGTCTGATAAAAATCTTGATCAGGAATATCAAGGGAGCTTACAATACCTCACAACACTGACAACTTTCGGTATTAATTTTGGACTGGGGCGGATTAAAGAACTGCTTAAGCGAATGGGAAATCCGGAAAAGGCCCTGCGAGTAGTGCATATAGGCGGTACAAACGGCAAAGGTTCGACGACAGTAATGATCGCCAGAATCTTGCGGGAAGCAGGGTATCAGGTGGGAGTCTTTACCTCCCCCCATATGCATGATTACCGAGAGCGTATGGTAATCAATGGCCATATGATTTCCAAGGAAGATGTTATTCAAATGATCAGCCGTGTGCGTCCCCATCTGGAAGACATGGTTTCTGAAGGGTTCGAGCATCCCACCGAGTTTGAAGTGAGTACCGCCTTGGCGTTGCTCTATTTCGCTGAGAAAAACGTCGACTATGCCTTGATAGAGGTGGGCTTAGGCGGAGCGATCGATTCAACAAATGTGGTTAACCCTCTTATTTCCGTCATTACGAACGTAAGTATGGATCACATGGATTATTTAGGCTCAGATGTTGTTTCAATTGCTAAAGTAAAAGCAGGCATTATTAAACCCAACTCCATTGTCGTTACAGCTTCCCAAGATCCAGAGGTGATTAAAGTTTTGCGGGACCAGGCCAAGGCTATGGAGGTACCTCTTTGGTTGGTCGGGGAAGATGTTCGTTGGGAAAGTAAGTGGAGCGGAGAGGTAGAACAGGAATTCGACCTCGTGGGATTGCACGCCAATTACTCTAAGTTGCGTCTGCGGCTCATGGGTTTACATCAACTTAGCAATGCTGCAACAGCGGTAACAGTCTGCGAAGTATTGCAAAGCGACTACGGAGTAAATATTCCTAGAGAGGCTATCTATGCCGGGTTACGTGAAGTTGAATGGATCGGCCGCTTAGAGTTGCTTTCCTTAAAGCCAAAGATCCTCCTCGATGGGGCGCATAATCTTGATGGAGCACAAGCTTTAGCGCAAGCAATACCGCTTTATACACGGGATCGACTTGTCCTTTGCTTGGGGATGTTAGCGGACAAGGAACGAGAAAAGGTCGTCAAAATGCTCGTGCCTTTGGCGGATGAAATCATCGTCACCCGGCCAAATTCTCCTCGCGCAGGGGACTGGAAAGCCTTGGGGAGTTTAGCAGAACAATTTGGTCGACCGGTAACCTGCATCGAAGACCCTAAGGAAGCGGTTATTTTTGCACTCACATGTCTGGGCGAAAACGACATGCTTTGCGTAACGGGCTCAATCTACATGTTGGCAGACGCTCGTCAAGCTTTAATCGACAAAGTTAAATTAGGGTAAACTTACTTCAGGTGGAGTTTCAACTCCACCTGAAGGGCTAAATTCAGGCAGGAGTCTTAGAGCCGCTTATGCTTGGTTATTAGAGGATGAGCGGCCTCGTCATGGGAAATATACTCTAGGTTAATACTTTGTTAAAAACTTAACATAAACTTAACACAAAACTTTTAGTATTTGATATAATACTCCGTGGGATAAACCATACTGTCGAAAGATATTCACAGTGTTTGTTGAAAAACAATGGAAATCCCGACTTCTGAAATAGCTTGGGTTTCCGGTGAATTTGAGAATTTTAGGCTGGGGGTATTTTATGTTTAAATTGTCTCCTAAAGAGGATAAATTTTTTGCGCTTTTTTCTGAAAGTACTGAAATTATCACTAAATCACTTAAAAGACTTTATGGTATTATGCAACAAGATTGCGTCTCTACCGAAGATGCTGCTCAAATGCATCGGTTCGAAAACGAAGCCGACAACGTCACTACTCAAATCTTAGAACGTCTGAATTGTACCTTTATTACCCCGTTGGATCGCGAAGATATCTATAAGCTGGCTCAAGTTCTTGATGATATTGTCGACTATGCTGAAGGTACAGTGGAAAGAATGCTTCTCTATCGTACAGGCAAACCTTCATTGGGTGCCCTGGAACTTGTTCACTTAGTAGAATTGGCAGCAGAGCAAATTCAGTCAGCCTTCTCTTTCTTAGGGAACCTGCATTCTAAGAAATCCAATATTTTAGCTGCGGCCGAAGAGATTTATCACTTAGAAAGTGCGGGGGATAAACTCTATCGCGAAGAAGTAGCCCGTTTATTCGAATATGAAAAAGACCCTATCGAGATCATTAAATGGAAGGAAATCCTGGAACACATTGAATCAACCTTGGATCACTGTGAGTCCATCGCAGATCTTCTCAAAAGTGTGGTCTTGAAATATGACTAGTCTTGGTGTGATGTTAGTCATCGTAGTATTTTTAGCCTTGGCTTTTGACTATATTAATGGATTTCACGATACAGCCAATGCTATTGCTACGAGTGTTTCGACAAGGGCCCTTTCTCCAAAGCGAGCGGTAATGCTCGCAGCCACCTTAAATCTTGTCGGAGCTCTCTATAGCACTGGAGTCGCCCAAACCATCGCCAAAGATATTGTGTCTCCGAAGTATGTGACACAAGAAGTAGTTATTGCAGCTTTGTTAAGTGCAATTGCTTGGAATCTGCTTACCTGGTATTTTGGGATTCCAAGCAGCTCGTCACATGCTCTGATTGGTGGAATGGCCGGAGCAGCTGTTGCCAAGGTAGGATTTAGCGTTTTGCAGTGGCAAGGCTTAGGCAAGATTTTAGCGGCTCTAATTATTTCTCCATTGATTGGGATGGGTTTGGGTTTCATTATAATGAAGTTACTGGCTTATTTTTTTGGCAATTTTTCACCGTCCAAACTAAATCACGGCTTTAAAAAGATGCAGATTGTCTCTGCAGGCTTGCTAGCTTTTAACCACGGGTCTAATGACGCTCAGAAATCCATGGGGATTATCACCATGGCTCTTATCGCGGCAGGGTTGCAGTCACAATCAGTTCTTGCCCCCCCACTTTGGGTAAAATTTGCTTGTGCTTTAGCAATGGCCGCCGGAACTGCTGCCGGTGGATGGAAAATTATCCGTACCATGGGCGGAAAGATCTTTAAGCTGGAGCCCATCAATGGATTTGCTGCAGATTTAACTTCCTCAATCGTTATTTGGACAGCAACTGTACTCCCGGGTCTTCACCTCCCGGTTTCTACCACTCACGTTGTTTCAGGTTCTATCATGGGGGTTGGAAGTGCCAAACGAGTTTCTGCAGTCCGCTGGGGCGTGGCTCAACAAATGCTTGTAGCTTGGGTTGTGACAATTCCGACAACCTCACTCCTTGCAGCTCTTTGTTACTATATACTTTCCAAGGTCCTTTAAAAGATTAAGCTTTATAAGATATTATTTATAGATTACTAACTATATGCCTTTCTAATAATTAAAAACGTGAGATTAACGCAAAGGTTTTGGTGTTGTACCAAGGCCTTTGTTTTATCTTTAGTATATTTCTATCGAATTTGTTCATTATGGCTGTCGCTTAGCGCCAGGCAAGTTTTGTATAGACGGTCTATTTCCGCCATCTGCTACATATCCTCCCGTAGAGAAGTTGTCCTTTATGCAGCAATGGAAGGAGAATAGAAATGAAGATTGTGAATCAGTTGCGAGTTGTCCTAGTTTTGATTTTAGGAATTATGGCCTTGGCTTTATTGACTTGGGGAATCGGCAAAATTTATTTGGAGCTCATAGGCCAATCAAGTCGTGAACATACCGTAAGCGTAAAGCATAACCAAACTCTTGACAAAACCAGCCAAGAAACAATATTAGTCTTACCAACAGTAACGTTTTGGACCTGTCAAGCGGGGCTTTTTCAACAAGAACATAATGCTCAGTTGCTCAAAGACCAACTAACGGTGATGGGATTTAAGGCTGAGATAATAAGCGCCAATCCTTGGATGGTAGGAATTGGTTTAAGCCATTCTGCAAATGAGCTTAAGGAATTACGGCAACTCTTAGAGGAAAAGGGTTTTTCGACGATTCCCAAACAAATTCAGTTGCCTGAGCGGTCGTTTCGTGTCGCTGGAAATGGTGCTCAATTGACTGCAGAACTATTAAAAAATGTTAATTCAATCCTTGAAAAAGGGTTTAATGAGCAACTGCTGTCTAAGGAAGAGCAACTATGGACGACTCAAGCCGGTGAACATCCGCCCAAAGACTTAGAAGGCCTTCATCAATTTTATAACCAAATACGGACAAAAACCACAAAGGAAGAGCAAAAAGCCATCGGTTTATCACTTTTTTTTGAGTCTCAGAGGGTTATTAATAAGTTTTCTGGTAAATAATAGGTAAAGGGGCATCCATAAATTTAACTTATTGGTAAAAAGATCAAAGATTCAAATTGCGTTTTTCCTTGATAGTGCTATAATTAACATACGCAATTAAGGCAAAATTCCAGTGAGAAATGGGGGAACTTATTGAAAACGCTAAAAATTCCAGAGGCAACGATTATTCGGCTTTCAGTTTACTCACGTCATTTGACTGACGTCGATCGCAAAGGAATTATAACCACATCCTCGGGGGAAATTGCTGATGGAGTCGGCGTTAGTCCTGCACAAGTGCGGAAAGACTTGGCCTACTTTGGGGAGTTTGGAACAAGAGGCGTCGGTTATAATGTTAAAGATCTCCGCCAACATATTATGAGGATTCTCGGGTTAAGTGCTGATTGGAGTGTAACCTTGGTTGGGGTCGGAAACTTAGGCTTGGCGTTGAGTACATATAAAGGGTTCAGAGACCGTGGCTTTATCATCACAAGTATTTTTGACGCAGATCCCAAAAAGGTCGGAACCGTTGTTGAAGGCGTGAAAGTTCTGCCTATCGACCAGTTAGAAACCGTTGTAAGGCAAAATCGTACCCAAATCGGAATTGTAGCTGTACCTTCAGATTTTGCGCAAGAAATCGTTGACCAATTAATTTGCTCCGGAGTGTCTGCCATTCTTAATTTTGCCCCTGTGGTATTAAATGTTCCTCCGGAGATTGAACTGCGTAATGTTGACCTAGCGGTAAACCTAGAAGTATTGACGTTTAATGTTTGCGGACAAAGGTGTTATTAATTCATTGTACTGTTGTATATCAACGTGCACCTGTCGTATAATAGCACAATAAGAAGTGTATCTAGGGTTCCGCTGAAAGGGTCTGGACCGAGCGATACAGGTTGGAAAGATACCAGCTACACCGTGTGGGAAAAAAGCCCCGTGGCAAGTTCTTAGGAACTCGTTATGGGGCTTTTGAGTATTATTCTTTATAGCCGCGGTTGTGCCGGAGAAATAGAGGGGGAGAACTATGAATCAAAATCAGAAGAAGAGAAAAATTACAATTTATGATACAACATTGAGAGATGGTGCTCAGGGGGAGGGAATTCATTTTTCCACCCAAGATAAACTTAGTTATATAAAACGAATCGAGGATATGGGAAATCTTTATGTCGAAGCAGGATGGCCTGGTGCTAACCCGCGGGATGATGAGTTTTTCCAGCAATGCCGGAACTTGCAATCCCCTCTGACAAGTATTGTGGCCTTTGGCAGTACATGCAAGGTTATGGAGTCTCCGGAAAAGAGTGAAATCCTGCTTAAACTTCTGGCTTCAGGGGCAAAGACCATCGCGATCTTCGGGAAAACCTGGGATTTACATGTTCGGGACGTTTTACGGACAACACTAGAGGAAAACCTCCGCATCATTCGAGAGTCGGTTTCCTTTTTGCTTCAGCAAGGACGAGACGTCTTTTTTGACGCAGAGCACTTCTTTGACGGTTTTAAGGAAAACCCTGATTATGCATTAAAGTGTATTTCTGCCGCACTTGACGGTGGGGCGAAGACCATTGTTTTATGTGATACAAACGGAGGAAGCCTGCCGGGGGAAATTAGTCTTGGGGTTCGAGCAGTCAAGAAGGATTTTTCGCCCCAAGAGCTGGGCATTCATGTCCACAATGATCGAGGCCTTGCTGTTGCCAATTCACTGATTGCAGTGGAAGCTGGGGTAACTCAAATTCAAGGAACTTGGAATGGATTTGGAGAACGGTGTGGCAATGCTAATTTAAGCACCCTTATTCCCTTATTACAGCTCAAAGGAGACTATGATGTCGTTTCAGATGCTGCTTTATTAAAGATCACTGCCTTCTCACGTTATGTTGCGGAGCTTACGAATGCACCTTTTGATGAGAAACAGCCCTTTGTGGGGCGAAGTGCCTTTGCTCATAAGGCGGGAATGCACGTGGATGCGATACTGAAAAACCAACGAACCTTTGAACACATGAATCCAGCTGAAGTCGGAAACGAACGACGTATTTTAATTTCTGACCAAGCTGGGAAAGCTAATATCCTGGAACGCCTGCGTCGCTTCGAGCCTGAAATGCGCAAGGACGATCCGCGAGTTGAGATTGCCATGAATGAGATCAAGGAGTTAGAGCATAATGGATACCAATTTGAAGCTGCGGAAGGGAGTCTGGATCTATTACTTTTACGTACACTTGGGAAGTTAAGTACTCCCATGTTTGAAGTCTTAGATTATCATGTTTGGAGTGATCCTCTGCGAGGAGAACTTGATTCCGTCGCCGTAGTCAAGGTTAAAGTGGGTGAGGAAACCGTACAAATTGCCTCAGAAGGAAACGGCCCGGTCAATGCCTTAGACACAGCTTTGCGACAGGCCTTGGCCAAGTTCTTCCCAATCTTAGGCAAAAGCGAGTTAGTGAACTATAAGGTAAGAGTACTGGACGGCTCGCACGGAACAGAAGCTATCGTGCGTGTAATAATAGATACTCGCCTGGAGAATGAAGTGTGGGGGACCATCGGGGTTTCTAAGAATATTTTGAGGGCGAGTGCTCAGGCGTTGCTGGATGCGATTAATTGGACGATATGGAGTGGGAGGTAGGTTGCGACGGGGGACGGGGTACGGACCTTGCGATCTTCTTTCTTGTCGGGGGAGGGTCGCGTCAACACTTACTCGGCCGTGCGCTCGTCGTGCCAAACTAGGGCTTTAATCCGGATGCAAGAGAGCAGGGTTCCCGGCCAGTGCGACGTCCGTGTCGCATGGCCGGCGGGAAACGTCCTTGTTTCCCGCCCTGCTGGATGAAAGCGGATTAAAGCCGAGTTTGGCTACGACTCACGCAAAGGCGTCGCTGCGTGTGAACGCGACCCTCTTGGGTCAGGGGGAATGTGGGGTGGACGGTTGTTGGGATTGTGTGGACGCGATCTTCTTGGGTCAAGAGGAACGTGGGAGCACGGTTGTTGCGTTCCTCGTTTGTCGTGGGAGGGTCGCGTCAACACTTGCTTGGCCGTGCGGTCGTCGTGCCAAACTAGGGCTTTAATCCGGATGCATGAGAGCAGGGTTCCCGGCCAGTGCGACGTCCGTGTCGCATGGCCGGCGGAAAACGTCCCTGTTTTCCGCCCTGCTGGATGAAAGCGGATTAAAGCCGAGTTTGGCTACGACTCACGCAGAGGCGTCGCTGCGTGTGAACGCGACCCTCTTGGGTCAGGGGAATGCGGGGTGGACGGTTGTTGGGATCGTGTGGACGCGATCTTCTTGGGTCAATAGGAACGTGGGAGCACGGTTGTTGCGTTCCTCGTTTGTCGTGGGAGGGTCGCGTCAACACTTGCTTGGCCGTGCGGTCGTCGTGTCAAACTAGGGCTTTAATCCGGATGCAAGCGGGCAGGGCGAAACACACGTGTTTCGGCCAGTGCGACGTCCGCAGGCCATGGATGGCCAAGTGTCCCTGTAGCCAAGGATGGCGAGAAGGGACCGTGTCGCATGGCCGGCGGGAAACGTCCCTGTTTTCCGCCCTGCTGGATGAAAGCGGATTAAAGCCGAGTTTGGATACGACTCACGCAGAGGAGTCGCTACGTGTGAGTGCGACCCTCTTGGTTTTTAAAGACAAAAAATGTAGGGGAGATATGAGATATGCGGCAAGAAAAGGATTTGATTGGAGTTCATGAAGTCCCGGATGACGTGTATTATGGTATTCAAACACTCCGTGCGACGGAGAATTTCCCTATTACCGGATATCCTCCTCATCGAGAATTGATCCGTGCTATTGGTATGGTTAAAGGTGCTGCGGCTGAAGCGAATATGCATATTGGGGCTTTGAGTCCTGGGATTGGTAAGGCTATTGTTGAAGCTTCTAAGGAATTGATCGAAGGAAAGTTTCACGAGCAATTTGTGGTGGATGTGATTCAGGGCGGGGCTGGGACGTCTATGAATATGAACGCTAATGAAGTCATTGCTAATCGGGCGATTGAGATTCTAGGCGGGGAAAAGGGTGAGTATTCCAAAGTTCACCCCAACACTCATGTAAATATGGCTCAAAGCACCAATGATGTTTTTCCCACGGCAATTCGTATTGCTTGTTTAAATGTGGCCCATGATTTGCTCCAAGTCTTAGATATCTTGCGCCAATCCTTTGAAGATAAAGCCCAAGAGTTTGATGGCGTCATTAAAATGGGGAGAACTCATCTTCAAGACGCTGTTCCCATTCGCTTAGGACAGGAATTTGCAGCCTATGCGCACATGTTAGGGCGGGATATTAAGAGAATTAAAGAAGCCATTCGATCTCTTGAAGTTATAAATATGGGAGCAACGGCAGTTGGCACTGGGTTAAATGCTGATCCTCGCTATATTGAAAAAGTGACAGAGCTGATGCAAGAATGGACGAGTTTGCCTTTGCGTCTTGCCGAGGATCTGGTGGATGCTACTCAGAACACAGATGCATTCATGGAAGTTTCCGGATCTTTAAGGACCTTGGCGGTCAACCTTTCAAAAATAGCCAATGACCTGCGCTTGATGGCCTCTGGTCCACGAACCGGGTTAAATGAATTAAATTTGCCACCGATGCAACCGGGCTCTTCCATCATGCCAGGAAAGGTTAATCCAGTAATCGCTGAAGTGGTCAATCAGGTAGCTTTTCAGGTTCAAGGGAATGACTTTACCATCGGCTTAGCCTGTGGAGCCGGCCAACTTGAGCTCAATGTTATGGAACCCGTCGTCGTTTTTAATTTACTCCAATCCCTGGACATTTTGCGCAATGTGACCCGTGTCTTCCGAGACCGCTGTGTCGCAGGTATTACCGCAAATGTTGAACGTTGCAAGGCAATGGTGGAAAACAGTGTCGGACTAGTTACTGCAATTAATCCCCATGTGGGATATGAAGTGGCTTCAATCATAGCCAAAGAGGCCATTCTTTATGGGCGGCCAGTCTCGGAAATCGTCTTAGAAAAAGGGATTCTATCGAAAGAGGAACTTGATTTGATTTTAAACCCATATGAGATGACTAGACCAGGAATAGCGGGGGTAGAGCTGCTAAGATAGGTAGAGTGGCGTACCTATAGGGATATCATATATTTCCGATAGAGCTAGTATCATAGCTATATAAAACAATAGAGGTTATTGCGGATTTTAACGCAGTAACCTCTATTGTTTTATATAAGGATTAAATTCTAAAGACATTTCCTTTAAGCAGATGCTATAATATGGAATATGCTTAATCTTTATGTTGATGCACACTTGTAGGATATTGCGTATCAGTAGTAAGGTATAAAAACAAAATTCAAAAGCATTTGGAGAGGGATTTTAAATGAATCTAAAATCAGTTGGTATGTTGGCATTACTACTATTAATAGTTTTTTCAATGTCTAACACTTTAGGAACTGGTATAACTCTACTTATATTTGCAATTATTTTTTTGGTACAGGCTATCTTATTTAGCGTTAAAACAGAATACTACGATAAATTTCTAAGTTTTACGAATCCAGGATTATACAGTGCATACAGTGAAAAGGGTAAGTGACTTCATTAGGAAAAAGAGAAGGATGAATATAATAAGTTATTACCTCTTTTCGGCCATCACAGGATTTAATGCATTTACACAAATAAGGTTAATGACTAAGATAGATGCAAGACCTTTATTTAATTTTAGGGAATATTTTTCATTTGTGATTATAATTATGGTCGTAATTTTGCTAACAAATTATATTTCCATTTTAACAATGAAGAAGTCTAAGACTGCTAATGAGGATTTAGGGTGGAATATAATCATAGGCATTGTACTTGCTATTATTTTGGTTGGCTTTGTAAGCTTATATATTTTCACTCAATATTTTAAGTTTAGCTACCTTTTGCCATAAAAGTGATTCACATCATTCTTATTATATTCAGTAAAAGACCTGTTCTTGATATAAAAATCAAGCAGGTCTTTTATTGCATAGTACACCTATACTAAACAACATAAAGGGGCAAAGCAGGGACTAGATATAGTCTTTTTTCTTTGCCCTCCTATGAGTAAGGTATTTTAAGTTGTAATACAGTTTCCCCCTTATTTTGCAGTGAACGCATATGTGATGATTAGAAGAGGGGGTATATCTAATGTCTCTACTAGATAAGGATATTGAAAAATTGAAAGATGAGGTTATCACGAAGGGTGATATATCTGCTGGAGCAGCAATAATACTCTTAAAAAATATAGGAGCAAAATATGAAGATTTACCAAGTGATCAGAGAGTAGTAATTGCGAAATTAACAAAATGGCTAATGGGCTTTGGTTTTAAGTGATGCCTTCATGAACAAATTAACAAATATTTTGCATCTAAACTTCGCTAAAGACGAAAAAAGCAACAAAGCGCTTGCTATTTATATAGGAGGTGTGTGCTTTGCGAGTACTAAAACTTTTGCCGATAAAATTAGGAATAAGATTCCACGTTACATTAAGAGATGGATCAGGTTATGAACCCATAAAAGGAGCTAACGGTGCGGTCGATGTCAACATAAATGGGAGTTTAGCGAACCAACTACGGCAGGGTGAAATAAAGAAAGTTCGACTGCCGTAAGATTTAGAGATAAATTCTAAAATGAATACTTAGTAAAACGGAGCAAGTAGAAGAAAATAAGAGTTCTTTAATTAGAATCAACCCATAAAGTAGTGAACTGAAACAGATAAATCGACGCTTAAGCTCTAAATTTGACCGAATTTGAGGAAACGAACTTTAGTCAACTTGTCATACTGACCATTTTCGAACCCAAGAGATTAACTTGTATTTGAAATTGTAATTAATAATATTTACTTAATCATATGTGCGTAGTATTATATAATTACAGGTATACATATACATGATACTATATGATCGGAGGGGGATTAGAATTGTCTTTAGCCCATGCATTGCTAGGTTTAATACGTTACCATCCAACAACTGGCTATCAACTTAAAGATGACTTTGAACATTCTATTAATATATTCTGGGATGCCACTTTGCCTCAAATCTATCGTACTTTAAATCAAATGGAATCCCAATGCTGGCTGAAGGCAGAAATCGAAATTCAAATAGGAAAACCAAACCGTAAAGTTTATAGTTTAACCGAAGAGGGGCTAGAAGAACTTCAACGATGGTTAAATGAGCCTCTGGAAACAATTGAACAAAAATACTCCGCATTAGTCAAAGTCTTTTTTGCCAATAAGGCAGACCCAGAAAAGTTTACCGCTCACCTGGAGGAATTCCGTAGTCATTACGAAAACCTGCTGAATTTTTACGAAACAGACCAAGCCGAAATCATTAGAAAGGCAAGTGAGGACAGCCGTTCCTTTCGTGAGTCTGAATACTGGAAATTAACTGCAGACTTTGCAATACGCATGGCAAAAATGACTGTCGAGTGGTGTGATGAGGCCTTGAACATTCATAAAAATCTTCAGGAAGAGAGTAAATAACAAGGAGGTAATTATTATGTCAGATGTTAAGGGTTATCTGAAAATTAATAACACCCGTTTGTTTTATTCTATAAAAGGAGAAGGCGATCCATTAGTTCTTATTCACGGGGGCCCCTTGTGTGATCATCGTATTTGGGACTACCAAATTGATTCCTTATCGAGCAAGTATAAAGTGATCTGTTTTGATAAAAGAGGGCATGGAAAATCGGATATCCCCATAGATGCTTTTTCACATCTGGAAGATTTTAAATCATTGATGAATGCTTTAGAACTAAGAAAAATTACTATAATAGGCTCATCTGCTGGAGGAGCTCTTGCGATAGATTTTGCTCTACAATATCCGGAAATGGTAAAAGACTTAGTCTTGGTTTGTCCTGCCTTGAATGGGTATCCCTATCCGCCCAATTTTATTTCTGAAATGGTTAATATATATATTACGGGGCAATCCGAAGGGCCTGAAGCTGCGATACAAAATTACATTTCCAATCCTTTTTATGAATACTGTTTTCCATCTCCTAACAGGGCAGACGCCAGAGCTAAGGTGATTGAAATAGTCAAAGAGTCGACCAATTTTATTCGCTGGAATCCTATGTGGGAGATCGAGTTGAAGCCTTCTTCTTACGAACGCTTGGGAGAGATTCAGCTCCCTGTTTTAATCATTTCTGCTGATAAGGATAGCAAAATTATCCTCAAGATAGGAGAGTATATTCACGAGAAGACCAAGCACTCCAAGGAAATGATGATGAAAGATTGTGGTCATTTTCCTTTTGTGGAAAAGCCGAAAGAATTCAATCAGATTGTACTTGATTTTTTAAAGGATTAATTTGATTAATAATATAGAAATTGGTCGGTTTCTGTTTTAGGGTTTGCCGTAACCTAGCACCAGCGTCCTTATTAAGAGAATGATGGTGCTTACATTAAACTAATACAACAACTAAATTCGAATCTAAATTCCTTGCTCGAAACTTCTAAAGGAAAGCAAATTGAGCAACTAGTTGAACGTCTAGTCTTAATCAATCAATGTATAAACCGTCAACGTGGCGGTTATTTTTATGGGAAACAATATTTGGGTGGTTAGATAAGCTTCACAACAGACGTATTATGCACCTCGCTCCAACCTCTTACCATTTTTCATAATGTATCAGGTCTTCGAGTTTTTTTCGGGGACGTGCTTTCGGTGTTTCATCGGCATGGCCAAGAGTGATAATGCCAACTACATATTTATCAACGGGTATATTTAGAACAGGTCTGATTTCTTCTTGGATGAACCATGCAACCCAACAAGTACCTAGTCCTATATTTTCGGCTTCAAGCAGTATATGTTCTATGGAAATTGATGTATCCCTGATTATCTGCTTAAGTTCTGCCAGGGGACTATTTTCATTTAACGATAGATCCACATCGTCTGCTATTCTAGAACGAATATCTGCAACACACACGATAAAAACCGGTGCTGTGAGCATCCATTTTTGGTTATTAGATACTTGAGCTAACTGATGTCTAATCAATTCTGATTTAACAACAATAAAATGCCAAGGTTGTGTATTGTCACCGGAAGGAGCCAGCCTTGCACTCTCCAGTAACTCAATTATTTTTTCATCTTCAACCGGTTCATCAGTATATTTCCTTATACTTCTGCGCATTTTAATTTCTTTAATCATATTATTAATTCCTTTCGTTGAGAATTGCTTAAATAAATTACTCGATATCCAATAAATATGATTAAATCATAATTTAATCATAAATTAACTCATACCGTAATTATAACATGAGTTTCAATTGCAACCTATTTATTCATCCTAACCGTTTAAATAAAATTACATAGTGGTATTGGAATTTTACTTCCAAATATTCGTTATTGAATTGAGTTTCTAGATGCGAAAAACATCCTAAATTTTCAGATGGATTAACTAAGTAAATATACAGCGATTTCACTGACAATGTCGGATTTGCATTTCAAAATTAAACCCGTTATTTATTGAATTAGGGCTGTTTCTTTCATGTTTTATATAGTGAAGAAGAACCGTGTCGAACTTGCTTAGTCATGGTGAAGATGCTACACTTATATGAAGGCTTTTAGGAGTCAATCTTGGTTTTTACAGACTTGCTGTGTACGGAAGGGGAAAGAATTATGGCGGTTGGACGAAATTCCTCAGGGGCAGGAAGAGCCGTCTTGCTTATTATGATTGGAGCGGCCCTGGGGACTTTAGTTGGTTTTGGCTTAGAAAAATACGGTATTTTTGCTCCGTTTTTACGGCCGGCTGTCATAGATATACCCTCTCATACATACGTGGATTTCTTTTTTCTCTCACTCTCTTTTGGTTGTCGTATAAGTATTACAATTGCAACGCTTTTGGGAGCTATGGGTGGTTATTTACTGTCAAGGAAGGTGTAACATGCTCGTACTTGCTTCTTCATCTCCACGCAGGGCGTTATTGCTTCGTGAGAGAGGGTACGTTTTTGAAACGGTTAAGGCTTCTGTTTCAGAAGAATTGGAGGAAGGGATTCCTCCCAAGATCGGGGTCAGACAGTTAGCAGTACGCAAGGCCGAAGCGGGTTTAATGCAATGGTTGGAGCTTGGCGGAGACAAACTGGACGTTATTTTGGGAGCGGATACGATGGTAGTCCTTGACTCCATCATTTTAGGGAAACCAGCTTCACCCTTGGAAGCAGAGGAAATTCTTCAAAGGCTAAGCGGCCGTACTCACGCTGTTCTAACTGGCGTAGCATTAATCTCCGGATCGGGTAAAATTGTTGCAGATGTGGTGGAAACCATTGTAAACTTTCGCCGACTTGGAGCGGATGAAATAAAGGAATATGTTGCTACTGGAGAACCGATGGATAAAGCAGGAGCTTATGGGATTCAGGGGGAAGCTAAAAAATTTGTCACGGCCATTCAAGGGTCCTTGACAAACGTCATTGGCTTACCCATGGAATATCTCTCAGAACAGCTTAGGGCGTGGGGGATTGAGCAGACAAACATCACTTCACGTGAGGTGGATAATGGATTATCGGCGTTTGAAGGATTTACCGGAGGAACTTCTGCCCCGTGAGCGACTTTATCAATTAGGTCCTGAAGCATTATCGAATCACGAAGTTCTGGCTATTCTTTTAAGGACTGGTATCAAGGGCGAAAATGTCTTGACCTTTGCGGAACGCATCTTGGTATGTGTGGGTGGACTTTCGGGTTTAGGAAAGCTGACTGTTCATGAGTTAGCCCAAATACATGGCTTAGGCAAGGCCAAATCCGCAGAAGTGAAGGCTGCCTTGGAATTAGGGCGTCGTTCAGTTTCCGTGGATCCCATGTCTAGACCGGTAGTCAACTCTCCTCAGGATGTGGCCCATATCGTTATGGAAGAAATGCGGTTCCTTGATCGAGAGCATTTCCGAGTTGTCTCACTATCGACAAAGAATCATGTTTTAGGGATCAGCCCAGTCTCAGTAGGCTCGCTCAATTCATCTTTGGTACACCCGCGGGAATGTTTTAAAGAAGCAATACGGCGAAATTCTAACGCCATTATTTTATTGCACAACCATCCCAGTGGGGATCCAACTCCTAGTCAGGAAGACATTGAAGTAACCCGTCGCCTGTCAGATGGAGGGAAGATTCTCGGGATTGAAGTTTTAGATCACGTGATTATCGGGGATAATCGTTTTATCAGCTTGAAGGAACGCGGAATCATATGACGCGAGGCTCGAAGTTCGATGCGCGAGGCACGAACTTTGAATTCGATTCTACGAATCGAAGAACTAACTAGACTTTCTGGCTTTAATCATTAGTTGCGAACTCTGTTCGCTTCGATTCGGACCTCGCGCCTCGCGTCGCCTCGAACCTCGAATAACGGAAGGAGCTTAACAAAACCATGGCGTTTTTTAACTTTTTTAGCAGGGATTTAGGAATAGATTTGGGAACCGCAAATACTGTGGTTCATGTGAAGGGTAAAGGGATCGTTGTACGGGAACCCTCTGTAGTGGCTATGGATATCACTACAAAAACTCCTATGGCTGTGGGTGATAAAGCTAAGGAAATGATCGGTCGGACTCCAAGTAATATTGTAGCAATTCGTCCCTTGAAAGATGGAGTCATCTCTGATTTCAACGTCACACAGAAAATGCTCAAATATTTTATCAGCCGAGCGTTAGGGACAGAGCACCCATATATTCGTCCGCGCGTTGTTATCTGTGTACCTTCCGGAGTTACCCCCGTTGAAGAACGGGCAGTGAAAGAGGCAGCTATGGCGGCTGGTGCAAAAGATCCGATAATTTTAGAAGAGCCCATGGCGGCTGCGATTGGGGCAGGACTCCCAGTCAGTGAGCCGACAGGAAACATGATCGTCGATATTGGCGGAGGGACAACAGAAGTTGCTGTGATTTCCTTAGGCGGAATCGTGACAAGCCGGTCAATTCGTGTAGCGGGAGATGAAATGGACGATGCCATCATCGCTCATATTAAACGACGCTATAATTTAATGATTGGTTATCGCACGGCTGAGACCCTCAAATTTGAAATTGGATATGCCTACAAAGCCGAAAAAGGAATGTACACTGTACGCGGACGGGACCTATTGACGGGGCTTCCTAAGACGATTGAAGTAACCTCGGAAGAAATTCAAGAAGCCTTACAAGAACCGGTAATGGCAATTGTGGATGCGGTTAAATCTTGTTTAGAAAAGACTCCGCCGGAATTATCATCCGACATTATGGATCGCGGCATTATGATGGCAGGTGGCGGCTCGTTACTGCGCAACCTGGATCGACTGATTTCAGAGGAAACGGGTATTGCGGTGCACATAGCGGAGGACCCATTGTCCTGTGTCGCTATAGGGACAGGAAATGTATTGGAACATGCAGAAATCCTTCGTAGAATTGCCGCCTCGCAAAAGAGCTAAAAAGAGCGGGGAGGAATTGTGGTGAGGAAAAAGCGAGTCAATGTAACGGGAATTGCGGTTCTCGTTTTCTTTCTCTTATTGGGTGTATTGATAGCGATTCGGTTTACGGGACTGGAAAGTAATTTCTCTAACCCTGTTGGTGGAGTCATGCAACGTGTTTTAAGCCCTTTAGAACAACCAATTCTTCAGATTGGGAATGGGATAAAGAATAATACGCGGGCATTGTGGAGCTTCACTGAGGTATCACGTCAAAACGAAGAACTGCTCAAGAAAGTTGACCAGCTTACAGGAGACAATATTAAGCTGAAAACAGAAATCTTGGCTGGGATGCGATATAATGAGCTTGATCAGGGTCAGTTTCGCAGTCCAACCCTCGAAAAGTTTGAAAAAGTTGGGGCTACAGTAGTTAATCGCAACCCGACCACTTGGTACCGAACGTTAACGTTAAATCGTGGAAGCCAGGACGGGATTGTGGCGAATGCCCCAGTTATCGGAGACTTGGGGCTTATAGGGAAAATTGTATCCGTTACGCCAACCACGTCTGAAGTCCTGTTAATCCTCGATGGGGAAGGGCAGGTCAGTGCGTCGGTGCGTGGGAGCACTGCTAACAGTACCTTTGGCATTGTGCAAGGGAACTATCAACGCGGCTCCCGTCTGACAGCGGAAGGGAATTTACAAATGCTTTTTCGCAGAGAGGACAGTATTAACGTAGGAGACTTAGTATTTACGTCCGGCCTGGGCGGAGTTTACCCCAAAGATGTTCCCATCGGGCAAGTTAAGGAAATTCAATTGGACCCTTCCGGTTTGCTTAAGACTGCTTATATTCAACCACTCGTCGACTTTGACTCCTTAGAAGAGGTATATATCGTTAAAATGGTTGGTGGATAATAGTGCGTTATGTTTTGATTGCGGTTATGTTTTTCTTAAGCCTGATTTTACCGGGCACACTTTTTCACTTTTGGTCTTGGTCAGGGATTAAACCAGATTTGCTCATGCTTTTAACCATGTATATAGCCATGCATCACAGACTTCGTTCAGGTTTAATTTGGGGTCTGGTTGCGGGTTTCTTAGAAGATCTATATTTGGGGCGTTACATTGGAATGTATACTCTCACCCTCGTCGTGGTCGCTTTTTTAAGCTATTGGTTAGCAGAACGCTGGTATCGAGAAAATTTTCTTTTAACGACCTTTTTGGTATTCATTGTCACCTCAGTGGGACAATTGTTAGTTGCCTTTTTAAGTTTAGGCGCTGGACTTCATTGGACGCTGGGGGATATCGGCCGATTGGTAATCGGGGTTTCCTTGTATAACGCGATCCTGGTTCCCCTAACCTATCCTTTGATTCATCAGTCCTTCGTTCGCGGCTGGCTGCGTTATCGACCGAGATATGAACGCTAAACTCGAGGTTCGAGGTTCGAGGTTCGAAATTGAAGCGAACAAGTTCGCAGAACGATTTAATTCATCAGGTAAGTATAGCCGCAAGTTAGGTAGTTCAAGTGTAAGTCGAAAACATCCCCGACCTTACGCAAAGTGGCGTTCAAAGGGGAAGCAAGAGAATCGTCCCCTTGCTTCCGAGAACTTCGCTTCGGATTTATCATAAAGCACGAAGCTGTTAACACTACGATTGAGCTCGAAGGTCTATTCCGATTCTTCGATTCGTAGAATCGAATTCACAACTCGAACCACGAATATCGATAAAGGGAGGAGTTTTTTTGAATGGATGATAGAGAACGAAAACCCTATACCTATCGAATCTGGGGCTTGAGCGCCGTAGTTGTTCTTATTTTTTTAATTCTAAGCTTTAACTTATGGCGCTTACAGATTGCCCAAGGTTCATATTATTCTGCCATGGCCAAAGGAAACGTCATGAAGTTGGTCAAGGTGCCTCCTACAAGGGGAGATATTGTGGACAGAAATGGTAAGCTTTTGGTAACGAGTGTTCCTGAGTTCGTTGTCCACTTAAATTGGATGGATTTGCAACAGGCAAAAGGCAATGCGTGGAAAGATGTTGTCCAACGATTAGCAGTTTACGTCCAGCCGGAATGGCCGAATGCCAACCAAACGGTCGAGTCAATTGCTGAAGATATTTTCGCCAATATTCAGAATCACCAATGGGAACGCTATCGCCCGGTCATTATTCTCGATGAGATTTCTCCCGAGCTCCAGGCTGTTATTGCCGAACACCAGGAAGAGCTCCCCGGCGTAAGTGTGGATGCAATTCCCGTTCGTTCGTACCCCGAAACAAACTTACTTGGTCAACTCTTAGGGTATGTTCGAGAAATTTCGGATCCGGAAATTACTCAGTTTAATAAAAACACAGATGCTCAAGAGGCCGGTTTTGAGTACGCACAGGGGGACCTGGTCGGCAAAATGGGGGTTGAAAAATCCTATGACTTTTGGCTGCGAGGGAAGGAAGGGGTTCAACAAGTTGAAGTTGATAATAACGCCCGTCCCGTTTCTAAACAGATCATCCAAGATGCGAAAGCGGGAAAGACAGTTCAACTGACCCTTGATGCAGACCTGCAAAAGACCGTGGATGATACCCTTGATCAAGTTATACTGGATATTCAAAAGAAAAACCCAGCTGCCCATGCCGGAGCAGCTGTCGTAATGGATGTTAATACCGGTAAGATCCTAGCCATGACTTCTCGTCCGGCAATGGATCCGAATGACTTGATCGGCATCATATCCGAACAAATGGCCGATAAGTATTGGCCCCAAGATCCAAAACGCGCCTCCGAAGCAGCTTCCCTAAATCGGGCGTTGACCGGTTTATATCCACCAGGATCCACCTTTAAGATGGTGACAGCTATGTCGGCTTTGCAACTGAAACTAACTACGCCGTATGAGCAGATTGATGACAGACTTACCTCATTAGGGGGGCGTGGTGCTCAGCAACAAGGGATTGAGGAATGGGGCGGCAATTACTTCGGACTTGTCAACCTTTATCGAGCGATGGCTAAATCCTCAAATATTTACTTTGAAATCATGGGTCGTCGAGTTTTTGATTCTAATCCAGAAATGATCGGACAGATCGCCCGCGAATTTGGTCTGGGTATTGAAAGCGGAATTGATTTGCCCGGCGAAGCTAAAGGAATTTCACCTTCAGCCGAATGGAAGAAAACCTATTTTACAAATATCAACGAAAATGCGCTTAAGTCGCGTGATGAAGCACTTGCGAAGATTGAGAGTGATTACGCTCCCAAACTGGAGCGGGCTACGGACGAGACAAACAGACAGCTAGTGCAAAAAGAGAAAGATACCGAAATTAAAAAGATTAATGATTTGTATAAACTGCGAACTTTGGAACCTCTTGAATGGCAAGGCTATGACAGTTACAACAATTCTATCGGTCAAGGGTATAACGCCTACACTCCCTTGCAATTAGCGAACTATGTGGCAACGATAGTAAATGGAGGCAAGCATTATCGCCCCTTTGTAGTGGAGAAACTCTTGGATCCGATTACAGGGGAGACAGTTCAACAATATGAACCTAAGGTTCTCAATACCGTCTCGGTTTCTCCTGAAGTCTTAGATCAGGTCAAACAGGCGATGCGTGCTGTAACGACTGGAGAGGGAACTGCCAACTGGCTCTTCGCAGATGTACCGGAATTCACAGGCGGAGGTAAAACAGGAACAGCCCAGATCGGATCTAAAGATACGATCTCCGGAGAAATATACAACGGGGTCTTTGTCGCCTTTGCTCCTTATGATAATCCACAGATTGCCTTCGCAGGGGTCGTTGAATTTGGAGGACACGGCGGAGAAACAGCAGGTTACGTCGCCAAGGCGGCTTTTATGGAATATTTTGGTTGGAAGAACACGAATGGAGGCTGAAAAACGAGGAAATTTATCCTCGTTTTTTTTATTTGGATAAAGGGAATTTGGACAGGCTTGTAGAATTTATAGGAGTGCATTTATAGAACACTTAGCTGGCGTCGAGTTTTGCGAAGGCGTCTGCTAGTTGCACTTATGCCACCCGAAATAATATACTTTATCACTGGTAGAATCTATGACAAGCAATGGGGGATTGTGCAGGTTGACACGGACAGAACATGTGGCACTAAAGGGCACCCGCGACGGATTGGTGTTATACTTGGATCCGGCTGCGGACTTTGAATTGCTAATGAATGAACTCGATAACCTTATGAAGAACTCTGACCAATTCCTCCAGGGCGCAACCGTCCGGTGCTATGCTGGGAAAAGAGAGTTTTCCGAGGATGAACACGCTAGTTTGACAACCGTTTTGAAACAGAACGGATTGGAACTTGCTGGATGGATGACCCCGGACGAAGTCTACCTTCCTAAAGCTAGGTCCTATGTACCGGAGGGAAAAGATGCACGCGGGGAGGAAGGAATGTTGGAAGGACACTGTCTCTTTATGGAACGCACACTTCGTTCTGGAAATAGTGTGCAGTATGAGGGGCATGTTGTTGTGCTGGGTGATGTTAACCCGGGTGCGGAAATTATAGCGACCGGTAACATTGTCGTTCTAGGTTCCCTTAGAGGAGTTGCCCATGCTGGAGCGACGGGTGATCGGAAGGCCTCAGTAAGCGCCTATCATTTGGCACCTACTCAATTACGAATTGCAGATTTGGTGACTAGGGCACCGGATGATGGAACGGATGGACGAGGTCCGGAGATAGCTAGGATCAAAGATGATCAATTGATGGTTGAAGCGGCCGGAATGAGTGGCTGGCGCAGCAAGGCCCGTTAATGAGAGAATAAGTCTATAGGGAAAGGCAGGTCTAACTATGGGTGAGGTAATCGTAGTAACTTCTGGAAAAGGGGGCGTAGGCAAGACGACGACATCTGCAAATATTGGCACAGGATTAGCCAGTAATGGTCATAAAGTCGTTCTTGTCGATACAGATATCGGTTTGCGTAACCTTGATGTCGTTTTGGGTTTAGAAAATCGTATTGTTTACGATCTAGTGGATGTAACGAGTGGAAATTGCCGCTTGAAACAAGCGCTTATCAAAGATAAACGTTTTCCAAATCTCTTTTTGCTTCCAGCTGCACAAACAAAGGATAAAACAGCCGTTAACCCTGAACAGATGAAAACGTTAGCTGAGGAGCTTAAGGCAGAATTTGATTATGCAATTATTGACTGTCCGGCAGGAATTGAGCAAGGATTCCGCAATGCGATTGCCGGTGCAGATCGAGCGGTTGTCGTTTGCACTCCTGAAGTCAGTGCAGTCCGCGACGCAGACCGAATTATTGGCCTATTGGAAGCTGCGGAGCTGAGAAATCCAAAATTGATCATTAACCGTCTGCGCCCTGATATGGTGAAACGTGGAGATATGATGGATATCTCCGATATTTTAGATATTTTAGCTATCGAGCTCATTGGTGTGGTTCCAGAAGACGAGAGCATCGTGGTTTCTACGAACCGTGGTGAGCCGGCAGTAATGGATATGGGATCAAAAGCTGGAGAAGCATACCGGCGGATTACAAAGAGAATTGAAGGGGAAGATATCCCACTGATGAACCTTGAGGTACCCAAAGGAATTATGGATAGACTCAAGAGACTCATCGGATTACGTTGACCGTTCGGTACTGAGAGGAGGAATTGTCCTTGTTAGAATTTATCAGCCGAATGCTAGGCAGGGAAAGCGCCTCGAGCAAGACGGTGGCAAAAGAACGTCTGCGGCTCGTCTTAGTGCATGACCGTGCCAGCATCTCGCCTGCCATGCTCAACAAATTAAGGGAAGATTTAGTTAAAGTTATCTCAAACTACATGGAAATTGACGAAGCTGCACTCGAGTTTAATCTCTGTCAAGATGATCGGGAAGTGGCGTTAGTTGCCAACATTCCAGTCGTGAAAATGAAGCGGGATTATGCAACCAAGGGATTAGCTGAATAGAATTATGGATCTGAGTTGGATTCTGTTAGAAAATGGCATGACACTTGTTGTCATGCCATTTTGCTTGGTGTGGGTTGCTGTTGGTTAAAGGAATCTCGAACTTCGAACATCGCGTTAGTTATGGTATAATGATCAAACAAGTATTCAGCAAATAATCTAAGGGGAATTTATCACGTGGATAAACGAGCATTAAGAAACCTAGACTTGTTATTCATTCTATTTACTTTGTTATTATTAGCAGCCAGTCTCGTGATCTTGAGTACTGCTTCAATTAACGTCATTAAATCAGATCCCTTTCACTATGTTGAGACCCAAACCGTCTGGATTCTGACAGGGACCGTGATTGCATTGGTTATTGCCGTCATCGATTATCAGAAATGGCAACATTTTCGATGGTGGATTTATGGCTTTAATTTGGTGTTGCTCCTAATTGTCATTTTTTTTGGAGACACAGCTAAAGGTGCCACCCGCTGGATTTATTTTACTCCAACCATTGGAATACAACCCTCAGAGTTTGCCAAGATTTTTATCATCATTACCTTCGCAGATTTTTTAGCCGAACGCAAAGGAAAACTTAATAATATTAAGGATTTTATTGCGCCGTTTTTGTTTATGGTATTCCCAATGCTCCTCATCTTTAAACAACCGGATTTAGGAACGACCTTAGTTTTCGTGGCCATATTTATTGGTATGATGTTCGTTGCCGGAGCTAACCCGAAGAAATTTGGAGGCTTGTTATTGGGGGGGGCCGTCGTAGTAGGGATAGCACTTTGGCTCCACTTCTCCACGAACCTGCCGGGGTGGTTACAATGGGCTCAAGGGCTCCCCCTTCCTCTGCAGGAATATCAGTTGAATCGTCTGGTTATCTTCATGGATCCGGCATCAGATCAGTCGGGAGACGGATGGCACATTCTACAATCTCTCTGGGCTATAGGGTCGGGCGGATTATGGGGAAAAGGATATCGCATGGGAACCCAGGGCCAGTTGAACTTTCTGCCGGAGCACCACACAGACTTCGTTTTTTCTGTGGTAGGAGAAGAGTTCGGCTTTATCGGAACCATCACCTTACTGTTCCTCTTTCTGATTTTTCTTTTGCGCAGCATCTATATTACCTTGAGAGCTCGTGATATGTACGGAATGTTGATTGGTACGGGTGTTATTTCGATGTTTACGTTTCATATTCTAGTCAATGTCGGTATGACCTCAGGAATCATGCCGGTCACAGGAATTCCCCTCCCTCTCATCAGTGCCGGAGGCAGTGCCATGTGGTCAAATATGGCCGCAATCGGGTTATTACTAAGTGTAAACTTAAGACACCGAAGGTTGATGTTTTAATCGAGGTAGTGTGCGAGGTGCGAGGTACGAGGTGCGAGGTGCGAGGTGCGAGGTACGAGGTGCGAGGTACGAGGTTCGAACTGGAAGCGAACAAAGTTCGCAAAGTATTTAAAGCCTTAGCCTAGTTTAAGGTCTTAGTTTAAGCTTAAGTTCAAGCTAAAGTCAATTCCGTTCTTCGATTCGCAGAATCGAAATCACAATTCGAACATCGAGCCTCGAGCCTCGAACCTCGAACATCGAGCCTCGAAATAGGACTGCATCGCAGTTCTATTTTTTTTGCCTATTTCATAGACTATTAATGAGTGTACGAGCCATATTTGAGGCACGAGGCACGAGAATTGAGAATCGAAATCACAATTCGAACATCGAGCCTCGAACTTCGAACCTCGAGAAGGGGGTTAAGCGGATGAATCCTTTTGAACGTTGGGATGATTGGGAATGGGAACGGGCGATCCAGGAAGTTGGCAAAGAACAGGGGCGGGGTAAATCGACGCCGCGCTATAACCAATACAATCGTCATCGAAATCCTGTCAAGAAAGGGTGGGGAAACTTCCTGAACCATTGGAATGGTACACAGAAGCGAACCCTCTTAGCTGCCATGATGTTCCTAATGGTATTTTTTAGTGCCAACAGTTCGGATCAAGTTTCCTCAGCCGTCCATTCTATCTATCGGGGTGCTATGGGTTCAGGGAATTATTACACAGCTCTCAATAATATGGCGAAAGAAGCATTATCCTTGGGGGGGATGCCCAGTGAAAGTGTCCCAGTCGATCTCAAGATGAAAGGGAAATTCTTACCTCCCATTTCCGGACCGGTCATGGCCGGCTTTGGAGACGTGGGAAGTGATGACTCAGTCCATCAAGGTCTTGACGTGGGAAGTGCCTTGGGAATTCCTGTGGTTACGCCTGCCAGTGGGGTTGTAACTATAGTCGGGGAAGATCCTCAGTTGGGTAAGATGGTTAAAATTGATTTTGGAGATGGGTGGACCACGGTGCTTGGGAATCTCGGCGAAATAAAGGTTGAGAAAGGTCAACGAATTGAGAAGGGACAGCTCGTAGGAACTGTTGGTCTTTCCGCCCCTCTCAAAAAACCGTGGCTTCATTTTGAATTGAGAAAAAATAATCAACCAGTTAATCCAATCCCCTATCTCGTACCTCCTGAATCGAAGAATTAGAGGGAGCATCATTTATCCAATCATGAGACTCCCAACTTTGGTTGAACGAGTTCACTTTTTGCTTTAAGGCGAAGTATAGTTATGGTTAGCTTTATGAATGATCTTAGCTTATTGACACAGTTCTAGGGGGGAGTGCGAGAAAATGGAGCTTTTCAAAATATCTGGGGTGAGCATCCGAATCCATCCCTCATTTCTAGTTGTATTGTTACTCTATGGAGTCCTGGGTTTAGCGGCCCAGGCTCTTCTCATCTTTGCCTTAGTAATAGGGCATGAATTAGCCCATCTTTTGGTGGCTAAAGCCTACGGTTTTAAAGTCGAAGGGCTTGAACTGTTTCCCTTCGGAGGAGCAGCTTACTGTGACGGCCTCTTCGAAGGACGGAAACTCGAAGAGAGCGTTATGGCTTTAGCCGGTCCGGCGTTTAACGTTGTCCTCCTCTTTGGCGCTCAGGCTTTACGCTGGAACGGAGTGTGGACGGGGGAACTGGCGGAAGACTTTGTCCGGTATAACCTTTGGTTGGCCGCTTTTAACTTAATCCCGGTTTTGCCCTTGGATGGTGGGCGGGTAGTGCGAGCACTCTTAGTCGAAGGCTTCGGATTCGTCCGGACCACAAAGTTTTTAGCTGAGGCAGGAAGATGGCTTGGTGTTCTCTTTGCCCTTTATGGAATAATTATAGGAGTTAGCGGGAAGTTTTCTGAAGGCACGCTTTTCTATCTCATATTGGGAGGCTTCTTTTGGTTTGCAGGGAGCAAAGAAATTTCTTCCGCTCATATTACCTTTCTTAGGCAATTAACTCGCAAAAAAGAGGAATTAATGAAAAGAGGGTTGATGCGCAGTCTATGGCTAACAGTTCAGGGAGAAACTCCTTTGGTGCGGATTGTAGAAGAATTCACCCCGGATCGTTATACCATGGTAACCCTTACCAACGAAAAAGCGGGAATGGAGAAAATCCTTACCGAGACAGATATCGTTGAAGGAATGCTGCGGGAGGGGATCCGTTTTCCCGTCGGAAAGCTCTAGCCAACGATTTTCGGGGATAATCCTTGAAATTATAGGGAATTTAACTTATATATGATATAATTTAAGTTCACAATATAGATACAAGGAGGCCTCGTTGACCCATGAGTAATAATACTGCGGCTGAGATACGCCGGCAGGTCGAACGCTTTTTACCTAAAGTCTTAAAACCTAGCCGATATATCGGATCTGAATGGAATGTGATTAAGAAAGATTGGGATAAAACCGATGTCCAGATGGTCTTTGCTTTCCCGGACGTCTATGAAGTAGGAATGTCCCATTTAGGAACTAGAATCCTCTACCACCTGGTTAATTCATATCCTGAATTTCTCTGTGAAAGGGTTTTTGCCCCTTGGATCGATATGGAAAAAGAGTTGCGAGAAAAGGAAATTCCCCTCTATGCTCTCGAATCCTTTCAGCCGCTTAAGGAATTTGATGTGGTTGGATTCACCCTACAGTATGAAATGAGTTATACGAATATCCTTAACATGCTGGATATGGCAGGAATTCCGATGCGAGTGGAGGACCGGGGACCTGAAGATCCGTGGATTATTGCCGGAGGACCCTGCGCCTATAACCCCGAACCTCTGGTTGGATTTATTGACTTTTTCCTTATCGGAGAGAGTGAAGAACAATTGCCTGAAGTGCTTCGTCTAGTGGCTGAACAGAAGAAAAACCCCGTTTCTAGGCAAGACTTTTTACGGAAAGTCGCCCAAGTCCAAGGGGTATACGTTCCGGAGTTCTACCATGTAACTTATAAAGACGACGGTCGAATTGAGAAGATTGTGGCTGATGAGGGTGTTCCGGCTTTAGTGGAAAAGGCCATCGTCGCCGATTTAGATCAAGCGTTTTTCCCTACTAATCCGGTCGTCCCGTACTTGGAAATTGTGCATGATCGCATGATGCTAGAGGTGATGCGCGGCTGCTCACGAGGATGCCGTTTTTGCCAAGCGGGTATGATTTACCGACCTGTCCGGGAACGTTCTCCGGAAACTCTGCTCAAACAAACAGAGGAGCTGGTGCGCGCTACAGGATATGATCAGATCGCTCTCACCTCACTTTCCACCGGGGATTACACCTGTATACAGCCTGTGATTCATAACATCATGGAGAAGCATGGAGCAGAAGGGGTAGGAGTATCCCTCCCGTCACTGAGAGTAGACTCTTTTGATGTTGATTTAGCAGAAACCGTACAGAAGGCTCGTAAATCCGGCTTGACCTTTGCCCCGGAAGCTGGTTCACAACGCTTGCGTAACGTGATTAACAAGGGAGTCGAGGAGCAAAACCTTTTAGAAGCTGCAGAGGCAGCCTTTAAAAAGGGATGGTCCACCATTAAGCTCTACTTTATGGTCGGTTTACCTACGGAGACTCAGGAAGACATTGATGGAATCATTGATCTGGCAAAAAAAGTTGCTAATCTGGGGACCAAGCTGGGACGCCGAAATATCACAGTGACGGTCTCGACGAGTGTCTTTGTTCCTAAAAGTCACACTCCATTTCAATGGGAGCCGCAGGAAGCAGGCTCTTCAGTGGAACTTAAGCAGAGATATCTGAGAGAGAAATTAAGAGATCGCCGCTTTAAATATAGCTATCATGATGTGACAACAAGTTATTTAGAAGCCGTCTTTGCCAAAGGGGACCGGAAATTGGCCCCACTTCTGGAATGGGCAGTTAAACACGGATGTCGTTTTGATGGTTGGTCTGATCAATTCCGATATGATGTGTGGATGGAGGGATTGAAAGAGTTAGGAATCGACCCTCGTTTTTACGCTAATCGAGCAATGGATTATGATGACATCTTGCCTTGGGAGCATATAGGGAGTGGCGTATCGAAACAGTTTTTGGCTGAAGAACACCATCGGGCGCTACAGGAAGCAAAGACGATCGACTGTCGATATGAGGATTGTACCGGGTGCGGAGTTTGCCCGAGCAGAGGGGTTCAGATTGAGTTGAAAGGGTGAGTGCCATGCGGCTAAGAATCGCCTATACTAAAATTGAAGATGCAAGGTATATCGCACACCTTGACCTGACGAGGGTATTTGAACGTGCGATCCGACGAGCTGGAATCCATATGTCTTATTCAGAAGGTTTTAACCCCCGTCCCAAGATTTCCTTTGGTTTTGCCTTAGCGGTTGGAACAGAGGGCGAGCGGGAATACGTGGATGTTGAGCTTCAAGAGGAGATAGATTTAGGAGAAGTTTTAGCACGAGTTCAGGAACAACTACCTCCTGGAATTCGCCTGCTGCAAGGGCGTGCCTTGGATCAGGGAGCTAAATCCTTGATGGCAGTGCTCAATGCCGCCAGTTATCGGATACGTGTGCCCATGGCTCTGCCGATTCAAGCGGAACGTTTGCAGGAAGCAGTAAGCGGCTGGCTGGGAAGAGAACACGTGACTTATTCGCGTTATTCTAAAAAGGGACCGACGGATAAGGACATTCGACCTTGGATTAAGCTGTTGGAGGCTAAAATCCAAGGGGATGAAGTCATCTTTGACCTGGAAGTTGAGATGGGGAACTCAGGAAGTGTACGTCCGGAGGAAGTACTGGCCAGTCTGAGGGAACTTGAGAATTTGCCGATTGAGTTGGATGGGATCCAGGTTATTCGGACGGGGGTTCATGTAAGCTATGAGGGCGGGAAGAGCTCGCCGATCGAGTTGGCTTGATGAGATTTGAAGCATTGGTGGGAGAGAGGGTCACGAGCACACTTGTTCAACCATGCGTTCGTCGTGTCAAACTAGGGCTTTAAATCCTGATGCAAGCGGGCGGGGTTCCCGGCCAAAGCGGCGTCCGCAGGCCAAGGATGGCCAAGTGTCCCTGTAGCCATGGACGGCGAGAAGGGACCGTGCCGCATGGCCGGCGGGAAACGTCCCTGTTTCCCGCCCCGCTTATGAAAGGGATTTAAAGCCGAGTTTGGCTACGACTCTCGCAAAGGTTTCTCGCCGTGTGATCGTGACCCTCGCTCTGGGGTCTGCTGGGGTAAGTGTTGGGGGAGCGTATGGCTTCCAAGCTGAGCGGTGCCGTAGGGCTGGGAACGGATCTGGGTGATAGGTGGGGCGTTGGCAGGTGCTTAGGATGTTGTTGCAAGCTGAATGTTGGGACATGCTTTAGGCATGGGCACCTCTGAATCGGTGCGGGGGATTTATTCTGCATTAGGTATAGGGTTGTTCTTGGATTGCATTGGCTTCGAAGCTGAGCTGGGAGGTGTATTCGATGAAAAGTGAGCGTGAGCGTAAAGAAATCGTTCTACAAAGCCAAACTATAGGTAACGGCCAAAACCAATCTCAAAAGATACGGGCAGCCGTCTTTGAGCAGGGTGAACTGATGGAAGTTTTCGAGGATGAAGGCGGTTCGTCCCATTTGGTGGGGAATATTTATCGGGGGCGGGTTGAGAATATCCTTCCTGGTATGCAGGCTGCTTTTGTTGATATTGGTTTGGACAAGAACGCGTTTTTGTATGTAGGAGATGCTGTTCCATCCCGCTTTGATGAGGATGAAAAGGCTTCGACGGTTGTTCAGGATCGGATCGAAAATGTTCTTAAACCTCGCCAAGAGCTTTTAGTACAGGTTACTAAAGAACCAGTGAGTACAAAGGGCGCTCGGATCAGTGTTAACATAACCATGCCGGGGAGGTATGTCGTACTAATGCCCCAGGTTAGCTATATTGGGGTGTCTCGGAAGATTTTAGATAACAATGAACGGGCAAGGTTGCGGGATTTGGCGGCTGCATCCAAACCGGAAGGTATGGGAGTCATAGTTCGTACTCTTGCTGAAGGGATAGATGGGGACGAGATAGCGGAAGATATCAGGCAACTCGTTGCTTTTTGGCAAGCCTTAGTGCCGAAAATCCCACACGTTTCCGTGCCCGGTCTGGTACATAAAGATGTTGATCTTATTTCCCGCTTAATCCGGGACTGGATTGATCATGATGTAGAGAGAATCACGGTTGATCATGATGAGGTCGGTCAAATACTGCGTAAAGCTTTACGGGAGATTGAACACCCAGCCGCTAAGCAGATTTATGTCGTCACAGGACAAGACCTGTTTGAAAAGTACGGGGTGGATGATGAAATTCGGAAAACCTTGCGCTCTAAAGTGTGGCTAAAAAGCGGAGGCTATTTAGTCATCCAACAAACTGAGGCCTTGATCGTAATTGATGTGAATACCGGAAAATATGTAGGGACACGCTCCTTGGAGGAAACGGTAGTCCATACGAACCTGGAGGCTGCCCGAGAGATAGCCCGACAGTTGAGGCTCAGAAACCTGGGTGGAATTATCATTATTGATTTTATCGATATGATAACCGAAGAGGCACAGAAACAAGTCATTAATGAGCTGGAGACAGCCTGTGCCCAGGATAAGACTAAGTCTCAGATTTTAGGGATTACTCAGCTGGGGCTTGTGGAAATGACTCGTAAAAAAGTGGGTCAGACGCTTTCAGTACGTTATACTTCTCCTTGTCCGAACTGTGATGGGAGTGGGAGGGTGTAACTTCTTAAGTCAAATTTATCGAAGCCTTCATTGCCTATCAATATGCATAGAAGTCTAAAAAATCTCTCAAATCCTAATTAAGGGTCTGGGAGATTTTTTAGACTTCTAGGGAATCTTCCTTAAGCGAGCAGTAATAAACGACTTGAGTGCGTATGTATTTAACACAATAGCTGCGTAAATGATAACAGGAGTTCATTTAATCATTCTCAAATGGGATGTCTCTAATTGTAGGACCTCGACCTTGGCTTCTATGCGTTCTAGTGCTTTTCCAGTCTTCTGGTTATCCTCTATCTGCATTTCACGGAAATCAAAGATTACTCCAATTTTTTGGGAGATATCATGTTCGACAACTGTGATTATTTTAGCAACGTTTTGAGCTATTGTTTCTTGATCTGTTCTAAGTACATTGACTTCGCGTTTGAGCTCTTTGACGTCACCACTAAGTACAATGACTTCGTCTCTGAGTTCTTTGACGTCACCACTAAGTACATTGACGTCGCCTCTGAGTTCTTTAACGTCGCCTTTAAGCACATTGACTTCGTCTCTGAGTTCTTTAACGTCGCCTTTAAGCACATTGACTTCGTCTCTGAGTTCTTTAACGTCGCCGCTGAGCACATTGACTTCGCCTCTGAGTTCTTTAACATCGCCTCTAAGCACATTGACGTCGCCTCTAAGTTCTATGACGTCGCCGCTAAGTATATTGACTTTGCTTCTAAGTTCTATGACGTCACCACTAAGTATATTGACTTCGCCACGGAGTTCTTTGACGTCACCTCTAAGCTCTTTTAACTCACTTCGCATTTCGGTTTGCGTTTGATATATGTTTGCAAGTAACTCCATAACTTTTTGATCCATTTGAAAACACCCCCCTTGCAATATGATTATAACATAATTTGTAAGCTATGAGTTTGAAGTTGTCTCGATTTATTTATTTCTCTCTAGTAAACGGTCGTTCTAACAAAGTCCTTGATTATTGTCGTATTCTGTAATAAAGTACCATTATGAGTCGTTTTACAGAAAGGGGCACCTGGTATGGGCCTACCTTGGCACAAGCTCAATCCCAAGAAGCAGAATTTCTATATTATACTTGCGGCGGTTGTATTGGCATCGGTTATTGGCGGAACATTTTATCTTATAAATATGTAATAATCTGAAGACAGTTGAATAACCTTTAAAGTGCAAAGAAGAAAGAACGGATGATAAGTGAATCCGTTCTTTCTTTTTATCTAAATACAGCACAAGGATATCTAAAAGTGAAAATAATATGAATAAAAGGATATTTCTTGCAGGAATACCTTAAGGGATAGCGAAGTAATTAAATAACTTTTGACAGGTGAGGGACATTTTGCCTTAATTGTTATTATCATCAATATAAGAGTGGTTCCGCGCCAACCCTAATTCTAATACAACCTAGGATAGAAACCAGAGTCTGAATTAATGAGGAGGTCAAATTATGAAAAGAACAAAACAAAAGTTGTTAAACGGATGTATGGCAGTTGCAGTTGCATTGTCGGCAACGTTAACTCCTGTTGTTGCGAACGCAGCAACGCCGGACGTACCAAATGCAGTGACTAGGATTGGTGGATATGATCAATATGCAACAGCAGCCCTGATGGCCCAAAAAGGCTGGGCAGGAACAAGCGACAGCGTCGTTCTTTCAGCCGGAATGACCTACTCCCTTGTGGATGCCCTGGCAGCGGGACCATTAGCAGCCAAATTAAAGGCTCCGATTCTATTAACAGATAACGGGCAAACCTTAAATGTATCAGCTAAAGCGGAGTTGCTTCGTCTTAAACCTAAAAAAGTCTATATTACCAGCGGGACAGCTGTCATAAAACAATCCGTTCTTGATGAAATCATCGCTATGGGCATTACCCCAGTTCAGCTTGGAGGATATGATCAATATGAAACCTCCGTAAACATAGCGAAGGAAATGGCCAATCAAGGCGTCAATATTTCTAAGGTTGTGATTGCAGCCGGTTGGTTAAGCCCGTCAGATGCTCTTTCTGTTGCGCCCATCGCTGCAGCCCAAGGTATGCCGATCTTGACTACGACCCAAGGACAACTTCCTGCCTCTGTTAAAACCTATCTGGACAGCATGAACGATAAGGTCACAGATTCCTATGTAGTTGGTGGAACGGCAGTAGTATCGGATGCGGTCAAAGGGCAGTTAAAAGGAAACGTAAAAAGATACTCAGGCCTTTCGAAGTATGATACGAACGTCCAAATCCTAAAAGGCTTTGCAAGACAATATAAGAATGACAAAGTGTATGTCGCAAACGGAGAAACCTTAGTTGATGCTCTGGCTGTGGTACCTCTTGCCGCTGCAAGTGGGTCCCCCGTAGTGCTTGTTAATCAACAACTAGACAATGCCACCAAGGATTTTGTGAAGTTAAACATATCCACAAATGATATGGTTGCAGTAGGCGGTGAGGTTGTTGTTCCTTCTGCAGGAATGAACGCCCTGACTTCAGCTGTTTCATATTCAACAGATGACGAAACCGTCGGTTCGACTGATAAGAATACTCCTGCAGTATTGACAGATAACGTTCTGCTTACAGGAGATAACATCACCTTACAAAATGCCAAGGCCAATTACAGCGTCTATGTTAAGGGAGACAATATCACACTGAACAACCTGACAGTCAGTGGGACAGTCTTTGTAGATCCCGGGGAAAAGGGAACGGCAACCTTAGACGGAGTAACCGCTGCTAACATTGTCATCCTCTCTGGTGCATCAGACAGTATTCATATAAAAAATTCGACGGCCGACGTCCTTACGGTTGACAGTGACAGTAATGTTCGGGTTGAGGCCTCTGGCACTACAACGATTGGTGATACTGTAGTTCGGACCTACGCTATTTTAGATGCCAATGGCGGTTCTATGGGTACAGTTACCATTACAAGTACCCCTGGACAAGATCCTGTTGTTGAGCTAAGGGGAACTTTCACTGAACCGATTATTGTAGAGAGTCAGGTTACACTGAAAGCTGCAACAAATGCCGTTGTTCCATCTGTTGTAATTAACACGGAAAATCCAGATCAGAAGGTGACCTTAGAAGGAAGCTTTAAAGCGGTAGAAGTACAATCCCAAGGGAAACTGGTTTTAGCCGACAATACTGTTGTTGACACCATGAAAACCACTGCAAAAGTTGACATTACTATTCCAATCAGTTCAAGTATTGGCAAATTAGTATCGGGTTCAACTGGCACTTTAGTTAGCGGTGGTGGAAAAGTTAACGGTGAGAATACTACATCAACTCCCAGTACACCGCCAAAAACTCCATCAACAGGTGGAAGTAGTGGCAGTGGCAGTAACGGATCGGGTACTACAACGTCTACCAAAATTGTAGACTTCTCAATTATAAAAGGCTCTACTGTCTTAGCGAGTGACACGGTAAATGGAACGAGTGGTACAGCTAGCCTTACTGCATTGGATGATAGTAAAATGATTGGCGCCATTGATATCACAGCTAGTCCGGCAGATAGTACCCTTAAGCTGACCAGTCTTGTATCCCCAGGTACGGGTACAGTTACTTTTGACAACAAAACATTTTCAGTGAGCAATCCAATTACTATGTCGGACCTTCTTCCAGCAATTAAAAACGGAGATGTTAGCTTAGGTACATTAAGAGATTTATTTGGGTCATCTGTTACATTTCATGGTACACTCTCAAAATCAGGATATTCAACAAGCAGTGTTAGTCTAACGCTCAACTTAAGTTCATCTGTCACACCGCCTAATAATGAGTGGGTTACTATGACAGTCAATGGAAACGATATTACTGCAACAATAAAGAGCGGCAAAGGGACAACTAAGTTAAGTACTATGGGAATTAATAATCTGCTAGTCAATTCTGCCGGAATTATTCCTGTATCAGTAAAGCCTGACGGTGGTGATTGGAATGATCCAACGACCACTACTGGCAAAGCCGAAATTAAAGCTGATATCGAAACCCTAGTTGGTTCTACTTGGGCAAATGCAACTTTAAGTCAACTTAAAGATAAGAAAATTTTCTTTAAGGATCAAAACAATAATATCTGGACCATCAATTTTAACTAATGAAATGAAAATTAGGTGAAAGCAAAGAGCCGACTGCTATGGCGGTCGGCTCTTTAAACAGACGAGTATCATATGCAAAGCTCAATTACAGCTTGGTTTTCAATACTCCCCCAACAAATATCCCTCAAATCCCTTTAATACTGCAGCCGCAAAAACCTGATACCCCTTATCGTTGGGATTAACTCCGTCTGCCAACAGCCCTGCCAGCGGTGTAGGATCACTTATAAAGGCTGTCCACTCGTCAATAACAGGAAGTTGGTGTTTTTTTCCAATCTCAATAATGACCTGGCGATAAGGGAAAGACTTATTATTATTAGCGACGTTTTTGACGGGAGGTTCCACAACTAAAAAAATGTTGGCATTTGGGCTTCGGACTTTAAGTTCTACCAGCAGTTGTTCGTACTTATGCTTAAAATCATCCGTGGTTACTGTGGCCCAATCGTTTCTGCCCAAGCAGAGGATTATTAGGTCAGTATCTTGTGTCGCCTCAGGAGCATACGCTGAGATCGTATTTATGGTAGCATTTTCAGTTGTCTTAAAAAGCCACTGAAAATTACCGGGGTATTTATCAAGTAAAGCTTTTGAGACTAAAGCATGCCAGCTTAATTCCTCCTTATTGGTAACCCCTTGGCTTTCAGCCACAGCTCCTCCGAAGACAAGGGCCTTAACACTAGCAGGACTGGAAAGTTTAGCTAATCCATGGTTGGTGATCGTGCTCGGCTCAACGATAAGGGGATTCGCAGCTATTTTCTCTGAATCCTCAGGGTTTGAAGTCTCGGTCATGTTTACCGTGCTGTCAACCGGAGTGGATGGTTTTAGGGCATATTTCGGTGTCTCTCCTCTATTTGTGACCCAGAATAGGCCAATAACAAAAAGTGCTAAAATACAGGTGGCTAAAATTATGTGTAACTCAAGCTTGGCTGGTTTTATCATCAGAGCAGTTTCCTCCTAAACATACGGGATTTCCTACAGACAACAAGATTCGACGTTGGAGTATGTAATATCCTTCTCAAGTATCCAAAATTATTATATTTTTCCAAGATAAATAGATTTTGACTGATTACCCTAATACTAGGCTGGCGTTTGAGTAAAAGAAGTTACAAAAGAATCATTTTTTAGTAATTGAAGGAAAAACCAAAACTATCGCGAATATAGTATGTCGGACAAGTTTGCTGGATTGATTTGGAGGTAGCCATGGAAGAAGAAATAGAATTACGACAGTATTGGGAAATGCTAAAAAAGCGTTGGATCATCGTCCTGGTACTGCCGATCATCGCAGCTCTCACCAGCGGGGTCGTTAGTTTCTTTATTATAAAACCCGTATATCAAGCCTCCACTACATTGATCGTGGGAAAGAAAGCTTCGGAGGCAGGTCAAGCAGCCGTACAAATGCTGGACAATAGTGTCCTCCAAGCTAATCTACAGCTTGCTAAAACCTACGCTACTATCGCCCAGAGCCGTACCGTCGAACAAAGTGTCATTAATCACTTGGATTTGACAATGAGTGTTGCAGAGCTGGACAAACTTATCACTATCAACCCCGTAAAGACGACGGAAATTCTAGAAATACAAGTCATGAATACTAACCCCGAACTTGCCACGGACATCGCCAATTCGATGGCAGCTGAGTTTTCCAAAGCGGTCATTGAGATAAAAAAAGTGGACAGTGTCAGTATCGTAGATACTGCAGTCGTTCCCAATAATCCGGTTAAACCCAATAAAAAGTTGAATATCTTGATTGCCTATGTTGTCGGCTTAATGGCTGCCTTCGGACTGGTCTTTTTGTTAGAGTACTTAGATAATACGATCAAGACCTCAAGTGATGTGGAGAATGTTTTAGGAATTCCGGTATTAGGAGTTATACCAAACTTTGAAGCAGGAAAACAAGGGTAAGAGGAGAAGGTTCACTTGGCATTTTCACTAATTACGCACGAAGAAACGAAATCACCTATCTCTGAGGCTTACAGGACGCTCCGGACGAATGTGCAGTTTACAAGTGTGGATTCTAAGACCAAAAAAATTATGGTCACAAGTTCAGGCCCGCGAGAAGGAAAATCGACCACGGCTGCCAACCTGGCTGTGAGTATAGCTCAATCCGGCAAGTCTGTCCTGGTTATCGATGCGGATTTGCGTAATCCAACTCAGCATAAAATGTTTCAACTAGGTAATTTTGAGGGACTTTCAAGTTTTTTGGCTCAGAATCAAGAAGATAGTCACAATTTCATCAAAGAAACCGAAATACCTGGGGTCAAGGTCCTTACAGGAGGTCCCATTCCCCCCAATCCGGCTGAGCTCGTCGGATCTCAACGGATGAAGCGTTTAATCGAGGAAGTCAGTGAGCAATTTGATGTGGTCCTTATCGATACCCCTCCGATCATTGCGGTGACAGATGCCGCCATTCTTGCCCAGGAAGTCGACGGAGTTATCTTAGTCTTGGCCTCAGGTGAAGTAAACAAAGAGTATGCCCAGCTTGCTAAGGAGCAGTTAGACAAAGTTGGAGCTAAGATCCTCGGGGCAGTTCTCAATAAAGCGGACATGAACACCAGCGACTACTATTACTACTACTATTATCACGGAACTGACGATAATAAGAAGAAACATAAAGGTCATAAACATCGCTAAAATCAAAGCAGCATCCATCAATTGAAATTGAAGGAGCTGCTTCTTTTAATGCACGAGGAATTCCTAGGATCGGATTTCTCGTGCTTTTGACGTTTAGCTCGTCAATGGGGCAGGAAAAGGACAGACTCAGGTAGAATTTGTCAAGACAGGATCTTTCTGATTAAACCAAGCAGAAAAAGGCAAAATGAAATTCGTCTTTTATTAATAGGGTGACTATGAAGTTAGCTATGCTCATTTGTAAAGTACGCGTCAGACGCTAAGTAAGGTGGTGGAACCCCTTGGACAACGTTGTGGTAGACCTTGAAACAATTCCAGCGCACATCGTAAAGGATCTGTCAGGGATATATTTCCTCGAGCTGGAAGACTTGCTGAGAAGGAAACCGCTGGACATCCAGAGTATTCTAAAGATCGGCCTCAAGATCTCTGAAGCGTTAGCTCTTCTCCACGGGCAGAAGATCATTTATAAGAACATCCGTCCCAGCAGTATTATGGTCAGTTTCGACAGATGCCATGTTAAACTGAAAGACTTCAGTCCGGAGGTCTCTTGCCCTCCTGCTGACTTACGTTACTTATCCCCAGAACAGACCGGCAGAATCAATCGTCAGGTCGATCCCAGGACGGATCTCTATTCCCTGGGCATACTTTTCTATCATATGCTCTGCGGGCAACCTCCCTTTAATGCCGATGATCCCCTGGAACTGATTTACGCCCATTTGGCCAGAGAAGTCTTGCCCTTAAGCCAGTTAAATCCCAGGATTCCCTCGGTCTTGTCCGACATCACCCATAAACTTATGCATAAAAAACCGGAAGATCGCTACCAAACTGCCGACGCTCTGCAACGGGATCTGGAGAAATGTCTCGAACTTCTCAACGTCAAAAACCGGGTCCATCAGATCGAACCCTTCAAAATCGCCCAATTCGACAAGCTGAGAGGCCTATCAATACCGAACAAACTGTATGGGCGGGATACTGAGCTGGAGACCCTTAAGCAGGTTTATCGACGGGTCAAGGACGGCAGTCAGGAACTCATCTTCGTTTCGGGCTATTCGGGTGTGGGAAAGACGTCTGTGGTCAACAAATTCTTGGAATATGTGCGGGAAAATGGCGGGATCTTTTCAGGAGGGAAATTCGACCAGTACAAAAGCAACCTCCCCTACCTAGCCTTTATCCAGGCTTGCCAAGCTATTCTAAAGGAAATACTTTCAGAAAACCAGGCAGTAGTCAGTCACTGGAAAGAACAGATCCTCAGTGCACTTTCGCCCAATGCTCAACTGATCGTGGATCTGATCCCTGAAGTAGGCATGATTATTGGACCTCAGCCACCGGTGGATAACCTAGCCCCCACTGAGGCCCAAAATAGGTTCAATTCCGTTTTTCTGAAGTTTATCCAACTCTTCGCTCTCCCTGAGAAACCCCTCGTGCTATTTCTGGACGACCTGCAATGGGCAGATTTATTCAGCCTACGTCTGATCGAACAGCTCGTCTTGGAGCAGTCTGGGTTTTTGATGATCATTGGAGCTTACCGGGATAATGAGATAGATTCGACCCACCCTGTTCAGTTACTGTTCTATCGTCTTAAAGACCCAGGCCTAAACGTCCAAGTCCTAGACATCAAGCCACTGGAGCTAAGTCATGTCAACGAAATGATCTCTACCACCTTGAAACGGACCTGGGAGGAATCCCTGCCCCTGGCTCAAGTCTGTCAGGAAAAAACGAAAGGAAATCCCTTTTTCCTGATTCAGTTTTTATACATGCTCAAAGAAGAAGGGCTCCTGAATCAGGAAGCCCTGCAATCTGCTTGGGGTTGGGATCTTCCGGCCATCTTGAGCTGTAAGGTCACGGAAAATGTCGTCGACTTGATGCTGGCAAAGATCAGCAAACTGCCTTTGCCAACCGTTGAAATCCTGAAACTGGCCGCCTGTATCGGGAATAACTTTGACGCCTATACCTTAGAGATCGTGATGGAAAAGCCCCTGAGCGCAATCGAGAGAACACTGGGAGAGGCTGTCGAGTCGGGCCTTATCCTAGAAAACGGTACGAAATACTTTTTTTTGCACGACCGGGTCCAGCAGGCCGCCTATTCACTCCTGGAGGAAGAGACAAAAGCAATCATTCACTATAAAATCGGCAAGCTATTTTATGCCAAGCTAACAAAACAAGAACAAGAAAACCGCCTCTTCGAACTTGTTGATCATTTGAACATCGCCCTAAACTTGATCGACGATCCAACTGAACGATACTTAGCAGCCAATCTGAATCTAAGAGCCGGCAAAAAGGCTAAAGCATCCTCAGCCTATGAACGTGCTCTGGACTATTTCAGCTTGGGCAAACGATTATGCCCTGAAGAAGCTTGGATTACTCAGTACCCGCTTATGTTGGAGTTACATATTGAACTTGCAGAAATGGCCTATGTTTGTACACAGTTCGAACGCATGGAAGAAGTAGCAGCAGAGACCATGGTTCACTGTCAAGACAGCCTGGATATGGCGAGAATTTCAGAAATCATGATTGCCACCTATACTGCGGAAAACCAATTGGAAAAAGCTATGGCAACTGCAGAAAATATTCTGGGACTATTAGGAGTTCGCTTTCCTAAAAAGCCCCATTTAGGGCATGTCATCCTCGAATATCTGAAAACTGGCTGGGCATTGCGAGGCAAGCAAAGGGAAGACTTACTAAATCTCCCCAAGATGACTGATGAAAAGTACATGACCATTATGCGCATCCTCAACAGCACAGGGATCGGCAGCTACTCTGCTTCTTACAACACCATTATCTTAATCGTCCTCAAAGCTTTGCAGATTTCCCTTAGACATGGGATTACAGAAGAAACCATCGTGGCCTATTCCGGTTATGGATACATTATCAACATGCTCTTGAAAAAAGCAGATAAAGGGTATGAATTCGGACAATTAGCCCTCGAGTTGCAGGACAGACTGGGTGTCAAACGGTTTGACAGCAAGATCCGCATGATGTTTAACATGGTAATTAGACATAGCAAAGATCCTCTCAGAGCGACATTAGAGGATTTCCCTAAAACCTACTTGAGCGGTTTTGCTGCGGGAGACTTGCTTTCTGCCGGTCACTCTATCATGCAATACTTTGTCTATTCATATTTTTCCGGACGGCAACTTGCTGTCATCGAGGATGAAATGCAGGAACATCAGAATGCCATGCACAAAACAGGGCATGAAACCTCCCTCCGCCTCAGTCAACTCTATCGCCAGACTGCCTTGAATTTTGCCGGAAGAACCCCGGACCCCTGTGCCTTAGTGGGGGATTATTTTGATGAAGAAATCCTGCTGCCGGTTTATACAAGGTCTAATGATCGGACGATTGTCTTCAACATCTATTTTCACCGCCTGATTCAGGCTTTCTATTTCCATCAACCAATACGAGCCTTAGAAAACCTGCCCTTTGTCGAAGAATATCTGGACGGTGTCCTAGGAACCTTCTGCCTGCCCTTGGTTCATTTTTACGGATCATTAGTGATTGCCGCCAACTATGAGAGACAAAGTTTCTCTAAACGATATCTAAGCAGGAAAAAGATTAAGCGTAATATAAAAGCCTTGGAAAAATTATCTCGGTCAGCCCCGGAAAATATCTTCAACAAGCTGTATCTCCTCAAAGCTGAAAAGGCCAGACTGGACAGAGAGGACTTTAAAGCAGCTACATACTACGATTTGGCTATTAAGTATGGCGGAACTCACCAATTTATCCAAGAGGAAGCCCTGGCTAATGAATTAGCGGCTGAGTTTTATCTCTCTCGAGGGAGAGATGTCTCGGCTAAATTCTATCTGCAGCAAGCCCTTGATTGCTATCTAGAGTGGGGAGCTCAGGCTAAAGTGGATGATCTGCAGAAGCGTTATCCCAAATTGCTTCAGAATGCGCCTTATCCACCCTTGCCCAAGGGCATACCCGATATAGATTTGTCCACAATTATTAAGATCGGGCAAGCGATTTCCAGTGAAATAGTCCTTGAGGACCTGCTCAAGTTGCTGATAAAAATCATGCTCCAAAACTCGGGCGCTCAAACCGTAGTCTTAATCATGAATCATGAAAATAGATTAACCGTCGAAGCGGAGGGGAATGCCGAGGATAACTCTGTCAGACTGTTGCAGTCCATCGGTCTGAACCAAGCAAGTTTTGACCTGCCCATCAAGTTGATTAGCTATGTGGTTAGAACGGGAGAAACCGTCACTTTAGATGGCCCGCAGAAGGATAAATCCATCCTCTGTCTGCCTGTGATTATTAAGAATAAGGTAATAGGCTTGTTTTACCTGGAAAACAACCTGGCACCGGGTATTTTTACAAAGCAGCGCTTGCAGCTATTACAGTTATTGTCTTCTCAGATAGCAGTCTCTATAGAAAACGCCAGACAATATAAGAACCTGGAAAGTATTCTAGAAGACCATACCAAGGAATTGACCGAAAAAAATATTGCCCTCAACGAGAGCAATCACAAGCTGGCAGAAGCCAATGAAAATAAAACCCGCTTCGTCGCCAATGTAAGCCATGAGATCAGGACCCCTCTTCAAGGGATTATGGGAATGACCAGCCTCCTGAAAAAAAATCATCGCTACAATGACGATTATGTAAGGATGATTCAATCCTCAGCAGAATCCCTCTTAGGAATTATCAACGATATCCTGGACATTTCCAGAATAGAATCCAATCGGTTAGTGATTGAGGAGAGGGCCTTTAGCTTAAAAGACTTACTTAAGCAAATCTTAGAAAACTATGAGCCACAGGCTGGAGGCAAGGGGATATCCTTAATATCGAGCATTTGTTCAGAGATTCCGGAATATCTAAGCGGAGATCCTTTAAGGATAAGTCAGATTCTCAATAATCTCTTAAACAATGCCCTAAAATTTACCCATCAAGGGAAGGTGAATTTTAGCGCTTGTTGTCTTACCGTCAATGAAATGCTGGTAGAGGTTGAATTTATCATAGAGGATACCGGAATTGGCATATCATCCGAAAAGCTTCTAAGCATTTTTGAAAGCTTCTCCCAGGGGGATAGCAGTATCACCAAAAAATACGGCGGTACCGGGCTTGGTCTGACTATCGTCAAAAGATTGGTGGAATTGATGGACGGGCACATTGAAGTCCAGAGCAAAGAAGGGCAAGGCAGCAAGTTTCGTTGTCTCTTACCCTTGGGGAGGGCAACTCAGCAGGAGATCGCTGTTACAGAGGATAGCTTGAAGTTCGATTATCAAAAGAAAGACGACTTAAAGCGTTTAAAAATTATTGCCGCAGAAGACAATCTGGCCAATCAGACGTATATCAAGTACGTCCTAGCCTATCACAACTGTGAAGTAACCGTTGTCAATAATGGCCTTGAACTAATACAAGCCCTGAAACTTAAGGACTATGACTGTATTATGCTGGATAAGAATATGCCCGTAATGGGTGGCATAGAGACAACTCGGATTATTCGCAACCTGGAAGAAAATACCGGTAAGCATATCCCCATCGTTGCCCTCACTGCTTCGGCTATTCTCGGAGACCGTGAAAAGCTTCTCGCCCAGGGGATTGATTATTATCTAGCCAAACCAATTCGGGAGGACTATTTACTAAACATCTTGCAGAAGATTCGTCATTCAAGGGAAGTAGACCAAGAGCATCTTAGAGGGGAAAAACTCAAACCCAGAGGAGAGCAGGGTGATGAGCTTATTGATTACGAAGTTTTCCACCAGGAAGCAGAGCTATTTGGCAAAACGGTCATGCTGTCTATTATCGAGGAATTTCTAATAAACTATCAATCTTTGCTGGAAGACATTCAGACGGATCTGGAGGCTTGCCATGCTGACCAATTAGAAAAAAGCGCTCATAGATTGGCGAGCGCTTTATCCTGTCTTTACACAATGAAGGTTTTTGAGCTGGCTAAGAAACTGGAACGGGAGGCTCAGGCTCGAAATTGGCAAGAGTTACAAGAACAGTACAATAAACTCAAGCAACAAATCCCTGCCTTAATAGGGGAACTTCAGACGCTTAAAAAGAGCTTGGAAGCCGATACCCCACATTTCTAACAGTCTCAATCAGACAAGAACTTAGCCCGGCTATCTCTATCTTTTTACGAATTCTGCGAATATGGACATCCACTGTGCGAGTTTCCCAGAAGACATCTTCAGACCAGATAGCATCCAAAATCTCACTGCGAGTAAACACTCTGCCTGGCTTTTTAGCCAAAAGACATAAGAGCTCAAATTCTTTGAAGGAAAGTTGTAGCTCTTGGCCGTTCAGCGTAACACTGCGAGTAGCAAGGTCCATCTCCAGACTCCGAAATGAAATCTTGGAGGAAGAGGTGGCTGCACTCTGGTCAGTTCTGCGCAGGACGGCTTTTATGCGTGCAATAAGCTCATGATAGCGAATCGGTTTAGAGATATAATCATCCGCCCCTAATTCCAGACCAATGACATTATCTATCTCGCTGTCCCGGCTTGTCAGCATAAGCACAGGAACCATTCTATTGCTAGGATGATGCCGTATTTCCTTAAGAGTTGTCAGGCCATCTATGCCCGGTAAGATAACGTCCAAGATTACCAAATCGATGTCCAAGGATTCTAAAATCCTTAGCGCATCCTCACCGGATTCTGCCTTATAAACTTGATAGCCGTTTTTGTTCAGAGCTGATTCCAACAGGATTAAGACACTTGGGTCATCGTCAACGATTAAAACATTAAGATCAGGCATAGTTCTACCTCTTCTGTTGTAAAAAATTACTATGGTAAATTTGATAAATATTAGGTAATTTACATTATTGTAACATAAGAACGAAGAAATGTTACCCATGTTCTGTAAAATTACTTTGCAACCTATCAATTAAACTCAAGTAAATTCTTTACGAACAAGTTGAAAAAGAAAGAAAGGTAGATTTTAGAATATGTTAGACGATAAAAGGAGTAATAAGATGGCTAATGCAAGTTACCGACATTTATTTCCCAGAAATACATAGAATTACTGTAATATTGTAGGAATAATTGGCATTTTGTCTGCAGGAATTTCCATATTAACAACGAATTGGGAAACAAGTAGTCCTTTCTTAGGGTGGTAGGCCTAGGATGTTAGGACTTTAGTCCTGGGGTGCCGAACTTAAGGGTGTTGTTAAGTTTATCCTTGAATTTGCTATATCTTAACTGAGAACAAGAGAGGATTTGTCAATGAGATTGATCTTATTTTCAGGTGGTGGGCTTAGCGAAGGCTACTAATTATGGCTAAGAGTGAATGAATATTCAGAATTAGTATCAGAGTTAAAAATCAGTATATTTCGCGGGGAAGAAGGAAAAGGGAAGTGGGACAATGTTAAGGGAGCGTGGGATCGTTGAAAACATATCAGAACTAGTTGACATTGTTCTGATATCAATAGGCTTCTCATTTGCTTTGAAATTATATCAGATTAAGCATGTAATAACTGGTGAAACATGGTCAGAGTACTTGGTAATATTTTTGATCTACCTTCTGACGTGGATCGTTGGAAGTAATGTCTATAAAGTTTATCAATCTCGCCGTTTCATGTCTGCATGGCGTGAACTCAGACAAATGCTAAAAGCGCATTTTTTCTCACTTGCAGTGAGCATGATACTAATTAATCTCTACAATCCAAATTTGCTATAGCCCCAACTAAAAATGGGCTTACAATTCCTTACTTAGGGGACTATTCGAATCTCGAATCCATCATTCGTATGAATATTGTTGATCTAACGGTTGTAACAGCGCTAATTACTGAAAAGGGTATTCAGGAATCGATTGAAATTCTAGATATCATGGGGAAAACTGTTGCGGTGACCGTTTGAAATGTACAAGTTTCGTTCCATGGTTTTCAATGCTGAGGAACTGAAGGAACGACTTGCTGATTTAAATGAAATGAGTGGACCTGTCTTTAAGATTCTCAAATGATCCAATAGTGACAACCGTGGGAAGATTCATACGAAAAACTAGTATTGATGAACTCCCTTAGTTATTTATGTATACAAGGGGATATGAGTGCTGGAAATTGCAAAGAAACACTACATATAGTTTATTTTTCTGCTTTTTATCATAATTAATACTATATATAGTGTTTTGGCCGGTGGAGATGCGAAAAGAGAGAGTATCTCTATGACGCTAGAAGCCTTGGTAGCACTGGGCTTGGTAATTTTGCATCTAGACAAAGTGCTGGAGATTGAAAAGAGATTAGACCTGGAATCCTCTGTTGGTGCGGGTTTCGCCTGATTTAGGTTATTTATAATGATTTACGATATGATTTGGAGAGTTAAGAAATAGAGTTGGTAATTGTTAAGGAATTCTAATTTTTGATTGTCCTTTTTACATCAACAAGGTGACATAACACCGTAATGTGATTATGGTTTTTGTTTAGATAGAGAAGTAGGCAGAGTCGCCGTTAGATTCGGCAAAGATCGCCTAGTCATTGAAAGAAGAGGAGTGGGTGTTAATTATGAATATGCGTGCTTCAGAGGTTTTGCAAAAAGAAGCACAAGTCCAATTTGAAGAGAGAAAATTTCCTGGCTGGAAACGAATGATTGATATTATAGGGGCGTTAGTCGGTCTTATTTTATTTTCTCCAATTATTGTTGTTGTATCTTTCATCATTTACGTTACTGATGGTCGTCCGATATTTTTTTCTCAAGATAGACTGGGACTCGGCGGCGAAACGTTCCACATATATAAATTTCGTTCGATGCGAAGGGATGCTGAAGAAGTTCTAAGGGGTAACCCGGTAATTTATAACAAATATGTTTCGAATAACTATAAGTTGCCTGAGGGACAAGATCCACGGATTACGAAGATTGGGTTTTTCTTAAGAAAAACTAGCTTGGATGAACTACCACAATTTTGGAACGTGTTAATTGGAAATATGTCTTTGGTGGGCCCGCGTCCAATTGTTCAAGCTGAGTTGAATGAATATGGCAGTAAGAGATTTCTCTTTTTAAATATGAAGCCAGGAATAACAGGAGTTTGGCAGGTTTCCGGTCGGAGCGATTTAAAATATCCTGAACGAGTGGATGTGGAATTAAGCTATCTAGAAAAGCAGGGGATGACGTTTGATATAGCCGTACTTTTTAGAACCGTTTATTGTGTGTTTAAGCGTAAAGGAGCGTTATGATTATTTAGAACTGGAACTGGTTGATAAAAGAACATTTATTTTCTCCAAATGAAAGGTATATTTATGAAAAGCAATGAACCCTTTAGAATAGCTCAAATATTATCTAAGATGAATTCAGGCGGTATCGAAATGGTGGTGTTGAATTACTACCGGCATATAAACCGCACGAAGGTGCAGTTTGACTTTATCGTTGAGGAAGGTTCAACGATACCCTACAGGGACGAAATAGAGAAAATGGGTGGGAAAATATATCTTGTTCCATCGTATACGGATATAAAAGAATATCAAAGGCAATTGATCTCGCTCTTTAAAAGAAATGATTATAAGATTGTACATGTTCATATGAATGCATTGAGCATATTCCCACTTCGTGCAGCAAAAATGGCAGGGGTCCCAATTCGTATTGCCCATAACCACAGTACTGCTAGCAAAAATGAGCTGAAGAGAACGGTAGTTAAATATATTTTACGTCCTTTAGCTAAGGTATACCCGACCCATTTCTGTGCATGTTCTGCTTTAGCGGGGAAATGGCTTTTTGGTAAACGGTTTTACGATCAAGGAAATGTTAAGTTGATTCCTAATGCAATTGATATTTCAAAGTTTTCATTTAATCAGGAGATTAGAAATAGGGTTCGAAAAGAACTGAATGTTGAAGATAGCTTTGTTATAGGTCATGTTGGTCGGTTTATGAAGCAGAAAAATCATAATTTTTTAGTTGATATTTTTAAGAAAATCCATGAAATAGATTCAACAGCGATATTGCTCCTCGCCGGAGAAGGCGAGCTAAAGGAAGAGATTGAAAACAAAGTGAGAATGCTGGGATTGAAGGATTCGGTTTGTTTTCTTGGAGTACAGAATAATGTTCACGAGCTGATGCAGGGAATGGATATATTTTTACTTCCTTCTTTATATGAAGGATTACCTGTGGTGGGTGTTGAGGCTCAATCTGCAGGGCTTCCCTGTGTGTATGCCGATACAATTACTGAAGAAACAAAGATATTGGATAGTACGGAATTTGTTAGTTTGAAAGAATCTGTAGATAAATGGGCAGATAAAGTACTACACTTTAAGGATGGATTTGAGAGAAAAAAGGTTGATGAGAAGATTATTGATTCAGGATTTCAAATAAAAAAGGCTGCAGAAAATTTATGTAATTATTATTTATATTGATTCATATTTAGCTAGATAAGATCTAGGGGGTTAACTATTTTAATGGAAAAAGTTGCTATTGTATCGTGTTACTTTCAAAAAAATTATGGTAGCATGCTACAATCTTTCGCTACTCAGAAAATAGTCAATATGTTGGGTTATGAGCACGAGACTATATGTATAGATGGCATTTATAAAGAGCTACAAAAGGCAAAAATAAAGCATTACCTTTTACAATTAAACAATTTTGATGTTGTTAAAGGTAAATTGGGTTTTATAAAAAAAAGTATCGTAAAAAAAATTAATAAAGAACTTACGAGACAGATGGCTATAAGAGATGAGAAGTTTCTTGAATTTAAGAATACAAGATTTAAATTATCAAGAACCTGTAAATCACGACAGGAATTAACGGATTATTGTAAAGATTTTTCGTCTGTTCTTGTGGGGAGTGATCAACTATGGTTACCCTCAAATATAGATTCTGATTATTATACACTGTCTTTCGTACCGGATAAGGTTAATAAGGTGTCTTATGCTACCAGCTTTGGCGTATCAAATATTCCAGAAAGGCAGTGGGAAAAAGCGAACGAATTTTTGAATCGAATTAACCATGTTTCAGTAAGGGAAGAAGCCGGACAGCAAATAGTTAAGGAAATTGCTAATCGAGAGGTAAAGGTTGTTTGTGATCCTACATTTTTGCTTACAGCTGATCAATGGGCAGAGGAGTTTCCTTCGAAAAGAATTATAAAGGAAAAATATATATTCTGTTATTTCTTGGGAAATAATCCGGAACAACGCGATTTTGTAAGAAAGGCTAAAGAAATTACAGGCTTTAAAATTGTTGCTTTATTGCATTTAGACGAATATGTAAAAAGTGATTGCAATTTCCCGGACTATGCGCCATTTGATATCGGACCTGCAGAATTCTTTAATTTAATTAGACAAGCTGAGTATGTTTTTACGGACTCTTTTCATGGAACGGTATTTTCTGTTTTAAATCAAAAGAAATTTTTTACCTATAGAAGATTTAAAGAGGGATCTTCTTTATCTACAAATTCACGGATGCATTCATTATTTAATGTGTTAGATTTACATGAACGTTTCATAACAGTTGAACAAGATGTAAATGAGTGCCTTATGAAAGAAATTGACTATAAGACAGTTTTGGAAAAGCTAGATTCATTTAGAAAAGAATCAATAAATTATTTAATTAGAGCTTTAGAGACGGAGAAGAATAGAGAATGATTAAAATTACTGACAAAACTAAGTGTTGCGGGTGCCATTCCTGTGCTAATGTCTGTCCCGAGAATTGTATATCGATGAAACCTGATAATGAGGGCTTTCTTTATCCAGATGTAAATGTTACAAAGTGCATTAACTGTAACATCTGTGAAAAAGTATGCCCAATAATAAACAATGATCCAGAGAAACCGGTTAAAGAAAAAGCATACATTGTGAACATTAAGGACGATAAAATACGAGAAGAAAGTACAGCTGGAGGGGCATTTTCGGCTATTGCCCAATATACCCTCGATCAGGGAGGCGTTGTATTCGGAGCAACACTCGGGGCTGGTTATTTTGTATATCATATGTACGTAGAAAAACGAGAAGACCTCGGAAAATTCAGAAGCAGCAAATATGTGCAAAGTGAGATAGGGAAGTGTTTTTCTAAAGTTAAAGAATTTTTAGACCTAGGGAGAGAGGTTTGTTTTAGTGGGACTCCATGCCAAATAGAGGGGCTTCAACATTTCTTAAGAAAAAAGTATGCTAATCTTGTCACTATTGATTTAGTATGTCGTGCTGTACCTTCTCCAATGGTGTGGAGGAAGTATATTGAGTATCAACAACAAAAAAACCAATATTGTATTGAAAGAGTAAGATTCAGAGATAAATGTTACGGTTATAAATATTCTACAATGTCATTATACATGAAACCTGGTTGTAAAAAGAAAGACTATCATAAAGGCATAGAATCTGACGTATGGCTAAGGGCATTCTTCTCAGGAATTTGCGTGAGACCATCTTGCTATGAATGTAACTTTAAGAAAAGATATAGGACAAGCGATTTTACTATTTGGGACTGTTTTTCCGTAGGAAGATATAGTAAAAAGCTTGATGATGATAAAGGAACTACTCGGGTAATTGCTAGAACTAATAAGGCTTTCGAAATGTTTTATAAATTTAAAGACAATATAAATTACGAAGAAATTAATATTGAGTCTGCCTTTGGTGATGTTAAAGAATTTGTTACACCGACCAAGATGAATCCTATGAGAGCAATGTTCTTTGCCGATGCAGTAACTATGTCAAGCACTAACCTTTTTAACAAGTATTTCCCAAATACAGTAAAAGTTAAAACATTATCTATTGGAAGATTTGTTGCTTATCGACTTGGAATCTATAGTATTGTTAGAGCAGCAATTGGTGATATAGTTGGATTTAGAGGAAAATAGTTTACAACATTTTCAGTAAGTAGGAGATAAGAAATGTTGATTAAAAAGGCCAAGGTTTTATTCTTTATTGACCGGATGCTCACTGGAGGAATCCAGACACTGGTTATGAGTTTGATAAAAAATATGAATAGAGATGTAATTCAGTTTGATTTTTTACTTTTGAATGATGGCAAAGAATATGAGTTGGAAAATGAAATAATACGTTTGGGCGGGAACTTCTATAAAGTTCCACCTATGAAAGCAAAATCCATCTATAAGTGCATAAAAGCAATGAATCAGTTCTTTAAAGAACACAATGATTATGTAGCCATACATGCTCACTCTTCAAGTAAAAGTGCACTTCCATTGGCAATTGCTAAAAGACATGGGATTAAGGTTCGCATTGCACATTCTCATAATACAAGATTTCAAACATCTCAACCAATAGTTATTGGGATAGGTAATTTACTAAAGATTCCATTAAGAATAGTTGCTAATTATTACTTCGCTTGTTCGACAGAGGCGGGGACGTGGTTGTTTGGAAAGCGAGCTACAAAACAAGGAAAGGTATCAATAATCCACAATGCCATTGATTTAAACGCATTTCATTTCGATCAATCTGTTCGCGATAGAATGAGAAAAAAATTAAATGTTCACAGTGATTTAGTTATTGGCAATGTTGGAAGATTCGAAAAGCAAAAGAATCATGATCTCTTACTAAATATTTTTAAAGAGATAAAGAAAAGAGAGGATTCTGCTATCCTTTTATTAGTAGGAAAAGGCAGTTTAGAGGAGTTAATAAAAGAGAAAGTAGATCAATTAGGTTTAGGGGATGCGGTAAGGTTTTTAGGCTTTAGGCATGATGTAAAAGATTTGACACAAGCAATGGATATTTTTGTTTTTCCTTCATTGAACGAAGGGCTTCCTGTCACTGGTGTTGAGGCCCAAGCTGTAGGATTACCTTGTGTATTTTCGGATAGTATAACAAAAGAAGTGAAGCTTCTTAATGAGACGTGTTATGTAAGTCTTGCTGAAAAGCCAGAAGTTTGGGCAGATGCTATTATAAAAATAGTAAGTTCATATGAACGAAGCGATACGACTAATGTTATCCGCGAAAAAGGTTTTGACATTCAGATGGAAGCAATGAAAATGGAAAAATTCTATCTTGAGCTTAAAAATTGGAGTGAAACAAATGCCCATAATAAGTGTAATTGTCCCTGTGTATAATGGTGCTAAATATTTAGGAAATTGTCTTTCATCAATCCAAAATCAGGTGTTAAAGGATATAGAAATTATTTTGATAGATGATGGGTCTACGGATGAATCTGCAAGAATTTGCGATGAACTAAGTCTACAGGATAAAAGAATCAAAGTATTACATCAACAAAACTCAGGTGTTTCAGCAGCTCGAAATGCTGGTATTGAAATATCATCAGGAGAATATATCGGTTTTGTAGATTGTGATGATGAAATCTCAGAAGATATGTATGAGATCTTACTTAATAATGCCTTAAAGTATAGAGTGGACATTTCTTCGTGCGGGCTTATCGCTTATAGATTAAATGCTAGACCAGTTGAGAAGTTTGGAACAAATAAATTTTATAAATACAACCGTAAAGAAGCAATAGAGGCGTTTCTACAAAGTGGAAAAATTAACATTAGTGTTTGCACTAAGATTTTTAAACGTAATATTGTGCAACAAGTTAGGTTCGAGGTTGGAAAGAAGATGAATGAAGATAAGTTTTTCATATTCGAGTCAATTTGTGTTTCTAACGGACTTTGTTCAATAGACATTTCAAAATATAAATATCATGGCAGAATAGATTCTGCGACGAACATGGAATTTACTAGTAAGTGGTTTGATGCCATTTATTTTGCAGAAAAGATATTGGTTCACATAAATCTCAATATTCCTGAACTAGGTACTTTAGCTCGGGCTAATTTATTTACTATACAATTACAATTATTCAGGATGATGACTCGTAGCAATGTGGCTAATAAGTTTAAAAAACAGTTATATACAGAAATAATACGGTCGAATATAAAATTATTTAAAAAGCATTTGCTTAAAGTGCAAATTATTGAATATTTTCTTTTAAAGAATATACCATACTTTTATCCATATTTGTTGCAATTGTATAGTAAATATATTAGATAGAAGGAGACCATATCTTTGCAAATTAAAAAAGAAAAATTATGGAATATGTTTGCATTTTTATTTGGCGTTTTATCATGTAATAATATAATCTATCTATTTAAAGTTGGAAATACGTATATTAATATTATTTATACCCTTTCTTCTATTTTTATTCTATTTGTTTTTTTAACAAAGTCGAATGTAATCGTTAATACTTTTAAAATTTTTAGTAAGTATTTACTAATATTTAGTATACTTGTATTTTTATCTTTTATACCAATGATTTTGGTTTCTAAAAGTGATTCAGATTATATTACTACATTTTTTAATGGACAACTAAGTTATTTTCTGAATATCATTTTGTATTTTAGTTATCTTTTATTAAGGGATAATAAAAAAAGTCTATTAGATGGAGTTTGGATTGGATTCTCAATAAATATATTCTTTTCATTATTGAGTTATTTTCTTTTTAAGAGCGGAAATTATTTCTCACTTTACAATTACTTTCCACAACCGGCGTTTGCAATGCCAGTTCCATGGCAATCTGCAAATGAACTGGGGTTAATAAATGATAACCTGAAGGTGATATTTTCGTATAGGGCGCAGGGGCTATTCCTAGAAACATCGCATTATGTCGCTTTTTTAGTTGGAACTTTTTTATTATTTTGGGATTATATCAAACCTTCTTTTTTCAAAAAAGTAGTCTATATCGCTTGTTTATTCTTGACAATTATTTCTTGGTCAGCTAATTTGGTAACTCTAACTTTTGTTATATTAGTTTATATGATTAGATGTAATAAAATTAGTATTTATAAGTTAATTAACAGAAAGATATTAGTACTTAAAGCATCTTTATTTTTTATTGGATGTTCCTTTCTAATACTGATCCTATTTTTAAATATTGATAGGCTTTCTTTTCTTTTTCAAAGCAATGATTTTCTAGAATCACTAATAGAGAGTTTTAAGACGGCAAATCTTGCTGATTCTAGTAATAGTGAACGTTTTACCAATATGTTATTAGGATATAATTTAGTTTGGAAATATCCTTTTGGTGTAGGATATAATATGGTTCCGTCACTGTTAATGAATGAATATAGTTTACGAGTCTATAGTACCTTTAACCATTTAATTACAACTCAACTTGAATTGGGATTTCTGGGAACCTTAGTTTATTGCTCTATTATTCTTAGCTTAAGCATTCCACTCTTAAAAAGAGGACGTTCAATATATCAGGTTGCATTAGGAGTTTCAGTTTTAGGTGTTTTTATTTGTCAGGTTGCAAACGGAATAAAGTATTTTCCATTTATTTTGTTGCTTTTTGCATTAGCTTCAATGGAGATAGATAACATTCGCATTAAAAGGCATTAGAAAATGAATTCAGTATTACAGCTATGCCCCAAGTTATTAAATAATTTTAATTGTCTAAGATCTTCAAAAAATACAAGTTACAAATATAAGATTATTAAGAAAAAAGCCGATTTCACAGCTAATGCTAAACAGTTTCCGTATGATAAATCTAATAATGGTAGTCCAAACTTAATATCGTAATGGAGGTAATTTATGACAATCAATAAACCTAATCTCTTCATAGTAGGCACACAAAAAAGTGGATCAACATCTTTATATAATTATTTAAGTCAACACCCAGAAATTTTTTTTCCAAAAGAAAAAGAACCTAGATTTTTTAATCTAAAGCATGACATCATTAAACACAACGGACCAGGTGATACTATTTACGATAGCTCAAGAATCATTAATGAATATGAATATTATAAATTATTTAATGATGTAGGAACGAAGAAAATTATTGGAGATGCGACAATTGAATATTTATATTACCCAGATGTAGCTCATGATTTAAAAGTGTTTAATAAAACAGCAAAAATAATAATTATATTAAGAAATCCAATTGATCGTGCATATTCTGCTTATAATCATTTAAGGAGAGATCTTAGAGAAAATCTTAGTTTTGAGGATGCTTTAGATGCGGAAGATGAGAGAATAAAATTAGGATATCATCAGATATGGCATTATAAGCAGGTTGGGAAGTATTATAGACAAGTCAAATCATATTTAGATGTATTTGGACGTAGTAATGTGAAAATTATATTAAACGATTACATGAAGAAAGATATAGAAATCATTATTAATGACATAGAGAAATTTCTAGAAATTAAAGTATTTCCTTTAAAAACGTCAATTAACTATAATGTTTCAGGCATACCTAAAAATGTAAGATTACAGAAATTTCTAAAAGAGAGAAATCTATTTAAATATTTAATTAAACCTCTTTTACCCAGACATTTTAGAGAAAATATTAAAACTATGTTAATTTCAAAAAATATTAAAAAGATACCAATAAATGAAAATACCCGTAGATATCTAATAGATTTTTATAGGGAAGATGTATTAGAGTTACAGGATTTGATTGGCGAGGATTTGAAAATGTGGTTAGTTTAATAGTAGGAAGGAATAAAAAATATTTAAAGCATAGAAATATTTTTACTTTGTAAAATGACAAAATTATAAAAAATAGCACACGACGCCAGAAGGTATTAAAAGCCGTAATTCTAGCTGTTAAGCGTAGACACGTAGATAGTCAGATAGCGGCCTAAAAGTAATCGAGCCTCGAACTGAGTAAACCGGGAAGGTCGACAGTTTCGAAAGTCTTTAAGACAACATCTTACTGAACCTATTGGCGAGTGAAGTAGGACTTCCCCGGGGGCGAAGAGCTAGACATGCTATAAAATGGTTACACTGCAACTTGGTTGGCCCCAGCCGTTCTTTCATTGAAATATAAAGCTAAAAAATAGAGGTAAATATAATGACTTTAATTTGTTGGCTTAAGATGAAAATGCGTTCATTTCGAGGTGAAGGGCTCTTCGCTAACTTATTACGAGCCTCGATAGCTAGTATTGCTCTAAAACTTTTTTACACTATTGCAACACTGGCAATAAATATAATTCTGGCCCGAATCATGGGAGCGGAGGGTTATGGAATATACTCTTATGCCTTGGCCCTTACCACAATAATTGCTATTCCAGCCCAGATAGGACTACCTACTTTACTCACAAGAAATATTGCAGCATACCAAATTAAAGAACAATGGGGTTTAATGCGGGGTATACTGCGTTTTTCAAATGAAGTAGTTATATTGATTTCTTTAGTTTTTGTGTTTATTGCAGGCGTTTGGGCGTATATGGGACATTACGATGTTGTGCGGACAACTACGTTTGCATGGGCGTTACTTCTGGTTCCATTAATCGCGTTGGGCAGTCTTCGGGGCGCGACTTTATGTGGTCTGCGTCGTGTTTTTTGGGGACAACTTCCAGACCAGCTTATTCTTCCAGGGGTATTCCTAGTATTTATTCTGATAGGCTTATTTAAAAAGATAAACATATCGCCATCAATGGCTATAACCATGCAGGTTATAGCAGCTTTTTTAGCTTTTATTATCGGTTCTTGGTTTTTGCTTAGGTTTCTTCCGGTTAAGGCTAAGGAGATTTTGCCGGAATACGATAAACGTACATGGATAAGAAGCATATTACCTTTAAGCTTTCTTGCTGGAATGCAAATTATTAACAATCAAACTGGCATTGTTATGCTGGGGATCTTTGCACCAGCAGCTGATGTCGGTGTTTTTCGCGTGGTAGTACAAGGTTCAAGTTTAGTGGCCTTTACCCTTTCTGCTATGAATATGGCTCTCGCCCCTAACTTTTCAAGACTTTATACTGTAGGTGATCATGAGCGTCTACAACGTGCAGTCACAGGGAGTTCAAGGGCAATTTTGCTAACGGGAGTTTTTGTAGCTAGCATTTTTATCCCTTTTGGGCATTATATTCTTGGCTATGTATTTGGTGAGGAGTATATACGAGGGTATGTAGCTTTTTCTATTCTTTGTTTGGGCCAGTTAGTCAATGCAGGTTCTGGATCTGTAGGTTACTTACTTAATATGACTGGACATGAGAGAGATACAGCTATTGGAGTTACTGTAGCTGCAATAGTTAATATTGCCTTTTGCTTTGCATTCATACCAATATTGGGAATAAATGGGGCGGCATTAGCTAATACAACCACGTTTTTTGTTTGGAATGTAATTTTGGTCCAACAGGTGTATCGGCGCATCGGAATTATAAGCACAGCTATAGTTCCGAAATGTTTAAAAAACAAATTAGTGGAACGAACTAAATAGTTTAATAAAATTGAAGAGAGAGGATCAAATGAAAATACAACAAATATTAGATAAATGTAAAGCATTGGCAATGGAAGCTGGAAGAGTAATTATAAAGGTTTACGCAACAGATTTTGATGTTGAGATGAAGAATGACAAGTCCCCTCTGACAATAGCAGATATAAATGCTAATGAAATTATTGCAAAAGGGCTTAAGGACAATTTTTCAGAGTACTCAATCCTATCTGAAGAGTCACGAGATGATAAAAGTAGATTAACAACTGACTATTGTTTTATTGTTGATCCGCTGGATGGAACTAAGGAATTCGTCAAAAGGAATGGTCAATTTACTGTCAACATCGCTTTGGCCTATAGGCATAAAGTTATTATAGGTGTTATTTATGTTCCTGTGACTGGAGAGTTATATTATGCAAGCAAAGATCAAGGTGCATATTTAGAAAAAATTGGTTATAGAGAATATAAAGCTGAGAATACGAGGCTTAAGGTGACAGATAAAACAAGGAATCTCATTATGGTGGGTAGTAAATCTCATTCCTCTGAGAAGGAGGCTAGGTTAATTGAGGACAATAAGGATAAAATTAAAGAGATACTTTCAGCAGGAAGCTCACTAAAAGGCTGCATGGTAGCCTCAGGTAAAGCAGATGTATATTACCGTTTTGGTTTAACTTCTGAATGGGATACGGCTGCTATGCAGTGCATCGTTGAAGAAGCCGGGGGCATCTTCAGGCAAATGGATGGATCTGAGATGCTTTATAATCGGGAGAACATTCTGAATGAAAAAGGGTTTTATGTAGTTAATAGGAGAGAAAATATCTGGGTATAAGAAGCTGTCTAAAGGTAAGAAGAAAAAGAAGGTATTTCATAATGAAAACTATAGTTAAAGTAGTTACCTGCGGATCAGTTGACGGCGGCAAATCGACATTGATTGAAAGTATGTTTGGTAAGGAAAAGTTATTAACTTCTAATGATAAAGCCGGGGAACCAGATAGCAAAACTGGCATTCATGGTGAAGAAATTAATGATTCTATTGCCTATAACGATTTGCTAACTGAGCAAGAAATTGTTAAGAATGTAACTAGCCGTTATTATGCAACCGCTTCTAGGTCTTTCATTGTTGCCGATACGCCTGGTCGGGAGCAATCTATGAGTGAAATAGCGCTGGGGGCTTTTTTTACTGATTTAGCTGTTATTGTCGTGGATGGGGGCCAAGGGGTGTCTGAGCAAACTAAAAGGCATCTCAGAATTTGCACCTTGATGGGGATTCAACACGTTGTTCTCGTCGTGAACAAGATGGATTTCATTTATTATGATTTTAAGAGATTTAGAGAAATCAAACAAGATTTACTAAATTCTACAGCTAATTTTAATTTAAAAAGTGTAGTGGTTATTCCGGTTTCGGCAACTCAGGGAGATAATATTATTAAGCCATCTAATCATATGCCCTGGTATGAGGGATTGCCCCTACTTCCTTATCTTGAAGAGATCGACGCTAACTCAAACCCGAACAGTGACAGTTTTGTCATGTTAGTTCAAAAGGTGGCAAAACTGAAATTTAATGATTCGTTCAGAGAACTTCAGGGACAGATAGAATCGGGGACTATTTCTGTTGGTGATGAGATTCTTACGCTTCCGAGCAATCAAAAGACCAAAATAAAAGGTATTTATACGGATAGTAAAAAAGATCAGGCATTTATGGGGCAAGCAGTTACAATTTGTCTTGACAAAGATGTGGATGTTACAAGAGGATGTGTCTTAGTTAAAGATGTTAATCTTCAAATTGCCGATATGCTTACCGCTACAATCCTTTGGCTGGATGACACAGAGCTTGTTGCGGGAAAAAGCTACCACATTAGGGTAGGGGCCAAAGTTCTAACAGCTACGGTTATGGCACTTAAATATATAATTGACACAAATACAGGCAATAGGATTAGCGTCAACAGTCTATTAAGGAATGAACTGGCAGTATGTGATATAGCTCTATCCGAAAATATTGTGTTTGATAAATTTAAGAATAACAGGGCATTAGGGACTCTTAGTTTAATCGACAAGATTACAAATAAAACCTCTGCATTGGGGGTTATCGAACATTCGTTGAGAAGATCAACGAATGTTGTGTGGCAGAATACTGATATCACTCGGGAAATTCGTGCCGAACAAAAGGGCCAAAAACCGCTGACTCTTTGGTTCACAGGCCTTTCAGGTTCTGGGAAGTCTACTCTTGCTAATGAAGTAGAGAAGAAACTTGTTGCGATGGGTAAACATACTATGCTGCTTGATGGTGACAATATTAGGCACGGTTTAAATAAAAACCTAGGCTTTAAAGAGGCCGATAGAATTGAAAATATCAGAAGGATTGCCGAAGTTGCTAATCTAATGAATGATGCAGGAATTATTGTCATTACTTCCTTTATTTCTCCATATAAAAATGACAGAGAAAATGCGAAAAGAATAATAGGTAATGAGTTCGTTGAAATATATGTCAGCACACCTCTTGAAGAATGTGAAAAAAGAGATGTAAAAGGGCTTTACAAAAAAGCTCGAGCAGGGGAGATACCTAATTTCACTGGGATTTCAAGTCCTTATGAAGCACCTGAAAATCCTGATATTGAGATTGACACGAGTAAGTTTTCTATCGAGATTGCAACAGATATTATTATTAAACAAATGATATATCTGAGGGAAGGCCTCCTATTTCAGTCATCCTTACTCCGAGGTCGTGCAGTGCGTCAAGCAAAGGGTGTAACATCAAGCAGGTGATCCCGCTAACTTAACTGGCGTCGATAACGGAAACGGGCTAATCCATCAGTTGGCTGCCCGTTCCGGTGGGTATCATAATAATTGTGTCGTTAATGCTCGATAACAATTGTTCCGTTGTCAGAATTGTTCCGTGGTCTGACCCCAACACAATTTAGAAGAATACCTGGATGCCATGTTCGCTCGGTAGGGAGTGGTACTTCACGAATATTGTCGGCTCCTTCTAACCGACTGATCAAATAGATTTAGGACAGAGCTTTTCAATATATTAATTGTTATGAACGAAGCTTGTTTCAAGAAATATGAAAAACTAAGAAAATGGAAGCGGAACCCGGTGCCAGCGGAACCCGGTGCCTGACACCAACTTATCAACTTATTGTTTAGCTTGTGAAGACTTTGGTTCGCAACCCCGTCGAACATTTAGTCTATGCATCCTCTAGTTCAGTCTACGGTGCAAATACAAAAGTACCGTTCTCTACAGATGATAAGGTGGACAATCCTGTTTCTCTCTATGCTGCCACCAAAAAGTCAAATGAGTTGATGGCCCATACTTATAGTCAATTGTACGGTATACCTTGTACAGGCTTAAGATTCTTCACCGTTTATGGTCCAATGGGAAGACCTGACATGGCCTATTTCGGTTTTACTCAGAAGATCTTTAATGGGGAGACAATCAAGGTGTTTTTGGGGATTGCTATAGGGACTTCACATATATAGATGATATCGTGGAATCTGTGGCGAGGATATTGTGTAATCCACCCGCTAAGAAAGACGATAAGGACAGCATCCTAAATGGTATACAATACGCAGTTTACAATATAGGTAACAATCAACCGGAGCAATTGATGGATTATATCGCTACACTCGAAAAAGCATTAAGTAAGGCAGTTGGGAGAACGATTGTTGCAGAGAAAGAGTTCCTTCCTATGCAACCAGGTGATGTTAAAGCTACCTATAGTGATAGTTCGCCTTTGGAGAGAGATTTTGACTTCAAACCTAGTACTAGCATTGAAGAAGGGTTACAGAAGTTCGCTGATTGGTACGTTGATTATTATGATGTGAAGTAAACATCTCTGGAAGCCAACACATTCATTGCGCTTGATCAAAAAGGCATCGGTTTTTATTCCGATGCCTTATCTTATTGACGGCATTCCTAGGCGTAGTTGAAGGTAGCGAGTTGAATGCAAAGTCGGTTTTACACTCGCTCATATAGCGTCAATTTAATAGTTAGATGAATCAGACCTTCGGATATGGCTTTTTTCTGTTTGTTCTGTTCAAGAGATAATCTGTACTTGTATTATGGAATTCGGCCAGTTTGATTAAGATTCCGGTGGGTACATCCACCTCACCTCACCACTCGAGAGAATCTTAGCGATATTATCGCTAAAAATCAATAGTGGATAATTTACTAAACTATAATTGTCTTGAGGTGACTGCAGAAGTATTATAGAAAGAGGGAAGGCGGAATATGAAAACTATTCTGGAAGAATTGTATAACGGCAACTTATATCCCAGTGAACTGATTGTTTCAAAAGACCCCAAATACCGTCCATTAAATAAAAGAATATCAGAAATTCTTGCAATCTGGAAGAAGAAGCTTTCTGAAGATGATTATAATCAGCTGGAAACCCTATTGGATTTGCGTTCTCAATCAAGTTCAATGGAAGCTACTGAATCGTTTGTCTGCGGATTTAGACTAGGGGCATTGATTATGATTGAAGTATTGAGTGGAAAAGAGGAATTCCTCCGTGGGGAAGAATAAATCCTGTAAGGATTGAGGCTATTTGTCCCTTACCTTTAGCGATAGGGTTTTTTGTTATTGGGTCAGGCCCACTAGATAGTCGGATACTGGTTTTATAGTACTCGGAACCTTTGTTTTCTTACACGGGTCGGAAAAGGCCTTCGAAGTTCTTCGGGGGTCAACCTTTTCCTCCCCGGGGACTGTACTTCCCAGATTTCGTCGAATATGTTCAGGGGGTTAGCAATGCCTTTCTGGCAGTCTGTATCTGTAGGCATACGAAAAACCTCAAGGCCTTGCAACGCAAAGGCTAGAGGCTCTAGTGAACTGGCTTTTGACTGTCGAACCCGAGAAGTGTTCAAACCATTCATGTTTTCGGCATGTTTCGCGGGAGATTAGGATTATAGTTGTAGGTAAGGACAAAACAAGTTCTTGATATTTAGATGAGAAAGAGTGTTTTAGGGGGAAATATTATGGAAGAGAATCGATCTATGGTTAAGCTTACTATGGTTATCGTCATGATAACATCCTTCATTGCCCCATTTATGGGAAATGCCATCAATTTGGGTATCCCACAGATGGCTCTGGAGTTCGGCGTTGGCCAATCTTTGCTGAACTGGGTCGTAACCAGTTATCTCTTGGCATCGGCTGCTTTTTTACTTCCCTTTGGACGTTTAGCGGATATTGTGGGTCGGAAAAAAGTCTTTACAGTTGGAATGTTCCTTTTTGCCTTAACGGCTTTAGGCAGTGGATTCGCTTGGTCGTTCTCGATGTTTATAATCTTTAGAGTTTTGCAGGGAGTCGCTAGTGCTATGATTTTTGGGACCTCTATGGCGATACTAACGTCAGTTGTCCCACCAAAAGAACGTGGAAAAGCGATGGGTCTTAGCGCTGCATCGACCTATATCGGTCTCTCGTTAGGGCCTGTATTAGGGGGCGTGATATGCAGTACGATAGGTTGGCGAGGTATCTTTTATTTTAACTTTGCAATTGCTTTAGTTGTCCTCTGCTTAACATTGGCTAAGCTCTCTGGTGAATGGTTGGGGGCAGTGGACAAATTTGACAAGTGGGGCGGTATTCTTTGGATCTTGGGCATATTGCTCTTTCTCTATGGGTTAACTGATATTACTGCAGGTTTCCAATATATGATAACCTTTATTCTCGGTCTGACACTTTTGATCGCTTTTGTTGTCTATGAAACTAAAATTTCTAATCCCTTATTGCCAATACGCATGTTTATGAATAATCGTGCCTTTACTTTTTCAAATTTGGCTGCTCTCATTAATTACAGTGCTACCTTTGCTTTAACCTTCCTGATGTCTTTATATCTTCAAAATGTACAGAATATCGAAATCTCTCAATCAGGTTTGATTCTATTGTCCCAGCCAATACTTATGGCCGCTCTTTCCCCTTTAGCCGGACGTTTATCGGATCGAATCAATTCCCAAATACTTGCTTCATTAGGGATGGCTATTACTACCTTGGGACTGTTCTTTTTTATCTTTCTGGATGAAAAGACCTCTATTTTACTTGTTATAATTAATCTGGCGTTTATCGGTCTGGGCTTTGCCTTTTTTTCGTCCCCCAATTCAAATGCTGTAATGAGTTCAGTGGATCGAGCGCTTTACGGAGTAGCTTCTTCTACCCTTGGAACCATGAGACTGCTCGGACAGACGCTGAGTATGACGATTGTAGCCCTCATCACTTCTTTAAGTATGAAAAATTTAACTCTCGATTCACCAGATTATGTTACGAGTTTTCTGCAAAGTTCGAGAGCCAGTTTCACTGTTTTTTCTGTTCTTTGTTGCATTGGGATCTTTGCCTCTTTAGCAAGGGGGTCTGCCCCCCCAAACAATGAGGAACAATTCTGATTGAGCCTCGAAAAGTTCTTCGTTGGAGCTTTCGTTTTTCAGAAGGCGGGGGCAGCATAATGGTACCTTATAGATCTAGTACCATTGTCCGACCGGGGTCGAAGAGCAGAGCAAATGGGGACCGGTGCCTGACACCAACTTACCAACTTATTGTTCGAAAAAGAAGAGGGGTTCGAATTAACCGAAGCGCTATGAGAAGCCGTGTGCGTTAATTGCGCAAGCACGGTTCTGATAGGGTTTTGCGCTGTAAAGCGCGCCATTCTACTCGACCCAACTTATCATTGGCTTAAAGTGCACAAAGTGTGCATTAGTAGTTTTAAAGATGGGTCCAGCATATTTTAATCGAAAGAACAAAAAGGCCCCCAAAGTAATTATCTTTGGGGGCGATAATAGTTATACAGGGATTTATTGGGCGTTATTAACATCAACAAAAGGAACAGCACCACCAGTAACATTCGGTAGTTTACCATCCCATTTTTCGATGGCTTTAATCTGAGCTTCTATTTCTCTTAGTTTAACAAGTTCAGCAGTGACTTCTTGTTTTTGGAGTCGTAGAGACTCAGCTTCTGCTTTAGCTTGTTCAATTTTTTGTTTAGCCTCGATCTCTATTCTCTGCAGATCAAGATTGGCCTTTAGAGCTTGCTGCTCAGCAATTTGTTTTTGCTCAATCGCGTTATTGAACTCTTGACTAAATTTAAATTCTGTAATATTAATTTCATCGAGAATCATATAATAGGTTGCTAGCTTTGAAGAGAGAGTCTCTTTGATCTTGCTGCTTACTTCAGAACGTTTAGAGATCAATTCCTCAGCGGTATATTGGGCTGTTACAGCTTTTACTGCCTCGCCGATGGCGGGATCAACGATTCGCTCTCCGTAGGACAAACCTACACTTTGGTAAAGTGTATTCGCTTGATTGGGATCAAGGTGAAAGTTAACAGCCACAGTTGTGGTGACGATTTGGAGGTCTTTGGAAGCAGCAGTTTGATCGGATTGAGATTTCTGGACTCGTACATCAATAGGGATCACGTCTTGAATGAAAGGAATCTTAAAATGGAGTCCTTCAGTAAAGACGACGGGGCGGACAGCTCCCAATTGGAGAACAATACCTCTATGACCAGCATTAACGATTACAAAAGAATTAAGCGTTGTGAAAAAAATAACTATAATCACAATGCCAAATGTAATAAGTCCTGGACTTATTTTTAGTTTAGGGACCATATTAACAATTTTTTTAGAATCCAACTGGCATCCTCCTTTTTAATTAATTTTTTAGTCAATATTTACTATACCTTAATTGAGTGATAAAACGCTATAAAGAATATGTGCTCGATGTCATATATTATCTGTTATAACAGATAATATTGTCTAAATACGTCAAATTTGTGGTGGAAGATCTGCTTAAAAATAGTCACAGATCGTAAAGCTAGCAGATTTGGATATTCAAAGAGACGAGAATGATCCCATCGTTGAATGGATGGAATTCCTAGATGCAAAATCAAAAGGAGTGATTGAGATGTTAGCAGAAAAGAATAAGGACATCAAAAAGGCCTATGATTTATTGCAGATTATCAGTAAGGATGAAAAGGCAAGAATGCTGTACGATGCCAGAGAAGCCGAGCTTCGTGACCAGCTAACGAGAATAGAGACCGCGGAGAATAAAGGAAGGGCAGAAGTGGCGAAGAATCTTTTGGACTTGGGCATGGAGATCTCAACGGTAGTTAAAGCAACAGGTATGACGGAAGAAGAAGTTAAACGGCTGAAAGCATGAACGAACCCGGTGCCTCGTGCCTGACACCAACTTATCATTGTTTTAGCGGTGCTCGGCAACTTTCACTGCTCGAGGGATGCCCTCCCATCCGCACTGCGGCTCCCGTTAGTACGCCAAGAAGTTTAGTGTATCTTGCAAGTGAAAGTCCTTGCTGTGAGCGAATTATCGAATCTTTTTCTATTCGCATGAGGGATCATAGCCTCATCAATCCAGAACCTTCGGGAATGCTCCGCTCAGGAGTTGAAAAAATCAGTAAGACAACCGTTTAATATAGCGGTTGTCTTTTTTAGTAAAAAAGTGTATTTTATTGAAAAATGTTCTTTACCAGTAGGAAAACGGTAGTGAAGTTGCCTATACCACAACCAAGGCGGCCCTGATTGGCTTTACCAAAGCAATGGCTCGAGAAGTGGCTATAATATTACTGTGAATGCCATCTGTCCAGGTTACGTGCTGACGCCGATGGTTAAGGAGATGGCGCTGCAGAGCAATCCTGAGAATCCACAAAGCGTTATTGATGGGATTGCCAATGCAATTCCTATAAAACGATTGGCCGATCCGGTAGAAGTCGGTGAACTGGCGGCTTTCTTAGGGGGTGATGAGTCAAGTTATTTGACTGGGACTCAAATGGTTTTTGATGGTGGAAGTACTTTGCCGGAAACCTTTACTATGGGTGTTTAGAAGTCGCCGGATAGAGGGGGAAACTGCCTATCAGACAATATAGAAGAGAGCCTTTTTGCAGAAGGCTCTCTTCTTGACTTCAATTAAGATCTCTTGCGCGTATTTCCCTTTGCTATTATCTTTTCTATCCTTTTTATGCTTCATGGGTATCCCACCATTTTGTGATCCAACCTAAGACGATCCCGTATATTATCATAGCAATCCAATTTGAAAATACCGTTACCGGAGAGACAATATGTAATGTTTCTATTTTGTATAAAGTCCCAAGGGAATAGAGAATAAACCAGATTATATATCCAAAGCCAACAGCTCTTCCTAAATAATTTCCGCTTCGTTCTGGAATTATAAAACTAACAAAGATTCCTCCTAAAAAGCCATTCCAAATAATTAAACTACCAAATGCTGCGAAAAAATCTAAAATGTTTTTTGGTGGCTGTCCTAATACAAGTTGACTCAATGATTCGAGCCATGTTATTTTAACAAAGTGCAGAATATAGTAGGAGAATAAGTTCCAAGCAATCATAAATAAACTCGCAATTATTCCAGCTAATGCCCCTCGTAACAATCTATCTTTAAACAAAACCTCACCCACCTAATTGTTTTAATAATAAGTTCCCCTCCTAAACTCTTTTTATACAAAGTTTATCATCTAGGAAAAAATAATAAGTGGAAGGTTTGCATGCTCTGCTCGGGATCTGCTATCGTTATTGTTAAGTTTCTGCTAAAATCCTGTGGTTTACTAGAGGCAGCTGTTATGTAGTCAGATATTTACGGATTGGTACTTAGATTATTCTATGGTAAAATGTACAGGTTGGAAAATTGGTATTTAGTATGAGCGGAAACTATACAGATTTGTTCAGACAAGAGCTATTAGGGATTTCTGAGCCAATAATTGAGTGTTGTCCGGATTATGTAAGTATTGCGAATAAGGACGCCTTAACTGTTTCTTGTTTACAAACGAGAAGTTAAGGAGTCCTTTTAGATTGCCTGAACAGGATTAAGGTGACTGTAACTACTAAAAACCAAAATAATAATGAAAAGGTGATTTAATAGTGGAAGTCCGTGAACAATGGGGTACAAGAGCCGGTTTTATTTTAGCTGCCGTAGGGTCTGCTGTTGGGCTGGGAAACATTTGGCGTTTTCCTTATGTAGCTTATGATAACGGCGGCGGCGCATTTTTTATTCCCTACTTATTTGCGCTTTTGACAGCGGGTATTCCCATGCTGATTATGGAATTTACCATGGGTCATAAGTATCGGGGCTCTGCACCCTTAGCCTATCTACGCATGAATAAAAAGACGGAATGGATCGGTTGGTGGCAGGTAACCATAGCTTTCGTCATTTCTACCTACTACTCGGTTATTGTTGCCTGGGCGATGGCTTATGCCTATTTTTCCGTAGGGCTGCAATGGGGGAGCGACCCGGGGGGATTCCTGATGGGGGAATATTTGCAGCGGGTGGATATTGTCAACGGCGCGCCCATTGGTTCGGTGGGGTCGATTGTTCCCGGGGTTTTCATCCCTCTGATCCTGGTCTGGGTGATTAGCTTAGCAATCTTATTTAAAGGTGTCAAAAAGGGGATTGAGAAAGCAAACCGTATTTTTATCCCCTTGTTATTGGTTATGTTTATCATTATTGTGATTCGCGCCCTGACCTTGGATGGGGCGATGATAGGCCTGGAAGCACTTTTTAAGCCAAATTGGAGTGAAATTGCTTCTCCGGGAGTATGGGTTGCCGCCTATGGCCAAATATTTTTCAGCTTATCCATTGCCTTTGCCATCATGATCACTTATTCCAGTTACTTGCCCAAAGGGGCTGACATTAATAACAATGCTTTTATTGCTGCCTTCAGCAATTCAAGTGTGGAGCTTTTAGCCGGCTTTGGGGTTTTCGCTGCCCTGGGATTTATGGCCAAGCAAGCCAATCTTCCTATTGAAGAAGTGGCAACGGCAGGTATTGGCCTAGCCTTTGTCGTGTTCCCGGAGATTTTAAACTCTTTCCCCGGTTTTAACGGGTTTTTTGGTTTGATGTTCTTCGGCTCCTTAGTTTTTGCAGGGTTATCCTCCTTAATTTCCGTTGTGGAGACGTTTGTGGCTGCTATCCAAGATAAGTTTAATCTGTCCCGCGTCAAGGCGGTGATGATTGGCGGCGGTCTTTCCGCCTTGATTTCCATTTTGTTTGCCACCCAAGGGGGACTGTTCTTCTTAGATGTGGTGGATTACTTTATCAACACCTTCGGGATTGCCTTAGCGGGGTTGGTATCCGTTATTACTATTTCTTGGTTTCTCAAAAAGTTAACTTCGTTCCAAGATCATGCTAATCTCACGTCAGACTTGCGCACAGGATTGTGGTGGAAGGTCTGCTTACAAATAGTCACTCCGGGGGTCTTGGGCTATATGTTTATATTGAATCTCATGGATAACTTAAAAAGCAATTACGAAGATTACCCTGCGGCGTTTCTGCTCTATTCCGGCTGGGGAGTAGCCCTGGTTGTGATTGTTGTCGGCATTATTATGGCCGCTTTGAAGTGGAGAAAAAGTGAAGGAGTGGATGAAGCGTGAGCGGAAGCGCCATTGTCATGATGTTGGTGGGCATAATCGTAATTTGGGGAGGACTGGCAGCAAGTATTTGGCATGCGGTAAAGGCCTCGAAGCAGAAGTAAACTACTATTTAGACCAAACACTGTGGACGATGTGACTTCATACACTATCAATATACCAAATATTGGTTAAATTGCTGTAAGAGTGATCTAGTTGCTCTCATTGGCAAATCAATAAAGCATGGAATATTGAAAGGATGGAGTAAAATGTATGATGGATATAACCCATATAATTGTCCCGACCCTCGCTGGGATGAAACACCAATGTATCCAAGGAGAATGCTTCCTTTAAGAGACTACGGACCAAACCCCTTTGTTGTGAATATCGAAGAGGCTACTCTGCAGAACAATACCTTCCGTACCGCTTTGTGGACCGGCTCTTATTTACAACTTACCTTAATGACCATCAATGTAGGGGATAGCATAGGATTGGAAATGCATCCTGATGTTGACCAGTTTATTCGCCTTGAACAAGGTCAAGGCCTTGTTTTAATGGGAGACAGCAGAGACAGGCTTTATTTCCAACAAAGAGTGGGTGATAATTATGCCATATGGATACCAGCAGGTAAGTGGCATAATCTGATAAATACCGGCCCTGTACCGCTTAAATTGTACTCTATCTATGCACCGCCTCAGCATCCGCGGGGTACGGTTCATACAACAAAGGCGGATGCTGAAGACCATCACCTATAGTAAAAGTATAAGTTGTTCTAGTTCAATAATAGATCACTGCAGAGGGAGTTCTTCTGCAGTGATCTATTTATTGTTTAGAAGAGCCAGAAAAGAAAGAATGATCATCCATTCGTTATAAGATGCCTATTCAAATTGGACTGCGCAGGCCAATTTGGACGCAAGGACATACAAGTGATATTTATCGAGATGTTTTAACATAGATAGGTATTTAGTTATTGACACACATTTATAATTGGTTATATAATTTCTTTGTCGAATTTTCGAGAAAAGGTGGATCTGATGAAGAAAAAAATGGCACTTATAAGTTCAATCATTTTGACGTTCGCTCTCCTGGTCAGTGGCTGCGGCCAAAGCCCGATTCAGTCTCAAGGGATTCAAGAAACAAGCCAATCGACTTTGCGCGTTGGGCTTGTTCCTAATCAAGCCCCAGATAAAATTAAAGCCCAGTATGGACCTTTTCGTGAATTCTTATCTAACACATTGGGTATGCCTGTTGAACTCTTCGTTGCCTCCGATTATGCTGGGGTCGTAGAAGCGATGGCCAATGATAAACTCGACGTTGCGTATTTTGGCGGTCTTACTTATGCACAAGCCAAACAGCGAGCTAAAATCCACCCAATCGTAACGGAGATTGATGAGGAGACACAAACCTCGAAATATTATAGCTTAATTATCGTCCCCGCAGACAGCCCGGTTCAATCCACTGCAGACCTCAAAGGTAGAGTCTTTGCCTTCGGTGATGTTAGCTCAACCTCAGGCTCTTTGTATCCTCGCTTCATGCTTGATAAAGCAGGGATCAAAGTACCGGATGATCTTGAGAATGTAGTCTACTCCGGTGGCCATGATGCAACGGCTCAAGCGGTTCAAAATGGAACCGTTGATGCAGGTGGAATCGAAGGCCGGATCTTGAACCGACTTATTACGAACAAAACCGTCGACGCCAGTAAGATTAGAATTATTGATAAGCATCTTGTAGAGGGATATCCATGGGTTGTCCGGGATAGCTTAGATAAATCTCTCGAAGAAAAAATCGTCAATTCCTTTCTTGAGATGAAAGATCCCGAACTCCTTACCCTAATGAGAGCTAAAGGTTTTACCAAAGTCACTGACGCAAATTACACAGAAATAGAAAAAGAAGCGAATCGTCTTGGCTTAATTAACTCTAATAAATAAGAACCAGTGTTGGCAGGAACCTCTGTTCCTGCCAACATATATTATGGAGGGAATTATGGATATCATTGTTGCAGAAGGACTTTCGAAAGTTTACCCTAACGGACAAGGACTCCACAAAGTTTCCTTTTCCTTGAGCAAAGGGGAACTCATAGGAATTGTAGGCCCCAGCGGTGCAGGGAAATCAACGTTTCTTCGCTTACTTTGTGGAGCCATTTTCCCTAGTGAAGGAACTTTAAATATCCTGGGTCAAGAAATGAGCCATTTAAATCGCCGACAGCTTCAGACCCTGCGAAGCAAAATTGCTACGGTATATCAAAATTTCAACGTTATTCCTTCTCTGGATGTGGCAAGAAACGTTTTCATGGGAAGAGCTGGTAAATTGTCATACGCTTCAGTGGTTCGGGGAGCGTTCCGCCTCACCGCAAAAGAGGAATCCGAGATTGAAGAGATCCTAGCCATGCTTGGTATTGAAGATAAGCTTTATGAGAGATGTCAAGAGCTCTCGGGTGGACAACAACAACGCGTTGCTGTTGCCCGCGCCATCTACTGTGGTGCAGAACTGATTTTGGCAGATGAACCTATAGCCTCCGTAGACCCTGCAACAGCGGAACTTATTCTACAACTATTCCAATCCCTAAATAAGCAAGGAAAAACAATACTGCTTAGCTTGCATCAAATTGATAGCGCTCTAAAGTATTGTTCTAAAATATTAGCTTTTGATCATGGCACCTTAGTTTATAATGGATGTCCTGAGGATTATATCAAAAGTGATGTGAGCAAAAAAATTATGGGGAATGTTCCTAAGACGGGGGTAAAGGTCGTATGAAGCAAGAGAGATCTAGCATCCTCAATTGGGTCATCACTGCTATTATCCTGGGGGTCGTGATTATCAGCGGGATAGATACGAATTTTTCTCCAAGCGAATTTTTGGACCCCGGGAATGTCAAGGCGATGTCTCGTTTTACAGGTGGTTTATGGCCTCCAGAGACCAGTGCCGTCTTTTTGAATAATGTTTTTAAACTATTATTAGAAACCGTCGAAATCTCCATAGTTGCTACAGTCTTAGCCATTCTTTTCGCTTTACCACTCTCTCTTTTTGCCATGAGGCCACGCGGGGAAGAATATTCAAGAAAGGTTTCTGGGAGCGCTCTATGGTCTTTTCGTTGGGCTTTCTATTATCTTTCTCGTGGGTTTTTAGCTTTACTTCGAGGTGTTCCGGAACTGATGTGGGCACTTGTTTTTGTTGTGGCGGTTGGACTTGGCCCCTTTCCTGGGGTTTTAGCACTGATGGCTCATGGCACAGGAATTCTCGGCAAATTATATGCCGAAATGTTCGAATCGGTTGACCAGCGACTTGTGGAAATGGCACGTGTAGGCGGCATGGATGATCTGAAGCTCTTGGTAATGACGAGGATTCCTATAACATTGCCCATGTTCCTTTCCTATACGATATTTCGTTGGGAGTGCAATATGCGCTCTGCTACGTTACTAGGATTTGTGGGAGCAGGGGGAATCGGAACTCAGCTTATGATCAGCATGAAGCTCTTTATGTATCAGGAAGTTTCGACTTTGATTATAGCAATATTTATTTTGGTGGTTCTGGTTGAGCTTATCGGGCAATATCTCAGAACACGAATTTTGGACCAAAATAGTGTGCCGTGCCGAACTCCGACTTCATAAGTGATTCAATACATTCAGTATAGCCTTTGTGTCCCTTAATTCCATTCTACTTATTGTTTGTAGTCTTCAAAGCCAATTAACGCCAATACCCCAGGATAAGTGTTTATTTCTGTTAGAGAAGAAAGAACGATCACCCACAAATTGTGGCATGAAATCCAGGGCGGGAATGTCATAAAAAGACAAAAGTCACCCTCAAGCAAATAATGCTAGGGGTGACTTTTGTCTTTTTATGCTCGCTTATGACGTGTGACGTTATCTGTGTTGAATCTTACGGTGCTTTTAGCAGGGGTTATGGGCGGAGTAGCCAGTGCTTTTTATTCCATTGGTTTTCTGGGCATGTTTACGACGAATATTATAGGTGGCCGCGGCTGGATTGCTTTTGCCATTTGATATTTTAATTATAACTTCTTAAGAACCTAAAACTGGCAAATGCTTAGGGTCGGAAAAGGCCTTTAAGATTCGTCACCTCGATTCGTCATTAGAGTTTACCGTTGATCCAACCTTTGACCGGGGACTGCTAACGGCTTTAAGGTTGCTTCTTCATTATGTCAAATACTAATATTCATGCTTTTGTGCAATGTAATTTCCATATATAAACAATTATTATCGCGAATCCAGGAACCTGATAGGAGATAGCCGAGAAATCTTTATGAAAATTTATACCATATTATAACAATTTAATCAGAAAAAAGAGGTTATAATCAATAATGCAGTGGAACAAGAGAGGTTATCATCGGAATTCCATATATCTCCAAGAATTTAACTGTTAAAAAATTGGAGGTGAGGTTTCCATTTAAAGAAAGTGGTTAGTGGAGAAAGTAAAAATGGATTCCAAACGAACGGTTCTCCTTTAGGTCACTGTAATATAATTTCAGGATTATCAGAAACAGACTATGTGTTTTATGTCCTATATTTAAGAGGGGGTTTTACTAAAATGAAAAAAATTCTTTTGATGGTAGTTTTAGCTATGTCACTTCTATTAGCAGCAAGTCCAGCAATGGCAGCAACGGCAATAACGTACGATGGAATTTATCGGGGGGTTGCTATTCCAAATTATTGTCAGTTTTATGGAGCTAATAACTGGTCACAACCTGCTTACTTTGATTTAACAACTAATAGTTCTATTCCTAATGGAGCAACAGTAGTACAAATGGCTGTATATTGGACTCAAAATTATCCATATGCTGATATGGTGGTCGGATTTTTCAATACATCTTCTTCTAATGGTTATCAAATTTATTCTGGTACTCCTTTTTATGATTATGCAGGTAAACTTGTTAAACAAAAATGGTATGTTAAGGCTGGTGCAAAATACTCAGGTAGTATAACTGGTATAAATATAGTCTTATATTGGAACAACCCAGCCGGAATGTCTGGAATAACAACAGTAACACCTGACGGTTCTTCTAGTACACAAGTAATTCAGGATGGAACACCCAGTACAACTGCATCAAATGAAATAAGTGCTACAGAACCTGTACCAGCAGGTGATGCAACGCCTGTACCAGTTAAATAAGTAATACCATAGTAGGAAAGCTATAAGAGGATTCTGACATTATGTGAATCATGGCATATCAAGTAATAGCCTCTTGTCCAATTAAAGACAGGGGCTATTATACATAAATTTATTATCAAACCAAATACACCTTATTTTAGGAAAATTTCGATCCTTATATCATTATAAAATGGAAAATATTACAAATTCATATCAAGAAATATGTACTGTATTACGATATAATTAGCAGATGTATTTATCTTAATGAGGAATGTGTTTTCGTTGAAAATTAATTCTCTTTCTTCTCAGGTATTAATTCTAAACAAAATTAACTATTCAAATTCAAACGATTATGGTGCTGTTAAATCTAGTAATACACAAGATTCGTTTTTGTTATCAAAAATGAAACAGCTTGTTTCTGGCAAAGCCCAAAATGCAGCCGACCCTCAAACAAACAGTATCAATATTAAACCAGGTGAAATAAAAAATATTGGAAGTATCGATGGTTCTCCATTAAACATAAGTTTTGATGCTGATGGTACGGTTCAACTAGCTTTTCAATACCTATTCTTGCCCCGGCTCCTGATTATTGTGGTCCTGCTACACCTGAACAACTATTTGCTGCAGATGTTTTTTACAGTCATTCAGCTGCTCAACAGGAAAAAGCAAGCTTAATTGCTAATAGTTTTAAACTTCTTTATTCAGTTGCAAATGGGTCTATTTCAGTTAACCAATACAATGAAACAGGCTTGGGATCAACATCAGAATTATTAACCTCACTCGGTATTGATGTATCAAAATCATTCTCATTTAATGGAAAAAGTTTCTCTCTAGATGCTCAAGGTAATCTTCATGCTGTACTGCCAGCCAGTTCGTTAAATATTACCCAGTAGAAGAGATACCCACAAATTGTGGCATGAATCCAGGGCGGGAATGCATAAAAAGAAGTTACCCTCAAGCAAATAATGCTAGGAGGAGACTTCATTTTTATGCTCACTTATGACGTGTGACGTTATCAGTGTTGAATCAGGATTTAGTCCTGCACTGCTTGCTGACGTACTTCGGGTTGTTGATTATGTATGCTAAAAGATATTACAAACTATGAAGGGATCTATTTGACTTGTGGAGTTACAGATCTTAGGCGCTCGGCTGGCAGGTTTATTGGTGGCAAGTTTATATGGCTAGATTTGTATCTATTTAAAGTAACATCCTACGATGCGAATAGTTCGATCATTAGTGCTTTGATCAACCCTTCAACTGCGGGACGTATCTTCTTCCGTGTTTCTTTGAATTTGTAACAACATCCAAGTGGCTTGACAAAATAAGTAAATTCGTCTATTGTAAAATTGGATTTTACTTTAGACGAGGTGTTTGTTTGTGTATATACAAAGAGCGCTGGAAGATACTGTTCGAAAAGCATCAGCAACATTTCCCGTAATGCTTGTAACCGGCCCACGCCAGGTAGGAAAATCGACGATGCTCGAAAGATTGGCAGAGCCTAACCGCAAAATCGTGACATTGGACGACCCGGATATCCGATACCTGGCAAAGAGTGACCCCGCATTATTTTTGCAAAGATATACACCGCCTGTTTTGATTGATGAAATCCAATATGCTGCTGCCGAATTATTTCCGTATATCAAAATGGCGGTAGATAAATCAAAGCGTAACGGGGATTTTTGGATCACCGGATCACTGTCATTTCTCATGATGCAGAATGTCAGCGAATCCCTTGCAGGACGCGTCGGGATTATTAACTTATTGGGTTTATCGACTAGTGAAATCAATGCAGTTTCATCCGAAGTATTTGCCACAGACTCGGAAAGGTTGATGAAACGTATCGAAAAGGCTAAGAAGATTGATCTTAATGGTCTGTATTCCCGCATCTTTAAAGGGTCTATGCCTAAGCTCTATGCGGATGATAATGTGGACCTTGAAATGTATTATCGCTCCTATATCGATAGTTACCTTAAACGTGACATAAAGGATTTGACACAGGTTGCAGATGAAATGGCTTTTTACAATTTCATGACTGTCGTTGCGGCAAGAACAGCGAAGCCTGTTGTTTATGACGAAATCGCCAGCGAATGTGGCATATCATCTCCTACAGCAAAAAGGTGGCTTTCCATCCTCATGTCATCCCACATCATCGCACTTGTCCAGCCCTATTACAACAACCTCTTAAAACGGGTCACAAAGATGCCGATGCTTCACTTCCTTGATACAGGTCTTTGCGCTCATCTCTTGAAATGGGGTAATCCCGAAGCTCTGGAAAGAGGGGCTATGTCCGGGGCATTCTTCGAGAGTTATGTTTTTTCGGAGATTTACAAGAGCTACCTGAACGCAGGAAAGGAACCGCCCATTTATTATTACCGTGACAAGGATAAGAAGGAAATTGATCTGATAATCTACGAGAACGGAACGCTTTATCCCATCGAAATCAAAAAATCAGCTTCCCCTGGCAAGGATGCCATTAAGCATTTTGGTGTGTTGGAACCCGTTACAGAGCCGGAAAAGTTCGGTGAACTTTCTCAGACAAAAATGAAAATCGGGAACGGCGCGGTCATCTGCATGGCAAATGATCTGCTTCCCATCGATGCAAAGAACTGGTATGTTCCTGTATGGATGATCTGAAGCTCTTTATGTATCAGGAAGTTTCGACTTTGATTATAACAATATTTATTTTGGTGGTTCTGGTTGAGCTTTTGCTTGGGGTAGAAAAGGCCTCGAAGGAGAAATAAGGGGGTGTTAGATTTTCTCCTTCAAACCTTTCGTTAAAAGATCAAGCACTTTGTTTTTATACACTTCATGGGTATCCGGATCCTTGGCTGCGAAATCCTTCATTTCCCAGACCAGTTGCTTGAAGGTTTTGTCCAGATTCTCGTATAAAAAGGCAATTTTATTGGCGCAGGTCTTGTGCTGCGCGGCAGTAAGGTTCTTATTCATCTTTTGGAGGCCTTCGTAAGATGTGCTTTTCTCAAGGGAGTTCAACTTTGTCTCGAGGGTTTGGGCCTTGGTCTCCAGCTCTCCTTGGGACTTGCTTAATTGCTCTGCCTTAGTTTTCAGGTTGTTGCGCTCAGTGGTCAGCTGGGTTATTTGGCTCTCTTGATCACTCAGGGCTTGCCGGAGATCATCTTTTTCCTGCAGAGCCAGGTCCCGTTCCTGAAGGGCCTGGCTCCGATCCTTAACCGCCTTTTGCAGTTCGCGGGTAGACAGGCCTTCCGCATCAATCTCCGCGATGAACTGCGCTCGTTCTTCCTCCGGGACTCCTAAGAGGATATAAGCCTGGGTACAATTCAAATTCGGCGGCTCTTGGCTTCCGTAGGCATCGAAGACGCGCAGCAGCTTTTCGGCGGTTTTCTTGGTATAGCTGCACGACTCCTCCAGCCACTTGCTCCATTCCCCATAGGGAAGCAGGTCCTTGGCCTCCTTCAAGCGCCGGCCAATCTCTATGGCGCCGGCCAGGAGAACTTTTCTGGTCTGGTATTTAATGGTGTTTATTTCAGCCGCGATCACGAGGGGCGTACGGTCTGAGATCAAATCCTTCATAAGGGTAGCCATCTGCCTTTTCTGTTTTTTATTCACAGAATATGTGGCCTGGTCCCTGAGTGTGCTAAACCTTCATCTAAACAGTCTGTCCGAGAAACGAAAGCGCTTTCGTTTCTCGGACAGGCCTGACACAAGGAGATTCAGTTGGGTGAGCTTACATTTATCCTTCGGGTTGCTCATACATGTCTTCTGTTTTTGTATCCACGATTTTTATATCTCTTTTGGAAACCAGACCCCCACCTGAAGTGAAGAAAATATCCTTAGAGATGATTTGATCCATGACGGTTTCGATTTCTGCCGATGTTATACCTTCTTTTGGTTGGTCAAGAGTCATGGTGACCGTTTTGCCTGCGGCGTTGGTAAAGGTCATCCGCAAGACTTTTTTGGTAGTGATTGCCATTTCTCGGCACTCCTTTCCTTATCAAATAGTCTCCTGTCTTGCTTAAACATGAGCATGCCTCCGATGAGCACTAGGCTTCAACAAGGTCGACGCGATTGTCTCTTCGAACTCCGATTAAGGAGTGATCCTGAAGTCCATAAAGGGCGGCAGCGATATCGTAAACATCCTGATCTGTGGCAGTTGCTCTCACATTAGAGAGGCTGCGCTGTCTCAGAATGGGTGCGCCCTGCGGGGTTTGCCCCGTTTGAATGGTAATGACTATCACACTGTCTCTGCTGCTGGCTATAACAGCCATAGTAGTCAACTCCTTTTAAAATAATCAGGACAGGAGGTTTGTCCCGGGTGTCTGTCCTACTCTATACTATATTAACTTCGGTCGAGGGTTGTTACTATAATTTCGGAATTATTCCATTTTAAGGTTATTTTCACAAGGAGGAAACTCCCCCTGTCAAGGTATACTTATGTGAGCCTGGAGTGTCTGCTATTTCGGTAACAACCTCTTAAAACGGGTCACAAAGACGCCGATGCTTCACTTCCTTGATACAGTCTTTGCGCCCATCTCTTGAAATGGTAATCCTGAGGTTCTGGAAAGAGGGGCTATTGTGAGCATCTTCGTACAGTGATGATCGCTCCGGTTACAAGTAGAGGTAGGGAAGCATATCCAACCCGTGTTAGGCTTAACGTTGGTGATGTGGATGGGTGGATTGTATTAGATCAGATTCGGATGGTTGACAAAGCCAGGCTTTGCGACAAAATCGGAGTTTTGGAGGCTGCTGCAATACTCAATGTGAAATGTACTATCAAGGAAATGTTAGTAGAGTAAAGTGGTTGCTCATACAGATCTACATCTTAGCGATAGGGTTTTTTATTATTGGTCAGCCCCAACAGATGGTCGATACTGGTTTTATAGAATTCGGCAAGTTTAATAAGTGAAGTGCTCGGAATATCAAGGGCACCGCTTTCATATCTTGAATAGGTTGTTTGGCTTACCTTCAGCAAGGTTGCAAGCTCTTGCTGGGTTAAATCCCTGTCTTCTCTTAAATCCCGTAATCGTTGGTACATTGAATTCACCTCGATACTATTCTATAATATGCGATAAATGCATATTGAAATTTATGCGTTTATCGCATAAAATGGTATAAGTAATCTGTTTATCGAGGTGACGAACAATGGTAGATTATAATAAGATGTATAGTATGCTATTCAACAAAATGACGGATATCATTGAAGAAATCCAACAGATACAGCGTCAGACGGAAGACATGTTCATACATGGCAAGGATAGGGAGTTGGTTCTGTTGAAGTCGGGCAAGGAGTCGGACCCAACCAAAGAATAATGAGTAAATCATTATTCTGAACGGGGATAATTTTGATATACTAAATTAAAAGGGTAAATGTGAAGACGTAGCGAATATTTAGCAATGAAGTAACGCTAGAGGTGAAATTTAATGAAATTTGCAAAAATACTTATGTCAATTATTGTAGTTCTTACCCTTTCAGGATGTGGAATTTTCAATTCCCAAAGTCCGGTTACGACCAATTCTCAAACTCCACCCCCTGAGTCACAAGCATCCGATTCGCAAGAACAACAAGAACAGACTGCCCCAATTAGTCCCACACTATCGACAGATGTCTCGGTTTCCTGGATAGGAGTGGATCAGGATGTATTAGGCCCAAATGACTTAACACTCGATACTAAACCAGACGGACATTTTCATGTGACTCTTCCTTTCGGTCAACCGTCAGCCGTAAAATCCATATGGATTAGGTATTCCGAATTTGGTAAGTCGTTGAAGTGGGGATGGATATACAATAAAAACCTTCCTCTAAACGGATATGCACTAGCAGTATTAGATAATAGCGGCAAAGCAGTGTTGCCACAGAGCGACAATGGATATCGTGTTGATGGATTGACTGATTTTGATTTGTATCTCTCGGAACTAGAGAATCAAAATGGCCGAGATACCTTAAAATTCGAAGAAGGACAAACCTTTAATCTTGAGATTGATTACGTCACTCAGAATAATGTGGAACAGCAATTTAATTCTTTGGTTAAAATTACGGCAACCAAATAGGGGCGTTTGCTATACTAAATGTGAAAAGAGAGAAGTTGCATTTTCAAACTGCAACTTCTCTCTTATTTGTAAGCGGTGGACTAAATAGCGTAGCGAAAAAGTTCATGACAACTCAACTAAGGTAAAATTCTCAAGTACGCATGACACATTTTTTAACCTACGTTCACAAAGAATTCTCCCACCTCGTTAGGCGGGGGATGAATTTTTGATCTCCTGTAACAACGGGTGGAGTTCCCATTGAAGTGATTAAGAGGTATATTGAAGAACGTTAAATTCGCCCAAATTTTCAATAACTGAAAATCTGGGCGAATTTTCTGTACCACGCTATTTGTTCCGCCGCTTACCTTTTATTTGTGCATATCCATTAGCTCTAGATACTGAAATCCTTCTTTTTTAAATCATCATAATAGGATTTGATGGGGCTGTAATCAGGGGTATATTTTTCGTCTTCAACCAAGGGTTCGTTATCATCTAAGTAAAGAGTGGTTAAGTTTACAAGCCCTTTTAAGGGTGTGAAGTTGGTAATATAATTATCAGATAGATCAAGATAGGTGAGGGAGGTTAAAGTTTTTAGGGCGTTGATATCCTTAAGACCATTATCGTTCAATTTCAAGGTTTGCAACTTGGTTAGCTTACTTAGTGCAGTAATATTGGTGAGTTCATTATTGCCAACATCAAGGGTTTTCAAGTTTGTGAGGTACTCTAACCCGGCTAAATTGGTGATGTTATCATTGCGAAAATATAACGTAGTGATATCTATAACATCACTTTTATAGATTGATTCAGACCTGCTTTTATGCAATTTGCGTCGTATGGCATCATGTAACTCTGGGTCAGTAAAGGTGATTTTAGCATCTTCGGAAACTTTGAGGGCTAGACTGACTTTTTGAGTTAAGCCGTCAACGGTTCCTTGGAAGGTGTAGCTTCCGGCCTTATTTAACGGGACAATATTGCTGTTCCAGGTTACAGGATATGTTTCGGTGCTTCCATCGCTCATGGTCACTTCTATGGTGTCAGGGAAATCATAGGATTCCCCCAGGATGATTTCAGCGGTAATATTCGTCACTTTCGATACTTTTGGATAGATGGTTAATTTCAGATAAACACTGTCGCTGTAGTTCTTTATCTGACCTGCGAATTCATATGTTCCGGACTTTAGGGTTTGTACTGAGGACAGACTCCAGGTGACAGGGACTTCTTCGGTCAATCCGTCTGATTTTACGACGGTAACCGTTTTAGGGGGGGTGTATTTTTGCTGTTCTTGAATACTGTCAGTAACGTCAATCACTGACTCAATCTCGGCTGGGAGTTCAGCGAGGGATGATTCCGTTGAACCGCTAATGACATTTTCTCCTCCTAAGACTTTGAAATGCGAAATTAACGTAGATTGGATATAGGTAAGAGTTGGGTAAGGAATCGTATCGCCATCGAGTAAAAGCAGGGGGTTCTTACCTTTTTGCGCTAAGGCGGAGGCGGTGAGACCATCTGGAAAGTTTCTGCCTGTGGCGACGTAAACCGTGTCAAGATTTAGAGTGTTTGAAAACTTCTTAACCAGCTTAATATTTCTGTCATAAGGGTCTGAACCATAAATAAGCTCGGGATCAGTAAATTGGCTGATCACGTTGTCGCTTAAATCATAGTACCCTGCCACAATAACAGTGGAGGGGATCTTATTCTTAGTTAAGAAAGTTTTCTGGGCAGCCGTAAGATCCTGGGCCGGTACTAGGATGATGGGCATTTGATTGGCGGCCGCAATGGGTCCTATGGATAGAGCATCTGAAAAATTTGTACCGGATGTTACAAAAACTCCCTTACTTAATCCGACTGATTGGGCTACGATGATCGATGTTTCATATAGATCATGGCCGGCAAGCCTCTCGGTGGCTATTTTCAGTAACGAAAGTTGCCTTTCGACATCTCTAGAGATGACCGCTTGTCCTCCGATTATGTAAACTTTTTTGACCTTTAGACGTTTCAACTCGGCTTCAGTGTCAATATTTAAGGAGTAGGTACCTGTCAATAAGATGGGGGCATTGTATTTACCCGATAATGGACCGGCACTTAAGGCATCGGGGAAATCCTCGCCGAAGGCAAGAATAGCTGAATCTGATCCGGCAGGCCAGCCATTTTGACTGATGGCAACAGCTGTTTGATATTTATCATAGCCTGAAATTCGTTCTGTAGATGTAGATGCACTCGCTATAGGCGCGTAGGCGAACACAAGAATGCTTATTAGGAAAAAGCTGAGAATAAAGTGTTTCTTTGTGATCAAAATGCTCGTCCTCCTTTTCCTATTTATTTCTCGAAATATTGACCAATTCCTTCTTTTAATTTAAATAAATACGATTTTCTCTAGACGAGAAAGGATATAGAGTGTGGTGGGGAGGGGAAATTTATAACTTATAAATTGGTTTAATATCTATCATTTTAGACTCAATATGTTAAAATAGTACTTAATATTTAGAAATTTGTCGGACGTTGATGATTTTAAGGAGGTCTTTATTTGAAGCAAGATATTCTTTTAGAAAGTGGCATTAATGAATTAGAAATTGTTATTTTTAAAGCTGGGAACAGCGTGTTAGGGGTTAATGTTGCCAAGGTTGAATGCATCCTTACCCACCAGCCTATTACTGAGGTTCCAAATTCCAATAAGAATATCAGCGGAGTCATTAACTATAGAGGACGGGTTATTCCTGTCTTGGATTTAATTAAAACCCTCAAGCAAGTTTGTCCTAAAACCTCGAAAGAAAGATTATTAATCCTGATTAATATTAACAACAGTGATTTCGCTGTTGAGGTAAGTTCTGTTAGTGGGATCAGGAGACTGTCTTGGAAAGAAATTGAGACACCCTCATCGATTCTCCTAAGTCAAAATGAAACCCCAATAACAGGAATTGTTAAGGCTGAAAACGAAGAAATTATCTTGATGCTGGACTTTGAAAAAATACTGGGAGATATTGATCCTTCCTTGGCCTTGAGAGAATCCAGCGCGACAAAAGGACTGGAAGGGAAAAAACTTGTCGTGGCAGAGGACTCGACCTTCTTATTGAAAGTCGTTAATGAGTCTCTGTTAAAAGCCGGGGCGACTGTGGAGAAGTTTGGAAATGGCCTGGACGCCTTAAATTTCCTGGAGAATAGTTCTTTAGACGAAATTTATTGCGTTATTACAGATATTGAAATGCCGGTTATGGACGGTTTAACCTTAACAAAGCAAATCAAAAGTAACTCAAAATTAAAACAGATACCTGTTATTTTGTTTTCTTCGATTGCTAGTGAAGGGTTGGCACATAAGGGGTTAAGTGTCGGTGCCGATGCCCAAATTACCAAGCCTGAAATCGACAAGCTTGTGGAGATGGTGATTAACATTAGAAACTAGGCTTAAAACCTCTTGGCAAAGAAGTAAAAAGTAGAGGGCGTCCGCAGACGCTCTCTACTTTTTTTCACTAACCAGGTTTCTTTCCGATCAAATCGCAATATTTCCGCAGACACCGGAACAAATTCTAACAGCACTCTCTATATCGGAAACAAAAATTATGCCATCGCCAATTTCTCCGGTTTGTGCTTCTTTGATTATTACGTCAACGACATAATCGACTAATTCATTCCTGACGACTAACTCAATCTTTGTTTTGATAAAGAAGTTATTAGTGATTGTGTATCCTCGATAGATCTCGGTTCTCCCTTTTTGTAAACCACAACCTAAGACGTTGGTTAGAGTCATCCCTTTAAATCCAAATTGTCCGATTGAATCTCGAATAGCTTCTAACTTTGAGGGATGGACGATACATTCAATTTTTTTCATTATTGAATCCCTGCGTAAGCATTAAAGGTTCACAGAAGGTGCCTTCATTTCAAAGCCTGAGTAGGCTTCCATACCGTGTTCGCCGATATCTAAGCCTCTGACTTCCTCTTCTTCGCTAACGCGTAATCCAAGGGTTGCTTTGATGATACCGAAAAGTACCAGAGAAGTGACTGCTGTCCAGGCGAAAACGGAAGCTACGCCGATGATTTGGGTGATTAATAAGGCACTGCCCCCTCCATATAAGAGGCCTCCATCCACGGCAAAGGCTCCTACCATAATTGTCCCAAAGCAACCGCAGACTCCATGGACGGAAATAGCTCCCACCGGATCGTCGATTTTAAGGACTTGGTCAATAAATTCAACGGAAAGAACAATTAAGATACCGGCCAAGGCTCCGATGACAGCTGCTCCAAGGGGATTTACAGCCAGGCATCCTGCTGTGATGGCTACTAAACCAGCTAAGGCACCGTTTAAGGTTAATGAAACATCGGGTTTCTTATATTTAAACCAGGTAAAGATCATCGTCATTGCTGCACCCGCGGCAGCTGCCAGGTTTGTGTTCAAGGCAATTTTACCGATATCGGGGTTTGTTCCGGATAGGGTACTTCCCGGGTTAAAGCCAAACCAACCAAACCAGAGGATAAATACGCCAAGAGCGCCCAGGGTAATATTGTGTCCCGGAATGGCATGGGATTTGCCGTCTTTGGTATATTTGCCAACCCGGGGTCCTATGAGAAGTGCACCGATCAAAGCGGCCCAACCGCCCACGGAGTGAACGACTGTCGATCCTGCAAAGTCTATCATGCCGCGTTCCATTAACCAGCCTCCACCCCAGATCCAATGTCCAACCACAGGGTAGATGACAGCGCTGATGACAAAGCTGTAAATCATATAAGAGACGAATTTAGTGCGTTCGGCCATAGCTCCTGAAACGATGGTAGCTGCCGTTGCAGCAAAGACAGTTTGGAACAGGAGGAAGGCTGGAAGAGGGATAGATAATCCCAAGTGCTCAAAGGTATCGGACATGCCGAAGCCGGTTGTGCCAAAAAGTCCGGCTTTGTCTATTCCAAACATGATGGCAAATCCAAAAAGCCAGTAAATTATTGAGCCAATGGAAAAGTCCATTAAGTTCTTCATGATAATATTGCCTGCGTTCTTGGCCCGTGTAAATCCTGCTTCGACCATGGCGAATCCGGCTTGCATGAAAAAGACGAGAAATCCGGAGATTAGAGTCCAGATAGTATCGATAGCAATGGCGTTGCTTTCAACGGTAGGGTCGGCTCCTAAGGCAACTCCTGGGATCGCCAGGAGTAAAGCTGTTATTGTTGCAAAGATAATTCCTTTTTTTACGGATTTTGTTTTCATTTTTCTTTTCTCCTTTCAAGTCATGAATTTTTATGTTAAACAAAAAAGCGCCTATGGGTAGCAGTACTTCTACCCATAGGCGCCATTGCCTAGCCATCAACCATTTAAACAGAAAGTGCCCTCAGGTTTCCCTGAGGGCATCTTTGACCTCAATAGTTTAAACAGGATTGATGATTTGACTCTATAGTAGCACTTCTTTAGAGAATGGGGAATAGGTTTTTGGCATGAATCCTGTATTCATAATTGTACAGAGTTGTTTTCAAATTAAGAAAAATTCAGGGGTATCCCCAACTTGATGAACTAATGATTTAAGCTTGTGGTAAGATAGGGAGGGTACATTACAGTGCATATAGGAGAGTTTAGATGATAGATATTCATAGCCACATCCTGCCCGGGATTGATGACGGGGCCAAAACCATGGAAGAAACCCTGGGAATTGTTAGTCAGTTGCAACAGTCGGGTTTTAAGACTCTGATTGCTACCCCCCATGTCTTGGAAGACAATTTTTTGTCCCCGGCAGACATTCTTGCTTACACAGAACAGGTGCGCAAGCGGGTTGCTGAAGCCGGAATTCAGATTGAGATCCTGCCGGGTTCTGAGAACTATATCTTCCCGGAGATGGCGAAGTGGGTGCGTGACGGGAAACTGATGACCTTGGGAAACACGGGTAAGTATATTCTGGTAGAGCTTCCAATGCTTGAAATCCCTCAATATACGGACCAGGTGTTTTTTGAATTACAAGTTAATGGGCTGACACCGGTTCTTGCCCATCCGGAACGTAACAGAAAGTTAGTTGAGAATCCGGAGCGTTTGCTGGAGTGGGCCAGAAAGGGGATTTTCTTTCAGATGAACTTAAGGAGCTTGGATGGGCGTTACGGCCCTCAGTCCAAGGGTTTGGCTGAAATACTGCTCGATAGTAATTTAATTCACTTTATAGGGTCTGATGCACACCGTGTGTCCCGAAGAGAGTCAACTTATCCGGAGACACTCCAGAGTGTCAGGGACCTGGTTGGCGAGAGCAGGTTCCAAGAACTGACGGTGATTAATCCGAAAAATATCCTTAGCGGGCAGGGAATGCAGTGCAGTGGGGAGTATGTTCTTATTGAGCCAGTTATAAAGAAGAGAAAACAAAGGTTTTGGAATCGGCTAAAAGTAGCTTTTAGTAAAGGTCGATGTTGAAAAGGTGAAAAATAAGAAGGAAATCAGAGAATTGTGTTGTAAATAATTGGTTGATTTGAAACGCCATACTACAGTATAATAAGCACGATCCCAAAAATTTAATTGGCCTTATTGTGTGAGGCAATGACCCGCAACAGTTCCTTTGGTCACCAAAAGGTTGCGGTAGCGAATGGTGAAACCGGCACACCTTTGAATTAGGTGTGTCTTTTTGTTTGTTTTAAATGGTTTAATGGTACTTTTGATTTAGTAAGCATTAAACAGATGGAACGGTAATTCATCTTAAATTTCCCTTGAATTTCATTACAGAACTAAAAGTAAGACGAGAAGGAGGTGCAGCATGAATATTATAATTGTCGATGATCATCCCTTAGTTCTCCATGGATTAACCGCGGTAATTGCTGGTCAAGGGGACATGAACTTAATCGGAGAGGCTCAAGCTGGGAATGAAGCGGTCAGTCTAATCACTAAAAGTAATCCGGATGTCGTTCTTTTAGACCTTAGATTAAAGGATATGTCAGGATTAGAAATTATTCGAAGGTGCAGGGAGAAAGATTCTGCCTGTAAGTACATCATATTTACCGCCTCAGTAGATAGAGAGGATTTTAGACGAGCTCGCGAGCTGGGTGTCGATGGTTATATACTCAAAGAGGCATTTCCGGAAGAAGTTATTTCTGCAATCCGTTTGGTTTACCGGGGGAGAAAATACTATGATCCCAGCATAATTGACTCCATGATGAGCAAAATCGAAAATGTCGGGAACCTAGAAGATAAGCTGACGTCTCGTGAATTAGAAGTATTAACCGCTTTAGGGGAAGGGTTAAATAATAAGGAGATTGCTAAGAAACTGTATATTTCGGAATACACTGTGAAGAAACATGTCAGTCAAGTGCTTGCAAAATTGAAATTTGCAGATCGGACGCAGGCAGCGCTATATGCACAGGAAAGGATAATTACAGCGTAAAAACGAGATCCCAATAGAAAAAGTTCAATTTTGAGTAGGAGTTTAGAGCAAGGCATGATGCCCTGTTTTTTTAAGTAGACCCCCATGCCGCTACGCAGCATCAGCAGATGATGAAAAGGGTCCTTTGGGTCGGGCAGCTTCTCCCACATCCTGCAAGAAAGCTAATTCGTGCGAAGACAGTGTCTTCGTCACTCAGGCACTCCGAGGCTGGCCAACGCGCCTGTACGGGAGCTTCGCCAAACCTCTGGGTAGTACCTGAAGTGAACCGTGGCTCCGCTTTCCCGCGCAGGCTTTGTGGGCCTTATCGCCTCGCCATGCAATTCGTTCACTCCTGTGGAAGAAGCTGCCTGATTTTGAGGTCTATGGATTCTTTAAGATGTTTTTGGAGGGTTTTTCAGGGTAGTTGGTATGGTACGAAAGTAGTATATTGTCGTATCCATACGTCTTAGGAACAATTGCCTTCAAAAAGGCTAAAAAAGTATACCTTAGGCTGAATCGGGAAGTTGGAGAAAAATGTATAATTAACGATAAGCGTCTTAACGCATTACGCGTAAGATGCTCAACATTGTTTTGGGGTTGCCATTGGAGAATCTCCCAAAGAGATGCAAATATTATGTCTACCATATTATGATATGTATGTTGTAGGAGAGTATGAAGTATCAGCATAAAGGGGGATTAAAGATGAGAAAAGGGCAGATTCGAAAGGATATTAGGTTAGGAAGTATAATTTTATGTATGGCAATCTTAGGAGTCTCGCTAACCCTTTTATCTTTTAAATTTATAAACCCTGGTTTTAATGAAAATATGGTACCCCTCTATAGCTATGAGAGTCAAGGGAAAGTCAATTACGAGGTCACGTTAAAACCGAATTCGCTTTATGACAAGAAGAGCTTAGGGGAGGATCAGGTTTACCTTTCTAATTTAGTTGATTTTATTGACACAACCTATTCATATAATTTTACGGGGGAGAGAGTGGCCGAAGTAAAAGGTAATTATGAAATAGTGGCAGTTATTGAGGGCTATATTGGTGAAGGAGACAGGCTCACTACACTTTGGCGGAAAGAGATCCCTGTCTTAGCTAACAATAATTTTTCAATTAAAGATAAGACATTTTCAATAACTAAGAAAATGTCTCTAAAGCTTCAAGACTTTAATGATATTGTCCAAAAAATTTCCGAGGAGTCGAAAGTCACAGCCCAGACAAAGGTAACAGCATCGATGAATGTGGTTTTTGATGCAAAAACGGACAAGGGTGAAATCAAAAAAACGTCAGAATCATCGATAGAAATTCCTCTGGCAGGAAGCTATTTTATGATCAATAAGAAACAGGGTGAAAATTTATCTGAAGCCATTGAAGAAGTTAAGCTGGTGCCGAGGGCTGTAGATACAAAGCTGCTTACTTTAGGGGGAACAGGAATAGGAATAGTGGTGGTTGCGCTCCTCATTCTTATATTTAAGACCCAAAGCGTAGAAGAGAACGTGTTTGATTCTAAACTTAAAAAGATTTTTAAAAGGCATGGAACAAGGCTTGTTGCTCTGAGCTCTGAGATAGCCCCTAAAAGTGAACTCCAGAGCAGAGTCCGGTCGATGGAGGATTTAGTAAAAATCAGTGATGAACTTTTGAAACCTATCGTATATAAGCATAGCGATAATGACAAAGAGAATTCGAAATTCTGGGTAATTGATGAGGACAGATTTTACTTCTTTCAATTGGAAGTGCCTAATTAGGTTAATATCAAAACTAAAAGGGATCTAAATATTTGAGAGACCATTGTTGTGGGGGGAAGGAGTGTCCCTTACGTGTTCTGCGGCGGCGGGGCGGTCAGTAAAGATGTGTTGGATAGGATACGCCTTATCGTAGAATAAGCTTATCAGCTCAGAGTGCTAACAATGTCATTCCGAGGATAGAAGGTTTGGGTTGAGTTATCTGGAGTTATATTTCTGAAATGAGAATTTAAGGGAATGTGTGGTGGGTTTAAAGTACTGATTTGCTAGTCCATTCGTCCTGACCTTAGGAAATATGCTTGTTGGAGCATTTAGTGGAGAGTATAATGCGAAAATAGGACAGATTTCCTAATGGGCTTAAGAAGGAGTGAATTGGATTGAATATACTAAAGAAAAAACTTGCCTTAGCATTAACCTTAGCACTCTGTGTCATGCCCCTTTCTGCCTCGCTAGCTCTAGCAGAGACGGATGCGGACCTGAATGCATCCGTTTCAAATTTGGAAACTGCCCCCGTCGTGGAGAATAAGGTAAGTGAACCTGCATCGGATACTGAAGCGACCACTGATCCTGAAGTAACTGAAGAGACAGAGGGTAATACCGAACCTGAAAATACCACAGAAACTGACGCTGGTGAGGTTCCTGACGGCTCAGAAAATGCTGAGGAGGAGCTTCCTCCGATCCTTGATGAAAATGGAGAGGTTGTTTCACCTGGTACACTTCCGGATTCTCCTGTTTATTGGTTAATGACACTGATCGAGAAACTTCAAGTAGCTCTTACATTTGATCCAGTAAAGAAAACAGAGCTGCTAGAGGAACAAGCCCTAGAGAGAATTGCAGAAGCTGGGGCCTTGATCGAGCAGGGAGATACTGAAGAAGCTGAAGGTGCAATCACTGCATATACGGAAAAGATTGCTGAAGCACAGGCTTTTCTAGCTTTACTTACTGAAACAGATTCCGAGACTTCGGAAAAACTTGAGACTGCGCTGAGTAAAACTCATGCCAATAATATTCAAACCTTGGGCGGGCTCTTAGAAAAGCTTCCTCCCCAAGCTGCTCAAAAGGTAGCATTAAACGTTGTCCGTTCAATGGAAAAAAGTATCACTAAGATGGATAAAAAGGATCAACAAATGGTCGCTAAAGAATTAAGGAAAGCGACCAAAGGGTTAGAGGACAGTGAATTAAGCGAGGAAGATCAAGCGGCTTTAGAAAACCTCGATCAAACTCTTGAAGCGGAGGATGATCAGTCAGAGGAATTGGAGGGACTTGCAGTTGCCTCGGGTGAAACACTTAATACTATGGCTTTAACAACGAGTGCTTTACCGGATGCTGATGCGGAGAAAAGTAAAGTATTGAAAGTAAAATCAGAAGCTAAAGCAGAACTTAAGTCGACCAAGCAGCAGGAGCAAAAACTAGAATCAAAAGACGAAAGTGAAAGTTTAGCTAAAGAAGAGCTGAAAGTTGAACTAAATGTGCCTGAAGCTAAAGCTAAAGCTAAAGCTAAAGATGAAGCTAAAGCCAAAGATGAAGCGAAAGCTAAAGATGAAGCGAAAGCTCAGGAACAAAAACTGATAGAGCAGAAAGAACTGCAAGAAGCTAAGCTTAAGGCAAAACAAGAGAGTGCGCCAAAAGAAAAAGATGCAAGTTTAGATAACGCATCTAAGAAGCCAGAGGGAGAGAAAACTCAAGCGAAGGCTCCGAAAGAACGTGACAAAGGAGACAAATCAGGGGGTAAGGAAAGATAGACGAATAGTGGAGAAGGCCGTGCTAGAATTTAGGTTTTAGCGCTGCCTATTTAGTATCTAATACTCGATCGCCGCCCCTTTATTATGATGAGCATCCCAACTGTAGTTAGGGAAACTTATTCAGTGCTATTTCTGTATCTTCCACAAGAAGCGGGCCATCCTGCTTCTTGTGGATTGTTTTTAGCATTTTCAGATGCTAAAATAAAGGGGGGTGATTAAAGATATTGACTTTTGAGGAATATATTAGACAAGGCCATGTTACTAATATAACTATGATTTTTATTATGGCAAGTATACTTTTACTCCTTGCGGTTATTCAAAAATTCAAACCTAGTTTTTCATATAGCTATCTTAGTAATAGTAAACCTACTTATCTAAAAGCCAAACTTATAGCTAAATTAATTTCGTCGGCAACATTATATATCTGTGGACTTTACTTGACCTATTTTGCTGACTTAACAAATAAGACGACATGGTACTCATTTTGGTTCTTATGGATTCCGATTCTTTTGTATCATGGCTACAAATGGGGATTAACGAAAATCTTTGATCATAAAAATCAAGAAGAATAAACTTCATAAACTCACCCCCGGCTTCGGTCAGTAGTATTAGATCCCGAACCCGGGGGTTCACTTTGTCGTAATTTGTTGGATAATAAAGGTAAAAAGATCCCCGAGAACCCCCCTAAATACCTTCCTGACCTGCGAATTACTTAATGAGAGGCAATATTTGGTTCGTCTAAATTAAGGCCTCGATGATATTTATGGGGAGGTAGAACAGTTGAAAAAGATTATTCGAAAATTAGTACCAATAGCCTTGGTTACATTCTTGGCCCTTCCGGCGGCAGTCCAAGCTAACGGAGTGGAGGACTTCAAGATTAAGGGGCATGAGAATAAAAAAAGCTATCACAATTCCGATATGAAGGCTAAATGGAGTCGGTTCGAGGTTCAGCTACAAGGGGATGATGGAGAAGGCGAAGTCATCAAAATCATTGACAATAACCCGGTCTTTGATTATGAAATTGCTAGTGAGGAAGACAATGGAAGTTTAGCCAACGGAGATTCCGTTAGAATTAATGTAATTAACCGTGGCGGAAATATTGTTAAACGACTCAATTATTCTATTGAGGGCCTAGAAGTGGTGGACGAAGACGATGACGATACAGAGTCGATTAATCTCAATACTGCCAGTCGGGATCTAGACACAACGTATGGAGCTCTTAGGTTATTAAATTTCAATAACTTAGCGAGTGGTGCCGAAGTCTATTTAACCAATGCTCAAGAAAAGCTGGGCACGACTAATCGTACTCAAATCGATTTCTACCGCGGTACGACGACGGATGATGAAAAGCCTCTCGGGGAGTGGGAAGAGCGCAATAAAGTGCGTTTCGGATATGATGCAGAGGATGGCAAGGTTTGGGTTGAGCTCAATGCTGAATATGAGTACCAGGCAGAGTATAGTACTATAAAGGATGCGGATTTCGATGCGATTCAGTTTATGCTCTTGAATCGGGAGTCCGATTCCGTCGTAAGGCTTGAGAATATCAAGGTTAATGGGAAGGTGATACCAGATACAGTTCTCATCGGAGATTCTGACTGGCCGAAGTGGAATCTAGAGGGGGATATTCAGAACTCTCACGGGAACTTTGTGGTAGAAGCGGAACTTGTGATCAAAGGAGATCAACCGAAGGGTGAGATTAATAAGTTAGAAGTGGTGTTTGGAAAGAAGTAGAGATAGAAAGATAGAAAGATAGATAGACACAAGTTAGAAAAGACAATGAGAAACGCTTCCTCTAGTTATAGTGGGGCGTTATCATTGTCTTTTAGGTTTATACTTAACATTTTGTGATATACTGTAATTGATAGTTATTGATACTAAATTATATCACTATCTGGAGGACGATATGGAATTAAAAACCTTTACAGAGATGTTCAACGATAAAAATGCACTGGATTTTACTAAGCTTAAGTATAAATTTGGAGAGGATAATCTGGTGGGATATTTAGATACCCTTAATGGGAGTTTTTATCATAAGCTCCCTTTGCTGGATTTTAAGGGCAATTCCATTGTGCTGCTTCCTTCCAAAATCAACATGACGATACAGATGACAAAGACGCTCTCGGCCTCTTATTCAGTTGAAAAGTACAGCATACAGGCAATGGAGGATGAGATTATTTCCACGCTTTCCATTGAGCAGATTGTATCCTCAAGGGAGAGCGTAAGGAGAATTTTAAATGGCGCAGCGCCTGAAACAGGTAATGATAACAAAGCTTATGGTATTAAGCGGGGCTTAGATTTCATAGCGGATCGTTCGAATAAAATTACAGAGGAAAATCTATATCAACTGTACAGACTTGCGGTGGGGGATTTTTTAGACGACAAGGATAGATTGATGTTGGATAGGAAATATCGTCACGAAGCAGTGTATGTGGTTGGGCAAAAGATAGAGCATCAGGGGCTGGATCATCAGCAACTTCCAAAGTACATTGCGAATATGATCGAGTATATCCATTGCGACGATAGCTTAGATCAGGTTTTGAAATCAATTATAATTCATTACTATTTTGCCTATCTGCACCCCTATTTTGACGGCAATGGAAGAATGTCTCGATTGCTACAACTATGGTATCTGGTACAAAAAGGCTATACCTCTTCCTTGTTTATTCCGTTTTCGTCCTATATCAACGAAAGTAAGAGTTTGTACTATAAGGCGTTCACTCTGATTTCGTCTAATTCAAAGCTTTCCAAAACCGTAGATGCGACGCCCTTTGTGAGCTTCTTTATAAGTAATGTTTTTACTAAGTTTCAGAAAAGAGAGGAGCCCACAAAGGTAATCGAAGAATTCAATAATCTGCTTAAAACAGGTGAAATTACTGCTAAGGAGAAGGATTTATTTCATTATGTACTGTCTGCATACGGGACTAATGAATTTTCAACCAAGCAGTTGGAAAAGGATTATAAAAACTCCGCTTATGCAACTATCAGAGCGTTTGTCCTTAAGCTCGAAAGCAAAGGGTTGCTAGTTTCCCAGAAATATGGGAGCAGGATACGTTATAGAGTAAAGTATTCGGAGTAGGTTAGGGACAAGGGGGGCGTTCTTAGGCAAAAGTGACAAAAAGACAAGAGAGATAAAAGAGATAAAAGAGATAAAAGAGACAAAAGAGGACGGTTCTTTGTTCCGTAAATGGAGCAAAGAGCCGTCCCTCTTTTTTTAACTGTTTATTTCTCATGGATAGTCCTAAATTCGATTAGTATTTAGTTTACATTGTTCAAACTCGGCTTGCATCTTTTCTGATGGTTTGGCCGTGAGTAAGCTAACCGCGACGATGGCAATTAGGCAGGCGAAAAATCCCGGGACCAGCTCATAAAGGGCGTTTTTTAGGAAGGGGAAGCGGGTCCAGATAATTACTGTGGCGGAACCGGCAATCATTCCGGCTAAAGCACCCCATTTGTTCATCCTTTTCCAATACAAGCTTAAAAGAATGACTGGTCCAAAGGCTGAACCGAAGCCTGCCCAGGCATAACCCACTAAGCCGAGAATGGTGTCACTGCGCTGATAGGCAATCAGTGTGGCGACGACCGCCACAATGAAAACGCATAAACGACCCACCAAGACCAGTTCTTTGTCGGTCGCTTTGCGGCGAAACAGGCTGTACAGATCTTCTGTCAAAGAGCTTGAGGTGACAAGGAGTTGGGAAGAGATGGTACTCATAATAGCGGCTAAGATTGCGGCTAGGAGGAAACCGGTAATAATCGGATGAAAGAGCAATTTGCCTAACTCGAGGAAGACGGTTTCCGGATCGGCAAGTGTAATGCCCTTGTTGGCAAAGTAAGCGATCCCGAGCAATCCGGTAAACATAGCGCCAACGACGGAGAAAACCATCCAAATCATGCCGATTCGACGAGCTTTTACTATCTCTTTAATTGAAGAGATGGCCATGAAACGAATGATGATGTGTGGCTGTCCAAAATAGCCTAAACCCCAACCGAAGAGGGAGATAATACCTAGAACGGTTGTGCCTTTGAAGAAGTCCAGGTAGGCCGGATTGATGCTGTGGATAGTATTGATGGAATGTTCAAATCCTCCTGTAGCTTGAATTGTTACGAGGGGAACCATTATTAGGGTAGTGACCATGATAAGGCCTTGGACAAAGTCGGTGATACTGACGGCTAAGAAACCTCCGAATAAGGTATAAGCTACGACGACTCCGCCGACAACCCAAAGTCCGGCATGATAATCTACATTAAAGGAGTTTTGAAATAGAACTGCCCCTGAAACGAGGCCTGAAGAGACATAGAAGGTGAAAAAGACAATAATGACAAGGCCTGAGACAAGCCGCAAGACTCTAGAACTGTCTTCAAATCGGTTACCTATATAGGCCGGGATTGTGATGGAGTTGTTAGCAAGCTCTGTGTAGGCGCGCAGACGTGGAGCAACATAAAGCCAATTGCAGTAAGCTCCGAGTGTAAGACCAATGACGATCCAAGCGGCGCTGATTCCTTGGGTAAACATGGCGCCGGGAAGCCCTAACATGAGCCAACCGCTCATATCTGAGGCTCCGGCACTTAATGCCGTTACGGCAGGCCCAAGATTTCGTCCCCCCAACATGTAATCTGAGAGGTCGGTAGTGCGTTTGTAGGAGTAGTACCCGATACCCAGCATCCCTACCATGTAAATAATAATTGCTATTAATGATTCCAAGGTGCATTTCCCCCTTTACTATGCTTTGAATTTTTGTGGGCAAAGTTATTGTACCATATTAGTGACAGGAGGAAAAAGATGTTTAATGATGTTATGGATATAGTATGATGTGGATATAATTTAAGGACACCCACTTGAGGAAGTTGGAGTCTGGGAATTTAATAATATATAATAGGAATCAAAAATAAGCCCTTGAAGGGCTCAGTGTTATGAAGAAGTTCTTGGAGGAAAAAGAATATTGAGTACCGCTTTAAAATTCATTACTGGCATCATAAACTACTTCCACGATAAATTAATTTGGTTGACGAAGTTCTTAGGTCTTAGCCTCAACGACAAACAACTTCATTTTTTGGTCATAGGGATTATTGGAATCCTTCTTTTTGTCTTGGTGCATAAGCTATTTAAGTATTTGGTTAAGTATAGCCTGACGGCAATTTCGTTTATATATACGTTTACTGTTTTGGTGGTTTTTGTTTTTGCCATTGAGATTGGGCAAAAGGTAACCGGTCGCGGCAATATGGAATTTCAGGATATTGTGGAAGGTCTTTGGGGTTTCTTGGTTGCGTTTGCAATTTACATGGCGGTTGTCACTTGTGTCTATTGGGTAAAAAAGTTTTCTGGGCGTCTTAGGTAGGTATTAATAGTAGATATTATATAGTAGGGTTGAGAGTTAAGAGAGTTAAGAGAGTTAAGAGAGTTAAGAGAGAGAGTTAAAAGAGTTAAGAGTTGTTGAGAGTTGAGAATTAAAGAGTAAGGTTTAAGAGATAAGAGATAAGAGATAAGAGATAAGAGATAAGAGATAAGAGATAAGAGATAAGAGATAAGAGATAAGAGATAAGAAATAAGAAATAAGAAATAAGAATTAAGAGTTCGGCGTTAAATATATGAACAGATAGTCTTAGGTCAAGAAGTTAAGGCGAAATAAGCTATCACTAGTAAGCAGATTGCAACCGATCCTCCAATGATCAAAATTTCTTGGCGAGTTGGTAAACGAAATGGGGAGTCTTTATATTGCTTCCAAGGCATATAATATCACTCCTTACAATTTATGGTATATTTATATTCGGCAGCTGTTTCGTGTTTTCCTTCAATAGACATCTCCGATTAGTCATATCCTAATATTTGTTTTCTGTCTTAAACTTAAATTTTCGGCAAGAAGATATATATTTTATAAGATATAATCTTTCTGTTACATTATTTCGATCTTTTGTTACAATAATGTAAAAAGGTTCTGAAATTAAAGGGGCTAAGGAAATGCCTGCAAAATAAGAACAATAATATATGCTAAAGGTTGACAACACTAGTGCTCAAATGCTAAAATACTTAAATGTGGTGACTTCTCACCGCAACCGCTCGAATCAGGTATCAACAGGTTTTTACATAAAAAACCGACCTGCAATGGCGAGTCTAGGGCATGGGAGGTGTAATAAAATGTACGCAGTAATTGAAACCGGTGGTAAGCAGTTCCGCGTTCAAGAAGGCGACGTTATTTACGTTGAAAAACTTGATGCTAATGTAGGAGATGCCGTAACGATTGATCAGGTTCTCCTCGTGGAAAAAGACGGTTCAGTGAATGTTGGAACCCCAGTTGTAGCAGGTGCTACAGCAGTGCTGAAGGTTGTGGAGCACGGTAAAGGGGAGAAGATTATTGTCTTCAAATTCAAATCCAAGAAGAACTATCGACGCAAACAAGGACATCGTCAACCCTACACAAAAGTTCTTGTCGAAGCACTCCAAGCGTAAGCACCAAGACGGTATTCGTCTTGTAGTATGGTCAGATGATCAGGGGCAGATTCGTGAATTCGAGCTGTCCGGACATGCTGGTTTTGCAGAGGAGGGTCGGGATATTGTATGTGCGGGTGTTTCTGCACTGAGTATCGCGGCTGTCAATGGGTTAGAGCATTTCTTGCCGGTTGCTCCTAAAGTACAGGAGGGGGATGGACACATCACCTGCCAGCTTATGGGGGTTTCAGAGCAAGATTTAGAGAAGGCTCAGTGGATTCTGCAAACGATGATGTTAGGTATCGAACAAATACAGACGGCTTACAGTCAGAATTATATATTTATTGATCGAAGGAGGTGGACTCCATGCTAAAAATGAATCTTCAATTGTTTGCCCATAAAAAAGGGGTAGGTAGCTCGCGTAACGGTCGGGACAGTAATGCTCAACGCCTCGGCTTAAAACGTGGCGACGGCCAATTCGTTACTGCAGGTACGATTATCGTACGTCAACGCGGTACGAAGTTTCATCCCGCCAAAAACTGTGGTCTGGGTAAAGATGACACCTTGTTTGCTTTGATCGATGGTTATGTGAAATTTGAGCATAAAGATCGATTGCACAAACAAGTTAGTATTTATGCTGAGCGCCCAAAAACACCGGTGGCTATTGCCCAATAAGCTGTCTCTTACATTACCCCTGGGAAAACCCAGGGGTTTTTCGTGTATAGACAGAAAGTATCAACTGACTGTATATGAGTACATAACAAATCACGGTTCTGTAGCAAAATAAAGTGGCGGGATGAGAGGAAAACGATGACTATGTCAAAGTTAGATAGAGTTCTTTTGTCAGAGTTGTTACAGTGGTATCGCCTGCAAAGACATGATTTCATGAATCACTGGCAGGTAATTATGGGTAATTTACAGCTTAATCGATCGGCCGAGGCCCTTTTATACATGCAGCAGACGGCTTCTGCATCGCAGGAGGAGCAAAAGATAGCGCAAATTCCAGAACCTTATTTAGGGGCGATTCTGTTGGGTCTTATGATTCGTCTCAGTCAGGAAAAGGTTATGGCTACGATTGATTTTCCTGAAGAGATGAAACAAAAAGAGTTTTGGAAAGATCATTGGCAGGAAGAATATGTGGAAGGGTTATACGGGTACACTAATGAATGCATGGCAATAGTTATTCAGTCCAGGGCTTTAAAAGACTTGAATGCTGAAGTGTACTTATTTGATGAACCGGGTGGCTTAGCTTGTCAGTTTATATTATCCGATGAGGAGACAGTGCTCTGTGATCAATTAATAAGATTGAATCAGAGCAGCTGAGTAAGCCTGGGCAGGCCAGAGTTTAGATTGTTTGTGCGTAAGGAGAATCATTTATGTTTTATGATCAGGCGAAGATTTATGTTAAAGGCGGGGATGGCGGAGCAGGAGCTGTCGCTTTTCGTCGAGAAAAATATGTCCCTGAAGGCGGCCCGAGCGGCGGTGATGGCGGGCGCGGGGGCAGTATTGTGTTTGTGGGAGATGAGGGTTTAAGGACCTTGGTGGACTTTCGCTATAAGCGGCATTATAAGGGTGACCGAGGGGACCATGGGCAGGCGAAGAATATGAGCGGTCGGAGCGGTACGGACACTGTCTTGCGTATTCCTGTGGGTACAGTGGTCTTCGATGACGGAACCGGGGAAACGATTGCTGACATTACTGAACATGGACAGCGAGTCGTTGTGGCGGCAGGCGGTCGTGGCGGCAGGGGGAATGCTCGTTTTATGAGCAATACCAATAAAGCACCCACCTTGGCGGAAAATGGAGAACCGGGCGTGGAACATTGGCTGCGTTTGGAGTTGAAACTCTTAGCTGACGTTGGGTTGGTCGGGTTCCCTAATGTAGGAAAATCCACGATTATTTCGAAGGTGTCTGCTGCGAAGCCCAAGATTGCCGATTATCACTTTACTACCTTAGTTCCGAATTTGGGGGTAGTGGATGTTGAGGATGGGGAAAGCTTTGTTATGGCAGATATTCCGGGGCTGATCGAGGGTGCTCATACGGGGGCCGGATTGGGTCACGAGTTTTTACGCCATACAGAGCGAACACGCTTGATTCTGCATGTGTTAGATATCTCCGGCTCGGAAGAACGAGATCCGCTCGAGGATTTGAAAATTATTCAGGATGAACTGCGGCTCTATAGTCCTGTGCTTGCGGAACGGCCGGTGGTTATTGTTGCCAATAAGATGGATATTCCGGGAGCTGAAGAGCATTTGCAGCGTCTTAAGGAAGCGGTTGAGGGAAGTCGCGAAATCTTTGCGGTATCTGCGGCAACGGGGGAGGGTCTGCAAGACCTGGTCTATCACATTGCTAAGATCTTGCCGGATATCTCAGCTCCGCAAATTTTAAGTCTTCCCACAGAACACCGGGTTACGAAGGCTGATCCGGACAAGCGTTTCGAAATTCGTAAAGAAGAGGACCTCTTTATTGTTGAAGGTCCGGAAATTGAAAAGCATGTTAAGATGACCTTTTTTGACCGAGAGGCCAGTGTCTATCGTTTCCAAAACATTTTAAAGGTGATGGGGATTGATGACGCTTTACGGGCGGAAGGAATCAAAGAAGGGGATAAAGTTGATATTGCTGGGGTTAAATTTGATTGGGTGTAGTAGTTAGGTCTTAGGCATTTTCGTTGGTTTGGGGGTAACAATGTGACGAAACGTCTCTGGTGGATGATTGGGGCAATGCTCTTAGTTCTTGCGTTAGCCTTTGGTGTTTGGTGGTTTTGGGGGAAGCCTCAGGGTCCACTGCAGGTCAAAGCTGGAGTGGTCACTCCGATTTCGATGCAGGAAAACGTCTTTGCGACGGGGAGCGTGGTTCCGGTGTCCAGCCAGGAAGTCCGTGTTCTAACTCCCGGTCGTGTAGCGAAGGTGGCTGTGAAGGTGGGGGATTCTGTCCAGGCGGGACAGACTCTTGTTGCGCTGGATACTACGCTGGTCGATGCCCAAGTGGCCCAGGCGAAGGTGAGTGTCGAGGCAGCTCAGACGGTTGTAAGTACCGCTCAGGCCAATTTGGACGAGCTGAAGAAGGCCCAAAGTGCTGCGAGTACAGCTGGTCTTTCACCCGATAGTTCTGCGGATGGGGCAGGTGTTGTAAGTTCGCTGCTTCCTCAGTTTTTAAGCGAACAGAATAGTACTCCTCAGGAAAGCTTGGTAAGTCCGGTCGTCATAAGGCAGGCGGAGGGAGCCTTGGCACAGAGTAAGGCTGCCTTAAAGCAGGCTCAGGAAATGTTGAAAGTTGCTCAGGTGCAACAGGGTCAACTAATTCATAAAGCTAGTATGGCGGGTACTGTGGTTGAAGTGAATGCTCAAGAGGGTAACTTGTCTTCTGTGCAGGTGCCGTTAGTAGTGGTGGCTGATCTAACCCAAATGAATGTCGAGGCACAACTGAACGAAATTGATGCGGGAAAGGTTCAAGTCGGCGGGAAAGTTAGCATTTCAAGTAAGATGCTGGGAGACGCGTCTGTTCAAGGGACGATTGTTGAGATTGCCCCGACGGCAGTCTCGAAGACTAGCATTCAGGGAAGCGCTTCTCCAACAGTAGGGATAAAAATTCGTTTAGAGAAAGCTCCGCTTGAACTGAAGCCTGGTTTTACTGTGACCATCGAAATTATTGTGGCGACTAAGGAAGGGGTCTTAGCTGTTCCACAAGAGGCCCTTTTTCAAGAAGGAAACAAAAACTATGTTTACCGAATCCAGGCTGGCCGTCTTGAGAAAACAGAAGTCAAGCTTGGGATTGGGAATGACACACACCAGGAAATCACCTCCGGCTTAAATTCTGGAGACCAGGTGGTTTTAAATCCCTCCAATGATTTTTCGGAAGGAATGCAGGTCGTCCCTGAGGCGGGAAGTGGAGGCGTATGAGCCTTATTGAAGGACTGCGCGGAGCACTTTTTAGCTTGAGAACCAATAAACTTCGCTCGGGACTGACGATGCTGGGGATTATTATTGGGATTGCCGCTGTGATCGCTGTGGTCACCATCGGTCTGGGAGGCAAGGCTGCCATTATGCAGGAAATGGAGAAAAGCGGGGTTAACTTGTTTGTATTGTACGCTAAGTCAGTTGGCAACAGCGGACAAAATGAGGGGGAACGCTTAAGTCTGCAGGATGGAGAAAGCTTGAAACGAGCCTTGCCCCAAGTCAAGATATTGATTCCCACGAGTATTGAATACACTGCCCTAGAGGTGAATCAAAAGCGTTCTTCAGCTATGGTCGTGGGAACTACTCCTGAATTTGCGGACTTGCGCAACCGGGATATTGCCAGAGGGCGATTCTTCACTGAGGAGGAGTTTGCGGCAGACCGTCGCGTGGTGGTGATTGATCAGACCTTGGGAGAAAATCTATTTGGGGCAGGAAATCCTTTGGGACAGCAGGTTATTGTCCGCAGTGTTCCTTGTCGAGTGATTGGGGTTTTGGCTAAGGATACCTCAGCCTTTGCCCAATTTAATGTAGGTCCACAGAATGCGTATGCCTATATGCCCTGGGGAACCTGGTCGGATGTCTTTCAATCGCGGCGAGTAGACCAGTTGGAAGGTGCGACTTACCGAGAAGCGGATTTGGCAAGTACGATTGATAATGCTAAGCGTATTTTGAACGTGCGCCATGGGACAACCAATCAATATGAAGTTTTTAATGTACAGCAACTGGTGCAATCAGCTAATACGATTATGCGGATACTAACCAGCTTTATCGGTTTGGTTGCTGGAATCTCCCTCTTAGTGGGAGGAATCGGAATTATGAACATTATGTTGGTTTCTGTGACAGAACGCACGCGGGAAATTGGACTGCGCAAAGCTGTGGGGGCCAAAGAGCGTGACATTTTATTGCAATTTTTATTAGAGGCTATTGTTTTATCTCTCATTGGTGGGATTCTGGGTATCGCTTTAGGGGTAGGGAGTGCGCTGATAGCGTCTCACCTTTTGAACTGGCCACCGCTTTTGTCCGGCTGGGCGATAATATTTGCCGTGTCCTTCTCGATTGGAGTGGGACTCTTCTTCGGTTTTTATCCGGCTTTAAAAGCGGCCAAACTCGAACCGATGGCGGCCTTGAGATATGAGTAAAGATTGATTTTAGGGGGAAGATTTCCGTGTTAACAGGAAAACAAAAGCGTTATTTACGGGCCATGGGGAATGAAATGGTGCCGATTCTTCAAGTGGGGAAGGGTGGAATTACAGAATCAGTCATCATCCAAACGAACCAAACCATAGAAGCTCGGGAGCTGATAAAGGGACGAGTTTTGCAAAATTGTATGGAGGAGCCGAAATCTGTGGCGACTGAACTCGCTGATCAGACCGGGTCTGAACTGGTACAAGTAATTGGTCGTAATTTCTTGCTGTACAAGCCTTCCAAGGATAAGCCGGTTATAGAGTTGCCGAGATAGGAAAAAGAGATCGGAAAACAATATATATGCCCTATAGAGTAGACTTTTTGACAGTCTATGCTATAGGGCATTTTTGTGTGAGCTATTATCTGTTTATTCATCTTCCAATTCCTTTAAGCGACTGTCAATCTCTATAAAAATTCAATCGCATAGATTCGCAAGCTAACCCAGTTTTTTTGTTATGCCCGGAAACTAAAAAAGCATCAAGATTTCTGCCATAATCGGCTAAAATCTCGATGCTTTTTCATTTGCGCTATTAAAAAACGGAAGCTGTCTCAATTTTCATTTGAGATCGTTCCTGTATTTACAAACAAATGCCTGTTATGCTTTTGGAGGTGTTCCTTCAGCGTTTGATACAACTGCATCGATTTGGACTAAAGCATCTTTAGGTAAAGCTGATACGCCAACTGTTCTTCGTGCAGGAACACCGCTTGGGAAGAATGTTGTGTAAACTTCGTCTACAGCATTAATATCTGCGATATTTTTAAGGAAGATATTTACTTTAACCACATCGTCCATAACGTGGTCGAGACTTTCTACAATTGCCTTGATATTTTTTAAGCACTGTCCAGCCTGCTCTTTTACACCACCAGCTACCATTTCACCAGTTTTGGGGTTTAGAGGTAATTGAGCTGAAATATGATTGTAATGAGAAAAAGCTACAGTTTGTGTATATAGAGAACTTTTTGGTGCATTTTCCGTATTGTTTGCTTCTATGATGAGTCCATGCCTGTCTTCAACAGCTTGTGGGGGTGTACCATCTCCGTGTGACACCACTGCTTCAATTTGTATCAAAGCATCCATAGGTAAAGCTGAAGCTGCAACTGTTGTCCGTGCAGGGACATAGGCTGCGGTCCTGGCGATAGCCGAGTCTGGGAAAAATGTTGTATAAACTTCGTTTACGGCTTCAATATCCGAGAGGTTTTTGAGGAAGATATTAATTTTAACAATATCGTCAAAAGGAACGTCGATACTTTCTAAAATTGCCTTGATATTCTTTAAGCACTGTCCAGCCTGCTCTTTTACACCACCGGCTACCACTCTACCGGATTTTGGATCGATAGGTAATTGAGCTGAAAGATTATTGTAATGAGAAAAAGCTACAACTTGCGTAGATAGAGGACATGTTGGCGCATTAGCCGTGTTATTTGTAAGCTTTATGAGGTCGCCTGCTTGTGGTGCGTTTGGAATTGTACCTTCACCGTTTGAAACAAGTGCTTCAATTTGCACCAAAGCATCCATAGGCAAAGCTGCAACTGCGACATTCGTCCGTGTAGGAACATAGCCTGGGAAGAATGTTTTATAAACTTCGTCTACAGCATCAATATCTTTAATATTCTTAACGAATACAGTGATTCTAACAACATCGCTCATAACATGGTTGATGCTGTCTACAATTGCTTTGATATTTTTAAAGCACTGTTCAGCCTGCTCTTTTGCACCACCAGCTACCAACTTGCCGGATTTTGGATCGATGGGTAATTGAGCTGAAAGATTATTGTAATGAGAGAAAGCTACAGTTTGTGAATATGGACCGATACCTTTTGGAGCATTTTCCGTATTTCTTGCTAATACTGCGTTATAGTTGCTCATGATAGTATTCCCCTTTATGATAAATTTTCTAATAGAGATATATTTGTGTATATTTTAAGTTACTATCGGCTTGCCAATATCATATAGTACAGACTTATCCATCAAAACATGCGTTTACATTACTGATCCTAACTGTATTGTGTACTTACTTATCAATAAATATGTATAAATGAACTGTTGTTATTTTGCTTTCCAATTAGCAACTCCTCCATTCCATCAGATAATTTCGGTAGGATATAGGAGTTATATCCTTCATGTTGTGGAAAATGTTATATATTTAGCCAGATTGAATACAGTTGAGGTTAAACTTTTGCTGACAATAAGGAAGGGATACGCGTACTAAATATCGAATATTTAGAACAATTAAGTTCAAGAATCGTGGTTGGACAAGAACCACCATGTTCCCTTCATGTTCTGTAAGTAGGAGAAATAGAGGAGTTTTTAGGATGACGAAATGTGAGTTTGTTTGTCCGGCGACAGTTGTGGAAGGTATTGAGACTATTTCTCGAATTAATGAGGACGTCGTTTTTATAAGTGGTGGCACTGATCTTGTCATTAAGTTACAAGGGGGGCAGATACGACCTGCTTGGCTTATGGATCTTTCCTTGATTCCGGAACTGAAATTCATTGAGGAAGTTGAGGGAAGGGTGAGGATCGGGAGCGGGACAACCTTTACCCAAATCAGTGAAAGTGATTTGCTGAGTGGGAAGGCTCGGTGTTTGAGCCAGGCGGCATCTCAGGTAGGGTCTGCTCAAATTCGAAACAGGGCTACTATAGGCGGAAATATTGCGAACGCCTCGCCCGCCGGAGACAGTTTGCCTGCTTTGCTGGTTCTGGAAGCGTGGGTCAATATTGCCGGACCACAGGGTGTGCGGAGAGTGCCCTTTGCTCAGTTCCAAGGGGGAGACGGTCAAGGTTTGCAGAAGAAGGAATTGATAACAGAGATCGATTTTCCAATCTGGAAATCCCAGGGGAGAGCAGGAATTATTAGTGCTTTTGGGAAAATTGGAAGTCGTACTGCGGTCTCAATTGCCCGGTTGAATATGGCGGCAATGGTGGAATATGACCCAGAGGACCAAAAAATTCTTTCCTCAAGATGGGCTGTGGGAGCTTTGGGACCCATCCCCTTTCGTTTAGAGGAATTGGAGCGGGGATTACAAGGCAAGCAGGTTAATTCGGATTTTGCTGAGGAAGTTGCCGACCATTTAACAGATGCAGTTGACCGAGCGATTCCAGGCCGTGCTTCGCAAGAGTATAAACGTCAGGCTATTCGGGGCTTAGCTTACGATCTTCTGGAGGATTTACTCCCTAAACCATAAAGGGATTATCAAAAAAGAGGATATTGTCGTTGCTTGAAGAATTAACGAAAAAAGGTAGAAAACTAGGGGGTAGGAGTATGCCTCGTGTTATGGACCAAGTTTTCAGGCATCTCTTTAATTCAATTGACGAAGGGGTTATTGTTACCGACCCTGAGGGTAAGATAATCTTTTATAATTCTGAAATGGCTAAGTTAGAAGAGTTGTTATCCGAACACGTTGTCGGAAAGTATTTAAATGAAGTGTATGATGCTGTTACTGTGGAAAGCAGCGAACACTTGAGCGTTGTTTTAACTCGTGAACCGGTTTTGGAGAAGCATAAGACTTATTTTACGAACAAAGGTAAAGAGGTCACTATTATAGCCAGCACATTTCCCGTGATAGAAGACGATGAGGTTGTTGCGGTCTATTCTGTATGTAAAGATATTACCAAGTTTAAAGAATTGCTGACGAAGACGATGCAATTGCACGACCAAATCGGTCTGGAAGGGCAAGAGAATCGGAGCAGTAATGGAACTCGCTATACGTTTGAATCAATCGTTTATGCCAGTCCTGCTATGCACAATCTGGTTGCTTCGGCAAAAAAAGCAGCGGTAGCTGATGGATTCATCTTAGTCTTTGGCGAGACAGGAACAGGTAAGGAATTGCTGGTTCAAGCGATTCACAATCACAGCGCCCGCAAAAATGAGCCTTTTGTAGCGATTAACTGTGCGGCTATTCCGGAAACCTTGCTGGAAAGTATTCTTTTTGGAACGGCTAAGGGGGCTTTTACTGGAGCGGTAGACTCTAAGGGCTTATTTCAACAGGCTGGAAATGGGACTTTGTTTTTAGATGAACTTAATTGTATGAGTATTGCCCTGCAGGCTAAGATTTTGCGGGTAGTTCAAGAAAGAATGGTCAGACGGGTGGGCGGGACCATGGAGATTCCGGTGCACTGCCGAGTTATCAGTTCTACAAATGTTGATCCGTGGGAATCGGTGAACAATGGCAGTTTGCGTAAGGATCTTTTTTATCGTTTAGCGGTGATGACCCTTTTTATTCCACCTTTGAAAGACAGGGCGGAAGATATTGAAGCATTAATCCATTGGTTTTTAAATCGCTATCAAAAAATATATGGTTTAGGTGAGGTTCAGATTGCTGCTGAGTTAAAGGATATATTTCTTAGATATCTGTGGCCCGGAAATGTACGGGAATTGGAGCATATTATTGAAAGCGCTATGAATATGCTGGATGGACGAAAGGTTATAACCGTTGACCATTTGCCACATTATCTTAGAGCGAAGTTTCTGAGTCAGGATGGAACCTTTTCTGAATTCTATAAGAAGGGGTCCAGCACTCTGAGTCATGTTTTGCGTGAGGTTGAAAAGCAAGTGCTTTGGGAAGCTTTGAAAAGCCATGACTGGAATATCACCAGGGCGGCTGAATCCATTGGAATTGCTCGGCAAAATCTCCAATACCGCATGAAAAAGCTGGGGATGCATAATTCTTAGGCAGGCAATAATAATATGCACTTGTCCTAAAACTGCTTCTGGCAAGGACTTCCTGTCCTATATCAGCAAATTAATTTGGCGCCTAGCTTTTGTTCGGTAAGGAAAAAGGCCATAAACTCTCAATTGTAAGGAATTAGGCATGGTTCTTGCAACAATTATTAGATTTAACGCTTTATTTTGAATTATCAAGTTCCCACCTCTTTGAAGGGGCAGATTCTTTATTAGAATAACGAAAGAAAGTGAGGTGATGGCGAGTGACCTTATCAGATTTTACTAGTTTTCTAATGAAGAATTCCAAGACTATTATGGAATACTCCGAAAATCATTTTACCTTGGTCTTGTTGGCGGTAGGGATTTCTTTAGCGATTTGGGTACCTGTGGGACTTTTATTGACAAAAAGCGATAAATGGGCAGCTAGGGTCTTGGCTCTGGCGAACACGATATTTTGTATTCCCAGTTTGTCTATGTTTGCTATTTTAGTAACTATTCCCATGTTTGGCTTAGGTCGAAAGTCAGCTCTGCTGGCGTTGGTTCTCTACGCGATGATGCCCTTGATTCGCAGCGTTTATGACGGGGTTAAAAACGTGGATCGCAATGTGATCGAGGCGGCTAGGGGGATGGGTATGGGCACAAGAAGGATTCTCATCGAAATTCTTGTGCCTTTAGGTATGCCCATTATTTTTGCGGGTTTTCGAATTACTGTGGTAATGACCACTGGCATTGCGGCAATTGCTACCTATATTGGGGAGCGTAATTTAGGGCGTTTTATTCAAGAGGGCCTTATCCGTTCTAATACTCCTATGATGGTGACAGGCGCCCTGATTATCTCGGTGATTGCCATCGGTTTAGATACTATTCTTGGGTTGGTGGAGAAAAGGATTGTTCCTAAAGGATTAAGAATTAGTCGCTAACTCCTCATCAGCATAGTTAGGTCGAACTGAGGACGGGATAGAGTTTGCAGAGGAGGATTCCGATGATTGAATTAGAGCAAATTACGAAGCAGTACCCAGGTCAAGCAATGCCGGCTGTCGATAAATTATTTCTCTCTATTCCTAAGGGAGAGATCTGTGTCTTAGTCGGACCCTCAGGCTGTGGAAAAAGTACAATTTTGCGTATGATTAACCGAATGATCGAGCCTACATCCGGGATCGTCAAAATTAACGGAGAAGATGTAACTCGTACTGATCCAGACCAACTGCGGATGGGGATTGGCTATGTCATTCAACAGATTGGACTTTTGCCGCACCGTACGATTGCTGAAAATATTGCCATCGTGCCTCGTCTGTATAAATGGCCGAAGGAGAAGATTAGGAAACGTGTTGATGAGCTTATTGTCATGATGGGACTTGACCTGGAAAAAACAAGGGGCAAGTATCCGGCCCAGCTAAGCGGGGGGCAAATGCAGAGAGTGGGAGTCGCCAGGGCGATGGCTGTCGATCCGCCCATCATGCTGATGGATGAGCCTTTCGGGGCAGTCGACCCGATTGCACGGACGCATTTGCAGGATGAATTGCTTCGTTTACAGAAAGAGATTAAGAAGACCATCGTTTTTGTTACTCATGATATTAACGAAGCCATAAAAATGGGAGATAGGATTGCCATTTTTGACGCTGGAAAATTAGTTCAATTTGGGACTCCGGAAGAGATTTTAACGAATCCGATTAACGAGTTTGTCGAAGATTTTATTGGCCGTGATCGGGTTGTGAAAAAATTAAATTTATATCTGGCTGAAGATGCCATGCAACCCATTGGTTGTGTCGTGAAGGGGAATGAGTTACATAATGTTGCCCAGAAAATGAAGGATGCCGGGGCCCAGGTGGCCTTCCTCTTAAATGACGAGGGCAAGGCTTGCGGGCAAATTACGGTTTCTGATACGGAAGAGTTCGGGAGGGATATAGAGGGGCTGCGGAAACGAGTCCTTAGGAGGGAAAAGGCTTTTGTCCAAACGACGACTCCTTTCCCGGATGCACTCTCTTTATTACTGGAATATGATACGGATTATCTTGGGATTCTGAAGGGCGAGGAATTATGCGGGATGCTCTCTTTCAAAGGGATTAGGAAGCATGTTTATCGGAAAGAGGGTGAGTAAATGAAGTGGGAGAATTTCAGGTTTGCTCTTTTCGAGAAGGCACCTGAGGCTTTGTGGGAGCATTCCCTGATTGTTGTTATCACCATAACACTTGCAATCCTGATTTCAGTACCGCTGGGGATCTTCCTAAGCCGTCCGAAATTTAAAAAGTTCGGTCTTGTTACCCTTAATATACTTAACCTTTTACAAGCTGTGCCGGGGATTGCGGTTATTGCCTTGGCCTTGCCGATTCTCGGTTTGGGCATGAAGCCCGCTATAGTTGCTCTTTTATTTCAGAGTTTATTGCCTATCGTTAGGAATACAATTGCCGGTTTATTAGGGGTTAGCTCGGATGTGAAGGAAGCAGCCAGCGGTATGGGGATGTCTCAGCGAAGGATTCTTTTAGAAGTGGAGCTTCCCTTGGCTGTGCCGATCATTTTGAGCGGTATCCGGACGGCGACTGTTTATGTTGTAAGTATAGGTACATTAGCTTCTCTTATTGGAGCAGGAGGCTTGGGCAATCTGATTATGGGCGGGTTAGCGCTCTTCCGGCCTGAGTATCTGCTGGTTGGGGCAGGGCTCGGGGCGCTGATGGCTATATTTTTAGACAGGATGATTAATTATCTTGAGCATCGAATTACTCCTCCTGGTATGGGGGCGGAGTAGGTTTGGCTAAGTCAATCCTCTGGTTTCAGGTCGGGGTGGGTATTCTACTTTGCCTAGGGGCGTCCTTCCGTCTATCTTTTTAACTGATTGACGGGGTTGGATATGATTTTAGGAGCTCTTTGGATCTTCATGCAAAGGTGCTTGAGGGGAACGAGGGACGGTTTTTAAAAGGGCAAAAAAAGGAGGGGGTAGGACATATAAAAAGCCTTTGGTAATATTATGAAATGAAAAGATGTATAATTAGCACAAATAGTTGAAAGGAAGGGGTATGTACATGAAGAAGAAATCACTATTTCTCGTTGCAGTCTTGTCCCTGACATTAGCTTTGGGAGGGGTGTTCGGTTGCGCAAAGACGCCTACTGCCGGAACTGCTCCAGATAAGGGAAAAGAAGGACCAACCATTAAAATTTCGTCTAAGACCTTCACTGAAGCGGCAATTTTAGGAACACTGAGTCTTCAGTATCTAGAAGGATTAGGGTATCCCGTTGAAAATAAAATGGGCCTTGGTGAGTTAGCGGTAATCAGACCGGCTCTTACTTCCGGGCAAATTGATCTATATTGGGAGTACACTGGAACAGGTGTTATGAATTTGATGGAGCATGCTCCCGTGTTTGAGGCTGAGGAAAGCTACAAACTCATCAAAGAATGGGATGCTAAGAATGGAATTGCCTGGTTAGAATATGCTCCGCTCAATGATACTTATGGAATCGTAGTTCGTCCGGATGTTGCAGAAAAGTATAAGCTTAAAACTATTTCGGACTATGTTGCCCAAGTGAAAAAGGGAGAAACCTTAAAGTTCGTTGGCTTCCCTGAATGGGAAGGAAGAGCGGATGGACTGCCTTCTTTTGAAAAGGTATATGATTTCAAGATGCCTAAAGGTGATTTTGTTAATGTAGCGATGGGTTTAAACTATGAAACTCTTAAAAATCAAAAAGGGGATCTGGCTTTGGCCTTCACTACAGAACCAAGGATTGTTACAGATAAGCTTGTTATGCTTGAAGACGATAAAAAGGCATTCCCGGTCTATAATGCTGCCCCTGTCGTTCGTCAGCAAATTGTGGATGCTTATCCTACTTTGGCCGCCGATCTTAAGAAGTTAAGCTCCGTGTTAGACACTCTAACTATTACTGAACTGAACATGCAAGCCGATGTTGAGAAGAAGTCCATTGATGAAGTTTCAACGACGTTCTTAAAGAGTAAAGGGTTGTTAAAGTAATTGTCGTCACCGAAGTAGAATATGGAACACCCACTTGAAGAAGTGGGAGTCTCGGACTTGATTAAATTGCCACTTTATACTCCATATATTTGCAAGGGGTATAGAGTGGCTTTATAACTTTTTCAACGTGAAAGGCAGGAAGTTTGATGGCTGTGATTGATCGGTTTGTGTCTTTGTTTGGTGTACCGGAATTCGTTGTTTTGCATATGGATCGGTTTGTATCTGAGGGCGAGATGGGTCTTGTGGTTGGGCTTAATGGTGAAAAGTGTTCTGTCTCGGAAATTGTTGCAAGGTTGGATTGTTCTTTTGAAGATGCCCAGGTTTTATTGGATGCCTGTTATGATAAACATATTGTTCATAGGGAAGAGCTTGATGGGGAGCTTGTTTATTTTGGAGCCGATTTTTATGAGCTCTTAGATTATGTGTGTAAGTTTGATGAAAGCTATCCTTTGATTGACAAGGATTTGCGGAAGGCTTTGGATCAGTGGTGTTATCAGGTTTATGCAGGGAAGATGAATTCCTATCTGGATTCGCTTATCAATAAGGAAGTGGTAGACAGGGCTCCGGAGCAGTTTTTATTGATTGAAGACCTTGATGAAGTACTTGAGTCCGTGAGTGATATCAGGGTAGTTCCGTGTAATTGTCGTAAGTTAGCAAGCCATTGTGTTAAGCCGACAGAAACCTGTTTAACCTTTAATGATTCGATAACTGATCGGACCTTCGGGCGGTCCCTTACGAAGGAAGAAGCCAAGGAACTGGTAAAGGCGGCTCATAAGAAAGGTCTAATGCATCAAGTGAACAGCGACTGGCGGATTAAGGGACCGACTTATATCTGCAATTGTTGCTCCTGCTGTTGTTATCCCTTGCGTTTGGCTCAAGAAAAAGGAACCAAGGGTGTATTTCCGGTGAGTCAAATCCTGGTTCAGAGGGATGACTCTAAGTGTTCGCATTGTGGTGCTTGCGCCAAGCGTTGTAATTTTGGGGCTTTTTATATAGGAGAGGCGGAAGTGATGGTCAAGGGTAAACGTCGGAGCAAGGTTGAGTTTGACCTGACCAAGTGTTGGGGATGCGGGATTTGTGAAGAGGCCTGCCCTGCTAAGGCTATTTCTGTGATTGAACGAAAAACAATAAATTAACAGCAATAAATTTTAGCATAGCAAAAGATTTATGCGTTTGTGCAAGCGCAACAGTGAGGCGGAGTAAGAAGATAGTAGAAGTGCAAAATATTTTAGCACTTTGTTTTTTGCCTGTTTATAGAGTGGCTAAACTCTTAATTTTAAAAGTTAAGAAAACCCTTTAGGATACCGATATATTAATAGTAAGTATTGATTAAAAAGAGAAATCCACTCCCAGTTTAAGGGATGGCATAAATCTTGCAATATTTACAGCTATAGTTATAGAGATACCTTACTCGAAGTGTATAGGCCGTCATGGACAGAGTATGAGGGCAACTAAGGCGGCCGTCTTTGCTGAGACTTAGCTTTCAGTCAAGATTTCGTTGTCAGGTATTTGAGATAACTCTGGAGATACACTAAGACCGACAAATTATGTTCAAAACTTGGAGAGCTAATAAACAATACATCAAGAATTACGAAAGGATAAGGTTAGGTTTTGTCCAAGTTTTATTAACCAGGTAACATGAATGAGAAAGATTCGTTCCAATAGTATAGAACAAACAACGCCATTATTACGCTGGGTGAGTGAGGGACAGATCGAGGAAATTCATTTTGCAACTTTAGAAGTCTTAGAACGAACCGGAGTTAAAGTTGATCACCCGGAAGCGTTACAGTTATTAAAAGATGCCGGATGTATTGTCAATGAGAATCGAGTTCGAATTCCCAGTTGGCTGGTTGAGGAATGCCTGCGCTTAGCACCGCGCAAAATTGTGGTTGCTAATCGGAAGGGACAACGGGTTATGCCCTTGGAAAAGAATCGCACCTATTTCGGGACAGGCTCAGATCTGCCTTATACGATAGATTTAGAAACGGGTAAGCGGAGACGCTCCGGTAAGAGGGATGTCGAACGGGCTTGCCGAGTCATGGATTTTCTTCCTAATTATGATTTTGTGATGAGTTATGCCATTGCTGCGGACACGAACTCAAAAGTGAGCGATCTGCATCAGTTAGAAGCAATGGTTACGAATACTACAAAACCCATGATCGTTACTGCCCATGATGAAATCAATATGCGGGCGCAATTAGAGATGGCTGCTTTAGTGGCTGGCGGTAAAGAGGAACTGAGAAAAAATCCGTTTATGATTCTTTATTCAGAGCCGATCTCCCCCTTGGTACACACGAATGACGGAGTGGGCAAGATGTTTGCTTGCTTTGAATATGGAGTGCCCGTTGTATATACTCCGGGAGTTTTGTCCGGGGCTACTACACCGGTTACGAAAGCCGGAACCATCGTTTTGATGAATGCAGAAGCTCTGGCAGGGGTGGTTATGGCTCAACTAAAACAAAAGGGAGCTCCGATTATTATCGGCGGCGGTGCTACTCCTATGGACATGAAGACCACTGCGACCTTGTATGGATCTCCGGAGACGATGATGAATTACGCTATTATGACTCAATTGTCACAGTTTTATGGAATTCCAAACTTTACGGAGGCTGGGTGTGTTAATTCCCCGATACCTGATGCTCAGGCTGGCATGGAAGCCGGAAATGGGATTTTGATGGCTCAGTTAATGGGTGCTAACCTGGTCCATGATGTGGGCTATTTGGAAGGCGGAAAAACTGGTTCCCTGACTTTCCTTACTATGTGTAATGATTATATGGATAATGCCCGTTACATGGGGAGAGGAACTCGAATTGATGAAGAGACCATGGCTGTGGATGTGATCGATGAAGTGGGACCTGGCGGGAACTACGTTAGCCATGAACATACGTTTAAACACTTCCGTGAAGAGATTTGGTCGTCTAAACAGTTCAATAGCTCATTCTGGGAGATCTGGGAAGAGCAGGGGTCTAAATCGATGGAAGACAAGGCTGAGGAATTAACCAAGCACATCGTGGCCACCCATACCTCGGAACTGTTGGATGGAGCAATCCGTGAGGGGTTAAATGAGATTATTGCTGAGACGGAAAAAGTTAAAAGCAAGAAGTAAAAGAAAACTAGTGAACTCGTTCAGCTAAAGCTGAACATCGAGACTTCGGTGGCATAAGTCTCCGGTACGATAGTCTCCGGTACGATAGTCTCCGGTACGATAGTCTCCGGTACGATAGTCTCCGGTACGATAGTCTCCAGTACGATAGTCTCCAGTGGAGACTATCGCCGAAGGCGCAAGGCCCGTAACGAATACGATTGCGCTGAGGATAGACTATCGCCGAAGGCGCAAGGCCCGTAACGAATACGATTGCGCTGAGGATAGACTTATCGCCGAAGGCGCACGGCCCGTAACGAATACAATTGCGCTGAGGATAGACTTATCGCCGAAGGCGCAAGGCCCGTAACGAATACGATTGCGCTGAGGATAGACTTATCGCCGAAGGCGCACGGCCCGTAACGAATACGATTGCGCTGAGGATAGACTATCGCCGAAGGCGCACGGCCCGTAACGAATACAATTGCATCTGAGGCTAGACTTATGCCGAAGGGGCATATCCGCTGGCAGGAACAAATGAAAGGGGTTACACTCAATGGGAGTTGGAAGCTCGCACGGAAACGGACTGTTCTTTCGGACACTCACGGAAAAACAAGCAGAGGAGATTCATCTCGCAAGTTGTCAAGTTCTTGAAGACACAGGCATGGTGATTCACCATGAGGAGGCAGTGGAATTGCTTCGGCAAGCCGGGGCACATGTGGAAAACGGTAATCGGGTTTATTTCCCAAGTTTTCTAATCAAGCAAGCATTGCAGTCGGCTCCTTCGCGTGTGACTCTGTATAACCGCAAGGGAGAGGCGGCGCTTCATCTTGAAGGGGCCAATGTTTACTTCGGGACCGGGTCTGATACCCTCAATTACCTGGATCCCTTCACTTTAGAGCGGCGGAGTTGGCGTCAAGAAGATGTCGCTAATGCTATTAGACTGTGTGACAAATTACCGAATATTGATTTTGTCATGTCGATGGGTTTATTGTCCGATGTAGACCCTCGTATGATTAATCGTGAACAATATGCCATTATGGTTCAAAATACGGAGAAACCTCAGGTAGTGATTGCTGAAGATGGGGATACTCTTCTAGATATTATTGAAATGGCAGCCTGTGCTGTGGGTGGGAAGGAGCGCTTGCGTCAGAAGCCTCTGTTTATGATTTATACTGAACCCACCTCACCTCTTCAACATCCGAAGGAGTCCATCGAAAAACTGTTAATTGCTGCTGAAAATGGGGTTCCCGCGAATTTTGCCTGCGGTGGTGTGGCGGGTGCTTCTGTACCTACTACAATTGCAGGGGCGTTGGTACAGGCTAATGCGGAAGCGTTGAGCGGCTTAATTATTCACCAGTTAAAGGCTCCGGGGGCTCCGTTTATTTACGGTTATGGAAATTCGCCACTTGATATGCGAACGATGCAGGCGGTTTATGGAACTCCTGAAGCGGTACTCTTTCAAGGGGGCGCTGTTGATCTGGCTCATTACTACCAACTTCCCTCTTGGGGCTATGCCGGGTGTAGTAATTCTAAGGTTTGTGACGAACAGGCTATCGCGGAGTCAACGATGTTCACCTTAATGGGAGCCCTTCAAGGGTGCAATATTATGCATGATGTTTTCTATATGGAGTTTGGCATAACGGGTTCCTTAGAGTTGCTGGTTATTTCGAACGAGGTTATTGGCAGGACCCGCCGGTTACTGAAAGGGATCAATACTGATAAAGAGTCCTTGGGTGTAGAGTCCATCATGCGGGTTGGCCCGGGAGGAAACTTCCTTGGGGATGACCATACGGCCAAGCATTTTAGGGATAACTGGTTTCCTGATCTCTCGGACTTTAACAATTATGAAAATTGGACAGCCAGCGGCAGTAAGACAATGATCGAACGCGCCAGGGACCAGATCAAACAAGTCTTGGAAACTTACCAGCCTAAGCCCGTCACCGAGGATGTAAGGGCACAAATCGGTGAAATTCTCCGAAAAGCTAAGGAAAGAGTTGGGGAGAAAGCTTAATTTAGGTTAGTTGATCATTTTGGGACATTTTTATATAATGTCAGGTGTACTCACTTCCGGCAGATAGCCTGTGACGGCTAACAGGCATTTAATACTTGAAGAAAAATACGTGATAGTATTAATAGATTACTTTGGGTGAGGGGATAAACCAATATTTGAGGAGGAAATCTTAATGAGTGATTTTACCAGCTTGGCTGAACTCGTGATTAATGGAAATTATAATGGGGCGAAGGATTTAACCCAGAAAATGATTGATAACGGCAATGATCCCCTGGAGATTATTAATCAGGGATTAATGGCGGGCATGAATGTGGTCGGAGTTCGTTTCAAAGCAGGGGATATGTATGTTCCAGAGGTTATGATGTCTGCTAAGGCTATGAGTACAGGTATTGAACTCTTAAAACCGTTGATTGCTGACAAAGACATGCCTACCGCCGGTAAAGTGGTGATCGGGACAGTTAAGGGCGATCTTCACGACATCGGTAAAAAGCTGGTTGTTATGATGATGGAAAGTGCCGGATTTGAAATTATTGATTTGGGTGTAGACATAGATCCGGCTGCTTTTGTAAAAGCTGTTAAGGAGCATTCCCCTCAAGTTATTGGTTTGTCCGCTCTTTTAACAACAACCATGCTTTCGATGAAGGATACGATTGAGGCTTTAAAAGAAGAGGGCTTGCGTGATTCCGTTAAGGTCGTTATTGGCGGGGCACCTATTTCCCAAAGTTTTGCTGATGAAATCGGCGCTGATGGATATGCTGCGGATGCCGCATCGGCAACAGAGCTGTGTCGACGCATAATTGCTTAAAGGCTATGATTAGTGGGATCGGTATAGCGTTAGTTAGACTTGAATTTTAGAAATTAGAGCATAAAGACGACGGTGAAAACATCCGTATACGTGATAGGTACAGGAGTCCTAAAGGGCAACTGTACCTATTTCTGAAAATATGAATTAATTGGGACTTTCCTGCTTGGTTCATTAGTAAGGTAAAGCAAGGTTTTTTAATTGAACTCGTTCGGTTAAAGCTGAACATCGAGACTTTCGGTGACGTAAGTCTCCAGTACGATAGTCTCCGGTACGATAGTCTCCGGTGGAGACTATCGCCGAAAGCGCACGGCCTGTAACGAATACAACTGCGCTGAGGATAGATTATCGCCGAAAGCACACGGCCCGTAACGAATACAATTGCGCTGGGGATAGACTTACGCCGAAGGCGCAGATCCACATACGAATACGTTCGCGCCGTAGGATGGAGTCTACCCCCAATAAGGAACATCCACTTGAGAAGTGGGAGTCTCGGAATTGCTAAATATTAAGTGAGGAGTGAGCTGGATGATCAGTAACTATGAAATCTCACAAGCTATGGCTGTTAAGCTGGATCCTGAATTGCCTGAGATGCAGGAATTTGTGGAAGGGATTAGGCGGGCTCCGGATCGGGGGTTTAGCCTGTCTCCCAGTCAAACTAAAATTGCGCTTAAGAATGCTTTGCGCTATGTTCCTGAAGAATTACATGAACAGTTGGCACCCGAGTTTCTGGAAGAATTGAGGACCAGGGGCAGGATTTATGCGTATCGTTATCGTCCGGCAGGGAAATTATCCGGTAAACCTATCGACGAGTATCAGGGGAACTGTATAGAGGGTAAGGCTTTTCAGGTGATGATCGATAATAACCTGGATTTTGAGGTGGCACTTTATCCTTATGAGCTTGTTACCTATGGTGAAACAGGAAGTGTCTGTCAAAACTGGCTGCAATATCGTTTGATTAAAAAATATTTGGAAGTGATGACGGATCATCAGACTCTAGTCATGGAATCCGGGCATCCAGTCGGATTATTCCCCTCTCGTCCGGAAGCTCCGCGCGTGATCATTACGAATGCCTTAATGGTCGGGATGTTTGACAATCAGAAGGATTGGGAAATCGCAGAGCAAATGGGTGTTGCTAACTATGGTCAGATGACCGCCGGCGGTTGGATGTACATTGGCCCTCAGGGGATTGTGCACGGTACCTTTAATACGTTGCTTAATGCTGGGCGAATGAAGTTAGGAATTCCTCATGATGGGGATATAAGCGGGCATCTTTTTATCTCGTCAGGTCTTGGCGGGATGAGCGGGGCTCAGGGGAAATCTGTGGAAATTGCCCGAGGTGTGGGGATTATCGCTGAAGTGGATGAATCTAGAATCAAGACTCGCCATGAGCAGGGGTGGGTAAGCAGAGTGTCTGCGGATCTAGAGGAAGTCTTCCGGATTGCGGCTGAGTATGTGCAGAAAAAAGAGCCCATGTCGATTGCTTATCAGGGTAACGTTGTCGATTTATTGGAGTATGCGGTAAAGCATGAGATTAAAGTGGATTTGCTCAGTGATCAGACGTCTTGTCATGTTGCCTATGAAGGCGGATACTGCCCACAAGGGATCTCTTTCGAGGAGCGAACCAGGTTACTGGCAACCGACCGGGCTGAGTTCAAAAGGCTTGTGGATCAGAGCTTGGTTCGGCAGTTTGAATTGATTCGGACGTTGGTAGAAAGAGGCACTTATTTCTTCGACTATGGTAATTCTTTTATGAAGGCAGTTTATGATGCCGGAGTGAATGAGATTTCGAAAAATGGCGTGGATGAGAAGGATGGCTTTATTTTCCCGTCCTATGTTGAAGATATTATGGGGCCAGAACTGTTTGATTATGGGTATGGGCCTTTTAGATGGGTTTGTTTAAGCGGGAAAAAGGAAGATCTGCGTAAAACGGATGAGGCTGCCATGGGGTGTATTGATCCAAACCGCAGGGGTCAAGATCGGGACAACTATATTTGGATTAAGGATGCTGAGAAAAATAAACTGGTTGTCGGTACTCAAGCTCGGATTCTTTATCAGGATGCCGAAGGCAGGATTAAGATTGCCCTTAAATTTAATGAGATGATTCGCAATGGAGAGATCGGCCCGGTCATGCTGGGACGAGATCATCACGATGTAAGTGGAACGGATTCTCCGTTTAGGGAGACGGCGAATATCAAAGATGGAAGCAATGTCATGGCAGATATGGCTGTGCAAAGTTTCGTCGGAGATGCCGCCCGAGGGATGAGTATGGTTTCTCTTCATAATGGCGGCGGTGTCGGTATTGGTAAAGCTATTAATGGAGGATTTGGCTTGGTCCTTGACGGGAGTGGACGTGTGGATGAGGTTATAAAGTCTGCGCTTTTGTGGGATGTAATCGGGGGGGTTGCTCGGCGGGCTTGGGCCAGGAACGAGCATTCTATTGAGACTGGCATTGAGTTCAATGAGCGGTATAAGGGTTTGGGGCATATTACGGTGCCTTTTATTCCGAAGGATGAGTTGATTGAGCGATTAGTGAAGGAAGTCTGAGAATAGTCCCTTTGCTTCCGTTAAGCTGGGAGGATAAAGTGATGGAATATATAAAGTGGGATAACTTAAAATTAGATACTTCAGAGATTTATCGGCGTATTGGTATGCCGGATGCAGACTCGGAACGGAGTCGGAATTTTAAGTCAACCATTGAGGAGATGCGAGTCAAAGCGTTAGGACTTGTTGATGCTCGCTGTATTTATGGTTATGTACCGGTGGAGGTTTCGGGTCCAGGGGAAATTCTTATTGCAAATCAGTATCCTGTTGGGGCTGCTGCCTCGTTCTTTGAGGGGGCTCAGGAGGTTTTAATTGCTATCCAAACTATCGGTTCCCGGCTTGAAGAGGAATCAATCCGTTTGTTTCAAGATGGGGAGATGCTCGATGGGATGGTTCTAGACGGTTGCGGGACTGTGGCGCTTGATGAAGCTTTAGAATTGTTAAGGGGCATGGTTGTCAAGCAAGTGTCAGATCGTGGCTTACAGACTGGGCATAATTTATGTCCGGGTGGTTATCAAATTCCCCTGGAAGCTCAGAAAATCTTATTTACTTTGTTGGATGGGGGAGAGCTTGGCATATCTTTAGGGGAAACGATGTTGATGTCTCCGATAAAATCTCATACTCTTGTTATTCCGGTTGGAGAAAAGCTGAGTAAGCCGAACTTGTCCTGCGCGATCACCTGTGAGATGTGTGTCGAACAGCAAAATTGTGCTCACAGCCGCTTGAAATTTGGTAAGCCCAAGTCAGTAACAACTTAAGATCAAGCTCCAAATATCTAATATCCTATATCTAATAGGGTAGGGGTAACATAGCCAAGAGAGTTTGGAGTACTGTTCTGAGTTCCATTCTTGTCTCATCCGATGTTAAGATTCCCATGTTCAACTTTAGTTGAACGAGTTCACTGCTTTTCCACTGCGTATCTTTTTTAGGTTACCCTAAATGACTTGATTGGAGCTGATTGTGTAATGTATGCGGATCTCTTGATCCATTCCGCCCAATTGATGGCGACGCTGAGGGGCTACTCGGACGGTCCGGCCTGTGGGGAAGGTATGTCTGAGATTGGTTTGATTGAAGATGGTGCTGTTGCTATCCGTGAGGGAAAGATTGTTGCGGTTGGCACTACAGAGGAAGTTCGAGCTGGCGGGTGGGCAGGACCTGATACGCGGCAAATAAGTGCGCTGGGTAAGGTTGTTACCCCGGGGTTTGTCGATCCTCACACTCATGTTCTCTATGCTGGTTCTCGTGAGAATGAATTGTCTTTGAAGCTTAAAGGGGTTCCTTATCTTGAGATACTTAAGCAAGGCGGGGGGATTCTTTCTACGGTTCGAAGTACTAAGTTGGCTACTGATGAAGAAATTAAAGCGCAAACAAGCCGTCGGCTCCGGACGATGTTGAGCATGGGCACGACGACGGTTGAGGCAAAGAGCGGGTATGGCCTGATGGTGGATGAAGAATTGCGGGCTTTACGTCTTATACACGAATTAGATGGAGAACAGGCGGTTGACTTGGTTCCGACGTTTATGGGGGCGCATGCGGTTCCATCGGGGTACAGTGAAGAAGAGTTTACAAACTACATAGTGGATGTGATGTTACCGCAGGTTGCTGCCGAAGACCTGGCGGAATTCTGTGATGTTTTTTGCGAGCCTGGAGTTTTTAGTCTCGAATCAAGTGAGCGGATTTTAGTTAAGGCGAAAGAGTTGAATTTTAAGTTAAAAATGCATGCGGATGAACTAGCTTCAGCGGGAGGGGCAGAATTAGCGGCAAAACTGGGTGTTATTAGTGCCGATCATTTACTTCAAGCTTCGGATGAAGGAATCGCAGCTCTAGCACGACAAGGTGTAATTGCAGTGTTGCTTCCGGCAACTTCGTTTAACCTTGCTAAGAATTCGTACGCCAGAGCGAGAGAGATGATACGTGCAGGGGCACCTGTAGCGTTGGCTACGGATTCAAATCCCGGATCTTCTCCTACGGAATCCATGCCTCTTGTTATAACTCTGGCTTGTCTCTACCTCAGACTTACCCCTGAAGAAGCTTTGGCTGGGTGTACGATTAATGCTGCCCATGCTATCGGCAGAGCAAACCAAGTGGGGAGTCTAGAGGTTGGGAAACAGGGGGATGTGCTTATTCTTGATATTCCGAATCTAAATTACTTGCCGTATCATTTTGGAAGTAACCCAGTTGAGACGGTAATTAAGCGAGGTAAAGTGGTTTGGGGGGGCTAAGGTCAAAGTTTATAATTAGTTTTAAAAACTAGATCTAAAAGACCTTAAGGTGGCCGCTGAGCGGAGAGAGTCACTTCACATGGGTGTTTCTAGAAACTAAGGATGGATTTAAAAAGCCAGGGCTACCCCTCCAAAAGGGTTAGCCCTGGCTTTGATTGAGTTGCTATATAAAGGTTTAAGGGTTGGCATTCGTTGCTAAGCCTAAATATATTGATTTAGTAGTATTCAGATTCTACTGGACTGTTCATTATTTCGTTTGAGTTTTAGTGGGCGGAGTTAGAAATAGTAACTACCATGCTTACTTCGCCAGAGTTTTTTGCCTCGTCGAAAACTTTCTTGATTCCAGTCCATACTTGATCATCATTTCCGTCAATATGGGTGCTTAGAGAACCAACTTTGTACTCAATATTTTCTTGTGATAACGTTTGAATAGCACCCGTAATGATCTGGCTTGCGTTATTCGTTTTCTGAGGGTAGATTGATACCTCTGCACATAACATTTACAATGTCCTCCTTTTATTGTTTTCAAAAATTAGCTTTTCCAAATTCGGGATAAACTATTTGAAATTGATGGCACCACTAAGCAAGATAATTATGTAAGCGGTCGAACAAATAGTGTAGTTCTAAAAATTCGCCCCGAGTTTCAGCTATTGAAAATTGGAGAGAATTTTACGTTTGTAAAAATCCTTCGTTTGCAACATCCTAACCGATTCACTCCTTTTCATTTGTTTGGAAACACAAAAAAGCCCCACGTTCTTTTGTTTGAACGTGGGACAGAGCAGTGTCACTATGTAAAGGGCGTCACTACTTTAAGTTTAATTCCAGTCAATGTCTGAATGGCTAACGGTTTCTCCACTGGCTATTTCTTTTTCGGATTGGGTTAATCTCTCTCTCTCCAGAGGCGTCAGCTTTGTGAAATCACTGTCCCATGCAAGGACCATTTTCTTTTAATCATTTCGAATGCTAACTCCTGTTCCGACTCAGGAAGCATATCAATCATATCAATAATTTGCTTTGAAACTGTGACATATTATCATCTCCCTTACTTGTAAATGTCCCCTCGTGATCCGATATCTTTAATCATTAAAATTTCTTCGTCATTAATATTAGTATACTCATATAATACCCGATATTTTCCTATTCGTAAACGAAGAACAGGAGGATTTATGCCCTGCATCTGCTTAATATCACCCTTTGGTGGTACTTCAAGCAGTCCTTCTATTTGATTTCGAGCTTCATGCCAAATCCAGATATTTTAAGCCCTAAATTGACAAATATTTCAGAAAATATTATTATTTTTAATTATTTTTCTTATCAAAATAGATGCAAATAATGATAATTATCGCGTAAGGGCCTAATGTGGGTGTCAACGGAATGACGTTTTACAATAATAAATGAGTAAAAGATGGCTTGAAGTATTTAATCTTTTTTTAAAAATGGATAATTTTTGACAGTAAACATATTTTTTCCATTTTCCGACAAAAGATTATCTTATACATCGTTGATGTTCTCAAGAAAATATATTAGAATAGCGGAGGATTCGATATTTTGTTGAAGCGAGGTTTTTTGATTGTGAAACAGGTAATAGATGAGCAAATCGAAGAATTAAGATTAAAAATGCATGAAATTGCTTCAGATAAAAACCTAACGGATCATAGAGTTGTGAGTATAAGTTGCAAATTAGATGTCTTGATTAACGAATTCTATTCCAGTCGTAAACTTGATCTAAGCTCAAAGTATCAAAGCTCTTAGGGTTGAGTGAATCAAAATTCGAATGATCCCAGTCGGTCTAAAATCTGAATTTGAGGCTGTTTTTGGTTTCTGAATTATCAGTTAACTAAGGGCTAGCTTTTTTTATTTACTCGCTTATCATAATTATCATCTAAAAGACAACGTAAAGAATCAAAATAGGTTATAATCAAATGATTAAGACAACTTAGAATGAATTTTTACAATTAATCAATGAGATAGCTTCGTTAAAAACAGGGGGTAATTGCGATATGGAATACAAGAAGTTTTTAGAACGTTTAGAAAAGGAACTTGTCGTAACACTTGGATGTACTGAACCAATGGCAATTGCCTTTGCAGCTGCTCTAGCTAAAAAGCATGTCAAAGGAGATATAATTACTTCGGTGAGAGTTTTAGCCAGCGCTAATGTGCTCAAGAATGCGATGGCTGTGGCAATTCCCGGTGCCCAGGGCTGTGGAGTCGATCTTGCCGCAGTGTTAGGTGTAATCGCAGGAGATTTTTCTAAAGGGCTTGAAGTATTAGAAGGATTGACTCCTCGGGATGTAGAAAACGCGAAAACTATGATCGAGCAGGGGAAAGTTACGGTGGGAATAGCAGATACTTCGAAAAAGCTATATGTTGAGGTGATCGTTAAGACCCCACAATCATACGCAAGGGTGGTTGTTGCAGACGAACATACCCAGGTTGTACTTGTTGAAGTGGACGGGAATTTATTGATAAACAGGTTGAGTGCAGATGAATCTGATGTAGCTGGGATCAGTGACAGTGGGAAAAGCGAAGATTCGTTTATCACGATAGACTCTATATGGGAGTTTGTTCAGCGGGCGCAAATCAGTGATCTGACAATTATTAAGAAGGCCATTGAACTCAATACGAATGTTGGGCTAGAGGGGTTATCGAATGCGTATGGTTTAGAGGTAGGAAAAACGATTAAAAGTAGTGTCGGTAAAGGAATGCTTTCCGATGATTTAATAACTCATGCTATGGCTCTGACAGCCGGCGCCTCGGATGCTAGAATGTCGGGATGTACTATGCCGGTAATGAGTAATTCCGGAAGCGGAAATCAAGGGATTTCGGCGACTTTGCCTGTTGTAGCTACAGGAGAAAAATTGCAGGTATCGAGCGAGCAACTGATTCGTGCAGTAACGTTAAGTAATCTGATTGCAATTTACATTAAGTTAAAGATTGGCCGACTTTCTGCTTTATGTGGTGCAACCGCGTCTGGGACCGGTGCAAGCTGCGGTATTACCTATTTGCTTGGAGGAGGAAAAGCAGAAATAAAGTCGGCTATCCAGAATATGCAGGGCAATACGACCGGAATGTTCTGTGATGGAGCCAAGGCTGGGTGTGCTTTGAAGTTATCGACCTGTACGAGTGCTGCTGTTCAGTCTGCGATCATGGCTGTGGAGGGTAAAACTATTCAGGCCACGGATGGCATTATTGAAAGAACGGCTGAACAGACGATCGAAAACCTTGGACGACTGGCTAATGATGCCAGCTATGAGGTGGATCGAATTATTCTGGATATTATGGTGCAAAAGAAAGTTGGCTAAGCTTTGTTAGTTTGAGGCAATTAGAATAAAAATTAGAAATCGATGGACAAACCGCTTTTGGACTTGTAAAATAGTGACAAATAGAGAGAGTTGAGATCTAGGGGGGAGAGAAGTGGATCAAGAAACTCGAGAGATGTTCGGAAAAGTTCTTGGTGTCCTTGAGGTCATAAAGACAGACGTAAGTAGTTTGAAGAGTGACGTAAGTATACTAAAGACAGACGTAAGTATATTAAAGACAGACGTAAGTGGTTTAAAGACAGATGTAAGTGGTTTAAAGACAGATGTAAGTGGTTTAAAGACAGACGTAAGTGATTTAAAGACAGACGTAAGTGGTTTAAAGACAGACGTAAGTGGTTTAAAGACAGATGTAAGTGGTTTAAAGACAGACGTAAGTGATTTAAAGACAGACGTAAGTGATTTAAGGACAGATGTAGGTAGTTTAAAGACAGACATGAATGTTATGCGTTCTCGTCAAGATGAGATGTATCTTATGCTTAAAGGGTCTGAAGAAAGTCGCCAACGTATAAAGTCCCTGGAAGAAAAGAGCACCATTGCCGCAATTGAGAGAGAAAATTTAGAAGTTGAGTCTGCGAAAATTGTTGGAGCTTTACGTCGCAGTGCCCATGAGGTTTTAAAGGGATTAGCCGATGAAGAGGTTTCTTAGCAGGATTCTAGTTATATAAAAGTCCCATGACTGTGCCAAATTGATGCTCAGTTATGGGACTTTTCAGTACCCGTTAGAAAAAGTAACTGAGACACTCGGCCATCTATGGCCAGCGTGGTCTAGTTGGTTTATTCGGCATCGTTTACGGAACTGTGATATAATAAGGTGTTGTACAGCTTTTGCTAAGGAGAAGAGGGCCGGCATGAATGTCTTAACTGCTGAGAATTTGACGAAAAGTTATGGTGAAAAGGTTCTATTCACGGATATTTCCTTCGGGATTGACGAGGGGGAAAAAATAGGGATTATTGGAGTCAATGGGACGGGCAAGTCTACATTGCTTAAAATATTGGCAGGTATCGAGTGGCCAGATCAGGGCAAGGTTACCACGGGAAATAGTGTCCGCTTAGAGTACCTCCCCCAAAATCCGGAATTCGAAGACTCCGCGACGGTGTTGCAGCAGGTCTTCAAAGGAAATTCCCCGGTTATGAAATTGTTGCGAGAGTATGAATTAGCCTTAGAAAAGCTAAATGAGTATTCCGATGATCCGAAGTTGCAACAAAGATTGATTGATTTAGGCCAGCAGATGGATGAATTGGATGCTTGGCAACTTGAAAATGAGGCCAAAACCATCCTGAATAAGCTGGGGATTTCAAGGTTTGATACTTTAGTGGGAACTCTTTCGGGTGGGCAGAGAAAACGAGTTGCTTTAGCAAGTGCTCTCATTAACCCTACTGATATCCTGATGCTGGATGAGCCAACAAACCACATTGACAATGATACCGTAGATTGGCTGGAACAGTATCTTAATAAACGCAAAGGTGCCCTGGTTATGATCACCCACGATCGGTATTTTCTTGATCGTGTGGTGGGGCGAGTATTAGAGTTAGACCAGGGTAAACTGTATCCTTATCCCGGTAACTATAGTCGCTTTTTAGAGTTAAAAGCGGAGCGGGAGGAGCAGGTTGAAGCGACTGAGAGAAAACGCCAAAATCTCTTTCGCAATGAACTTGCTTGGATGCGAAGAGGCGCTAAAGCCCGAACCACGAAGCAAAAGGCTAGGATTGAGCGTTTTGAAAAGTTGCAGGCTGATAAACCTGTGGAGTATGGGGATCGGATTGAAATGCCCACGGGGGCGTCTCGTTTAGGAAAGAAGATCCTAGAATGCAATGAAGTGCGAAAAGAGTTTCCCGACCGGGGTGTGGTCATTAAAAATTTCAGCTATATTCTCTTGAGAAATGACCGGATAGGCATTATTGGCCCTAATGGGAGCGGCAAGTCGACATTGCTAAACTTGATTGTGGGCAACCTGACACCGGATAGCGGCAGTATAGAACTGGGCTCGACAGTAAATGTGGGATATTTTTCTCAGGAAAATACCTATATGGATCCGGAGCGTCGAGTGATTGATGAGATTAAAGCCATTGCAGAAGTGATCCCTACGGCAGATGGCGGTTTTATAACCGCCTCTCAAATGCTGGAACGCTTTTTATTTCCACCTGCTGTTCAGTGGACGCAGATCGGTAAACTCTCCGGTGGGGAAAAACGAAGGTTGTATCTTTTGCGGATCTTGATGGGAGCGCCAAATGTTCTCTTGTTGGATGAGCCGACCAATGATTTAGATATTCAAACTCTTACTATCTTGGAAAGCTATCTGGATGATTTTCCGGGAGCCGTAATTGCAGTTTCTCACGACCGGTATTTTCTGGATCGGGTTACAGATAAGATTTTTGCCTTTGAAGGGGACGGGAAAATTCGGTCGTATGCCGGAAATTACTCGGACTATCGTGAGCAGGTGTACGCTGCAGAGCAAGAAGCAGAACAGGCTGTCAAATTAGCTTCTTTGGCAAAAACATTCCGAGGCATGGATGCTGATTTAGATAAGGCAGGTTCCGAGAAGAAAAAAGAGCGTCCGCTGAAAATGAGCTATAAAGAGCAACAAGAGTATGCCCAGATTGATGCTCAGATTGCCCAAGCGGAAGAAGAGTTGCAAAAAATCAACCAAGACATGAATGATTCTGGCAGTGATTTTGGAAAGCTAACAGAGTTAGTCAAACTCCAAAAAACCCTTGAACAGAAACTGGATGATTTACTGGAACGTTGGACGTATTTGACGGAGTTGGCAGAAAAAATAGAACAAAACAAGGGATAAGACGAGGCGCGATGCTCGAGGCCCGATTCGATTAAGCGATTTACCTTAAAATAATTGGAGGATAAAAATATGGATGAGAAAACCTTAGATCTGATGAAAAAGTTAGTTGAAGAAAAAAAGCTGAAGAGTTCCCAACAAGGCGGCCCAATGAAAGCGACTCAGAAAATTGGGGAGAAGAGGAAGGGCATCAAACGACGCAAAGTCGGTGGAATGTTTGACAAGTAACCTGGTTTTAGCCGCTTTAGGTTCCATGGAAAAGGCTTGGTGGAAGTTAAATAAGAATTATATTAAATAAATATAGTTACAATTAAGGGAGAGAAGTTAAGTCAAATGAGCGTATTAAGTGTTGAAAATGTCAGCCATGGATTTGGTGGACGTAAAATATTTGAGGATGTTAGTTTTCGCTTATTAAAAGGTGAGCACGTTGGCTTAGTGGGAGCGAACGGGGAAGGAAAATCAACCTTTCTGGATATTATTACGGGCAAGCTTATGCCAGACAAGGGTAAAGTGGAATGGTCGAATCGGGTAACCGTCGGCTATTTAGATCAGCATACGGTTTTAACCAAAGGGAAGACCATCCGCGACGTGCTCAAAGAGGCATTTCAAGGGATGTATGATCTGGAAGCAGAAACATTGGAAATGTATAACCGAATGGGCAATGTTTCTGAAAGCGAAATGAATAAGCTCCTGGAAGAGGTAGGAGAGATTCAGAGCATTTTAGAACACAACGGTTTTTATATGATTGATACGAAGATTGAAGAGATTGCTAATGGATTGGGTCTTGGAGAAATTGGCCTCGAAAAAGATGTCGCAGATTTGAGCGGGGGCCAGAGGACAAAGGTTTTATTGACCAAATTGTTGCTTCAAAATCCTAGCATTTTAATTTTGGATGAGCCAACTAACTTTTTAGATGTTGAGCATATTGAGTGGCTCAAACGTTATCTTAATCAGTATGAAAATGCGTTTATCCTCGTGTCTCATGATGTGCCGTTTATGAATAGCGTTATTAATGTTATCTATCACGTGGAAAATGCCTTGTTGACACGCTATACCGGAAACTACGAGCAGTTTATGGCACTCCTAGAAACTCGAAAGATCCAGGAAATTAAAGCCTATGATAAGCAACAAAAAGAAGTGGATCGACTCGAGGACTTTATTGCCCGCAATAAAGCACGGATTTCAACAACCGGGCGGGCCAAAAGCCGGCAGAAACAGCTGGAAAAAATGGATCTGATTGAGCGGCCAAGGGAGAGAATTCAACCAAAGTTTAGATTTAAGGAAGCTCGATCACCAGGTAAGATGATTTTTGAGGCTAGGGGTATTGTACTGGGCTATGATGAGCCTTTGACTCGGCCTTTGGATTTGGCACTGGAACGCGGGCAGAAGGTTGCAATCCGCGGGGTTAACGGATTGGGAAAATCTACCTTACTAAAGACTTTACTGGGGTATATTCAACCTGTATCCGGTGAAGTTGAGCTGGGAGACTATCTTTACCCGGGTTATTTCGAGCAAGAATCCAGTCGCAAAAATACTAAGACCGCGTTGGAAGAAGTTTGGGGTGAATTCCCCGGACTTACAAATTCCGAAGTGCGTGGGGCCTTGGCCAGGTGCGGTTTGACCAGTGAACACATCTCCAGTAAGATGATGGTCTTGAGCGGGGGAGAGAATGCTAAAGTTCGGTTGTGTAAGCTGATGCTGAAAGACGTGAACTGGTTGGTCCTTGACGAGCCTACCAATCATTTGGATGTGGATGCTAAGGCTGAGCTCAAGAAAGCAATTATGGAATATAAAGGGACAGTAATCGTCGTTTCCCACGAACCGGAATTTTACGAAGACTGGGTGACGGATGTCTGGAATCTGGAAGAGTGGACCACTAAAATCGTGTAATGAGAAGCACGACGATTAGGACTTGAAACGAGTGGTTGCATCGGGGGTGGCAGTTCGGTTAGGATAACTGATCGGACTTGATTGCGCGGACGGACAGAAATTTAACACGGGTGTAGGAAGAACAATCTTCCTACACCCGTGTTCTTATTCTTAAACATATTTCGCACAGCCTTTACAAAAATCTTCTATTCTGCCTCTTTTTTCACTGGATTGTTCAAAGGAAACTACTGGCCAAGATTGGATGTCATTAATATAAAAAACCGGCAACAATCAAAACCTGAGCTAAAATGTAAGTAAACATGATAAACTGCTCATAATTTGCTGAAGGCGCATTAAAGTTGTTATAGGCTAATACAGAGTCAGAGGCTATGAAAAATAAGGAACCAATAAAGGGTAATAAGAATTGGGGGGTAAAACCGTTCCAAATACGGCTTGAACTGGTGAAACTCATTATCAGTATGACACACATATAAACAACTACCGGAACTAGCATCTCTTTCAGGTTTGGTCTAAGTATCCTCAGAATAGCCAAGCCATATAAAATATAAGGGATTAAAATTGCAAAAAACCAGATTGGAACAATTTCGAAATACTGTGTTGATTGTAGAAAGGCCAGAGTGTAAAATAAATGGCCAACAAGAAATGCAAGCAAACCAATAGCAAAGAATATTTTTTTGGTACATAATAATGAGACGTCACCGAGGAACCCCAAAAATAAAGCAGTGACAATAAAATAATTAATATGCTCTGCGCTTATCAAATAGAAAAGAATGATTAAGGGGACTAAGAGAGATTTTGTCAGCCCTTTAAGCAGTTTTAGGTTACTATGTCTGTCAGCATACAAGTTGCCGATAAAAGCAACCATAAAAATGATGACTATAAGAATTTGTAAAGTCATTACTGTACCTCCATTAGTTAAAATTTAATATGCATAGACAAAACAGTCTGGAGCTTGGATAGAAGTTTCAGACTGTTTGTTTATGCAAAATATATTACTTGTATAAGGCCTTCTTAACTTCAGGTAAATCCAACATATCAAGGGTTTCAAGAAGTGGTTTAGCTGTTTTTAAGTCATATCCCATGGCGTCGAAATAGTTGATCTTTCCTTTTTCAAAATCATTTTGAAACTTTGCATTGGGTCCTTTCTCTAAAGGAGGGATACCCCTTGCCCTATCCGGCATCTTAAACTCTATAGGGTTTATGCCTTCACGAATATTGAATGAATGGCGCATAGTTTTTATTCTTCGTGCAATATGCAAATATTCCTCAAAGTCTAAGTTCCATCCTGTCATGGCGTTAGCCCATTCAACGATCGGCGGCGTAACTTCTGCGTCGAAAGCAAAAGCGCAAAGCCCAAAGCCATTGATAAGATCCATAAAGCAGCTGGCATCCCTTAAACTTGCACCCTGATCTGCAACTGTGCACTTATTCTTCATAGGATGAAGGTTCTTGTCTGTTAACTTATTGTTCGGTTGAGGTTGACGATACAAACTGCAACAGTCCAGTGTACTGGTATGCCTGCCTGGTGTGGGCTCTGCTTCATAGCCAACCCCCAGACTGGTACCATCAGGATTACGTGGGTCATGCATCGGTAGTTCTTGTCCTCTAACATGCATAGCATACGCTTCTGAGCCTTTTCCAAAGTGTTCGGATGCAAACTTGACGCCGTTCATGAGATGTTTTCCAATGCTTTTCCCGTCAGCTATTTTTTCTACCAGTTTTACAACCGCTTCGTCATTACCCCAGGTTAACTCCAAACCATCTGTATCAGCGGTTGTTATTACTTTGTTTTCGTAGGCTTCAAAAGCCCAGGCAACAGTTGCTGCACAGCTGATTGTGTCAATACCGGCACGGTTTAAGAGATCGTTAATTTTGATAATACTGGGCATATCATTGCAGAGAAGCAGTGTCCCAAAGCCGCAAATTGTCTCATACTCAGGCTTATGGGTTTCTGAAATAGGATAGGGGCCTTCTTTTATGGATACTTTTCCTCCACAACAAAGTGGACAATTGTAACATCCATACTTGTCTGTTTCATAGTTAGTTACTGAATCGTTGGAAATTTCTCGGGTTAACCTTCCGGGAAAATCGATATAACCGACTCCTTTCCAGTTTTTAACCGGCGAATCACCGGTGTTGGCTGAGTAAGCTACTGTGCCGGATGTACCCCATGTTTTCATGGCGTATTTTTCTACCTCGCCACTAATAGGCATCATATTATGTTCGCTTAAATAACGTATAACGCCGGATAATAGCGGTACATTAGTCGCTTCATTTAAGATTTTGTCTTTGATTGGATGCTTGTAGGTATAAAACTGTTGAGCAAAATCATCTGTCAATTTTGTTATTGTTTGCGGATCGAAAATGTTGACATTTTTGTTCCCACCAAGACATACTGCTTTTAAGTTTTTCGAGCCCATGACTGCACCTAATCCGCTTCTTGCTGCCAGCCTTCCTTTATCTGTCACGACGCCAGAGATTTTGGACATTTTTTCACCGGCCGGTCCGATGCAAGCTGTTTTAAAGTGAGCCCCATATCTGTTCGTTAAATCGTCAATGGTATCATTGGAATCCTTTCCCCATAAATCAGTGGCATCAATAAGTGCTTTATTATCACCGTCGATCAGCAAGTAAACTGGTTTTTCACTTTTGCCTACAAAAAATATACCGTCATATCCGGTGGACTTTATTGCCGGTGCAAAATATCCTCCACAGTTAGCGTCGCCCCAAGTATTTGTCAGAGGACTTTTCCCCATAATCATCCATCGTCCCGAGAAAAATGCACCAGAACCGGTTAAGAGGCCGCTCATTATAGCAAAAATATTTTCAGGACTTAATGGATCTACCCCAGGCAGCTGTTTGTCAAATATTATCTTCGCACCCAAACCATAACCGGTTAGATACTTCTTGATAAGGTCATCTTGTAGTTCCTCTTCCTGAATGAATCCCGTCGTCAGGTCTACCCAAAGTATTTTCCCCATGTAGCCAAATGGCATACTTTTACCTGGATTCCAAAATACCAGAAAAACCGTACATCCGGCACTTCACTTTGCCGACTAAACAAAGCGGCAGTTTCGCAGGATTCAGCTACTCGACTAAGTACAAAGGACGCGGGACAGTTAGTCGCCCCCCCAGTAGATCTTTCCTACGCACTAACCATAAACCAGGTGTATTCACATCCTTTCCATTATAAATAGTTTATTGACTGTATATTGACTGTATACCAATCTCATTCCACGGTTGACCGAATTACAAATAAGATTTTTGTCTTTAAAGGGGGACGGGAAAATTCGGTCGTACTGTCGTAGCGGGAAGTTGCCATACTACCCTTGAACAGATGTACGCTGTAGAGCGAGAAACTGAACAGTCTGTGGGACAAGAAACCTGTCCCCTCGTCCCCTCGTCCCCTCGTCCCCTCGTCCCACTCGTCCCTAGAAGCGACAAATAATGACATGAGATTGAGTTTTACAACAATAACACGTATAATATTATAAAAATTATATTTTTGGAAAAATCTTGTTTTAATTGATTATAATAAAAAATTAAAATTATCACAATCATTAGGGGGAGACTGAGTGATATCAAATAGGCTTACGATCAGGCAAAAACTATACTCAGGTTTTGGGATTTCCATAGTGCTTATGTTGATAGTTCTTGGCTATACATATATGAATTTTACTAAAGTGTCTAAGGTTGTTGCGACAAACCTTTCTACTTATCAGGCATTGCGAGAATCTGATGCGATTTTAAGATGCATTTTTAATATTGATGCAGGGGGAAGGGGGTATATCATCACCGGGGACGAAAAATTCCTGGAACCCTATAATACAGGAAGATCGGATTTTCAATTACATTATGATGAACTCAAACAGCTAGTTTCTGGGAATGAGACACAATTGATAATGTTGGAAGATCTCACCAAAGCATATCGACTATGGTTGGGGTTTCAAATGGATATCCTCGCCCAAAAGCGAATGGAAATACTTTCATCGGACAATAATACTCGGGTTCAACTCCAGAACTCCTTTTTAGAGGGACCCCCTGATTTTATACCGGGATTGCCTCCGAATGGCCCTGAAAAGGCAGAAGATCTTTTTCACTCAGATAAAGGGAAGGAATTAAGAGATAATTTAAGTGCTATTCTTGATGATATTAATAATGAAGGGAAGAAATTATTAGGAGAAAAAAGCGAGAACTTGATAACGACACAATTTAATACCTATCTATCAATCCTTATCGGAGGATTGATCATAACAATCTCGGCAATTTTGGTCTCGATTTTTACTTCATTATCTATAACTAATCCAATTAAAATGTTGATTGCCGCTACCGAGAACATCACGAAACATAATTATCAAACACCCATACAATTGACAACCGATAAAGATTTAGATGTGTTAATTAAGAATTTTAATCTGATGCTGATTGCGATCCAAACAAGAGAAGATGAATTATGTGTTAAGAATGAAGCTATACAAGTACAAATGAATGAAGCTAACGAGGCAAATAGGTTAAAAGGCCAGTTTTTAGCTAATGTGTCTCATGAATTAAGAACTCCACTTAACTCAATTATTGGTTTTACCACCCGTGTCATTAAGAAATCTGGAGATATCCTCCCGGCTACGCAGCTCGAAAACTTAAAAATTGTTAAAGAAGAAGCCTATCATCTATTAGACTTAATCAGCAATCTATTAGATTATTCTAAGATGGAAGCCGGGAAAATGAACATCCAAATTGAAACGTTTAATTTAAATGATGCAATCGTAGAAGTAAATGATATGACAAAAACATTAGTCGAATCTAAAAACTTAGAATACCAATGTGAAATCTTGTCAATTGAAAATAATATGATAATTAAAAGTGATAGGCTTAAGATAAAACAGATTCTGATTAACCTCATAAGCAATGCCATAAAGTACTCCGAAAAGGGAACAATAAAAATTCAAGTTGATAGGATTTTGAATGATTATTGTATAAAAGTAAAAGATCAAGGGATTGGGATTGCCGCTGAAAACCTCCAAAAAATCTTTGATGAGTTCAGACAAGTGGACGGTTCTTACACCCGTAAAGTTGGAGGAACAGGGCTTGGACTATCCATAACTAAAAATCTTGTTGAACTTCTTGGAGGTAGAATTGAGGTCACAAGTTCACTGGGAATGGGAAGTTGTTTTACTGTTTATCTGCCTATAGATTTATCGAGTGGAAATGTTGACTTTAAGAATTCTCAAGAAAATCAAGAGAGTACAATAACAACGGATTCGAAAACAAATTTGATCGGAGTTATGTAATTTGAATGGAAGAAAAGTATTGGTCGTCGATGATCATAAGCTGAATGTAAAGTTGTTAACGGATATTTTAGAAGATGAAGATTTCATCGTGTACTCAACGGATAATGGGTTAAGTGTTCTTGAAATGACTCTGAAATTTCTACCGGACGTCATCCTGCTGGATATTATGATGCCTGGGTTGGATGGTTTTGAGGTTTGTAAGTTGTTAAAAGAAAATGATGAAGTGAATGACATTCCAATTATTATGGTGACAGCAAAAGCAGAAGGAATCGATGTAAAAAAGGCTCTGGAGTATGGTGCCTTTGACTATATAAAAAAGCCTATAGATGAAATAGAAGTAATTGCCAGAATTCAATCAGCACTGCGGTTTAAACAAAGTCAGGACCTATTAAAGGAACTGGCGATGAAAGATAGGTTAACGGGTTTATATAACCATGCATTACTAGTTGAGTTGTTTGAGAAGGAACTTGCCAAACAACAAAGAAACGATGGTGATATAGCATTTGTCATGATCGATGTCGATCACTTCAAAAGAATTAATGACACATATGGGCATACCTCAGGAAATATCGTTTTGAAAGAACTTGCTAACATTTTAAAGAATTCAGTGCGCAGAGGAGATATTGTAAGCAGATATGGCGGAGAAGAATTTGGCCTTGTTTTACCCGAAATCGATAAACAAGGTACATGGCAGATGTGTGAAAGAATCCGGAAAAAGATTGAAGGACTAAGCTTTAATACAGATGGTAAAGAAAGTATTCATATAACCGTCAGCATGGGTATTTTTCATAAAAGTTCAAAAGACAATATGACGGGAAGTGAAATAATACAAAAGAGTGATGAAAAGCTGTATCAAGCTAAAGCGAACGGCCGGAACAGGGTAGAAATGAATTAAGAAGAGTGGTAATCTTTTGTTGCAATATTGAACATTTTTTGGAGCTTTGTAAATAAGTGCCCAGGCAGTCGCTGAATAGAGTAACCTCGTTCTTGGTATACACAGCCGATATACTATGGCATAATACATATGAGAGAGATTGTACTCTGCCAGCGAACTTTACATAAAAATAATAAATTATCAATAAATTAAGCGCCGAAGTTGAGCAGCTTTAGACCATGGAGAAAAACTAATGAATAATCCAAAAGAAAAAGTGAATAGACTGGGAATCATGGGTGGAACCTTTGACCCGATTCATTATGGACATTTGGTTGCTGCGGAAATGGCACGTGCTGAGTTTAAGTTGAGCAAAGTGTTATTTATACCGACGGGGACGCCTCCGCATAAAGACAGAAAAGACATTTCAGCAGCAGAAATGCGCTATGAGATGGTGAAACTAGCTATTCAAGATAACTCGGCGTTTGATATTTCTCGGGTGGAAATTGAGAGGGAGGGGCCGTCCTATACGGTTGAAACCTTGCGTGTTTTACGCCGTGACTGGCCAGAACATGAGCTTTATTTTATCACTGGATCAGATGCTCTGTTAGAGATCTTTTCTTGGCGTGAGGCGGAAGAAATCTTTAGGTTGATTCAATATATTGGCGCAGCGCGTCCAGGGTTTGATGCAAGTGATTTTTTTCTGAAAGTTCAACATGAACATCCTGAGACTCAGGGAAAAATTCATTATCTGGAAGTTCCCGCCTTAGCGATTTCTTCAACAGATATTCGAGCGAGGGTCCGGCGTAGAGAACCCATTCGTTACCTTTTGCCTGAGACTGTGCGTCTTTATCTTGAACAGCATAGACTTTATGCAGATTCATGAAGTGTATAAATTTATGCAACAAAAATACGATAAACTGCTTTATTTTAGTGATTAATCGTTGTTTTTATTTCGCATACTCTGTCTGGATTTGATCATACTAAAAACGATCAGTGATTAATACAAGATTGAGGTGACAGTTATCATGCCAACAACACTTTATGTCGGAAATCTTCCGTGGAATACGACAGCTGAAGAGCTTGGTCAATTCTTTAGTGAATATGGTCAAGTTGAAAGCAGTCGGATTATTACCGATCGTGAAACTGGCCGTTCCCGGGGGTTTGGGTTTATCGAGGTTGAGGAAACGGATGCAGCACGTATGGCGGAAGAGCTAAATGGCAAAGATTTTGGTGGAAGACCATTAACGGTCAACGAAGCTAAACCAAAACAAATGTAACAACCCTGCGACTGTAAGGGAGACCTCTGCTTGTGGGGGTCTCCCATTTAATATTTTGCATCGTGAGCGTTTACTTGATAAAATAGATTGTTAAAGAGAATGTGGAGATAAAAGAGGAGCGGGGATACGTGATATTGCAGGTTGAAGTGCTAAGGGATCTGGCGGCCCGTGTTCTTTCAGAGGAGCGATTCAGGCATACGTTAGGTGTGGCAGATTGGGCAGAGCAACTGGCTGGACATCATGGATTGGATCCTGTCAGGGCTCGTTGTGCAGGGTTAGTGCATGATTTAGCAAAAGAAGTTTCTTTGAATAATCAACTTAGGTACGCGCGACGGTGGAATTTGCTACATTATCCTGAGGATGAGCAGAGCCCATATGTTTTGCACGGGCCGGTGGCTGCTTATTGGTTGGAACATTATTATGGGTTAGATGATGCAGAAGTTTTAGCGGCTGTTGAGAATCATACTTTAGGAAGACCGGGAATGGGACCATTGGAGATGCTTATTTACAGTGCTGATCTAACCGAACGTGATCGTGATTTTCCAAAAGTGGACATTTTGCGTCAATCCTTGTATGATAATTTAGAAAAGGGTACGTTGGCCTGTGTTGAACACACTTTAATATATTTGAGAGAAAGCAAACGCCCCATTCATCCATTAACTCAATTGACGTTTGATGATTTACAAAGGAGGTTAAATATTGGAACTGGATCAAAGAATTCTTGATAAGGTTGTCGATTTTGTTGAAGACAAAAAAGGTGGGGACATTACCCTTCTGAGTTTAAAGGGGATTTCCATGGTTACAGATTATTGCTTAATTGTGACTGGAAATACGACTACTCAGGTTAAAGCCATTACTGACCATTTGGAAGAAAAGTTGCCGGAGATAGGAATACCGGTTGTTCATCTTGAAGGATTGCCAACGGCTAACTGGGTCTTGATGGATTGTGGCGGTGATTTAGTGATTCATGTTATGACTCCGGATCAACGGGAGTTTTATCAGCTTGAACGTTTATGGAAAGATGCGGAAGTCATGTCTGTGAGTCCGGTTGAGCATTAATCCTAATAAGCATATAATTTAAACACGTAAATGCTAGGATAGGGAGCAGTACTGTGGAACCCTCTTAAGAGAGGCGGCGGGAGGTGCAAGCCGTTATTGGGAACTTCAGGAACTCGCCCTGGAGCTGTGTTCAGGTTACAATGAACACCGGTGCGAGCCGTTAAGATCGCTTAAGCACTAATGAAAATGGGTGGTACCACGGGAGTAGATCTCTCGTCCCTTTAGGGACGAGAGATTTTTATAGTGTCAGGACAAGTATAAACTGACTGCTCCAGTCAGAGAACATAACTTTCTGGAAGGCTTTTCTTGCCTTCTATGGCCTGCGCTTGGGGCTTGGTGCTAGCCAAGTTTCTTATATTAGTTCAGACCACATGTTTCGGCAATACTAATGAGTGGATAAAATAAATCTAATACTTATTTCAAATTAGAAAATATAAACAGTGAGTGACTTATTCTAAGGGGGAAGGTTTTTTATGCAAGAGAGGTACTCGTTTCCTGAGATCGAATCGAAGTGGCAGAAAGAATGGGTGGATAGCAAAGCTTATAAAACGGAGGAAAATTCCTCAAAGCCGAAGTATTATGCTTTAGCTATGTTTCCTTATCCTTCGGGAGATTTGCATATGGGGCATGTGCGTAATTATTCTATAGCGGATGTTATTGCTCGCTATAAGCGAATGACCGGCCATAATGTTCTTCACCCCATCGGATGGGACGCATTTGGTCTGCCAGCGGAAAATGCCGCCATCAAGCACCAGACTCCTCCGGCAGACTGGACTTGGAAGAATATTGCGAATATGCGGCGCCAGCTCCAAGAGATGGGGATTTCCTATGACTGGGACCGGGAAATGGCGACATGTCATCCGGGTTATTATAAATGGACACAGTGGTTGTTTTTAGAGTTTCATAAACATGGTTTGGTGTATAAGAAGAAGGCTGCCGTTAACTGGTGTCCTTCGTGTGCCACAGTGCTTGCTAATGAACAAGTTGTGGACGGCGGGTGTGAGCGGTGTGATACGCTGGTAACAAAGAAAAGTCTGGAACAGTGGTTTTTCAAAATCACGGATTATGCGGATGTCTTGCTTCAGGATCTAGATAAGTTGCCGGGATGGCCTGAAAAGGTTAAAACTATGCAACGCAACTGGATTGGCCGTTCTGAAGGCGTGGAAGTGAACTTTGCGTTGGAAGAGCGTCCTGAGAAGATCTCGGTATATACCACCCGAGTTGATACTCTTTTTGGGGTGAGCTATTTGGTCTTGGCTCCGGAACACCCACTCGTCCTTGAACTGGTGAGTGGGACAGACTACGAGGCGGATGTGTTGGCTTTTATTGAAAAAATGAAAGGTCTCAATGAAATTGCCCGAACTTCTACGGATGCAGAAAAGGAAGGGCTGTTTATCGGGGCACATTGTCTAAATCCGCTGAGTGGTAAAAAAGTGCCTATTTGGATTGCTAACTATGTTCTGCTAGAATACGGAACCGGAGCGGTCATGGGCGTGCCGGCTCATGATGAAAGGGACTTCGAGTTTGCTGGGAAGTATAGCTTAGAAATTAAAACAGTTATTGTGCCTCCCGGGAGCTCGCCTGAAGCGAAGGATCAACCGCTCAAAGCGGCTTTCACAGGGGAAGGGATTATGGTTAATTCCGATGCCTTCGATGGACTCGGCAGTGATGAGGCTTTGGAACGGATTGCCGATGAGGCAGAGCGCCTGGGTATTGGTCAGCGGAAGGTTAATTTCCGTCTGCGTGATTGGCTGATTTCTCGTCAACGTTATTGGGGAGCGCCTATTCCTATGATTTATTGTGATTCCTGTGGAACTTTACCAGTTCCGGAAGAACAGCTGCCGGTAATGTTGCCGCCTGATGTCGTCTTTAAAGCAGGGGAAAATCCGCTTGCTACATCCCCCTCGTTTATTGAAACAACATGCCCTAAGTGCGGGGGCGATGCTCGGCGTGAAACGGATACAATGGATACCTTCGCCTGTTCTTCTTGGTATTTCCTTCGTTATACTGACCCTCGTAATGATGAGGAGGCTTTTTCTAAAAAGGCAGTTAATCAGTGGATGAATGTCGATCAATATGTTGGCGGGGTAGAGCATGCGATTCTGCATCTGCTATATGCGCGCTTTTTTACAAAGGGCTTGAGGGATTTTGGCTACTTGGAAGCGGATGAACCTTTCCAAAACCTACTAACCCAAGGTATGGTTTGTATGAATGGCTCAAAGATGTCTAAATCGAAGGGGAATGTCGTTAGCCCTGGAGCAATTATTGGGAAATATGGGGCAGATACGGCCCGTTTATTCATTCTGTTTGCTGCTCCACCGGAGAGAGATCTGGAATGGAGTGATCAAGGGGTTGAAGGGTGTTATCGTTTTCTAAATCGAATTTGGCGCTTGGTTGCTCAATATGAGCCACTTTTAAAAGAGGTTCAAGATAAGAAGGCTTCGGCTTCTTCTGACCCTACGGACAGATGGGGAAAATTAGACGCAGTTGGTAAAGAAATGCGACGCCACACACACATGGCTATCCAGAGGGTAACCGTTGACATCGGAAAGCGCTACAACTTTAATACAGCCATTAGTACTATTATGGAATGGGTTAATGCCCTGTATATCTATAAGGAGCAACCGACAGCGGATGCTGCAGTGGGTCGAGAGGCTTTGGAAGGGATTCTCATACTTCTTGCCCCGATTGCTCCGCATATTACGGAGGAACTTTGGCAGGAGCTTGGACATACAGAGAGCATTCATTTACAGCCATGGCCTATTGTGGATGAAGCGGCTCTCGTACAAGATGAAGTGACGGTAATTCTTCAGGTGAACGGGAAAGTTCGGGAACGGATTCAAGTGGCTGCGGAAATTTCGGCTGCTGACTTGGAAAAACTAGTGCTTGCTCAGCCTAAAGTTGCTGAATGGACTCACGGAAAAACCATCGTGAAAGTCATTACGGTACCGGGAAAGCTGGTTAACATTGTTGTTAAGTAAAAAATAGTCTAAAAGGGTGAGTTTGCCAGAGGCAAGCTTGCCCTTTTTAAATACTATCGATGCAGGGCTATGGCATATATAGTAATGGTGGGATTTTTGGTCTATAATAAAAATTTCCTGAATAAGGAGGGATTGGAGCTTTATCGTAGAACTAATTATAAATGTATAATAGTGGTTTTAAGGAGGAAAAAAATGAGATCGAAGATGAAAATGACTTGGCTTGTGGGATTATTAACATTAATGCTGGCAGTAACGGGGTGCAGTCAGAATCAGCAGGTTCTATTTGATGCTTCCATGAAGATGCAAGATGTGACGTCTCTGCAGCAGCAGACAACCATAACCTTACAATTAAGTGGCTCGGATTTTGATCCTGATGTCCAACAACAAGTAGATACGGCTAAGGCATTTATGAATAATGCTAAACTAAGTTTGGATACTAAAACCAGCACTAATAAAGAAAAAACTGTGGCTAAATCACAAGTTGACATGGACTTGGACTTACAGGGTATGAGCTTCAATATGCCTGTTTGGGTAGACTCGGATTTGACCGGTGATACTCCAAAAATCATAGAGATTATTAAAATTCCACAAATCGCATCAGCATCTTTACCGCCACAATTTGCGGGTAAGGAATATATGGTGATGAATCCCTCTAATATGGGTGCATCTGAACCTATGAACTTTAATCAGATTACGGAATTTGTTAAAAATATGCAATCAAAACAGGTTGACTTTTTGACTAGTTATGCTAAACGCTTTAATCCGGATGTCAATGTGGTTTCCAAGGGAAGTCAGTATGTAGAAACCAACGATGGCCGCAAGTCGGCAAAACTTTATGAAGTGAAGATCAATGACGCACAATTAAAGGAGCTTATCCGATATACGGTCAATAATTTCACTCAGGACGAAGAGGCTATGATGTTTGTTAAGGAGTTTATGCATTCGATACTGGAGCTTAGTCAACTTCCGGAAGATGCAAACACCTTAAGCGAATTTGATAAAGCCTTCGAGGATTTTGATGCTAATAAAAAAGAGTTTCTAACTGAATTTAATAAGGTTATGGATCAATTTGACAATGTAACCTTTTTAGGTGATCAAGGCATTAAGTTAGAATATGCTATTGTTAATGGATATGTTGTTAAAAATAGCGGGATCATTGATCTTGAAGTAAATTTAGGCGAGATTAATCAATTGATGAATAATCTGACGTCACAAGAGAGTACGTCTGAAGAGGTAAAAGGCAATTTAAATCTGAAGGTGAGCTTTAGTACTGTTACTTCAGGAATCAACCGCCCGGTTGAGATTGAAATTCCGGTATTAAATGAAAACAACTCGTTTGATTATATGGATTTGATGAAATCTATGGTGCCTGCAGGAACTGTGGAAGGCTCTATGCGTTTGGGTGGGCAAGACAGCTACAAAACAGCAAGAACCATTGCTGAAGAGTATGAGAGCGGCCAATGCGATAACATTATCCTAGTATCCGGTCTCAACTATACTGATGCGTTATCTTCTAATATCTTGTCCAAAAAGTTCGATGCTCCGATTTTACTAGTAGGAGCTACGGTTGAAGAATCCTCAGAAGCATTTGATTATATTGCTAAACATTCGAAACCTGATACAAAAATACTTATTATTGGCGGAACTGTAGCGATTGGTACGGAGTTCGAAACAGAGCTCATTAAGGGCGGACATGCAAACATCGAACGCATAAGCGGGTTCGATCGTTACGAAACAGGTATGGCTGTAGTGGATAAGGCTAATGCAGAGCCAGGAACGCCTGTAGTCATAGTTTCAGGGGAAAGCTTTCCGGATGCACTTAGTTCTGCCAGTCTGGTAGGTTCAAAACAGTACCCTACACTCTTGGTTTCTCAGAACTCTCTTGCTGATAGAACGAAAGCTTATATTTCCAGTAATCAGCCTTCTACGGTATATATCGTTGGCGGAGCGTCTGTGATTTCCCAGTCCGTAGAAGCTCAAATTAAAGAGTTGGCCCCTAATGCTGCTATTAAACGTTTAGCAGGAAATGATCGCTTTGATACTGCGGGCGTTGTCCTTAACGAGTTTTCAACGAATCCAAAAATCATTTATTTAGCAAATGGGTTTGATTATCGAGATGCGATTGCCGGAAGTGCATTAGCTGCAAAGACTGGTGATCCAGTCCTTCTGATTGACCCTGCTCTTAGCACTCTGCCCCCAGCAACGGAGGCTTACCTCACAAAACTTAGAGATGCAGGTAACCGTCCTATGGTTCGGGCGTTAGGTGGATCGGTTGTTGTTCCAGACAGCCTTATAAAACAGGCTGAAAGCCTTCTTTACGGGAAGTAGGCATAAAGATTGGACAGGTGGGTCCGTTCTTTGTATTAAAATGCAAAGAACGGACCCTTTTTTATACTATCAGAAAGTATAAACTTGCGTTATATAATTTCTTAGCATAAGTGCAACTAGGGTGCCGCCTCGCCTGAGGCTTCTCTGCTAAGTTAACACGTGCGAAGACAGTGTCTGCAAGAAGGCTAATACGTGCGAAGACAGTGTCTTCGTGGGCGTCAGCCAAGTTTTCATTATCCTTAACATTTTTTTAACCTATTGATAGGTTATTCTTTACACCCATATGCTACAATTTTATTAACCAAGCGGATGACGCGGTTCTTGGTTTGAAAGCTCTCGCATTCTTGTTTTAGTCTTGACCGTTCGATATTTGGCACGGCTTGTGTGATTGACTATGCCGATTTGATATTTCTCTGCGGGATATCTTGAGGCCGTCTTCGGGTTTATGCCAATTCGCTTGAGCGTCATGAAATTTGTTTTGCGAATGGTTAGTGAGGCAGGGAATATAGTATTAGAGAGATTCGGATTCTATATCGCTGGGGCAATAATGGAGATTGTAGAAAAATTTGGAATATAGTATAAAGAGATAGTTGAAGAAGGGGTGTATATAGTTGCAAAAAGTATATGTACTCGATTCAAGTGTATTACTGCACGACCCAAACGCTATAGTTCAATTCCAAGACAACGAAGTCATTATTCCTTACGTGGTTTTAGAGGAAATAGAAAGTAAGAAGCGCCTCTTAGAAAATATTGGTCTAGCTGCTCGGGAGGCTATTCGTTATCTAGATCGTTTACGGGAAAAGGGGCAACTTTCCAAAGGTGTGCTCTTACCAAACGGTGGTAGGATTCGAATCGAGTTAAATCATTACTCTAATGAGATTTTGCCCATAAACTCGGATTTAGGGCTGGCAGACAATCGGATTTTAGCAGTCTCCCTAAGTTTAACGCGGGAGGAAGAACGCCCTGTTATCCTAGTCACTAAAGATATCGCAATGCGTGTTAAAGCCGATGCTTTAGGGATTTTAACGGATGATTATCATAATGACAAAGTGGCGTTGCCTTCTATTACGGAGGAGATATTAACTCTGCCGTTAGATGATCACGATGTTGGGGCACTTTACCAAAACAAATACATTCCATTAAAGTCACCGCTATCTCCAAACCGATGCGTAAAAGCAGTTTTAAGTGATGGCAGTGTCCTGCCGCTTGTAACCTCTGTGGATGGGGAAAAGCTCGTCTATCAAATGGGGAAGGGTCTCGGTCCTTGGGATATCAGACCTAAAAATTTAGAGCAATCCTGGGCCCTGGAAATGCTCAACAATCCAGAGATTAAATTAGTTAATTTGATGGGGCCGGCAGGTACCGGGAAGACGTTACTTGCTTTAGCGAGCGGTTTAGAGCAAACTGTTCACGCTGAAATCTATGTTAGAATGCTTTGTGCACGCCCGATTGTTCCCTTCGGTAAGGATATTGGGTTTCTTCCCGGAGAAAAGGATCAGAAAGTGCGTCCGTATATGCAACCTATTTATGATAACCTTGAGTTTTTACTGCGGGCTCGGCGTGATAAAGAACGCGAAAGAGGCAGTGAGTCGGTGGTTGAGAGTGCTATTGATCTTCTAATCAAGAAGAGGCAACTTGAAATTGAAGTACTGACTTATATCCGGGGGCGAAGTATTCCTAATCAGTTTATTATTATTGATGAGGCTCAAAATCTTTCCGCACATGAGGTGAAGACAATTATTACTCGTGCGGGTGAGGGAACGAAGATTGTGCTTTGTGGGGATCCGGATCAAATCGATCATCCTTATTTGGATAAAGAGAGTAATGGATTGGCCCATTTGGCTCACCGGTTAGCTGGGCAATCTTTTTATGGTCAGGTTCGGTTGATTCGTGGGGAGCGGAGTGAGTTGGCAACGCGGACGGCGGAGTTATTATAGGGGACTTGTGTCACAAAGCGCTCGGTGCTTACGACGCAGAGCAAACTAACCGTTTAAGCGACTGACTTTGGGGAGCGGGGGTTCATCCTTCGGCGATAGTATCATTTTAAAGAACCCGCCTACGGCGATAATCTCCACTGGAGACTATCATGCCAGATGAGCCGTCCCTGGCTCACTGGCGGCAGTGTACATCCTTGTACACTGCCCCGTATTTGGGGTCGGTCGCTTAAACGGAAGTTTGCTTGGCTGCTTACGTAAAAACGTCGCGCTCTTGTGACACTGCGTCCTGGTCTGGGGACGGAGAACGGAGAGGGAGACGGCACATAGATGTGCACCGTCCTGTTTATGGGGTCGATTGGATAAGTTGGTTATTCTGTTAAGTTAGAGACGTCGGGGGCGCTTGAGACACTGCGTCCTGGTCTGAGGACGAAGAGGGAGACAGCACATTCATGTGCGCCTTCATGTTCAGGGGTTGGGGGGTGAGTTGGGGGATTGAGATTAATTCCAAACATATGATTACTGGAATCCGTATTTAGAAATAGATAGGGATTTTTTTATTTTGCCAGTATTTATGGGGCGGGTGAGTATTATTTTCTTGGTAAATAGCAAGCAAGCCCATAGTCATAATTCTAAAAATACCTAATACGACAGGATAAGTGAGTCTTCGCGGCAGGAAAAAGAAGGAATAAAGAGGAATTGAAGCAGACTAATGAGATAATGATTTGATAGAGGCAGGGGGCATGGGATGATGGAAGGGAAGCTTCGCTATGCTTGGTGGTCTGTGCTGGTTGGGTTGGTAATTCTGGCTATTTGGAAGCTTTTTCTTCCTCATGGCACCTATGCCTATGTTCAAAAAGCGGATTCAAGTCGTGAGATTATTGTTTATGTTGCGGGGGCGGTTGAAGAACCGGGACTTGTTCATTTAGCGCCTGATGCTCGTTTGGATGATGCTCTTAAGCAGGTTCAACTGTTGCCTGAGGCGAATTTAGAGAGTATGAATCCGGCTGAAAGGCTTAAGGATGGTCAAAAGATTACTGTTCCGCTTAAGCCTGTGGTTATTCCTCCTGATCCTGCTCTGGCTGGAAATTCAAGTGATCCTGGAGGGGTGGGTTCGGTGCCAGTTGTTTCTTCTGCACCGGTTGGTATTCCGGTGTCGGAGGGCGGAAAGATAAATATTAATACTGCTGGAGCGGCTGAACTGGACAAACTGTCTGGTGTTGGTCCGGCGTTAGCGGCGCGTATTATTCAATATCGGACTGAACATGGCCTTTTTGCTAAGGCTGAAGATTTACAGAATGTTTCTGGTATTGGTCCCAAGACTTTCGAGAAGATGGCGTCTCAAGTGACGGTTGGACCATGAGGGATCCTTGGATTATTCGAGCGGTGGCTCTCTTGGTGGGAGGTCTTTCTGGGGCTTACATTCCGGTACAAGGGCGTTTTTGGATTTTTGGGATTCTTATTCTGTTAGGGGTACGCCTACTTTTTTGGCGTCCTCGTGATTTTTTTGGGAGACTGTTTCGTCCGGAGATTCCATTGCTGGCAGCGAGTCTCCTGCTGGGCTTTGTTTATGGGGCACTTGCGGAGCGTTCTTTGCCGGAACCTCTTATTTTAGATCGTGTGGAAATTGTTGGTCTCATAAAGGATTGGAATGTTTCTAAGGATAAGGTTGTTGGCCTGATAAGCGTTGAGGAAGGTGAGGTTAAGGGGCAGTCTTATCGGTTAACTGTTTATCCGGATAGCTTGGGGCAGTTTTCTGGTGAGTGGAAACGGGTTCTGCCTGGAGATTATGTCAGTTTCAGGGCCCACTTGGAGAGGCCTAAGTCTCTTGGTACTCCAGGCGGGTTTGATTTGCGCCTTTATTATGGAGTTAGAGGGTTAAGCGGAAGTATGTATGCACAAGGGGATGCGGTGCTTCTCTCTGCGGGAGAGGCGAGTCTGCCTTGGAAGATTCGTCAGCAGGTACGAAACAGGCTTTTGGCTTGGGATTCGGAGGAGACGGGGGTATTAGAAGGGATCCTTTTTGGGGATTCAAGTCGTATACCCGAAGTGGTTCAAGAACGATATAAGGTGACTGGTGTGCTTCACGTTTTTGCTGCTTCAGGCTCTAATGTTGCTTTTGTGCTAGGGTTTTCTTGGTTGATTTTAGGCTTTTTACCGATGCGGATCAGGATTTTTGGCACGCTTTTGGGGTTGTTGCTTTATGCTGCGCTTTGTGGAGGAAATGCTCCGATTGTCAGGGCAACAATTTTGGGTAGTGCACTTTTACTTGGACGTTTGGGCCGGGGTAAAGTGGCTACCCTAAGATGGTTGTTTTTTGCTGCGGTGGGGCTTTTTATCTTTAACCCTTTAATTATTCGAGATCTGGGGTTTCAACTGTCATTTGCAGCCGCTTGGGGAATCGTTGTGTTGACTCCAAGAATTCTTGAGGGGAAGTTTTTTGCAAATATTCCGGGGTTGCTTCGATTTGCTTTTGCCTGTACCATAGCAGCGCAAGTCGCTACGTTTCCACTTCTAATTGCAGCGTTTCATCGTTTATCATTGATCGGTTTATTGGTGAATGTCTTTATTCTTTTTATCTTAGGTAGTGTATTGGAATTAGGACTTATAGGGGTAATCCTCTCTTTTTCCGGAGTGTTGTCTGCTCCTTTGTTTCAGGCGAGTTTATGGTTATTAAAAGGAACGAATATTATTTTAAAGATGTTGGCAGAATTACCGTATGCTGATGTCTGGGTTTTAAATCCGGGGGCCATTTTTTGGATCATTTGGTATGGTGGAATCGGAATTGTTTTGTGGGGAAAAGAGCGTGCTCTCTTTACTCTGAAAGTCAGATGGGTTTATCACCGCAGAGAATTAAGCATTATTGCCTCTAAGCTGATTGAGCGATGTCCCTGGGAACTTTGTCATACTATGCAACGAAGGCTAGTGAACTTCTCGTTTAGCCCCGTTGTTCTCAATCGGTTGTTGGTTCGTTGGGGTGGTATCTTACTTATTGTATTCTTGCTGTGGAGTCCTTGGAATGCACAAACTGATCTGGAAGTGGTCATGATTGATGTAGGGCAAGGAGATGCGATATTAATTCGAGGCCCTGAGAAACAGGCAGTTTTAATCGATGCCGGACCGCGAAGTGATACCTTCGATGCAGGGGAACGTATTGTTTTGCCTTATTTATTAAATAGAGGAATAGGGCACTTGGATGCTTTATTGATTACGCATGAACATGCGGATCATATTGGTGGAGTGCGGGCAGTGCTTGATAATATTCCTGCAGATTGGGTAGGGGTTCCTGCGGTAGGCGAGGGTCTGGAAAATGAGGAATGGCAAGAGGGGCTTCCCTTGGGGTTAACTAGCCAGTCAGAAAAACTGCGTATGCTTCAAGTGGGTGATCAAATTGATTTGGGCTCGGGGGTCTGGTTGGAGGTTTTGGGTCCGCATCAACTTCTCGAAGGGACACATTCAGATCCGAACAATAATTCTTTGGTGCTTAAGCTTAATTATCTAAGGCAAAGCGTTATGCTGACCGCTGATATGGAGCAAGAAGAAATGCAGGACATATATGAGACAGGGGTAAATGTAGAAACAGATATTTTTAAGGTGCCGCATCATGGAAGTAAGTTTTCCTTGTATACCCCTTGGTTAGACAGTATGTATCCCCAGGCTGTATGGATTTCAGTAGGGAAAAATTCCTTTGGGCATCCCTCTCAGGAAGTGTTGAAGTATTGGGAGGAACGTCATATTCCAGTTTTTCGGACGGATAATCACGGGACAATACAACTTTTACTAGGAGACAATGGGACTGAAATCATTCCTGGTCGTTAATAATAAAGATATTTATTTAGCTTAGATTGGGATTCCCATGTATAAAAAGGAAATACTGGGTAACAATAACAAGGAACATCTCTTTTCTCCTCCTCTTTCTTTTGCTCCTCCACTACCGTGGAGGGCTTTTTTTTTGTACTAGTCAGAAAGTATAACTTTCGTTAATACTGCAAGAAGGGCAATCCGTTGCGAAGACAGTGTCTTCGGGCGCAAGCCAAGTTTTCTTTATATAAAGGTCTTGGAGAGGGTTAAGGTTTCTTTACTTTCTAAAATGATCGCACAAATTATATTAACTATTTCGTGCGAATTTGGTATGCTGATATAGAGAAGTAATCTGTTGTGTTTTGAACAGGAGGCGTTTAAATGATTATCACTGCAACTGAATTTAAAACAAACATCGGGAAATACCTAACACTCGTTGCCAATGAAGAAATCATCATCACTAAGAACGGAAAGAGCATCGCAAAGCTTACCCATACGAACGAGGATAAGGTTGAGGTAGCAAAATCATTGTTTAGTATTCTCTCCGGTGATGCTTCTTTAGAACAGGCAAAAGAGGAGAGGTTGAGTAAGCATGAACATGAACGTATTGATTGATACCAATGTTATCCTTGATGCTCTGATCGGTCGTGCTCCTCACCATATTGCTGCTGAAAAGATTTTACTATTGGTTGCTGAGGATAAATTAAACGCAGCTATAACTGCAAGTTCTATTACCGATACTTACTATTTACTTCACAAGTATCTGCATGATGCGGATCAGGCAAAGCAAGTACTTTTGAAGCTTTTCAGACTTTTTGAGGTTCTTGATGTTACAGGAAGCGACTGCGAGAAAGCGCTCAGCATCCCTATGCGCGATTATGAAGATGCCTTGTTGGCGACTTGTGCCAAACGGAGGAAACTTGATCTAATTATTACCCGCAATCTAAAGGATTTTGCTGAGTCCCCGATTAAAGCGATTACTCCAGATGACCTTTTAGCTAAATTTTTTTAAAATAAAAAATTTATCGAGGAAAACCGCCTTGGACTATTGAATTCATACCCATTATAATAAGCGATAGAGGTGGTTTAAATGCGTGAAATTGAACGAATTAAGGAAATCATAGAGAAGGGAAAGATTCCGCCTGTTTATCTTTGGTATGGTGAGGATCGCTTTTTAATTAAGGAAGGGTTGAAAGTCCTTAAGTCGTTCTATTTCACGACGGATCCTTCTGGCAGCGGGATTGAAGTGGTTGACCCTAAAGAGTTGTCTCCGGCAGAGATTGTTGAGAGAGCAAATACGATGTCCTTCTTTGCCAACCGACTTGTGGTGGTTGACGATGCAACCTACTTTCAAGATGGGCAGACGGCAGATTTAGAGCCGTTTCTGGAATATTTTTCGAATCCTAATCCCTCTACCTGCCTTTTATTTATCGCTGAAAGTGTGCATAGAGGAAGAAAACTGTATAAAACTTTAGATCGGACTGGCGGGATATTGGAATTCTGTGCTCCGAAACGTCCGCAGGAGTGGCTCGCCTGGGTTCAGTCAGAATTAAAAATACGGGGAAAATCGATGGATAGTCAGGTGGCATCTCAGTTTATTGACTGGGCAGGGCATCAAACGGGTGTTTTAAGTCAAGAATTAGATAAACTCGTCATTTATGCAGGGGATCGCCCCAAGATAACGATGGAAGATGTTAAAAAGATTACAACCCGTACGATTGAGGCCAGTATTTTTAATCTTCTGGATGCGGTGGCAGTTCGCTCCTCAGCAAAGGCTATTCAGACTTTGCGTGAAGTGTTACGTGACGAACATCCTTTAAAGGTCCTAACGTTAATGGTTAGGCAAGTTCGACTTCTCCTTGGCTGTGATGCTCTTCGGAAACGAGGGGGAGATGTATCTGAGGTTCCTTCTGCGTTAGGGATTAAACCATATGAAGCCCAAAAGGTTTGGCAACAATCGCAAAGATTATCGACGAAACAACTGTCCAAAGGGCTGTTTGAGTGTTTGAACACAGATGTGGCTTTGAAATCAGGGGGCGGGGATTCGGGATTGTTATTGGAAATGATGATTGTTCGGTTTTGTGGGGAGGAAGAAGGCGACAGGATTGGAACGAGGTGAGGGGACTGTTTTTATCATTGATGCAAAGAGTGTCAAGTGGCATGAGTATGCGCGCAGTAGAAGAAAGGCACAAAAAAAAGAAGCGACAATTTGTCGCTTCTTTTTTGCAGGGATGTTTAGCCTACTTGGGCGAAATGCTTGCTGAATCTTCTCGTAAGACGGGACTTCTTGCGAGCAGCTAAGTTTTTATGAATCAAACCCTTGGAGGAGGCTTTATCCAAAGCACGAGCAGCCCTTTTCAAAGCGAGTGCTGCGGTTTCGGAATCCGTGCTGATTGCTTCGTCAAAACGGCGAATGATTGTCCGTAAAGCAGATTTCGCAGCAGCATTTTTAATCGTGCGAGCTTTTCCCAACTCAACTCTTTTGATTGCGGATTTAATGTTTGGCACTAATAGTCACCCCCTTTGGTTATTGATATTATTCGCATTGTTGCACAAACTATATTCTAACATCAGGGTCCGAAATTATCAAGGAAATTCAGGAAATTAATACAATGTAATAAAAAACGATTATTTTGTTTAAACTATACCTTGTATCAAATAAAACACAATTGAGTGTTAGTAAGAAAATAATTGGAGGGATTTGTAAATGATAGGAATGATCGTACGGTTTATTGTATCTGCTTTGGTTCTGCTTTTGGTGAGTTGGATTGTTCCGGGACTTCGTGTAGCTGGATTTACGGGAGCGCTTATCGCAGCTGCTGTGATTGCTATACTGGGTTATGTTATTGAAAGAATATTTGGAGATAAGATTACTCGTATGGGACGCGGTTCAATTGGGTTTCTCACCGCGGCTGTTGTAATTTACTTCAGTCAGTATCTTGTTCCTGGATCCATTTCAGTTTCTATTATTGGTGCCTTGTTAGCTTCACTAGTCATTGGAATTGTCGACAGTTTTGTTCCGACGACGCTTCGGTGAACATAATAATGCTGAGTTTCTTTAGAAAATAATATTTACAGGGTTCTACCTTGGACTTGTCCTTCATATTTCTTCAATAAGAGGAAGGGGGACAAGTCCTTTGTTACGGGAAGATTTTTATCATCGGCAAAAAAAGCACTTTAGAATTTGGACATTTAATGAATGGATGCGTGGGTTTATGCTGGGAGCTGTGAGTCTTCTAGTGATTTTAGGATTAGGTTATGCCTTACGCAGCGGAAGTTCCCACCAGTTTGTTCACTTTCTGACTCAACAATCTTTTCCCTTTGAAGCTATTTTGTTAGAAGGGGTTCCAGGCTTTTCTCAACCGGAACGGGATCGTATGGACTTAACTAGACATCAAGGCGCGGCAGTAAGCATGTTTTTATTGACAGGTGTAAATATTTCAGACCCTCGCACATTCTTTTTGGGATATTATTCTCATACTGCGCAAGGCCCGGTATGGTTAGGGTGGGCATATAACCCGGACGATCCTGAGTTTGAGGGTCCAATCTTAGAACCGATTAATGGACAGAACCCTAAAGGGAACGAGTCTCCTAATCCTTCTTCACCTGCGGTACCAGGTGATGGGAAAGTGGTCGTAGGAGTTTATAACACACACAATAGTGAAAGTTATGCGGGAAAAGGGGGCCCTGATCGGGTACAAGGGGAGAATGGAGATATAGTTACTGTAGGAGAGACATTAAAAAAGGCCCTTGAGAAAAATGGAATCGGTGCAGTACATGATGCGAAAATCCACGACGCAGTCGATTTTATGAAGGCATACAGTGAGTCTGTGAAGACAGCAACTCAATTGATTAAGGACTATCCTTCGATAAAGATATTATTGGATGTTCATCGAGATGGACTTCCACCGGGATTTTCTAAGTCAACGGTCAAAGTGAACGGTCAAGAAACCAGTAAAGTTTTATTTGTTATAGGGAAGAAAAATCCTCATTGGCAAAAGAATGAGGCTTTAGCTAAGGAATTGATGGCTATAGGGGAAAAGAAATATCCGGGGCTTTTTGCTTCGAATATTAGTTATGCAGCCGATGCGAGGTACAATCAACACCTTTCTGATGGTGGATTATTGCTCGAATTTGGGAGTCAGTATAATACATTAGATGAATCTAATAGGGCAGCGGAGGCTTTTGCGGAGGTCTTGGCTGAGTGGTTGGAGGAGGAAGTGTCTTAGCATCCTACGATGATAAGTGTTCGTTTGTGGGTCAGCGCCTTCGGCGATAGTGTCCACCGGAGACTATCGTACCGGAGACTTACGTGATCCATTTGCTATTCACTTGTTGCTCAGGCTAAACCGTAAAACTTCTGGGCTTTCTGCTTGCCTTCTAGATTGGAAAGGTTTCTCTTTTTTCGCATGGTGAAAAATGCTATAATTCGGATGGCAGAGTTAGCGATGGGGAGAAGAGGTTAATTCATTATGTCATCAACCAACCGAACACTTATGAAAGCGGCAGGGTTTCTTATGGCCGCTCAAATGGTTTCGCGCATTTTAGGTTTTTTGCGAGAATCATTAATGGCGGGTTTCTTTGGACAAAGTGGTGTCACTGATGCTTATAATACTGCTTTTGTTCTTCCAGATTTATTATATTGGCTTTTAGTAGGCGGAGTTTTGAGTGCCGCCTTTATTCCTGTCTTTTCAGAATTTATTGCTAAGGGTAATGAGGATGAGGGCTGGCGTGTGGTCAGTTCAGTTATTAATTTGATCTTACTTACTTTGGGAGTGCTTGTGCTTTTGGGGCTCTTCTTTACTCCCCAGTTTATTCGTCTGGTGGTGCCGGGTTTTGCACCTGAGAATATGGTTTTAGCGACTCATTTAACTAGAATTCTCTTGATTCAGCCCTTGTTCATGGCTCTAAGCGGGTTGACAATGGGGGTTTTGAATTCGTACAAGATTTTTTGGCCTTCAGCTTTGGGGACTGTGCTTTATAATGCATGTATTATCTTTTTTGGGACGATTTTAGCGAACCCGGAAAAACCTGAGAGCGTTTCGGGTTTTGCCTTTGGGGTGGTTGTTGGGGCTCTAGTAAGCTTTGCAGTTCAAATTCCGGCTTTGCGCAAGGTAGGGATACGGTATTATCCGATTATTGATTTGAACCATCCAGGTGTTCGTCTGATTGGGGCTTTAGCGGTACCTATTATTCTTAGTTATTCTCTCAACCAAATTCAGGTTGTTGTTAATAATAACTTTGGTTCGTTGCTCTTTCCGGGAAGTATCACTTCAGTCTGGTATTCCTACCGCCTATTTCAGTTGCCTGTGGGGATCTTTGCTTTAGCAATTGCTGTGGCGACCTTTCCGACGATGACTGAGCAAGCGGCACTGAAGCGGTGGGATGATTTCCGGCAAACATTGTCTAATGCTGTTCGCATGGTCATTTTCATAACCCTGCCGATTTCTGCAGGTATGATTGTTTTGCGTTTTCCCTTAATTAGGGTTTTGTTTGAGCATGGCCAGTTTACAGCGGATGACACATTCACAATGGCAATTCCTCTGTTTTACTTTTCAATAGGGATATCCTCGCAAGCTGTAATCCAGATTTTGCCGCGGGCTTTTTATGCCCTTCAAGATACTTGGACTCCTGTAGTATTGGGAATTATTGCAATGGTAGTTAACGTTTTAGCCATGTACATATTGATTGGTCCGTTAGCTCATGGGGGTTTAGCGTTTGCCACTACAATTGCTGCTTTTGTAAATATGTTGCTCTTGTTTTACCTGCTGCGCAAGAGGCTAAAGACAATGGATGGTTGGGCTATGTTTTGGACGAGTATAAAATCGTTAGTGGCTTCACTTTGTATGGCGGTTGTAATTTGGGTGTGGAGTGAATGGTTGACCCCGCTGGCGGGTGTCCGTACGTTAGGCTCATTACTCGTATTGGTAACTGGTACGGCGGTTGGGGGGGTAGTATTTGCTGGAATGGCAAAGCTTTTGAGAATGAATGAGTTTAACCAGGTCATGGGTTTAGTACGTCGGAAGATCGGAACACGTTAGAACACTTTCAGCCTTGGATCCGATAAGGGTTCTTGTACTAAGTGTTGTTTGTCATTAAGACAGACGAGGCTTTATTTTATAACCTACAAAGGAATTGGGTAGCATTAATGAAAATTGAAAGAACTAATTACAGGACTCAAGGGGCATGCCCTGTAAATTCCCTTCAATCAATACAAGCAAGTCTGCACCGCGTTGGTCGTCATGAAAAGCTATTTCACTATACTTGGTTGGCGTTACTTTTCAAAGCAATGTTTTTTTTAGGTTTAGTAAATAATGATGGGGTCCATTTTAGCTTTAGTAAAGCCTTTCAACTGTTTACCTATAAGCCTTTTTTTATGATCTATATTTCCTTTGAAGTTGCCTTGCTGAGCGTTGCTTTTTTGTTTAGGGGTAAGTTTCATTACTGGATGCTGGTGTTCTTCAACCTGCTATTGTCAGTTGTAATGGTCGTGGACTTAATGAACTTTAGGGCATTTGGCAATTTTTTTTCCGTTCATGCGTTTTCCCAAGCCACCAATTTGCACAATCTCTGGGAGAGCATTATTTCCATGGTTAGGCCGGTTGATTTAGTCTTTGTAATTGATATAATTTTGCTTCTGGTGGTTGGCTACAAAATTGCGCCCAGGTTTAAATCCGTCGTACGGAGTTTTCCAATCTTCTTAATGTTAATTCTTTCTTCCTCAGGTTATATTTTTGTCAATCATTTTATGCTCGACGTCTTAAAGATAAATGATAACTCTTTCTTGTTTAAGCGTTCTTGGTCATCCAACCAAACGATCTCTAATCTCTCGCCCTTCGGTTATCACCTCTACGATGCTTATAATTACTGGGAAGATTGCCAACCGCTGCTACTAAGTGTTGAGGATCAGCAACGAATCGAGGCCTGGTTTACAGATAAAAGAGAGAACCTTCCTGTGAACCACTACTCAAACAAGTTACAAGGGAAAAATCTAATAGTGATTCAAGTAGAATCCCTTGAAAACTTTGTGATTGGGAAGCGTGTTAATGACCAAGAGATTACGCCTAACTTGAATAGGTTGTTGAAGAACAGTCTGTACTTTTCTAGATTTTATGAGCAAGTATGGAATGGTACGAGTTCGGATGCTGACTTAATGATTAATACTTCGGTTTATCCGGTGCGCCAGGGGGCGACTTTCTTCCGGTTCCCAGGTAATACCTACAATTCGTTACCAAAAATTCTGGAAAACCAGGGTTATCAAACGTTGGCCATCCATCCCGATAAGGGGGGCTATTGGAATTGGCGTCAAGCTCTTACCGCGATTGGATTTCAACGGACAATTGATGAAAGCTATTTTGAAATGGACGAGTGGATTGGCTTAGGTATCAGTGACGGGAGCTACCTGAGGCAGGTAAGTTCGGTGATCAAGGCGGAAAAGCAACCCTTTTATACTTTTCTTGTTACGCTTACCAGTCATGCCCCGTTTAATTTACCGGCACAATATTGCGACTTGAACTTAAACCCTGTATTAGATCAATCTAAGTTGGGAGGATATTTTCAAAGCATTCATTATACGGATCAAAAAATAGGAGAGTTTATTGATCAATTGGATAGGGATGGATTATTGGAGAATACAGCCATCGTATTGTATGGCGATCATACGGGAGTGCATAAGTTTTATGATGATGAGATAAAGCAACTGCAGGACCCGGAAAGCTGGTGGCTTGAAGGGTATAATCAGATACCTCTGCTTATTTACGCGAAGGAGATCTTTGGAGAGGAAATAGAGACGATTGGTGGACAGATTGATATTATGCCAACCTTGGCTTATCTTATGGGGGTAGATCGTAAAGAGTATGAGGGCACGGCAATGGGGCGAAATCTCTTGAATACTAATAAGAACTTTACAGTTTTATCAAATGGACAAGTCGTCGGGAACTGTCTCTCAGATAAAGAGAGGGAGGATGCTATCCTCGGTTTAAAGATCGCGGATGAGATTATTCGGAGCAACTACTTGAATTTTTCAGATGACTGAACGTCTCTTGATAAGGGAGATTGAATTATTAAGTAAAATGGCGTCACGGGTTAATAGAGTACTAAAACATGATGTTTTTGATAGTATTACAACAGATTTGAGTTTTTTTGCTTGGTGACAAAGGGCGGAATTTCGAGTACTATATGGAATATCACTTAGTGATAGGGAATCGGCAATGGAGCCGTCAAGGTATCTTTAAAAGATACTTGGCGGCTTTTTTTAATTCTAGCTATTGCATAAGTTTAATAAGGATGATGCATCTATGACGACACCTTGCAATTCATAGAGTAAGAAGAGGAGGGGTAAACTTGAAAGTATCAGTACCTATGGAAAAAGTGAAACCTTCCTTAGAGCGGTCAGCCTTGCAGTTAGCTATGACAGAGACGAGGGAGGAAGAGGAGAAACTTAAGAAGTCTCTCTATGAATCGTTTGATCTACGTTGCGGTGTGACTGAACTTGGAGGAACTGTAGCGAATCTCCAACATACGGGTAAGCTTACAAATTCAGTGATGGCAACAGCATTTAATACTGGGGTCATTCCCAAGGAAGACCGAAAGATTCATGCTCTTATCCATGCTACGTTAGAAGCGAGCAACAGTATTTTTATTCATACCAACAGTAATGCTAGTTTCGCTCTTAAAATTGGGTTAACCACAGACACCGAGTGGATTGCGGTAGCGATTTATGGCCGTTCTTCCCTTCATCCTCTATTAGAACACGCACGTGTTGGATTAGGTGTAATGCATCTTTGATTAGAGAGAAAAGGTTAAGAGTTGGGACTGAAAGAGTCGGAGAGTTAAGTGAACTCGTTCAGCTAAAGTTGAACATCGAGACTTCGGTGGGGGAGTCTCTCGGAATTGATCAAAGTATAAGTATAGGGATCTTGAGAATATAGGCTAGGACAGAGTCAAAAAGCTTCAGATCGAAAGATACTAAGATAGGTAGATACCGAGATACCAGATAGCTAGATAGCTAGATATTAAGATACCAAGAATAAAGAATAAAGAATAAAGAATTTAGTGACAGAGTGAGAGTTAGAGTAAGTCTGAGAAGACTAAAGCGAATATTTATTCCCATAGTATAACTTCATAACCGGGCACCAAATCGAGCGTAGATTTGGAGCGGAAAAGTGTTTTAGAGAGCCCTTAATTATTTTAATTAATTAAGGGCTCTCTTTGTCTTTTCATCGTTGACTCTCAGATAACATCTTCCGACAGAGAGGAAGGGCTTAGAACCGAGATACTATACGATTTACTTTGATAATTTGAAATGAGTGCTACTTAAGGGAGGTGATGCGGTGGACATTTATTTAGACTCATGTAAGACTGCAGGTTATGAAAAAGCGACTTAATTTTGAGGAGGATGAACTATATGAAAATGATTAGAGCAATTGTAAGACCCGATAAAACTGAGGCTGTGTCTGAAGCCCTAGCACAGGCCGGAATGCCTTCGCTGACAAAAATGCACGTTTTTGGTCGCGGCAGAACTAAAGGGATTCGAATTGGGGATGTGGTTTATGATGAGTTTCCCAAAACTTTGCTGCTCATGGTTGTTGAAGATGAAAAGTTGGATGAGGCTATAAGTGTCATTCTGGAGAGTGCCAAAACAGGAACCATGGGAGATGGAAAAATCTTTGTGACGGAAGTGGAAGAGGCTTATACCGTAAGTAAAGGGACAAAGGGGTTGTAACGATGAAGGAAATAATGATGGTGATTCGACGTCATCAGGTACCGGCGACAAAAAAGGCTTTTGAGGATGCAGGCTTCCCTGCTTTGACCATACAAAGCGTTGAGGGTCGAGGGAAGCAGGGGGGCATCGGGGGATGGGCAGCTGAGATTGATCCTGAATTGAATTCGGTGATGGGCGGTGAAAACACTGATGAGCCCAGATTCCATTGGATACCCAAACGGTTATTAACCCTTGTGGTTCAGGACGATCAAGTAGAAGATGCCGTCGGCGTGATCATTAAAGCTAATCAGACGGGGCACATGGGGGATGGTAAGATCTTCGTCTGTCCATTGAAAGAGGTTGTTCGGGTTCGCACGGGGGAAGTGGGAAAAGAAGCAGTTGTTTAGATCGATATATAAGTTACTCAGAAATTTGATTAGGTAAGTTAAGGAGATGTATTGATATGAGACAAATCGCGATATACGGCAAAGGCGGTATCGGAAAATCGACCACAACCCAAAACACGGTCGTCGCACTGGCTGAAATGGGCAGGAAGATTACGATTGTCGGCTGTGACCCTAAAGCAGATTCCACACGTTTGATTATGCACACTAAAGCCCAAGCAACGGTTATGGACTTAGCTCGTGAAAGAGGGACTGTCGAAGATCTAGAACTGGATGAGGTTTTGATGCAAGGGTTTTTAGGCGTTAAATGTGCAGAATCCGGTGGTCCGGAACCGGGTGTCGGTTGTGCCGGCCGTGGGGTAATCACAGCCATTAACTTCCTGGAGGAAAACGGGGCGTATACAGAGGATACGGATTATGTGTTCTACGATGTTTTAGGGGACGTAGTTTGCGGCGGATTTGCCATGCCGATCCGCGAGAATAAAGCCAAGGAAATCTACATTGTTGCCTCGGGAGAAATGATGGCCATGTATGCAGCCAATAACATTTCGAGAGGAATCTTAAAATACGCGACAACTGGGACTGTTCGTCTGGGTGGTTTGATTTGTAACAGTCGCCAAACAGACAAAGAACTTGAATTAATGGAAGCTTTGGCCAAAAAAATTAATACTCAGCTGATTCACTTCATCCCCCGGGATAACGAGGTCCAACGCGCTGAATTGCGTAAAATGACCGTTATCGAATATAACCGAACCCATAAACAAGCTGATGAATATCGAACATTAGCCAAAAAAATTGAAGACAATAAAATGATGACCATTCCGACTCCGATCTCAATGGAGGAGCTAGAAGAATTATTGATGGAATACGGAATCATGGAAATGTAAGATCCGCTAGTTATAGGATTATTGAGGGGGGACAGCGTTGTGAGCACAAAGGAAACAATTGAATTCAGAAAACAAGTCGTGGAAGATGTCTTGGAGATTTACCCGGAAAAGGCCAAAAAGAATCGGAGACAACATATTGCGGTCAAAGATAGTGAGTGTGCCAGTTGCGCAGTCAAATCCAATGCGAAAACAGTTCCCGGGATCATGACCGCACGGGGATGTGCTTACGCTGGAGCTAAAGGGGTTGTCTGGGGTCCGGTCAAGGATGTTGTGCATATCTCCCATGGACCGGTAGGGTGTGGCTATTATTCTTGGGGCAACCGCCGGAACTTAGCAGATGGAGAAATCGGCGTTGACAACTTTGTGCCTTTTCTCTTCACCTCGGACTTCCAAGAAAGCGATATTATTTACGGCGGAGATAAAAAGCTTGAGAAAATAATCAGTGAGGTTGTGGGGCTTTTCCCGAACGCCAAAGGAGTTTCTGTTTTATCAGAATGTCCTGTCGGACTGATTGGAGACGACATTGAAAGTGTCGCTCGCCGCATGAGCGAGAAAATTGAACTTCCGGTCATCCCGGTTCGTTGTGAAGGATTTAGGGGAATAAGCCAGTCTTTGGGCCATCATATTGCGAATGATGCCATTCGGGATCATCTGATAGGTAAAGGTCCGGCCAGAGAAATCGGAAAATACGATATTGGAATTATTGGGGATTACAATATTGGCGGAGATGCCTGGGCCAGTAAAAAAATTCTGGAGGAGATGGGTTTAAAGGTTGTCAATATTTGGACGGGCGACTCCACCCTGGAAATGCTTCAGAATGGACATCTTGTCAAGCTTAATTTAATCCACTGCTTCAGAAGTATGAATTACATTGCAAAACACATGGAAGAAACCTATGGAACTCCTTGGATCGAATTTAATTTCTTCGGACCCACTAAAATTAAGGAATCAATTCTAAAAATTGCTGCCCAATTTGATGACTATATTATGGAAAAAGCCTTAAAAGTGATTGAGAAATATACAGCACCAATGCAGAAAGTGATCGATATCTACCGCCCGCGCCTGGAAGGAAAAAGCGTCATGCTTTATGTAGGAGGTCTTCGACCGAGACACATTGTAGGAGCATATGAAGATTTGGGCATGGAGGTTATCGGAACAGGCTATGAATTTGCTCATAATGAAGATTACGAGAAAACCATTCCTGCCTTAAAAGAAGGAACGTTGATTTATGACGATGTAACAGCTTTAGAGCTCGAGGAGTTCGTAAAGAAGCTCAAGCCTGACTTAGTTGGATCAGGAATCAAAGAGAAGTATGTCTTTGAAAAAATGGGTCTTCCCTTCCGTCAAATGCACTCTTGGGATTATTCGGGTCCGTATCACGGATACGAAGGATTCCCTATCTTTGCTCGGGATATGGATATGGCCATTAACAGCCCAACCTGGAAATCTATCAAAGCTCCTTGGTCAAAATAAATCGGGCAGAAAGGATGTCACACAATGGAAACTTGTACTAAGGTAACAAAAGAATGGCTGAATACTCAAGAATACCGAGAAAAGAATTTTGCCCGTGAAAAACTGGTCATTAATCCGGCTAAAGCTTGCCAACCCCTGGGCGCCTTGCTTTGTGCCTTAGGAATCGAAGCAAGCCTCCCCTTTGTTCATGGTTCACAAGGATGCGCCGCTTATTTTCGCAGTACCCTCTCCCGCCATTACAGGGAACCGGTCGCAGCAGTATCTGATTCGATGACTGAGGATTCTGCGGTATTTGGCGGACAGTCTAATCTCATTGAAGGTTTGAAGAATGCTAATGCACTTTACAGCCCAAAGGTGATCGCTATGTTCACCAGCTGTATGGCTGAAGTCATTGGGGACGATATCAATGCTTATTTAGGCAATGCCAAAGAACAAGAAGCGATTCCCAAAGATCTTCCCGTAGCCTTGGCTAACACCCCGAGTTTTAAGGGGTCGCATATAACTGGGTATGACACCATGCTCAAAGGTCTCATAGAATGTTTAGCTGTGCCCAGACAGGAAGATAAAATCAACGACCGACTTTATGTCGTTCCTGGTTTTGACACGTATACCGCCAATCTTCGTGAATATAAACGACTGCTGAAAGTGATGGAGGCACCTTTTACCCTGTTGCCTGACCAGAGTGATGTTCTGGATGCTCCTAATTTGGGAACCTACGAATTGTATCCCGGGGGAACACCTATTACAGAAATGAAGGAAGCTCTAAACGCTGGAAGTTTCCTATTCGCACAGACTTACGCTACTCCCACAACTCGTAAATATCTGGCCGGCAAGGAAGTCCCAGTCGAAGTGATTTCCATGCCCATCGGGATCGGGGGCACGGACAAATTCATAGAAGCCGTCGCCAAATTCACGGGGAAAGAGGTACAGAAGGAAATTACTATTGAACGAGGACGTTCCATCGATGCCATGACGGATGCCCATCAATATATTCATGGTAAGAAATTTGCACTGTTTGGTGATCCGGATGTTTTGATGGGAGTCGTTTCATTCTTGCTGGAAATGGGAGGAGAACCGGTTCACATCGTTTGCACAAATTCCACCCCATTATTTAAGAAAGCCATGGAAAGTATGCTGGAGGCAAGTCCTTATGGTCAAGGAGCCACTCTTTATGCGGGCAAAGACCTTTGGCATCTCAGATCCCTTTTGGTTACGGAACCAGTCGATATGTTAATTGGGGACTCCCATGGTAAATGGGCTGCCCGCGACGCCAATATTCCGCTGGTCAGAATAGGTTTCCCTATCACGGATCGGGTGAATCTCCATCGTTATCCCATCATCGGGTATTCCGGAGTTATTAATATGATAACCATGATCGTAAATACGTTTTTGGAGGAAGTCGACAGGAATTCCCCAGAGGCATACTTTGAAATGATGCGTTAAAGAAGGGAGGGGTCTTTGTGTTTACCAATCTTACAAAATTGGATCTCAAAGATAAAGAATGCATGTCGGATGCCGGTTCGCCTAAATTATGCATGAAGGCCCTGCCCGGCGAAGGTGCAGAAAGAAGTTGCGCTTATGACGGGGCGCGAGTTGTGCTCATGCCAATTACTGACGTAGCCCACCTTGTTCATGGACCGATTGCCTGTGCCGGGAACTCTTGGGATAACAGAGGAGCTCGCTCCTCCGGTTCCCAACTGTACCGACGGGGACTGACCACAGATATCATGGAAAATGATGTAATCTACGGCGGAGAGATTAAGCTTAAAAAGTCTATCTTGGAAATCGCGGCGAGACATAATCCGAAAGCAATCTTTGTCTATGCAACCTGTGTCTCTTCATTAATAGGGGATGACGTGGAGAAGGTTTGCAGGGAAGCGGAAGCTGAACTGACTATTCCGGTGATTGCCGTTAATTGTCCCGGCTTTTTGGGAGATAAGAATATTGGAAATCGTATTGCGGGGGAGGTCTTATATGATCGGGTTATAGGGAGCGCTGCCGGTTCGGATGAGAAAATACCCCTTTCCATTAACCTGATCGGAGAATATAACATTGCCGGAGATCTTTGGGGGGTTTTACCCGATTTAAAAAACTTAGGAATTACCCTTCAAACAGCTATTACCGGGGATGCCAAATTTGATGACTTGCGTTCAGCTCACAGAGCCAGTCTTAATGTGCTTATCTGCTCTAAAAGCTTGACCAACTTAGTCCGGAAAATGGAAATTCGCTATGGCATACCCTTTATGGAAGGCTCATTTTACGGGATTCATGACACCTCTGAAACACTGGTCAAGATTGCCAAAGCACTGGGAGATCCTGATTTAGTGGAGAGAACCTTGGTCTATGTTCAAAAGAAGGAAGAGGAAACGCGTAAAACCATTGCGGGTTACAAAAAGTTACTTGAGAATAAACAGGCCATCTTGTTCACGGGTGGGGTTAAAACCTGGTCGATGGTGTCCACCTTGGCCGAATTAGGGATCAATATCTTAGCAGGGGGAACACAGAACTCGACACCAGAAGATTTCCAGCGTATGAAAGAATTGATGGATCCTTCGGCCCAGATCATCGAAGACACAAGTTCAGCGGGATTTCTCAAGATTATTGCTGAGAAAAAACCGGACCTGATCGTAGCCGGAGGGAAAACAAAGTATCTGGCTCATAAAACAAGAACTCCCTTTTTGGATATCAACCATGGACGAAAACTTCCTTATGCAGGTTATCAGGGGATGATTACCTTCGCAGAGACCTTAGCTCGCACAGTGCTTAGTCCTGTTTGGGGACATTTAAAACGGGAATTCCCGCCAAGAGAGGGTGAACTAGATGACTAAGCTAAGACATTATAATGGGAACCCTCAGAAAAACAGCCCTGCATTAGGAGCCACTCTGGCCTTTCTGGGTGTCAATGGACTTCTGGCATTACTTCATGGCTCTCAAGGATGTTCGTCATTTATTCGCTTACAGCTTTCCAGGCATTATAAGGAACCCATTCCCCTTAATTCAACCGCTTTATTGGAGGAGTCAGTTATTTTTGGGGGGTGGGATCATCTTAAGAAAGGAATTGCCGTGGCGGCGGATAAATACAAGCCTCAAATTATTGGAGTTATGAGTTCGGGTCTCACGGAAACCTATGGAGATGACATGGTAAGTGCTCTGGCCAGTTTGCGTTTAGAACGCCCGGATTTAGAGGATCTGCCAGTGGTGCTGGCCAGTACACCAGACTATATCGGTTCTATGCAAGAGGGTTATCAGCGAACGGTGGAGGCTCTGCTCATGACCTTAGCCGGACAGACCAACAAGACTAAGTCCCTGGGACTTGCGGATTCTAACGATGCTCCTTCTGTTGCCCTCTTGCCTGGTTGTCATTTAACGCCTGGGGATGTGGATGAACTAAAAGAGATTGTCAAGAGCTTCGGATATAGGGTGATTACGGTTCCGGATCTTTCGATTTCATTGGATGGTCATGCTGAACTGGAGGCTGCACCGGTGGTACAAGGAGGAACGCTGATCGAAGAGTTTCAGCGCTTGCCGGAATGTAAGGCTTGCTTTTCCTTTGGGCAAAGTATGGAAAAAGCCGGAGAATTCCTGAAGAAAACTTACCAGATCCCTCATTTTAATATTCCATCATTAACCGGTTTGACTGCAACAGATACCTTCATCTTAACCTTGGCTAAGATATCGGGTAAGACGATACCGGAAAGGCTTTTGCGCCAAAGAAGCCGTTTATTGGATACCCTGGCAGATTATCATGACCAACTTGGCGGTCAAAAGATTGCCATAGCCCTAGAGATGGATCTTTTGTACAGTCTGGGTTCATGCTTGGTCGAGGTTGGTTCGGAAATTTCTGTAGCCTTGTCGGCATCCCAAGGAAGCGGTAATACCTTATCTTTACCTTTTCCTGTAGAAGTAGGTGACCTGGAGATGCTGGAGGAAAGGGCCGCAGATTGTGATTTGATCATTGCCAATTCCAACGGACGTCAAGCTGCAGGGATGCTCAAAGTTCCTCATCTCCGAGCGGGGTTACCAGTTTTTGATCGTGCCGGTTATCCACAAAAACGTTGGATTGGGTATGAAGGTACTCAGCAGTTTTTGTTTGATATGTTAAATTCACTGAGTTAGAGAGCCGACCCTTCAAATTCCCTTGTTTCCATAGGGGTAGATCTGATAATGGCTTATTACCAAAAGGCGTTAATAGCACTGGCTGATGCTAATGATTGGGGGAAAAAGAGATCTTTAGAGATTAAAAGGAGGTATTAGTATGCTGGTAGCCTTTGCTAGTAGCGACGGAAAAACCATTGACTCGCATTTTGCCTCATCTCCTTCATTTGAGATGTATAAATTCACGGACGAACCTCAAGAGATTATCCATACATCCCTTGCCGCTGAAGATATGGAGGAATCCGAAGATAAAGTTGATGTGCGAATTAAGATGCTTAAGAAGTGTGCCATTGTGTACTGCACCCAGATCGGCGGTCCTGCGGCAGCTCGGTTAGTACAAAGCGGTATTCATCCTTTAAAAGTACCGGAAGGAACGAATATTGATGATGAACTTGACAGACTGAATAAATTGCTGCAATCCAAAAAGCTGCCGCCTTGGTTAATGAAGAAACTCGGAAAAAGTGCCAGGGCTGAGGCTGTTACAAGTATTAAGTTTTTCTAAATAAAGTTTTCTGGAAATTAAAGTTTTTTAAAGGATCGAAGCCTGAGAAAGTGCGGAGAAATCGAAGTGACGCAGGGATCAGCTAGAAGGAGGATGGATAAAATTGAGTGACGTTTTAGTATATAAAACCTATGGGGGATTACCCTGGACTCCCAAGTTTGTAGATGAGATTAATAAAGCTTTGTGCCTGGGATGTGGACGTTGTGTGAAATTGTGTGTCCAGGAATGCTTAGGGCTGGAAAGTTTCGAAGATGATGAGGGGACCGAACGGCATGTTGCTAAGATTTCCAATAAGGATCAATGCATTGGTTGCCAATCTTGTGGTAGGATCTGCGTTCGCCGTGCCTATACGTTTAAGGCAAAATTAGCTTGATTTTGTGAGGGACATTCGCGTGCATGTGTGTACTTTTGGATTTAGAAAAACAAATAAGAATGAACGAGGGAGAGATTAATATGCATCGAGAATGTAATCATGCGAGTATAACCGGATCAAATTTAAATCAAGGACATCCCTGCTTCTCAACTTCCGGGCATGGAAAAACCGGACGAATCCATTTAGCAGTAGCGCCCGAGTGTAATATATCTTGCAATTATTGTGTGCGCAAATTTGATTGTGCCAACGAATCTCGTCCGGGAGTGACCAGTAAGGTGATTAACTCTAGTGAAGCAATTGAAACAGTCCTAAAGGCAAAATCCTCTGCTATAGGATCTCAACTGACTGTTGTAGGAATTGCGGGCCCTGGAGAACCCTTAGCTAATGAGGAGACCTTTCAATCTCTGAGAAAGGTAAAAGAGCACTTTCCGGAAATGATTCTTTGCCTGAGTACCAATGGACTTCTCTTACCGGAAAAGCTCGCAGAATTGGTGGATATAGGAGTTTCCCACGTTACAGTAACGATCAATACACTCGACTCGCAAGTAGGTGCTAAGATATATAGTCATGTTCGCTGGGAAGGAAAAACTATGATTGGTCCTGAGGGGACAAGGATTCTGATAAATAATCAATTGCTGGGGCTTGAGCAAGCGTCAAAGGCCGGAATGACGGTGAAAGTCAATACTGTGGTTATTCCTGGGGTCAATGAACATCTGTTATATAGTTTAGCGTTGGAAGTTAAAAAACGAGGAGCGCATATTCACAATTTATTGCCTTTAATTCCTCAAGGGAAACTCGCTCACACAATGGCTCCACCCAAAGAGCTGATTAAAAACTACCGAAGCGTTCTGAGCTCAATTCTTCCCCAAATGATGCATTGTCAACAATGCCGAGCTGACGCAATTGGTTTGGTCTGATGATAAGAAAGGGGTTAAAGTTAAGATGGCGCAACGGGTTTTATTATGCGATACAACCCTAAGGGATGGAGAGCAAGCTCCCGGAGTTTCCTTCGGTTGGCCAGAGAAAGAAATGATTGCCCGGGCCTTGGTGGACGCTGGGATTGATGAGTTGGAAGTAGGAGTACCTGCCATGGGTGGTGCCGAAGCAAAGAAAATTTCTCAGTTGGTCGCTCTAAAGTTGCCAGTTCGGTTAATCACCTGGAATCGAGTCGTTTTATCGGATCTTTTGGCAAGTTATCGAACTGGGGTCGAGGGAGTTGCCATTTGCATTCCCACCTCTGAACAGCAAATTAAGCATAAGTTAAATAAGGATCAGGGCTGGCTTCTTGATCAGATGGGCCAATGTGTGCGCAATGCCAAGCAAGAAGTCGGCTATATCGTTCTTGGCCTGGAAGACGCCAGCCGAGCAGATTTAAACTTTGTTAAAGAGATTATTTTGGAAGCTCAAAAATTAGGGGTTGATAGAATTCGATTTTCTGACACCATGGGTATCCTTGAGCCTCTGCAGGTTTTCTTTACGTTACAAGAATTAGCAAAGCTATCGAGGATTCCGTTAGAACTTCATGCTCATAACGACTTAGGAATGGCGACGGCTAATTCTCTGGCAGCGGTTCAGGCGGGCTTTAAAGCGGTAAGTGTTACGGTAGGAGGCTTAGGAGAGAGAACTGGCAATGCTGCCCTCGAAGAAGTTGCGGTTGCTCTGAAATATTGTCTCAAGCAAGAGGTGCGACTTGATCTTAAACGCTTAAATTCAATTGCTTCAATAGTAAGTGCAGCATCTGACCGTAGGATTCCTCGGGCAAAACCGATTATTGGATCTGATGTATTTACTCATACGTCTGCTATTCACATTGATGGGATACAGAAGGACTATGCTAACTATCAAACTTTTCCGCCGGAGAGCGTAGGCAGGAAGCACTCAACTGCCTTTGGCAAGCATACCAAGTCTAAGAACGTTGTAAGGCTGCTCAAATCAAGAGGTATGGACTGTGATCAAGACACGGTTAAAGAACTGTTAGGTAAAGCCCTTGATAGAATTCAGCAACTCAATAGGCCCCTGGAGGAAGAAGAATTCTTAGGAATTGTGTTAAGCTCATGATTGATCAAAAGAAACGACAAAAACCTTCTTTTAAGCAAATTGCTTGAAAAGAAGGTTTTTGTCATTTGGCGTAGAATTGGAGGGATTGGATTACCTAACCGAAGAGAGGATACATAATGTATTTAGATTGGTTTCAATTAGTTTTGATCTATATTGTTACTAATTCAGCATCTAAGGTTATTCAAAAGCAGGTGTTGAAGGATCAAGAGGTTGATCCTGCCGCCTTCAGTGCGTTTTTTCTTTTCGTTGTCGGAGTTTTGAGCATTCCCCTCCTAATGGTGGAGAAGCCTAGTATCGCGAGCAGTCCGGAACTGTGGTTGGTTGTAATACTATCAAGTGTTTTTTATATGGTGTGTATGTTTTTATATTATAATGCCTTAAAGAGTACGGAGGTCAGCCAGGTTGAAACCATTGCCACAACACGATCAATTTGGTTTTTAGTGTTTGGAATTTTTCTCTTTGGGGAATCCGTCAATTTAAGTAGCTTCCTGGGCATTGCCCTTATTTTCGGGGGCTTAATTGTGATATATTGGGACAAAGGGAGCTTTAAGGACTTTGGAAAACCTCACCTCTACACCCTAATCTACTCTCTTTTAATTAGTGCTTCGTATGCATTGGATAAGATTGCCCTGAACTCTTTCTCGGTGGTCTTATATCAAGTGGTTGTCTACATAATTCCAGCAATCTTTACGGTGATTTTTATTCCTAAGACGTTTGGAAATCTGAGATATTTTATAAAACCGCAAAAAAGCACCTTAATTGTGCTCATAAGCGCTGTCTTCCAAATGATTTCTACCTTGGCACTATATGCAGCCTATAAATACGGCGGAGACCTTTCAGTGGTTGGACCCTTAGCCCAAACCTCGACGGTTCTAACAATAATTGTCGGCATCGTTATTCTCAAAGAGAGATGGAATTTGAAACGTAAAATCATTGGAGTTATACTTGTCTTGGTTGGGGTCGCCCTGCTTAAGCTTTCTGTATAAATATGAAGAAATGGACTGCCTTTTCTCTAAGGTCATAAAAAGGGCAGTATTTATATAGATACATAAGACATCAAAGGAATAAGCTTTGGTTATATTTGCAGATATAAGAACTAAGGCTGAAACTTAGGTTGGAGTAAAAAACCTATAATTATAGAGAGGGGTCAAGAATAAATGGGAAAACTCGTAGAATGTGTACCGAATTTTAGTGAGGGGCGCCGTCCGGAAGTAATAGAAGCTATCGTTGAGGAGGTTAAAAAGGTCAAGGGGGTAAAACTTCTTGACGTTAAGCCTGACGCCAGTCATAATCGAACCGTCGTAACCTTCGTAGGGGAACCCCAAAGTGTTAAACTTGCCGCCTTTAATGCCTGTGCCAAGGCGTGTGAATTGATTGACATGGAGCAACAACAAGGAGGGCATCCGCGGGTTGGAGCAACGGATGTCATTCCCTTTATTCCTGTTAAAGAGGTTAGCATGGAAGAATGTGTTCAGCTGGCCAATGAACTGGGTTCTGAGATTGCAGGCAAGCTGGATATCCCTGTTTATTTGTATGAGGAAGCAGCTAAAGTACCGAACAGAAAAAGGCTGCCTGATGTTAGGAAAGGCGAGTATGAGGGGTTAAAGGCTGAAATAAGTAACCCTGAACGACATCCTGATTACGGCCAACCTAAAATGCATCCTACGGCCGGTGCTACCGTGGTTGGTGCACGGCAATTCTTGGTGGCTTACAATATTAATCTGGGCACGAATGACCTCAGTATTGCGAAAAGAATTGCTGATTCCATCCGTGAAGTCAAGGGAGGATTTAAGTATGTTCGAGCGATGGGAGTAATGCTGGAGGATCGAGATGTTGCCCAAGTGTCTATTAATATGGTTAATTATACAGGCACTCCCCTGTTCCGGGTTTTCGAGACAGTGAAATCCGAGGCAGCTCGGTATGGTGTGAGTATTATTGGCAGTGAATTAGTGGGGGTGACTCCTTTGCAGGCGCTCCTGGATGTGGCTGAGTTTTATCTGCGTTTAGAAAACTTTGACCGCAAGCAAGTTTTTGAAGAGAATTTGGTTGAAGACTAATATCGAACTGGAATAAAGGGGGTAAATTTATGTTGATTAACAAGACTGTGAGCGGATTTGTGGAAGAGTTAGCGAGTAATTCCCCGGCTCCCGGCGGAGGGAGTGCGGCGGCTCTTGCCGGATCATTAGGGGCAGCCTTGAGTATCATGGTTTGTAATTTTACAGAAGGTAAACCTAAGTTTAGCAGTGTCCAAGACGAGATTTCCGAAATTAAGCAAAAAGGGCTGGCCTTAAAAAATGATTTAATGGATTATATTGATGGGGACACGGATTCCTTTGTAGAGGTCATGAAGGCTTATAAATTACCGAAGGAAACGGATGCTGAGAAAACTCTAAGGTCAGAAAAGATACAAGAGGCTACAATACAGGCAACCCTTCTGCCCCTTAAAGTAGCTGAGTCTTGTGTTGAGGTCTTGAAACTTTCGCTCAGAGTCTTAACAATCGGCAACCCTAACACGGCCTGTGATGCGGCGGTTTCCGGGGTAACGGCTTATGCAGGTTTTCAAGGGGCGATATTCAACGTTAAGATTAATTTAGGTTCCATAAATGATGAGACATTTCTTAAAAATATTCGGGAAAAGATCGTGGTGTTACAAGAAGACGCCGATAAATATAATCAGCTGATTTTAGCGCGAGCTCAAGAGGTCATTGGTTAAGATAGATGTAATGGTAGAGCATCGGCCCCTCGGAAAGCGTCAGGGGGATGGGGTTATTGACACCACGCATTCCCGTTAATAACCCCGTCCCCTTGTCATTCACGGTTCTATGCCAAGTTTGATTTTACCCAAGCATCCCATTCGGAAGGCCCCGAAACCCAAATGAACTAGCCTTCTCTTTTTAAGCGAAACATAACCTGAACAATCGAGATATCAGATGGACCTGATTTATAATAACTAGAAAAGTAAACATTACTTGCATTTGCACCATAACTCATTGCATTGCCGTAATTACTCCAAGAAGAAGATGAGCCAGTATTTAATGAATCAAATCCACCCCAACAATACGGAATACCCGCGGCTCTGTAAGGAATATTTCCGGAACTCAGCCAATCCAGGTATGTAACTCCAGACATTGTCAGAATCATTTCCCGTTGTTTGAGCGTATGATTTTGTTGGGACGAAAATTTCGACCCCGTTGGCGAGGTGAAAGCTGAGTCACAGAGTAATGATTCTCAAACGCCCCAATCATGTATAACCCACGGAGATTGTTCAGTTTCTTTAATTAAAATATAATCCCAGTCTTTTTTGTTAGTTCCTTCTGTAAAAGTTACATGAAGACACATAGATTTATATGGGTCTTTTCCGTAATTGGATTTATAACTACTTGGGGGGATATTAGCTTTAAGATATTTACCCGGATACGCAATAGTATCAATTTCAAGGTTAGAATTAAAATTACCAATGTTGTCTTTATTATAAAGTCCATTTTTATACATTCCTAATGTTTTATTTAAATCTTCCAAATTCCTGCTTTTTAAGGCGTTAACATAATCCCTAATCACTTGTTTCCCTTCATTAATATCTTCCGTTGTAATTTTTTGATCAGGAACAGGTAAGCTGTTAATATTTTCAGTATTTTGAAATTGAGAACATCCAATTACGTTGAAAGATAAAATTAGCAGGAATGCCATCAATAAAATTCTTTTCATGATTATTATCAATTCCTTTCTGTAAAAAAATGGAACGGAATTGTTGTATATACACAGAATCAATTCCGTTTTCATAAAAATATTTTAAATTAACTGCTAAAATTGGCATTTTTAAAGGACATTTTTCTAAGATAACAATTATTGCCACCCTTTGATGTAATAAGTTCCCAAAGGTTTCTATTATACATATCACCTGTGTGTTGAGACACTAGTACTTGGTTATATTCCGTTGTAGACGAATCTAAGCTATACGTAACAAATACCGAATGAGTATAATTCCCAGAACTACCAGTTCTAGCCTGTATTGCATTTCCATAATATATGCTACTCGGTGAAAGGTTATAGTACGGTTGATCATTATTTAATCCTGTTGCTCTTGGACCGTTTCCGGTATTTGTAGTAGCATAGCTCCATAGATTAGTAACACTTTCCCAATTAGGTACGCCTCCACCTGTACCAGCTTGCCATACATTGTTAACCATTCTTACCCTATTGTTAATATTGTTTTTGGTTTGTGTATCATTTCCTTCAACATATCCCCCGTAACCAGCCCAAATACATTGGGATACGAAATTAGTACAATCATTCTCACTAGGTGTATATGCAGTGTAAAAGAACCTATCTGATTCATCAGCTTCAGCAAATCTTTGTGCCCAATTACGAGCAAGCATTCTATTAAATGAATAAGTTGAATTAACCCCAAGAGGCATTACTTCGTTTGATGAGGTTGTACTATCTGCTGGATTATTCTCACTATTTAGTGAGTTACCAGAGATATATTTTACAGTATCTCGAATTTCTTGTGACTTTTCTTCTGCCGTTTTATTAATTGCATCTATTTTGCTTATTTTGGAAGAAGAAACTTTTTCTTCAACAGATTTTTTAAAATTATCGAATTCATCAAAATTTGAATCGATTGAAATTATTTTATACTCATCATTTTCATGAATCAAGCTAAACTTATAATTAATATTCCCTATTGATGATTTTGCATCTGGTGTTGATGAATATACATAATCACAACTCATTAAAAGATTCACATTAACAGTATCATTTAAATAAGAGATATTCTGATAATCTAGAGTAACTTTAAATGTGGTATAGCTTAATCGAACTAATTTATTTGCCTCAACAGAAAGTTCATGCATTTTTTTATATAATAAGGTATTTTCATTATCTTCAACAAGATTATCCGAATTGACAACTTCAAGAGTTTGATATGATTTAAAATAATTATCAAAATACTGTGAAATTACATGTTTGACTGGATCTCCGGCATATAGTGCATTTTCATTAACTGTCGCCGCTAAAGTATTAGGTACAATGCTGAAAATTAATAGCATAACTACTATTACATATACAGGAATATCTTTTCTAACTTTCATTAAAATCAACCTCTCTTAAATTAATTTTAATTCTTTTTTCCTAATACCAATAACTTGAACCTGTGTAAGAAGTCTGCTCTACCAAGACATCATTCTGATAGACTGCTCCGGTTGAAACCAGGCGGTAATTATAACCACTCACTAAATACCACTTTTGATTCAGATAGCCGCTGTTGCTGTAAGAATTACTCGTCCAGCTTTTGACTGTCTGCCAACTTCCATCGATATATTGTTGAATGCAGGCATTAATGACCACTTTGTTTATGTTGCTGCGGGCATAAAGGCTTGTATCAAATTGAGCTAGTCCGCTGCCGGAAATTTCAAAGGAATTTGTGAATTCCGTGATGCTTACCCATAATGGCCCTCTTTCTGAGTTGGTTACTCGATTTGTCCCAAGGGCAAACGCCTGCATGGGAGCCAGGCAAAGAATTAAAAGTGACAGGACGAGTACTGTTGCTCTCTTTCTCATAAAAATCACCTCCCTTCATTTATCCCTACATCCAGATAAACGAAAGAAGGCAGCTTTTTGTTACACTTTTATTGGGAAAATATTCATTTATTTTTTACTTATACTTTCAGCCATTTTAATAATCTCTGCTTTATCTACTTCTCCTATAAGGGAAAACAGAAATTCTCCCTTCCAGACAATACTGACAAGTCCTTGTTTCTCGGCTAAAAGTGCATCGTTGTTGTGTATCAAAATATTTTCTACAATAGCACCTTCTGTATCTACTCTTAAGTCTGTATCGCTACTTCTATACTGGGTGAATCGAATGGTTTGGCCTTGCTCATTTGTATAATAAATAGCATTTAACAGTTCACGTTCTTCTGTTTTAACAATTTTAAAACCAGGAGGAATATAGTTGGGAACATATCCACTCCAGTTAGGCAGCACTTGCTCGTTACCCGGTTTCGTTTGACCGTTATTTTCATCTTTCGTTTGAATGCTGGTGTATTGATTCTGGATATTCAGAATGATATTTAATGCTTTCACTCTTAAAGCTTGAACACTAGTTACGACTATAGCAAAACTTCCTAACAAGACCAGCAAAAAGATCGCTGCTTTTGGCAGGAACCTGACGGTTTCTTTTCTTGTTTTCTTAAATGTTTCTTTTCTGTCATGCCTGGCAATCAGCTTCTTCATTCTCCGGTCAAATTCGGGTGAAATAGCAAAATCAGGAGCAGGATCATCCTCAATCGGATTCTCAGCGATTATGTTTTCGACATGACAGGCAGCCGCATATTCGAAGAGTGCTTCCAGTATTTTTTCCTTAGCTTGCACTTTCGCTGATTCTTGTTCAGTCATGATTTTTCGCCTCCTGTTCCTGAGATAATAATTTGATCAGACTCTTTCTGGCCCGGTGAAGCCGTGTTCGAGTGTTTTCGGGTGTGATGTTTAAAATCTGGGATATTTCCTCATCTCCATAGTGATAAAAAAATTTGAGCGCAAGAATATCGGCGTAAGACGGATGCAATTCCTTAATTTTTTCTGCCACTCTGGTAAAAGCTTCATTATTCATTAGAATTTCTTCAACACTTGGTCCCGATTCTGATAAATCTTCTTCAATGTCTTCGATAGAAACACTGTATTGCTTCTTCCTCAGTCGATAGATATCAATGGAAACGTTTCTAACAATAATAACGAATAAAGCCCTTATTTTATTACAGTCAGGTCCGATAATTTTTTCGAGATTATTGGTAATATTGATAAAAGCTTCCTGAACAGCGTCCTGAGCCAGATGTTCATCTTTTAATATCCTATATGCAACCTTATACATCCAAGAAGCATGTTCTTTGTACAAAGCTTCTAGTCTGCTACGGTTTTCTATATTTTGTATCGCTGCCAAAATAATTAACATACACTTTCTCCTCATTAGAATATAGAACTAAAATCTATTTCTTCCTTGGCAAATACAAACCATCATGTGGTGATTACGTTAATGTATCTAAATTTAAATAGATAGTCTAAAGTGCCTTTTTGTGAAAGTGAAATCCCTCAGAGTTGATATATTATAGCACATAATCAATATCGCTTCTTTTTCTACCATCTATTTTCCTTGCGAAGATATCTCGTTTTATTAAGGTCCGCAGTGCTCCTTTTACAGTGCGTCCAGGTTAATTCCCTAGCGATGGCACCAATAGCCCCGGACACCATTTACTGTCCTTGTCAGCCATATCCCAGAGGTCCATATAGATAGCCGCAGCCCGGTGCAGCAGGACAGAGGAATATAGCGAAGTAAAATATAACATAGCTATTATTTGCCTTCACTTCTCCTGTATTTTCGTCCAACAAATCGCCACTTATAGGCTTCACGACCATTACATACCGTAGTTGATTTATGAGTTATCCCTAAAAAATGATTAACCCTACATAATTGTGCAAGAAGTGTCGGATGGATGCATTCGATTTCTGCTATTCTATTTACGACAGGAGGGTCAGATAAATGGACTTGCTAAGTAGAATGAATGGTGCCTTAAACTATATTGAAGAAAATATTAACGATAATATTGACTTTAAAGAAGTAGCAAGGCGGGCCTATTGCTCTGAGTATCATTTTAAACGGATGTTTTCTTTTCTTGCAGGTGTGACGCTGTCGGAGTACATCCGTCGCAGACGACTTACTCTTGCAGCCTTTGAGCTAAATAATATGAACCTAAAGATCATTGATATTGCGGTTAAATATGGATACAGCTCAGCAGACTCTTTCACAAGAGCTTTTCAAAGTTTGCATGGTGTAACACCGTCAGAAGCCAGAAATAATGGCCAATCACTAAAAGCCTATCCACCAATGACCTTCCAGTTGTCAATTAAAGGAGGAATTGAAATGAACTATCGAATTGAAGAAAAAGAGGCATTTCATATAGTGGGTCTGATGAAAAGGGTTCCCATTATTTTCAATGGAGTGAACCCAGAGATCGCTTCGATGTGGGGGAGTTTAACAGGGGAGTTGATCGCTCAACTAAAGGGACTCTCTAACGTAGAGCCTATGGGGATGCTCAGTGCATCCACAAACTTCTCGGAAGGGCGAATGGAGGAAAAGGGAGAGCTTGATCATTATATCGGGGTAGCAACTGATAAGGAGTGTCCAGATAACCTGACCAAGCTTGAAGTTCCCGCTTCAACATGGGCTGTATTCGAAGCCGTTGGACCATTTCCAGACACTTTGCAAAATGTCTGGGGACGCATCTATTCCGAATGGTTTCCGTCTTCAAACTATGAACAAACGGAAGGGCCTGAAATCTTATGGAATGAGCACAAAGATGTTACTTCACCAACGTTTAGAAGTGAGATATGGATACCTGTTTTGAAACGGAAGTAATAAGGATTATGGAAATCTACCAGTATGGTAGTAATAGAGCGCATAAGTATTGGGGTGCCAGAGGGTACCCCTTTTTTGTACTAGACTTTTCCTAAGAACACTTTCATGATGACAATATCAGAGATCAGCAACATGTTGAGTAAGGAATTCTTGCGAAATTCCCCCTTAAGCTGTTATACTTAGTATTTAGAATATCTAAGTTTGCTAACTTAAAACTTGATTATAGAAATGAGGACAGGACCTTGGCACAGGCGTCACAACTTATCCGCAATTTTTCAATTATTGCACATATCGATCATGGCAAATCTACTTTAGCGGACCGGCTGATTGAATATACCGGGGCCTTGAGTAAACGAGAAATGGAAGCGCAAGTTCTTGATTCTATGGATTTAGAACGTGAACGTGGGATTACGATTAAACTGCAGGCCGTGCGGTTAAATTATCAGGCTCATGATGGGAAAATTTATGAGCTTAATCTGATTGATACGCCGGGTCACGTCGATTTTACCTATGAGGTATCTCGCAGTTTAGCAGCCTGTGAAGGCGCCCTGTTGGTTGTCGATTCGGTTCAAGGAATTGAGGCCCAGACCTTGGCTAATGTTTATTTAGCTTTAGATAATAATCTGGAGCTGATTTCGGTTATTAATAAGATCGACCTTCCCAGTGCGGAGCCTGAGCGGGTTAAACAGGAAATTGAAGATGTCATTGGTTTAGATGCCAGTGAGGCTATTCTGGCTTCGGCAAAGACAGGCGTAGGAATTGAAGAGATCCTGGAGAGGATCGTGGCTATGGTTCCCCCCCCAAAAGGAGATGATGAGGCACCTCTGAAGGCCTTGATCTTCGACTCGAAATTTGACGCTTATAAAGGTGCTATTTCCTATGTCAGGATTGTAGAGGGACGAGTTACTAAAGGTACGACGATGAAAATGATGTCGAGTGGAAAAACCTTTGAAGTAACTGAGGTAGGAGTGTTTGCTCCTTCGATGCGTATTGTCGAAGAGCTTAGAGCCGGTCAAGTCGGATTTATCTGTGCAAGTATCAAAAATGTCAAGGATACACAGGTTGGAGATACGATTACGGATGCAGATAACCCTGCTGATAAAGCGCTGCCCGGCTACAGGAAGGCCACTCCCATGGTGTTTTGTGGACTGTATCCAGTGGAGGCGAGCGATTATAATCGGCTTCGCGATTCCTTGGAAAAGCTCCATCTCAACGATGCAAGTCTAATTTTTGAGCCGGAAACCTCAATTGCTTTGGGCTTTGGTTTTCGGTGCGGATTTCTCGGCTTACTCCATATGGAGATTATTCAGGAACGGTTGGAGCGGGAATATGACCTCAATTTGATCACCACGGCACCCAGCGTAATTTATAAGGTGACCACATTAAAAGGGGAAGTTTTAAACATCGATAACCCCTCAAATCTCCCCACGGTGGATCAAATTGTCAGTATAGAAGAGCCCATTGTTAATGCCACGATTTTGGTTCCGTCTGAGTATGTGGGGGCGATCATGGAGCTTAATCAAGAAAAGCGCGGAACCTATTCTGCTATGGACTATGTGTCTAAGAGTCGGGTGAAACTGATTTATGAACTTCCATTGAGTGAGATCGTTTTCGATTACTTTGATCAATTAAAGTCACGAACTAAAGGATATGCTTCTCTAGACTATGAGCTGTCGGGTTATAAGGAAACGGATCTGGTCAAGATAGACGTCCTTTTGAATGGGGAAATGGTGGATGCGCTTTCATTTATCGTTCACCGAGCAAAGTCTTATAATCGGGGAAGAAAGCTTGTTGAGAAACTGCGCGGCATCATCCCCAGACAGATGTTTGAAATTCCGATCCAGTCTGTGATCGGGAATAAAGTTATTGCTCGGGAGACGGTTAATGCCATGAGAAAAGATGTCTTGTCTAAATGTTACGGGGGAGATATCTCCCGTAAACGAAAACTGCTCGAGAAACAAAAGGCCGGCAAAAAGCGTATGAAGCAAGTAGGTAGCGTGGAAATACCACAGGACGCTTTTATGGCGGTATTGCAGATCGAGGACTAATGGTCGAGGAATCGATAAGCCAAGAGGTCTGTTAGTCGAAGAATCTATGATAAGGTATGCCTACTAGGCAGCATAAAAAAACAAGGGAAAGAGTGTATATTCCTATGCCGTCTTTATACGTTCACGTTCCGTTTTGTTTCCAAAAATGCGATTACTGTGCTTTTTATTCTCATTCCCTGATAGATTCCCCCAAGGATTTTATCTCCGTGTATTTAGAGGGTTTAGAAATAGAGATGGCAAAGATGCAAAAAGATGCCCCTCAAGGGGTGTCTTCTCTTTTTATTGGTGGGGGGACTCCAACTGTATTGAAGGAGACCGATCTAGAACGCTTACTTAAGATGATTCAACGGTATTTTCCCATGGACTTGGGAGTGGAGCAAACGATGGAAGGGAATCCGGGGACTATTACGGAGGAGAAGGCCAAACTGATAAGGAGTCAGGGAATTAACCGATTTTCCCTGGGGATCCAGTCTTTTAATGACCAATTGTTAAACGCAGTGGGGCGAATTCATACTGCTAAGCAAGCTCGTGAAGCCATCCGACGATTGAGAGAGGCAGGGTTTAAGAATCTTAATCTGGATTTGATGTTCGGGCTTCCCGGCCAAACTATGGAGTTATGGCAGGCTTCTCTGGAAGAAGCACTCTCCTATTCCCCTGAACACCTGTCCCTCTATGGGTTAATGCTAGAAGAGGAAACGCCGCTTTATGAACGATACGCAGGAAAAACCAGTGGGGAACGTCCAACCGGCGCAGTGCAGGTTGATTTACTTCCGGATGGGGACCTGCAGGCAGAGATGTATGAATGGGCTGTGATGCGATTAAGAGAAGCGGGATACAGGCAATATGAAACCTCAAATTTTGCGCGTCCCGGTTATGAATGTCAACATAACTTAGGGTACTGGCGCGGGGCAGATTATATAGGCCTTGGCCCGGGAGGGGTATCTTGTTTGAACAGGGTGCGCTGGAAAAACATCGAAGAAGTACATGCTTATGATAACCTGTTGCGCAAGGGGCAGAGCCCTCTGGATGAGTTAGGGAAAGAGGTTTTATCTTTGCGCGAGTGTATGGCAGAGCGCATGATTTTGGGCTTGCGTCTCGAGGAGGGAGTCAATTTTAAGACATTTGAAAAGGATTTTGGAGCGGATCTTAGGGATATTTACAGATCTGTTTTGGAACGCTATAAAAATGAGGATGTTTTCATCATAGTCAAGGGTGACTATTTATGCTTAAATCCCAAATATGCTTTTGTAGCAAACTCTATCTTACAAGAATTTGTTTAAGCCCTTTTATGTGAGACTAATATCTTTAAAATGATTCTTGACAAAGCGAAAATGACGTGGTAATGTGAAGACATCAACTGTTAGCACTCATCGACGGAGAGTGCTAACAACGAAAAACATAGCTTGATTGTTGTTGAGTATCTAGGTACTTTAGATGGGAATCAGTTAAGAAAGCGGGGGAGCATGTATGCAAATGGATGAACGCAAACGAAAAATATTACGAGCGATAGTTCAGGATTATATTGCTACCGCCGAACCGATTGGTTCTCGAACGATTGCCCGTAAGTTTGATCTGGGTGTATCCTCAGCTACTATCCGAAATGAAATGGCTGACTTAGAAGATTTGGGGTTTATTGAACAACCGTATACTTCTGCAGGGCGAATTCCTTCGGATGCAGGGTATCGATACTTTGTGGATTGTCTGATGGATCCTCAAGTACTTAATCCTGAGGATATGGAGATAATCGAGCGTGAGAGTACGAAAAGAATCAATGAACTCCAGGAAGTCATAGCTCATACCAGCAAATTATTATCTGAGCTGACAAACTTAACGAGTCTTGTTCTAGGACCACATAAAGGGAAGAGTACTTTCGGAAAAATGCATTTTCTGCCGTATCAACCGGGTCAGGTTATTATGGTGATTGTCAAAGAAAATGGCGTGGTGGAAAATCATATTATTGATGTCGGCGAGAATCTGACGGCGGAAGAACTGCAGCAAGTGGCTGGAGTCTTTAACCAGAAAATGCGCGGGTATTCCATAGGTCAGGTTAAACGCAGTATGCTTCATGAAATCTATAGTGAGTTGTCAAGGCAAAGACTCCTTATAGATAACGCTTTAGATATGTTAAGAGCTATATTGGATGATAACGAGGAAGAAGAGCGCATCCATCTCGGGGGAACTCTCAATATGCTCAATCAACCGGAATTCAAGGATTTGAGCAAAGTTAAAACCTTGTTCAAAGTTTTTGAAGAGAACGAGTCCTTGAAAAAAGTATTAACCCCCCGCCAGGAAGGACTAAATGTGACTATTGGTGGAGAAAATACATTGAAGGAATTTCGTGATTGCAGCATAATCTCTGCAACTTATAAAGTAAATGGATTAATGATCGGGGCGGTGGGCGTACTTGGGCCAACCCGTATGGATTACGCCAAAGTCATTGCTATTGTTGATTTTATGACACGAAGTTTGACGGAAGTTTTAACGAAGCGCAGGCGGTGACGAGGGTCACGAAGGCTGGGCGGGAGCTGGGAACGACGGGGAATGGGTTATTGTTTGATATGCGGTGACTGAGCCTTTTGGTTCATTCTATATAAATAAAAAAACTTATGATGATTAAGTTGCGAGAGGTGATTATGCATGGCGCGAATGAGAGAAGAAACTCTCAGAGGCCGAAAGCTTAGCACGGATGAGGACCAAGTGGGGGATGCGCAAGAGCGTGACCTTGAGAATCCTCCGGGAGAAGATAGTCTGGGTAGCGATGATATGAGTCCTTTAGAAAAAATTATGACGCTAGAGGCGGAGCTTGCCCAAGCCAAAGCTAAAGCAGATGAGCATTACGATCATTTGTTAAGATTACAGGCCGAATTCGATAATTATCGAAAACGGACGCAGAAGGAAAAAACAGATATCATTAAATATGCGTCTGAACGTCTTGTAGTTGAGTTGCTCCCTGTTCTGGACAATTTTGAACGGGCAGCGAGTTCAGCTCAATTAAACCCTGATTTTAATGCTTTTTCTCAAGGGGTGGATATGATTTTTCGCCAATTGCAAACTGCCCTCAATAAGGAAGGACTCAAGGTGATCGAGGCTACTGGGCAACCTTTTGACCCGAATCTTCATGATGCAGTGCTCCGAGTTGAGTCTGATGAACATCCTGAAAATACTGTCGTAGAGGAACTGCAAAAAGGGTATTACCTTAAAGAAAAAGTTTTACGTCCCAGCATGGTAAAAGTTTCGAACTAGTTAAAGGAGGAAGATTATAATGGGTAAAATTATTGGTATTGACTTAGGTACAACTAACTCTTGCGTGTCAGTTATGGAAGGTGGAGAAGCTGTTGTCATTCCTAATGCGGAAGGAAACCGTACAACTCCATCCGTCGTTGGTTTTTCTAAATCTGGTGAGCGACTAGTCGGACAGGTGGCTAAACGCCAATCCGTATCTAATCCTGATAAAACTGTCAGTTCCATTAAACGTCACATGGGCACAGATTACAAAGTGAAAATTGATGATAAAACATATAGCCCTCAAGAAATTTCTGCAATGGTTCTCCAAAAACTCAAAACAGATGCTGAAGCTTATATCGGGCAACCGGTTACTCAAGCGGTCATTACAGTACCTGCTTATTTTACAGATGCCCAACGCCAAGCTACTAAAGATGCCGGTTCCATTGCGGGACTTGAAGTCCTTCGGATTATCAACGAGCCTACGGCTGCGGCCCTTGCCTATGGTCTTGACAAAAAGGATGATTCAACGGTTTTGGTGTATGACTTGGGAGGCGGTACCTTTGATGTATCAATTCTCGAATTAAGCCAAGGTATGGTTGAAGTGAAAGCTACAAGTGGGAATAATAACCTGGGTGGAGACGATTTTGACCAACGCTTAATTGATTATATGGTAGCAGAATACAAGAAAAGTCATGGCGCAGATCTCTCCAAAGACCGGGTTGCTCTCCAACGCTTAAAAGAAGCGGCAGAAAAAGCTAAGATTGAGCTTTCTGGTGTTACAAATTCCAACGTGAACCTTCCGTTTATCACAATGACGGAAGAAGGACCTCAACATTTGGATATGAATATTTCTCGAGCTAAATTTGAAGAAATCACTTCGGAACTTGTAGAATCCACCATTGGACCTACACGCCAAGCAATTGAAGATGCTAAACTGTCTTGGAACCAAATTGATCAAATTATTTTAGTGGGTGGATCTACTCGTATTCCAGCAGTTGTAGAAGCTATTAAGAAATTAAGCGGTAAAGATCCTCATAAAGGTGTTAACCCGGATGAAGTGGTTGCCATGGGTGCGGCTATTCAAGGGGGCGTGCTCAGTGGTGAAGTTAAGGATATGATCTTGTTGGATGTTACTCCGCTCTCCTTAGGGATTGAAACCCTTGGTGGAGTATTTACCCGGATCATTGATCGTAACTCGACCATCCCGACCACGAAATCCCAGACATTCTCAACCGCTGCCGACAATCAAACCTCTGTTGACATTCATGTGCTCCAAGGAGAACGTGAGATGGCAAGCTACAATAAGACTCTGGGACGTTTCCAATTGACAGGAATTCCTCCTGCACCACGGGGTATTCCACAAATCGAAGTCAAATTTGATATCGATGCCAACGGTATTGTTCACGTTTCGGCTAAAGATGTGGCTACTGGAAACGAACAAAAAGTGACAATTACTTCTTCTACAGGTCTTTCTAAAGAAGACATCGAGAAAATGAAGCAAGATGCTGAAGCTCACGCAGAAGAAGATAAGAAACACAGAGAGTTAATCGATGCTAAGAACCAAGCGGATTCGCTAGGCTACCAAACAGAGAAAACTCTGAAGGAATTTGAAGGTAAGGGTGATGCTGCCGAAGTTGAAAGCATCAAGAAGGCGCTGGAAGAGCTGAAAACAGCGGGTGCTGGTGAAAGCGTTGAAGAGATTAATGCTAAAACTGAAGCTTTGAATAAAGTTCTTCATCCTTATATTGAAAAAATGTATCAACAACAAGCGGCTCAAGACCCAAATGCTGGGGCACAACCTGAAGCTGAGCCTTCTAAAAAAGATGATGATGTTGTGGATGCTGAGTTCACTGAAGTGAAGAAGGATCTGTAGACCGACGAGGGTGGGCTGGAGCGAAATTGCTCCGCTCACCAAGGCGCCGTCGCTATCACGCTTGATTACGAGGCGAGCTTAGGCAAACCTCAGGGCTTACTGCATGTGCGTCGCTCCTTGCCATCCTTGGCACCGCGACATCAGTCCATCCATGGACAAGTCCGGTGCCACGCTGGCGCCTCGTAATGTAAGCGCGATTGATCGCGACTCTGCTTAATGGATTCGCTCCGCAAGTTCACTCCAGCCTGCTGGGGTCGACGGGAGCAGGAACGACGAAGGTCTGGCCGACGAGATTAAAGGGTGAAGTTGAATTGCTACGCTCTCAACTTGATTGATTGAAGTCAATATGATTTTTCGCTTCGTAAGCGTGACTGGGTGATATTTTATTTAGGATATTTTTGGGGGTGCAAAGGCTTGAAAGGCCTTTGTGCCCGCATTTGTTTGTAGAAAAGTAAAAATAGATTCCCATTAAATTGGATATTTCCTTGTGCTTCAGGCCGAAGGATCATATAATACTATAGAACTTTACTGTCTAAGTATGGGTTAAGCAGGAGTGTGGAGGAAAATAATGAAACGCGATAATTATGAAGTGCTCGGGGTCGAGCGAAATGCCGGTGAACAGGAGATTAAAAAGGCTTATAGAAAATTAGCCCGCCAATATCATCCGGATGTTAATCCGGGTAATAAGGAAGCGGAAGAGAAGTTTAAGGAAGTTACTGATGCGTACGATGTTTTAAGTGATCCGGAGAAGAGAGCGCGTTATGATCAATTTGGTCATGCAGATCCTAGTCAGGGTGGATTTGGAGACGCAGGGGGCTTCGGTGATATTTTTGATATGTTTTTCGGCGGAGGAGGCGGCGGACAACGGCGCGGCGGTCCACAACGGGGTTCGGATTTGCGCTATGCAATGACCTTGAGCTTTGAAGAAGCGGTGTTTGGCGTAGAAAAAGAAATCCAGATTCCGCGGGACGAAACTTGTATGGATTGTCAGGGGTCTGGAGCGGCACCTGGAACGCATCCCACGACCTGTTCCCAATGTCATGGGAGTGGGCAAGTTAAGGTCACTCAACGAACACCTTTTGGTCAAATTCAAACAGCAAGAACTTGTCCGGCCTGTAATGGGGAAGGCCGTACTGTCAGCAGCCCGTGTTCTACATGTCATGGACAAGGGAAGGTCCGCAAGGTTAAAACTATTAAGATTAGTGTTCCTGAAGGGTCTGAAGACGGCTTAAACTTAAGGTTGAGCGGTGATGGTGAAGCCGGGGCTAAAGGCGGGCCGCCTGGAGACCTGTATATCATTTTACAAGTAAAACCACACAAGTTCTTTGAGCGTGATGGAAATGACGTTTATTGCGAGATTCCGATTACCTTTGTTCAAGCAGCTTTAGGTGCGGAGATTGATGTGCCAACTCTAGATGGAGTGGTTAAGATGAAAGTTCCCGAAGGGACACAAACGGCTACCATCTTTAGGCTTAAAGCGCATGGTGTCCCGCGTCGTCGAGGAACCGGCCGCGGAGATCAGCATGTTCGAGTGGTTTTGACAACTCCAACTAAGCTTAATGAAAAGCAAAAGAAACTCTTGCGTGAATTCGGGGAAGTTACTTCAGAACAACAACAAATGGGTAAAAAGTCCCTGTTCGAAAAGTTTAAAGAAAACCTCCGCGATGCAATGGGGTGAAAAAGGAGTATAAACAATGGATTGGCGTGAAGTGGCGGTAACAGTTTCATCTGAAGGAGAGGAAACTGTTGCCGATCTTTTTTATGAGTTAGGTTGTCCTGGTGTCAGTGTGGAAGATCCTGAACTTTTATTAAGCTACATGGAATCCGGTGAGTGGGATTACCATGCTTTTGAAGAGGTAGAGTTAACCGGAACCTGTGTGGTAAAGGGTTACTTTCCAGAGGATGATGAACTGACGGATAAGCTTAATAAGCTCGATTTAAGAATTTTTGAGCTCATAGAGCGCTATCCTCACTGGCTTATTTTGAGAAAGGGACTCTCGTTAAAGGAAGAGGATTGGGAAACTGCCTGGAAAGCCTATTTTAAACCATTACATATTGGCAAGCATTTTCTGATTAAACCAACTTGGGAGCAAGTTGACATTAAGCCTGAGGATGTCGTTCTTGAGCTTGACCCGGGTATGGCCTTTGGTACGGGAACACATCCTACGACAACGTTATGTTTAAGGACGTTAGAGGACATTATAAGACCAGGGCACATGGTTTTCGATTTAGGAACAGGTTCTGGAATTCTTGCTATTGCAGCGGCAAAACTCGGGGCGAAGGTAGATGCGGTGGATCTTGACTCGGTTGCAATCAGGGTGGCTCAAGAAAATGTTGCTTTGAATAATGTGAATGACCGAGTACGAGTATTACGTGGAGACTTAGGGACAGTGCTTGCTGGACAGGCAGATGTTGTTATTGCCAATATTATTGCTGACGTAATTTTAATGTTACTGCCGGATTTAAAGCGATTATTACATCAGGATGGTGAGTTTTTAGCGTCCGGAATTATTGACAATCGGGCCGATGAAGTTGAAGTTGCACTAAAGGAAGCAGGATTTAAAATTGTAGAACGTGTCGAAGATTCTGGCTGGATTTTATTTCGAGCGAGGTGGGCTTAAAATGAATCGGTTTAAAATTACTGAACTGGGCAGAGATGTTTTTTGGCTGCGTGATGCGGAACGAGAACATCTCGTTCGAGTACTTCGACTTACCCCCGGAGATTTGGTGGTAGGTTATGATAATACTGGGCGGGAATATACCAGTGTTATTGATAATATTGAGGATAAAAGTGTCACCTGTCGAATTCTCAGTACCGATCAGCCGGATGTAGAAGCTCATACCTCGGTTTTTGTGGTGGCAGGACTTTCCAAAGGGGAAAAGATGGAATGGGTAATTCAGAAAGGAACTGAGTTGGGAATGGCAGGGCTTATTCCTTTGCGCGCTAAACGTTCTATCGTACATATTGAGGGGAAAAAAGCTCAGGACAGGGTCGTTCGTTGGCAAAAAATCGCTTCCGAGGCTTCAAAACAGTCTCATAGGGTACAAGAACCCGAAATATTTGAGGTGTGTGATTGGAAGGATCTTAAAGAACATTTACCTGAGAATACCCAGTGGCTTATACCTTATGAGGAAGAGAAGACGCAGCGTTTGACCTCTGTGCTTGGATCGATGAAGGCCGAACACCCTACTGCTGTAATCATTGGCCCTGAGGGCGGGTTTGAAGAGACCGAGGTGGCTTGGGCGAAAGAAAACCTGGGTGCGCAAAGTGTTTCGTTGGGACCAAGGATTCTTCGGACGGAGACAGCGGCTGTGGCAACGCTTACGCTGGTGTTGGGGCATTTTGGGGATATCGGGTGACTTGCGTGTACATCGCTCGGTCATACGACGCAGAGCAAACTAACCGTTCAAGCTCTTGGCTTTGGGGAGCAGGGTTCATCCTTCGGCGATAGTATTATTTTAAAGAACCCGCCTACGGCGATAATCTCCACTGGAGACTATCGTGCCAGATGAGCCGTCCGTGGCTCACTGGCGGCAGTGTACATCCGACGTCCATGGATGGACTAGTGTCCCCGGAGCCCGAAGACACTGTCTTCGCACGGATTAGCCTTCTTGCAGGATGGCGGGAGGGGACCCTGTACACTGCCCCGCGTCTGGGGTCGCTTGAACGGAACTTTGCTTAGCTGCTTACGTAAAGACGTCGCTGATGTATGACACTGCGTCCCGGGGCTGGGAACGGGGGAGACGCTTGTTTGGGAGAAGGCACATTTCATGTGCGCCTTCTATGCAAGTTGGGGGACCGTTCTTGGTTGCCCTTAGCTGCTTAGGTAAAGACGTCGCTGATGTATGACACTGCGTCCCGGGGCTGGGAACGGGGGAGACGTTGTTTGGGAGAAGGCACATTTCATGTGCGCCTTCTATGCAAGTTTGGGTAGTTGTTCGAGACTGAGGCGAGAAGTGGGCCTTGGCTCACAGGCATCAGTGGATGTCTGCTTTGGAGACAGTAAACCATAACCACGGAAAAAGGTGGAATATTAATGCCCTATGATAGTCAAAATACAATGGTCGAACTACAAAAAGCAGTTTGTTTCGTCACACTAGGCTGTAAGGTGAATCAAACTGAAAGCGAAGCGATGGCTCAACTTTTTCGAGAGGCGCAGTATCAAGTGGTTAGTGCTCAAGAGGAAGCGGATGTTGTTGTTGTTAATACTTGCACTGTGACGAATACTGGTGACAGTAAATCCCGTCAGGTCATTCGCCGGATGATTAAGGCTCACCCCGAGAGTGTTGTGGTGGTTATGGGTTGTTATGCTCAAACGGCTCCGGGGGAAGTTTTAGGGATTGAAGGGGTGGATCTGGTTCTTGGGACTCAGGATCGCGCGAAAATCTTGGAATGGATTGAGAAAGTTAAGGCGGAAAAGGTGCCTCAGAATGCTGTGCGCGGGATTTGGGATGCTGAGGAGTTTGAAGAGCTTCCACAACTTAGTGAAGAGCACCGGACGAGGGCGATGCTGAAGATTCAGGAAGGGTGCAATCAGTTTTGTACGTACTGTATTATTCCTCATGCCCGAGGGCCTTTGCGCAGTCGGCGCCCTGAGAATGCGATTGCTGAGGCTCGGCGGCTGGTTGCGGAGGGGTATCCGGAAATTGTCTTGACGGGTATTCATACGGGATTCTATGGCGAGGATTTGCAAGAGGATTGGAATTTAGCTCGTTTAGTAGGGGAGTTGGAAAAAATCCCTGGTCTCCGCCGCTTGCGGCTGAGTTCGATTGAGCCAATGGAGTATACGTCTGAGTTGATTGAGTGCATTGCTTCGTCTGATAAAGTCTGTCCTCATTTACATATACCCCTTCAGAGTGGAAGCGATAATGTGTTAGCTCGTATGCATCGTCCCTATGATTTAAAGGAGTACAGTGCCTTATTGGCAAGACTTCGACAGCGGATTCCAAATCTTGCTGTGACGACTGACATTATTGTCGGTTTTCCTGGGGAGACGGATGAAGACCATGCCTCTACTGTGGAGTTTGTAAAGTCTTGTAATTTTTCCGGAATTCATGTGTTTCCATATTCTAAGCGGAAAGGGACCCCTGCAGCGGATTATCCGGATCAAGTTTTGAAGCAATTAAAGGATCAAAGGGTCAAGGAGCTTTTAGTGGTTGCTCGGGATAGTCAGGCAAGGTTTAGTCGCAGTTTTATTGGAAAATCTGTGGATGTGTTGATCGAAAGAGTTGATTTAAAAGGATGTGCTGTTGGGCATACTCCTCATTATATTCAGGTGGAAATTCCTGCGCGTGAGGACGGCAAGCTGTGGGCCTCAGGGGAATTTGTAACTGTTGTGTTGGAGGAATACCATATCAAACTTTCTTAAATCCTCTGAAAGAAAGATTGTGAACTAGTCAATATAGTTGTTTTAGGTGAATAAGATATGGGAGGTAATGAATACAAATGTCGGATTGTATCTTTTGTCAAATAGCCCTTGGTAAGATTCCTAGTGAAATCGCTTATGAAGATGATGAGTTAATTGCTTTCAAAGATATTCAGCCGTTAGCTCCTGTGCACTTGGTGATTATTCCTAAAATACATTTGCGCAGTCTCAATGATGTAACCCCCGAAAATGAACGGTTAATCGGCCATCTGTTTGGGATCATCCGACGGCTTGCAGGGGAGTTTGGAGTGGCAGAATCTGGCTACAGAGTGGTTACCAATACTGGGACTGACGGGGGACAGGTCGTGGGGCACCTGCATTTTCATTTACTCGGGGGGCAGGCCCTGAACGCTAGAATTGGATGATTTTTAGTGATGCTTTGAGTTAGATCAGTTGAGAATCAGTTGAGATAACAGTCTACCGACTAAAGTGAGCTTGACGCGACCAACTTCATCCAGTATAATAATGAAGTATATTTGTGATGATCCAGTGGAGGGAGGGATAGACAATGAGTGAAGTCAAAGTTGGTAAAAATGAATCCCTTGATGCCGCACTCCGCCGGTTCAAGCGTTCTTGTCAAAAGGCAGGTGTTAGTGCAGAGGCTCGTAAGCACGAGGCATATGAGAAACCAAGTGTGAAGAGAAAGAAAAAGTCTGAAGCTGCACGTAAACGCAAGTTCAAGTAAGGAGTGTCTCGAATTGACCCTGAAAGATCGCTTGGTTGAGGATATGAAGGCTGCCATGAAGGCCAAAGAGGAGGGGAAGGTTAGACTTTCCGTCATCCGAATGGCTAGGGCTGCCATAAAAAATGCTGAGATCGACAAGAGAATTGAATTTAACGATGAGCAAGTCATCGAAGTATTAGCACGCGAAATGAAGCTGCGTCGGGATGCGCTTGAAGTTTTCGGGCAAGCGGATCGCCCTGATAAGGTTAAGGCTCTGGAAGAGGAAATAGTCGTTCTAATGGATTACCTTCCTCAACAGCTTTCCGAAGGGGATATTCGCAAACTCGTTCAAGAGACCGTTACCACACTAGGGGCACAAAGCATTAAAGACCTCGGGAAAGTCATGGGGGCATTATCTCCTAAGACTAAAGGACGGGCTGATGGCAAAATTGTCAATCAGATTGTTCGGGAAATTCTTGGGGCATAAGCTTAATTATGCTTAGTAAAAGAGGCCCAGTTACGTAAGTAACTGGGCCTCTTTTATACGATTTTCCTAAAATTTTTAAAACAATTTGATCAAGGCTTGGACTATTATTGCTTTTCCTTTCATAAATATCCAGAGAAGGGAGGGCTTTTTTTGTTCAAGAAAATACAGACCAGCGTTGGAGAAGTTTTGGATTTTCCACCGGATGTAGTGGGAGAAGGTCCTAAAATTACGATAACTGGACGAAGGCAAATAATGGTTGAGAATTACAGCAGTATTCTTAACTTTTCAGAGGAAGAAATACGGCTGGAAACTGCGGAGGGAGATATCTTTTTTAGAGGAAAGGGGTTAATGCTTAAGGTTATCTTAGCTACTGAACTGCAGATCGAAGGGGAATTGTTTTCCTTTTCGTTTGGCGGAGGGGAGATAGAGTAATGTTTGAATGGTTGCGAACGTTCTGGCATGGGCGAATTCTTTTCCTCGCACGGGGAGAGCAATTAGCGCACTTCGTTAATCTAGTCTCAAGAGACGGTATCATTCTTTATCATACCCAAAAATCCGAACGGGGGATGCGGGCACAGATTAAGCTTGCAGATTTTCGGCGATTGCGCAAGGCCGCACGCCAGACACGTACAAGGGTACATATTGTTGCTAAATATGGCTGGCCTTTTGTTGCTGCACGCTGGTGGCGAAGAAAGGGACTATTGCTGGGGATTATAATTATTGCTTCTGTACTGACGATTCTGTCTCAACTTGTGCTTTCAATTTCCGTGTCGGGAAACAAGAACCTTAGGACTCCCGAAGTACTTGAACGGGCTGAAAATCTTGGGCTTAAAACATGGGTCTATTCGAAAAAACTAAATTTAAATGGGATTGCCAAAACACTTCAGGAACAACTGCCTGATGCCGCTTGGATAGGTATAGAACGTCATGGGACGAACATAGAAATTAAAGTGTCGGAGAAAATACGTCCGTCGATTCCCAATGAGGCAGGGAACCTTGTCGCTAGTCGTGCAGGAATAGTTAAGGAAATTATGGTGATTGAGGGGATGCCGATGGTTCATGAGGGGGAAACTGTTCGGGCTGGGCAAGTCTTAATTAAGAGCCCTGGAAATAATCAGAGCACTTCAAAAGGTACCCCCCCTGTCTCTGTGGCCAGAGGGTTTGTACGAGCGCGAGTATGGTATAGTGCTGAAGCTCAAATTCCATTAGTTGAGGATAAAGTAGAGGAAAGTGGAAGAGTTGCCACGGGAAGAGGTATAAAATTTGGTTCCCGCGTTATAATGCTAACTATACAGAATTCCCCGTTTGAGCAATCTCGCCAAGAAGAGATCAGTCAATCTTTAAAACTCTGGAGGAATTGGCGTTTTCCTGTCGAAGGTATAAGAGTGAATCATATAGAGCTTCGTAATCTGCATATTGAACGTTCTGTTGATGAAGCTCGCCAACTAGCTGAACAAGCAGCTCGGGTCGAAGTCCAGAAAAAGATCACGCTGGGAGTTCCAATCGTGTTAGAAACAGTGAAGGTTATTTCTAATAACTCCGATTCAGAACGAGTTAGAGTAGAAGTAGAAACCTACGAAGATTTGGCTGTATATGCCAATCCGTAGGAGCAGCGATATTTTTTGCCAATGGGGAAGGCGTGAACCCTAGGTATGGCACTGGGAAGTAAGGATGATGGTATTGAAGATAAAAATGTTCAAAACGATCTGGGATGAGCTGTCTAGCCGTTTTGATTGGCTTAAACATCACACCACTTGGTTACGGGCCATTGTTGGGGTGATGTATTTTCTGTTGCTTACGGTTTTGTTATCTTCCAATATTTTTGTATCTACACTGCATTTAGAAGTAGGAGAGCCTAGTCCTCAGCTCATTACTGCACCGTGGACCAGGGTTATTGTGGATCAAGCAAAGTATACTCGAGATAAGGAAGCTGCGGCAAAAGCTGTTCCGCCGGTGTATAAGCCGGATGAGGAGTATTTGACCTTGTTAACTAAAGAAGTCGGAAATGCGTTTATCTCTCTGCGCGAGGCCTCAGATAATAACAACATCAGCGAACTTAAGAAATTAGAGCCCTTCACGAGTTTGCCAGAGAGTTTATTAACATCTCTGATTGAGACTGTGCCCGATGAATTAGATAAGGCCGAAAAAGCCGGCAGAGACATTATCTTAAACAAAGCACGCAGTTTGGAGACTGGAGCTCGGACTAGCGAAGATATGCCAGCGTTTCGTGATCGGACTAAAACAGATTTAGATCAGTCCGAATTGAATGAGGATTTCAAAGTTTTTTTTAAGGGGTTCATAGACCGTGAAGTGACGCAACCTACTTTGATCGTGGATGAAGCAACTATGGATGTGTTGCGAGCGGCGGCACGAACTGCAATAAAGCAGGAGGAGCTTCATTATAAGGCTAACCAAAAAATTGTGGGAGTTGGTGATATTGTCGATGAGACAATTTACGAAGTCCTGGTTGCCTATGGTTTGATTAACAACCAAAATACAGGGAAATCAGTGGCGGGGATTGCCATGATTGTGCTTATTGGAATGGGCTCGATTTTACTGTATTTATTTCAGTATAAAAGGGATATCTTCCGAATGACTAATCGTCTTGTGCTTATCGGACTTACTATTAGCTTGGTTTTGGCCATTGGGAGAGCAGTGATCGCTTTAAATTTGGGGACTGACTTTAATTCTTTGTCAGGTATGCTTATTCCAATAGCTTGGGCGACCATGACAGTCGCGATTTTAGTTGGCGTGGATATAGCCATTATGGTTTCCTTGGTCTTAGCGGTTTTTGTATCTGTCTTAGTTGATCCTGCTCTTTCGACCTCTTTTGGCCTGCATTCAGGCGTAGTGGCGCTCTTTGGAGGGATTGTTGGTGTTTACAGTGTTTCTCGTTTAAGCCAGCGTTCCGATTTGGCGCGTGCAGGGATATTTGTCTCTGCCGTTAACGTTTTGGTGATCAGCGGGATTGCGTTAACCTCAGACATGCGCTTAGCTGTTTGGGTGGTTGGTGTGATCTTAGGGATTGTCAATGGCTTAGCGTCTTCGTTTTTAACGGTCGGGGCCTTACATTGGTTTGAGTCAGGATTTCATATTACGTCATCTGTGCGACTGTTAGAATTATCCGACCCTAATAGACCGTTGCTGAAACGCTTATTGTTGGAGGCTCCGGGGACATACCATCACAGTATTCTAGTAGGTAATCTGGCCGAAGCGGCCGCGGAAGCTGTTCGAGCGGATGCTACGTTGGTCAGAGTTGCATCGATGTATCATGATATTGGCAAGTTGAAACGTCCTTACTTTTTTATTGAAAATCAATTTACCCAAGATAACCCTCATGATAAGATCGCTCCTACTCTAAGCTCGTTGATTATCACCTCTCATGTCAAAGATGGGCTAGAGCTGGCGAAGGATAATAAACTTCCGGTGCAGATTCAAGATATCATTGCTCAGCACCATGGAGACAGTCTTGTAAGTTTCTTTTACCATAAGGCTCTTGAGGAATATGAAAATGTCCCAGAGGAAACTTTCCATTATGAAGGTCCCAAACCCCAGACCAAAGAGGCTGCCTTGGTTGCTCTGGCGGACAATGTCGAAGCTGCTGTAAGATCTATGAAACAACCAACTCCAGGGCGGGTCGAAGGATTTGTTCGGAAGATTATCAAAGACAAACTGAACGACGGACAACTGGATCAGTGCGATTTGACGTTTCAGGACTTAGACCGGATTGCAATGGCCTTTGTACGTGTTTTGAGCGGTATTTTCCACTCCCGGGTAGAATATCCGGAGATGCCAAGCATTAAGGAGAATAATAATCATTCAATGCATAAGAAACTTGAGGGAGAAGTGGGTCAAGAGGATGATGAAAGCTCTCAAAAGGAAAAGCAACCAGAAAGTCCTGAGGGAACAGTTGAAAGTATAGTTTCACGAGAAGGATAGATAACATTAGGAAAAAACAGGCACAATGAAATAAGAATAAAATTAACAAAGGTTATCGTAAGATGATAAAAATAGGCTGATTTTGAAAATCGAAAGGGGGAAGGGTAGACCACATTCCGGCTCATAGGTGGGTTTGCTCGAAATTGTGTGATCATAGATATCTCTTGGGAAGAAGAATCGATCTTGCAGGAACAGCGTGAACCGCTGGCGACTATGCTAAATAAAGCTATTAATGAGGCTGTCCGACTGTCAGATGGCTCGGAAGAGGCGGAAGTAAGCTTATTGTTAGTGGATAATCAACGTATCCATGCCTTAAATCTTGAGTATCGAGGAGTAGATCGGCCAACGGATGTTCTTTCTTTTGCCTTACAAGAAGAGATGGAGGAAGAACCAGAAATTGAGGAAGAGGACGAGATGCTTGGGGATATTGTAATCTCTGTCGAACGGGCAAGAGATCAAGCGCAGGAATATGGGCATTCCTTCGAGCGGGAGATTGTATACCTGGCTGTCCATGGGACTCTCCATTTATTAGGCTTTGATCATGAAGAAGAGAATGATAAACAAGAAATGCGCAGTAAAGAAGAAGAGGTAATGGCTAAGTTGAAGTTAGAGAGAGTATAGCAATATGCTAAGAGCCTGTAACTTCAAACGGAGGGATATCAGATGGGGATTCATCATAAACCGGGGTTTTTGCGCAGTCTAAATCAAGCCTGGCGCGGAATGATATACACTGTAAGGACTCAGAAGCACATGCAATTTCACGTAGTTGCAGGTATTAGTGTCTTGCTCTTTGCTTGGTGGAGCAGGGTTACACGGTTTGAATGGTTGATTCTTATTTTGGCGATTGGGAGCGTCATTAGTGCGGAGGTCATGAATTCCGCCATTGAAACTGTAGTTGATATGGCGCAACCGAATTATCACCCTCTAGCAGGAATGGCCAAAGATGTTGCGGCAGGTGCTGTTTTAGTCACTGCGATTCAAGCAGTAGTGATTGGGATGATAGTTTTTGCCCCTGCATTGTTGCGATTAACAAGAGGGATCTTTTAGAATGAGGAGAATTTATCTTCTGTCATCTTTAGAAAGGTTTGCTAGGAGTTGTTTGTGTGAAGCAGGATCAATCCCAAAATACAGAGAGAATTGAGTCAGAGCTACTAGGAATGCTCGATCCTAAGCTCATACAAGAACTTATTAACCGGGCCAAAGCAGCATATGAGCAAGCGTATGTGCCGTATTCCCATTACCCAGTCGGGTCGGCAGCGCTGTTTTCATCAGGAAAGATTTATAGTGGATGTAACGTGGAGAATGCCAGTTATGGTTTGACGGTTTGCGCAGAACGAAATGCAATTTTTCAAGCTATTGCTCGTGGAGAACGAGAATTAAAAGCAATAGTGATCGCTGTTCCGAGTGACGTTTTTCCATCTCCATGCGGCGCATGCCGACAGGTAATTCGTGAATTTGCTGTGGATTGTCCGGTCATTTTGATGAATGGTCAAGGACATTTGCGGTGGACAAGTTTGAAAGTGTTGTTGCCGGAGGCGTTTGGGCCGGAGTTTCTCTAGGGGACTTGTGTGTACATCGCTCGGTCTTACGACGCAGAGCAAACTAACCGTTCAAGCTCTGGGCTTTGGGGAGCGGGGTTCATCCTTCGGCGATAGTATCATTTTAAAGAACCCGCTATTGCGATAATCTCCACTGGAGACTATCGTGCCAGATGAGCCGTCCTTGGCTCACTGGCGGCAGTGTACATCCGACGTCCATGGATGGACTAGTGTCCCCGGAGCCCGAAGACACTGTCTTCGCACGGATTAGCCTTCTTGCAGGATGGCGGGAGGGGACCCTGTACACTGCCCCGTATGTGGGGTCGCTTGAACGGAAGTTTGCTTAGCTGCTTACGTAAAAGACGTCGCGGATGTATCACACTGCGTCCCGGGGCTTGGAACGGGGTTACGACTGCTTAAGAGAAGGCACATTTCATGTGCACCTTCCTTCTTAAGGGGTGCTTATGTTATTGAGCTGTTCTGAGGATGTGTGAAATTCTTTAAGAATACTTGCTCAAATGTCTGCTGAATAGACGTTATTAGTTAAGGTTATGGTAGTATATAGATAACATGAAAAATTAATGCTAGAAGATAGGGAAGTGACTTCACCGTTGGGTTCATTAAAATCAAATGAATTTCGCTCAGGTTTTGTGTCTGTTATTGGAAGACCGAATGCAGGGAAATCAACCTTGCTTAATCATTTGTTAGGACAGAAAGTGCTTATCATGTCCGATAAGCCTCAGACTACCCGTAATCGAATCCAGTGTATCTTGACCGAGGAACGGGGACAGATTGTTTTTTTGGATACGCCTGGAATACATAAGCCAAAGCATAAGCTCGGAGAATTCATGGTTGGTGCGGCTAAGGAATCCATGCGAGAGGTTGACGTGATCCTTTATATGGTGGATCTTTCGGCGGATTTCGGTCCTGGGGAAGAGTTTATTATTGAAATGCTCAGGCAAACGAAAACGACCTGTGTGCTTGCTTTGAATAAAGTTGACTTATTGAGTAAAGATCAGTTGATGCATAAAATTCAGCAATTCTCGAGTTTGGCAGATTTCAAGGCTATCGTACCTATTTCTGCAAAAACAGGGGAAAATACGGATGAACTGTTAAAAGTGATTTTTGATAAAATGCCTGTGGGTCCGATGTATTATCCTGAAGATGAAGTGACTGACCAACCGGAACGTTTTATTATGGCGGAGTTAGTACGCGAAAAGGTACTTCAACTGACCCGTGATGAGGTCCCGCATTCGATTGCTGTTGTGATTGAAGAGGTAGAACAAAAGAAGACTTTGGTTAAAGTGCGAGCCTTGGTTGTGGTTGAGCGAGATTCTCAAAAAGGGATTATCATCGGGGCAGGGGGTAAACAACTTAAGGAAATTGGCCGCTTGGCTCGTTTGGATATCGAGGCTTTGTTGGGCAGCCAGGTGTTTTTAGAGCTTTGGGTTAAAGTTAAAAAGGATTGGCGGAACAGGCCGGATAGCTTGCGAAACTATGGCTATGGAAAGGAAAAGGGATAACATAGATGAATATTGCAGGAATAACAGATCACACATTATTAAAACCTCAAGCGTCTGAAAAGGATATTGTGGCACTTTGTCATGAAGCTCAACAGTATAAGTATGCGGCTGTTTGTGTTAATCCGTGTTATGTGCAAACGGCTTCTAAACTTTTGCATGGGACGGGGATTTGTATTGCTGCTGTTGTGGGTTTTCCATTAGGGGCGACGTATACAGAAGTTAAAGTTCAGGAAGTATTTATGGTTAAAGCACATGGCGGTAAAGAAGTGGATATGGTCATAAATGTAGGATGGGCAAAATCCGGAAATTGGGAAGCGGTTGAGCGGGATATTACCAGAGTGGTGGAAGCAGCCCATGAGTGCGGGTTAATTATAAAGGTTATTATTGAAACCAGTTTGCTTACTGAAGATGAGAAAAAATCGGCGGCCGAGATTGTTAAACGTTCGGGGGCAGATTTTATTAAGACTTCAACTGGCTTTGCCGGAGGGGGAGCCACCATCGAGGATGTGCGTAATCTGAAAAAATGGGTTGGAGAAAACGTTAAGGTTAAGGCATCAGGTGGAATAAGGACGAAGGAGTTTGCGCTTGAGCTCGTGGAGGCTGGAGCGGATAGGTTGGGGACGAGTGCGGTACTTGCTTAAGAGGGCTTGTGGAGGACTTGTGTGTACATCCGCTCGGTGCTTACGACGCAGAGCAAACTAACCGTTCAAGCTCTGGGCTTTGGGGAGCGGGGTTCATCCTTCGGCGATAATCTCCACTGGAGACTATCGTGCCAGATGAGCCGTCCATGGCTCACTGGCGGCAGTGTACATCCGCCGGCCATGGATGGCCAAGTGTCCCCGGAGCCCACGAAAACACTGTTTTCGCACGGATTACTCTTCTTGCAGACACTGTCTTCGCACGGATTAGCCATTTGCAGGATGGCGGGAGGGGACCCTGTATACTGCCCCGTATCTGGGATCGCTTGAACGGAAGTTTGCTTGGCTGCTTACGTAAAGACGTCGCTAATGTATCACATTGCACTGGGGCGTGGAACGGGGTTGACGTTTTTGGGGGAAGGCACATTTCATGTGCGCCTTCATGCTTTAGGGCACAAAGTCAGCTTTTCATCCACAAAAAATGCATACTAAGATCATTGAATACAAAGAATAGAAAGGGTGAGTGGGCGTGGCCGTTTATCATGCGGACGCGTTGGTGATCCGCAGCAAGCAATTTGGTGAGTCGGATCGTGTACTCACTCTTTTTTCCCGTGAGTTGGGGAAGCTTCAAGCTGTGGCAAAAGGGGTGCGCAAACCTAAGAGTCGTCAAAGAGCGGGGGCTCAATTATTTACATATGGGGATTTTCTGATTCATCGGGGGAAGAGTCTGGATACCGTCAGTCAGTGCAGCCCTAAGGAGAGCTTCCCTCATCTTTGGAATGATCTGGATCGGTCATTTGCAGCTACCGGGATTGCTGAGCTGTTAGATATCTCGACAATACCTGAGCAGCCTAATACGGAACTCTTTACACTTACTTTGACCTGTTTTTTTCTACTTGAACAATTTGATCCATCTCTTGTGCTTAGTACATACTCTTTGCGGCTAATGGAAGTCTTGGGGTATCGTCCGCTTCTGGGGGAATGTGCTGAGTGTGGGGTTAGCGTGAAGGGGGATCGGATGTTTTTCAGTTTAGAAGCTGGTGGGACTTTATGTGGGAATTGTCAGGAGAACTATTCTGGGCGATGGATTCGGGCGGGCAGTATTGCATTTATGCGTCAGCTGATTCGTGCTGATATTACTAAGCTGGACCGTATGCGTTGGGGGGCTTGGATGCAGCAAGAGATTTTGGAGACATTACGAGTTTATCTTGAGCATAAGTTTGAGCGTCCTCTTAAATCGTGGAGGATGGGAAGTTTAACACAGGATTCATTGGAGCGAAGTTTTGATGGAAAGGAAGGCAAAGAAAATGAATGAACCTTGGACAGAACTTGAAAAGATAGATGTTTTGCGTGAACGAATGGGGATTGGATACGAAGAGGCTCGTACGGCCTTAAACTTGGCTCAGGGTGATTTACTGAAGGCTTTGGATGATTTGGAGAAGGTTCGAAATGGTTTAGGGCAAGACTGGAGTTTTGAAGAGCGTGGACAGGGGATCTTGGATAGTGTCAAATCTACGATATCGAGTATAAGTCACTCTACAATCAGCCTCAAACGGCATGACAATACGATTATCAGCCTTTCAGCTCCCTTGGGACTAGCTCTAGCGTATACAATTTGGAGGAAGCCTGGTTTGCGAATGCTGGCACTTGTAGGCGCTGTAGGGGCGGCGATTAACCATTTTGAGTTGGAAGTTGCTTCTAAAGAGGATTATTCTCACGATGAAGGAACGGGAGAGTTTTAAGTTTGTTAATGGATATTTTGCTGAATAATTGACTTGCACATTAGCGGTATTAAAAATTAGAAGGATTTTTTCTTATTTAAAAATAGCTGCTTTAGTCACCTAGAAGAATTTAGCTGTTTAAAGTAGATTTACAATGATAATCCTTATATGAAAAGAGAGAGAATATGGATTTCGTCGAATCAATCAAAAGATATGGTCCATACAATGAGCAAGAGGAAAAGGATAAAGAGGTAATTCTAAATTGCTTAGGGGTATTTGAGGATGTTTTAACGAGAAATAATAAGATTGCTCATTTCACAAGCTCCGCTTTCGCAGTAAATAATTCAAGAGATAAAGTGCTTGTAATCCATCATAATATTTATGATTCGTGGTCCTGGACAGGTGGACATGCAGATGGGGAAAAAGACCTTTTAGCTGTGGCCATTAAAGAATTGAAGGAGGAAACTGGAGTTAATAATATTCACTTGGTTACACCGGGCATATTTTCTCTGGACATACTTCCAGTGCTGGGGCATATGAAAAGAGGGGAGTATGTATCCCCACATCTACATTTATCAGTGGCGTTTTTGATGGAAGCTGATGAGAATGACGCTGTGATTGTTAAAGAAGATGAAAATAGCGGTGTTAGATGGATTCCACTAGAAAAATTGATTGAATATAGCAATGAACCTCATATGCATAAGGTGTATGCGAAGTTTATCTCTAAAATTAAAGAATTATAGAGTACTTTAGCATATCGCCTAACAAAAGGTTGCATTAGGAAAAAGCAGTCCTAGTTCTCGATACATTTGACACAATTTCTTCCTCAGCATATAATAAATAAAATTAATGCCTTTAATATGCGATGATGGGAAAGAAGTTCACGAATCCTCTCTAATAGCGAGTTCGGGTGGGTGGAAGCCGAAATGAGAGAAGTGAATGGGGCAACTCTGAGCACATAAAACGAAGGGGACCCTGAGGGGTCAAACAGGGTGGAACCGCGGGAACAAGCTCTCGTCCCTGTAGCTTTAAAAATGCTACGGGGGTGAGGGTTTTTTATTGTTTTTTGCCCAAAGGAAAAAGGTTTCGGAGAGATATTTAAGGAGATCTGTGAGTTACAACAATTTAGAATAATGCTTGCCTAATCAAAAAAGGGACAGAAGAACTGTCCGCACGTATCCAGCCTAGTCGTCCAGAAACTAATTTTAGGAGGTCTACTATGAAGTTCCAAGATATTATCTTAACCCTTAACCAGTTTTGGGGAGAACAAGGGTGTATTATTGCGCAACCGTATGATGTGGAAAAAGGGGCGGGTACTATGAACCCGGCAACTTTTTTGAGGGCTCTGGGACCGGAGCCGTGGAATGTAGCTTATGTTGAGCCGTCTCGCAGACCTACGGATGGTCGGTATGGAGAGAACCCTAATCGGTTGCAGCACTATTTTCAATACCAAGTCATTCTTAAGCCCTCTCCGGACAATGTTCAGGAGCTATATTTGCAGAGTCTGGAGCGGCTGGGAATTAATCCACTCGAGCATGATATTCGGTTTGTAGAAGATAACTGGGAGTCCCCAACTTTGGGTGCCTGGGGGTTAGGCTGGGAAGTTTGGTTAGATGGTATGGAAGTGACTCAGTTTACGTATTTCCAACAATGTGGAGGGATTGACTGTAAACCGGTTTGTGCTGAAATCACATACGGGTTGGAGCGCCTGACCACTTATATCCAAAACAAAGATAATGTTTATGATATTGAATGGGTTGGGGATATTACGTACGGGGATATTTATCTTCAGAATGAAATAGATTACTCCCACTATAATTTTGAAGTAGCGGATATTGAAGCATTGCAAACTTGGTTTGATATGTATGAGCGTGAGGCCAAACGGGTTGTTGAGAAGGGTTTAGTGCTTCCAGCCTATGATTACGTACTGAAATGCTCGCATACGTTTAACCTGCTGGATGCTCGGGGGGCAATCAGTGTCACGGAACGCACAAGTTACATTACTCGGGTCCGTGGGTTGGCACGTCTTTGTGCTCAGGCTTATGTAGAGCAGCGAGAGAAATTGGGTTTCCCTTTGCTAAAGACTAACTCTCTGAAAGGGGTGGAGTAAGATGGCGAATGATTTTTTACTTGAAATTGGAACGGAAGAAATCCCAGCTAAATTTTCTCCAGGGGCCATGACCCAATTGGAAGAACAGGCACGCAAACGCTTAGCAGAGCTCCGCTTAAGGTATAAGGAAATAAAGGTTTTTGCCACCCCTCGTCGTCTGGCACTTTTGGTAATGGAACTTGCGGGAACCCAAGAGGATTTATCCATGGAGGTCAAGGGGCCGGCTTTAAAAGCCGCCTATGATGCCAGTGGAGCACCCACGAAGGCTGCCCAAGGCTTTGCCAGAGGGCAAGGCGTAGCGGTAGAAAATCTTTTTGTTCAAGAGGTTAATGGGGTACCCTATGTATTTGCTCGAAAATCAGAAATTGGGCTTGAGACAAAAGCACTCCTGCCGCAACTTGCTATTGATACTATTAACTCCTTGCATTTTCCAAAGCCAATGCGCTGGGGCGAACTTGATTTTCGTTTTGCTCGGCCTATTCGTTGGATTGTTGCACTTTACGGTTCAGATGTCGTTCCCTTTGAGTTCGTAGGTCTTGAGTCGGGACGCGCCTCCCGCGGGCATCGTACTTTAGCGACTGAGGGTGTACTGATTGGCCAACCCTCGGATTATCGTAAGGCTTTACGTCAGGCTTATGTGATCATCGATCCGGAGGAGAGAAAGACTGCCATCTTAGCTCAATTGAAAATTCTAGCTGAGAAGGTCGGTGGCGAGGTGCCTGCAGATGAAGAACTTCTGGGTGAGGTCATTCACCTTGTGGAGTATCCCACGGCTTTAATAGGCGAAGTGGCTTCTCAATACATGCATTTACCTGAGGCTGTGATTACAACTCCAATGCGTGAGCATCAGCGGTATTTCCCAGTCCGATCTCGAGACGGACAACTTCTGCCCTATTTTATTACGGTGCGAAACGGAAATGATTTCGCCTTAGACATGGTTAAAGCTGGAAATGAAAAGGTATTGAAAGCTCGTTTGGAAGATGCGGCCTTCTATTATAGGGAGGATCAAAAAGTTTCACTGGCAGAATTAGTGCCTAAGTTAGGGAAAATTGTGTATCACGAGAAATTGGGCACAGTTGAACAGAGGGTTGAACGTTTACGTGGTTTATCTCGATTCATGGCAGGGCGTCAAGGGTTCGGAGCAGCTAAGCAAGAAGAGATCGATCGAACTGCTTATTTAGCGAAAGCGGATCTAGTAACCTTGATGGTCAGTGATTTCCCTGAACTGCAAGGAATCATGGGTGCGGACTACGCCAAAGCCAGTGGAGAGAAGCCTGAGGTCTGTCAAGGAATACTTGAACACTATCAACCTCGTTTCGCAGGAGATGTGACGCCGGCCTCTGATTCAGGGCGCGTGGTCAGCATTGCGGACAAACTAGATGCGATTGTTGGGGCATTCAGCATTGGGATTCAACCTACAGGGTCTCAAGATCCTTATGCTCTCAGAAGGCAGGCCCAGGGGATTGTGGCAATCCTTTTAGACTCAGGGTGGGATCTTTCCTTAAACGAGCTTATTCTGGAGTCCTACAGCCTTCTTGAGAAGCAAGGAACGGTTCCTTTGCCCATTGGAGACATCTTGCCTTTGTTACTGGATTTCTTCCAACAAAGGGTGCGTTTCGTGCTTCAGGAACAAGGTCTGCGCTATGATACTGTGGATGCGGTTTTGGCGCTTGGCAGTCATGAGATTAATCGTGTAGTGAAAAGAGCTCGGGTGCTTTCTGAAAAACGGGTGGAAGAAGCTTTTGTCCTTTATGCCCAAACCTATACTCGTTGCTTTAACCTAACCAAAAAAGAACCAACTTTAGAGTTAGATCCATCCCGTTTGGTCGATGCAACCGAAATAGCCTTAGCTGACGCAATATCCTCTCGCAGACAGAGTTTTGATCAGATGATTAGCTTGGGGAATTATGAAGAGGCCTATGATCTTGCCTGGGAACTGATCCCGCAAATCGAAGCTCTTTTCCAAGCGGTCATGATTATGGTGGAAGATGAAGACTTGAAGAAGGCACGTCTGGCGTTACTCGGTCAGTGTGTGGGGATGTTGGGATGCTTGGGTGAATTAAGTATTTTGGCTTAGTGAATAAATGAAAGACCAATTTTTATGGACTAAAAGACTTCATTAATTTAAAAAAGTGGCTGCCTCATTATAAAATGGACCCTGTAAAATAGACAGTTAGAAAAAGAGGCTCTATAGCCAAAATTTAACTGACTCTGTTTTACAGGGTCTTTTTTTTGTTTGCTATTCATTTTGGAAGGACACAATCCTATTATGGTAAAGAATTATTTTACAGATGAACAGGTACAACAATTAAATATGAATCCATACGTTAAAAAAGCTAGCAATAAAGCTA
>NZ_JAMHFY010000049.1 GCF_023897015.1 Desulfosporosinus nitroreducens | reverse complement strand
AAATCATTGAGGAAAAACAGTCCTCTTAACTTATATATAATTTTGGAGTTTAGCGACAACTAATTTGACAAATACCGAACTATATAATTCCCATATATTTATAATTAATTTTTGCTTCTTTGGGTAGAATTAATATAAACTCAAGGAGGTAATTTTAAATGAAGATTATTAAAAATGACCTGAAAGAAATTAGGGAAAAACTCATTTGTGAGCATTTGTTAAACCTTAATGAGAATAACGATACATTTGCAGTTGAATTGGATAATCTTGATGTAAGGATTTATTCAACGTCTGAAAATGACGACGCAATTATTTATTTGAAAAAGGAGTTTTTTCACAGAAGTACGTGTGAACCTGTAGGGCTTTATAGTTCTCTGATTATTTTTTACGACCTTAATGAAAGGTATCGACTACTATTCAATGCGGATGATACATTTACTATCAAGACATTGGATTAATAGTTATATTAATCTTATTTCCATAAACTTTCTCCTCTCTAAAGCCATTTTTAATTCGTGTCTTTATTATCAGTCTTCATTCTTTACAGTTTCATTATAATCCAAAACTTCCCATTATCCTACTCATGATTACAGTTACTACTAATATCCATTTACCTAAGTTTATTCGAATTTCCAGTTATAGGACAAAATTTTGTTAATTATTCCTAACATAGCCCTTGCAATTGTTAAGGATTCACTTTGACTTAAATATTCCGCGAACCAAACATTCCTGAACAATTGACCATAATATTCAGCTAGTGGTTCAACCATCAACAGGGTGGCTCATTCTGAGCGAGACAGTGGTACAGTACAGAGCGTACTGGTGGCGTTACAACACCGAAATATTCACTACAATAAGTGGTGAACGATGGTTTCTGATTTTGAGAGGGGTTTTTAGATGTCGGATACAAAAAAAATATTTTGCATACCGCGCTCCGCTTGTTTGCGCGAGATGGCTATGAAGCTGTTTCGGTTAGCGCTATTGGCAGGTCGAAAAATGAAGTAGCATTATGTGGACGGGCGTGGGTGAGGGTTCCGGGCTCCAACCAAGAGCCTGTAATCGTTTGAGATAACCAGTAATTTTGTGTTCACGATTGAAGCCATCGTAATAGTCGGAACCGAGATTGTGAAAAGGCACACCGTTTTTCAGAACATGGTAGATGGCAATGAGCATGGAATGAGCAAGGAATGAGCAACAGCCACAGTTGCTCTGTTCTTTCCTCTGCGCGCCGCAATTCGCTGGTATTGCGCGGAGAAATAAGAGCCCTTAACATTTCTGGCTGCTTTTGCACATTGAGTCAGGATGGATTTGAGTGTTTTGTTGCCCTTGGTGGTCTTGCAGTGACTTCGCTTGCCGGCACTTTGATGATTCCTGGGACAAACACCCGCCCAAGAACACAAATGTGCCGCACAGTCGATATCAAGATTTGCTCGCAATACCGAGGACTGCCTACACTTTGTAAGAAAGCTAAAAGACAAAGGAATAGCCGTTTATTTCGAAACGGAAAATATTGACACTATTGGTTCTGGAGGTGAACTCTTGCTTACCATTCTTAGCGGGATGGCACAAGATAGTAGTAGGAATCAATCGGATCAATTAATAACAGCGTAGATCGTTCTTTCTGCGTCCTATTTAGATTTGCGTCCTATAAATAGGGTTTCGTTAAGTCCCCTCGTCTTAATTTTTACTATTCTTGTTCAGGTGGTTTTTTTATCAGGCCCGTTCTTCTTAATTTGGCATTTACAATGACTTCAACTTCAAGGTTCGGGAAATACTGGTCCCATTGTTTTTCCATTTCTCCCCACAACTCGGGGTATTTTCTATGTACAGCATCACCAAACCCAAAGATATCTGAATTAAGTTCCTGGGCTTTCTTTAAAGCGGCCATTACTTCTTGGTGAATCACGTCAGCTTGGGATCTTTCAAGAGATCTCCATACTGGCGATATTGTTAGATCATCTTCAGGAGACATTTGGTCGCCCAAGTTTCCTTCTTCATCGATATGTACCGTAATATAGGGTTCATTATTATCCTTTATTTCCGTGGTAATTTTACTACTGGCCCGAATAATTTCCAGGCTGACTTTGCCTTCACCACTGGGACTTTTCACAACAATGATACCACTTTTCACTTTATCGATAACCCATAGAAGGCCACGGGTTTCCGCTTTGTTCAAATAGCCTACCAATTTGTCTGTTTTAAAAACTGCTGTTCCCGAAAGACGAGCTATTTTTTCTTTCCCTTGGTCCGAGACTTCAATCACAGAGGCTACCGGTGCAGTGGTTTTACTCATTAAACGAGTAAAGAATTCTTGCAGGTTAACATCACTTGCTTCGGATGTAGCGACACTTTTGTCGACTAATTGGGAAATATTTATACCTGGTATTTTTTCTAATTCTGTTTCCGAATCTATAATTTCATTTGCTTTACCTTTACTAATTAGAACCTTAGTCAGGCGACGTGATTCCGGGTCTCGGACAAAGAAATCCACATATTTTTCCACCCCTTCTCTAGCAATATCCTGACTAAATATTAGAGCTTCATTATGGGGCAGATATAACTTTCGATTGGACTCGTGGGTAAATTCCCTTATTGTGTCGAATACGGTTTCTCCCGTAGTGGTTATGTTCCAGTAAGGTTTTTTCCCGCCACCACCGCCCCCTGCTTGAGGAGCCTTTATCTCTCCTGGTTTAATGATTTGGGCTGTTATTTGAATTTTACCAGGTTCCTCTGCTTTATCAATACCTAAACAGGAAACAATGGCTAAAGTATTTAATTCCCGGCTATCCCAACAGCCATTCAGAACGATGAGGAGAGGTATTAAAATTATTAACAGTAGCTTACTGTTTTTCTGCATGAATACATCTCCCTACTATCTGTTTTCCGAGTCCTCCGAGGGCGGTTCAGGCATTAACCTGAATTCTTGTTTCTGGGGGTCATGCCCGCTAAAGATTCTGGGACGAGTAAACATAGCCCACAAAGGTACTCTAATAAAGGTATCTTTTAAGCCCTCAAGGCTGAGGGGGGCTAGAGGAGAAAGATAAGGAGTTCCAAAAGACCTTAAAGAAGATAGGTGGATCAAAATCCCAAGCAATACAATCATCATTCCGAAGGCACCCAGGAAGCCGGCAAAAATAGTGAATAGTAAACGTAAGATAGCCCCTGCATCAGCCTGGGGCGGAACCACAAAAGAAGAAATAGCCGTTATACCTACCACGATAACCATAGGGGCACCGATAAGTCCGGCTGATACTGCTGACTCCCCGATTACCAGAGCTCCTACAATAGTTATGGCCGAACCGACAGGGCGTGGCAACCGTACTCCCGCTTCCCGGAGAATTTCAAATATCAATCCCATACCAAGGGCTTCTGTTACTGCAGGAAAAGGAGTCCCTTCTTTAGCCGCCGCCATAGTGAACAGTAAGGGAGTGGGAATCATTTCCTGGTGAAAGTTTGTTAACGCTACATAGGCTGCCGGAGCTAGGATCGTTATAAGAAACGCTAGATATCGTAGGCTTCTAACCATGCTCGCATAATAAGGGCGTGAATAGTAATCTTCTGCGGATTGAAAACTTTCAATAAAAAACAAAGGGATAGTAAGTACCATAGGAGTGCCATCAACCAGAATGGCTACTCGCCCTTCCAGTAGTTTTGCCGCAACAACATCAGGTTTCTCACAGTTACCAACTGTCTGAAAGGGAGAAAACGGAGCATCTTCAATATACTGTTCAATGTAACCAGACTCCAAGATGGCATCCGTATTAATCCTTTTTAAACGGCGCTTGACTTCTTCTACAAGACGGGGATTGACCAATTCCTTTAAATAAGCGATACGAACACCAGTTTTGGTTTTTTGACCTATTTGCATCGTTTCAAAGGTGAAATTTGGATTTCGAATTTTACGTCGTAATAAGGCTGTATTGGTACCCAGAGTTTCGGTAAAGCCTTCACGCGGACCCCTCACAACACCTTCGGTTTTCGGCTCTTCTACACTCCGAGCTTCCCAACCTACGGTACTAATAACCAGAGCTTCTTGGGAACCATTGACTAATAAAACAGTATCTCCATATAAACAGCCATCGATTAACAGCTCTATGGTACTAACCCTTTTAACTCCTCCTACCGAGAGCATGGTTTTCTGGATAAGTTCAATGTTATTAGTAACCAGTAATTCATTTGAACTGAATAAGCGGGTATCGTACATCAATGGCTTTATTATACTGTCATTAACGATAGCGGAACTTGTCATACCCGTTAAGTAGATAATGGCGGCCTCAATTTTTCCTTCATAGCCAAAGTTGAATTCCCGTACAACAATATCACTACTTGTACCTAAAATAGTTTGTAGATGTTTTAGGTTTTCTTGAATGTTATCCGAAAGGTTAGATGGAGATAATTCTTGAGAGTTATCTCCTTGTCTTTTAATAGTTTGGTTAAGCGCTTGCCAAAAATGTATTTTTTTCAATATAGAACGTAACATTATATTTCTCCTCATTCTGCTTCAATCTACTATCTTTATAGTATCAGTAGAAATAGTTGAAATATGTAATTGAAAATGAACAGAATGGTTTTCTAAGTATTTTTTACCAAAAAATTACACAGTATATTAAGGGGAGGAGGTGAAACTGTGGGAAAGGAACAGATCTGTCCCCGTCAACTGTTTATGCTGATTATCTCTTTTGAACTGGGAACTACCATCGTCCTTGGTTTGGGGCTGGAAGCTAAACAGGATGCGTGGATCGCAATACTGCTTGCCACTATGGTGGGGCTCCTTTTGTACGTTATGTACACGCAATTGTTTCGCTTGTTCCCGGGGCAGACCTTAATCCAATTCATTCCGCAAGTTTTTGGCAAAGTACTCGGATTTCCCCTCAGTTTACTATACCTTTCGTTTTTTATTTACCTTGCAGCCCGAGACTTACGGGACCTTGCAGAGCTGATAATTGACGCATTCCTCCCCCAAACACCTCTGGCAGTGATTAGTTTATTTATTATTCTCGTAATCTGCTACGCCGTTTTCCATGGTATTGAGGTAGTTGGTCGGGTGAATGAGGTGCTCTTACCCATTGTTCTTATTATGTTAGTACTAATGACAATCCTCCTCCTAGCTTCCAACAAAATTCACATTACTAACCTACAGCCGGTACTTGGTGAAGGGATCAAACCGATTATTAAGGCTACGTTTCCTTTGGCAGTCGTTTTCCCATTCGGTGAAGCGGTAGTGTTTGGAATGTTCTTTCCCTATTTGAACCAACCGTCTAAAGCCCGGGCAACCGGTTTAGCGGCATTTTTGGTCAGCGGCATTATAATCAGCTATACTACTGCGGTTAATATTGCCGTTCTCAACGCGGATATAGCCTCCATGGCCACCTTTCCGTTGTTGGCAACCGTTCGGTTAATTGATGTAGGTCAATTTATTCAACGATTTGAAATAATAGCCATGTTCCTAATGTTCATCGGTGCTTTTATAAAAATAACCCTCTATTTCTTAGGAGTTATTATTGGGGCTTCTTCTATGTTTCGCCTTCCGAATCACCGGTCGTTGGTGGTTCCTGTGGGTCTAATAATCTTCACCTCTTCAATCTATATTGCAAGTTCCTTTCCGGAACACTTGGAAGAGGGATTGAAAATAGCTGTCCCTATCCTGCTTATTCCATTAGAGCTGATAGTACCTTTTGTAATGCTTTTAATTGCTTATGTTCGCAAATGGTACCATTCAAAAATCACCAATACTTAAAGGACGAGGTGGGGAGAAGTTGAAGCTTTTTGGGGTCTTCTTATTGCTGTGTGTAGTAACCTTTGCTATTGCCATCTTAATGGACATGGTGGCACTAGATGTTCCATTCCAGGAGGCCCTAGCTTACTTTTGGGAACCCAGGGGTTTAGAAAAAACCATGGTAATCATTGGTTTTCTTTTGACAACCGGTTATATTCTGATCTTAGGTCTTAGGCGGAAGGAGAAACAATGATTCCAATAAACTTTCGCAAAGACTTGGCGCGATCACATCTCCCTCACGCAATTGAGTATCTGGATCGTCCTGAAGGCGTTAGAAAGCGCCGCCATTTTGTTGATTTATATAATTATAAAATTGTCAAACGTTTTCTATAGAGCCGATGTAGGGCTTCAATGTGTTTTCTATCAAGCCGATGAGGGGTGTCCACGCACCCTGGTCACTGGTAATAAGACTATAAATAATATAGCTCTATTGTCGTGACAGGGCACGTTGAGTGCTTGATAGTGCTATATTTGCTAAGTGAAAGCCTTGATATCAGCGACTTCTAGAGTGGGAGTAGGATGGTTACTTTTATAGTGACAGGGTGTGGTGCGGAAATATATTTCTTTGTAGTGATTTATTCGAGCTGGGGAAAAAACAAAATATTTTTAAAACAAGTTGATACTAGTGTGTTAGCCATCTATTTGTATGGTATTTTATATCCATTATAAATTACTCCAGTTCATATTCCTGCTTATTTTTATCACACCATACACTGTAACACGATTCCACTGTCCTTATGCAAGCATTGACTGGACTATTCTCGGTATGTGATGCAAAAAAGAGCAGGTCAACATGGGTGGATTTGTTGACTTGCTCTTTTAATTAAAATTCTTATTATGCTCATTTTGTTCAAAATGAAAAATTCGAAAAGCTCTATGGTCAATGCTTTCTCATGACTTTTATTTATAGCCAATTACAGCCATATAGCAAAATTATTGTATTTAAAGGTACCGCTTCCGTGGTGCAATTTGCCGTCTGCTTTTAATTGGGTAAATGCCTTTTTCATATCCCTAAGTGTAGAGGGCTGGATATTCAAATCGTGATGCGCTGGAAACACTCTCTTCACCGGAAGAGCTGAAACTCTCTCTATCGATGATAAATAGGCTTCGGGGTTGGTCGACGGGAAATATGCAAACAACGTTCCTATGTAAACCAAATCGCCGGTAAAAAGATATTCCCTGTCTTTTTCATAAAAGCACATGTGCCCCGGCGAATGTCCCGGTGTATGCAGCACCTGTATCGTGCGTCCACCGATATCTATAATATCATTATCCTTCAATACTCTTGTGGCAGTGCCTTGAAAGAACTCATAATCATCGACGTTGAATTCTTCCGGCAACTCACACTTCTCAACAACAAAGGCTTTTATTTGTTCCATTGTCAATGGAAACTCTCCCGCAAGCCAATTTGCCTCATCTTCATGCACATAAAATTCAGGAAAATATTTATGCCCGCCGATATGATCCCAATGTATGTGAGTAGCAACAGCTATGACAGGTTTATCTGTCAATTTCATTACTTCGTTATAAATATTCATAATACCAAGCCCGGTATCAATCAGCAGGCTGTGGCTTGTCCCGTTCAGGAGATATGCATGGGTTTCTTCCCAATGTTTATACTCGCTGATTATATAGGTATCCTTGTCAATATGATCAACGGTAAACCAATCATTCATAATTTTTGTCCTCCAAAATTCCTAATTTATATCAGAAAACATTCAAATCCGTGATTCAAATTCTCGTTTATCATAAACATACCATATATTGACACTGCTTTCTACCGTCCTTAGGCAAGCATTGACTGGTCGGTTGTGGGCTTATATGGTGAGATGAGCAGACCAACAAAAAATAAGTAAAATCGGGCTGAAAAAGTGCATTTTCTGCCCTGTTTTATAAGCATTTTATAGATGACCTCGGGTAATCTGGCACAATCACTTACGGGGGATAGTACCGATATTATCCCGTTCCTTCCCTATTTGCTGCAGGATTTATGGGAGCTTGGAAGCTCTCCCAAAGAAATGCTCAGCTTGATAAAGAACCATATCTCACTAAACGAAGATGCCCGAGTTTTGGATTTAGGCTGCGGAAAAGGTGCGGTATCCATCCAGCTTGCCAAGGAGCTTGGGTGCTGTTGACAACATGTGTCAGGCTTTCCAGGGAGTTTTGTTTCACTATTGTTGAATCAATTTAACCATAACAGAAATATCTTCGGCGGCCATTTCAAATTTTGACTTCTCAATCAAAATGTTTTGCCCTGTCATAATGTAGGACGGCATGATACGGATACCTTCATGGTAGATTTCACTGTTCCGCAGTTTGTATGTGGACACCCCGGGAACGGCATTTTTCTTTGTTGTCTTTTTACTAATCATGTTAAATGCTTTTTTAGCCACATCTCCCATAAGCATGACAACTTTCACATTAGGAAACAGTGACAGCTCTTTTTCGATTCAAGTAATTAGTGAAGGAAGATCACTTGTTCTTTTCTGAACTGCAACTCTTGGAGATATTTTTTTAACTCAGACAAATATACCCTGTAGAGTGGACAATAAGAAACTACTCTACAGGGTATTTTGTTTTGGATCCGTGGGTAATTTTAAATTGCAGCGTCGTACAACTTGGTCCTTGACTTATGTTTGACATTGGATGATTTAAAAAAACTTATATTGGTTGTTGATTAGCGGCAGATGTGTAATTAAAATAAAAATGGATTGATCCAATGAGGTGGTTTGGTATGAAGGTAATAATTAACAGAGACTCTGATGCACCGGTTTATGTCCAAATTATTGAGCAAGTACGTCGCCAAATCTTATCTGGGGAGCTTTTGCCCGGATTTCGTCTGCCAGCGGAGAGAAAACTGGCGGAAAGCCTTGGTGTCAATAGAACGACAGTATTAAATGCTTACAGTGAACTGAAGGCTGAGGGGCTTATTGGCTCCAGAGTTGGAGCTGGTACTATTGTGCTTTCATATCTCGATGAGGAATTGAGCGGTTGCAGCTCTTCGCGGGAGCCTGAATGGAATCAAATTTTCAGTCAATACTCGAACAGATTTGATTCCTGCTTGGTACAGGATCTATTGACGCTGGCAAGCAGAAACGATGTTATTTCATTTGCTACCGGTATAGCATCTCCTGTAAGCGGCCCTATTGAGGCACTGGAAGGAATTGAAAATGAAGTTGTAAATAACAGAAACTTTAAGTCTTTGCTTCATACTCCAACGGAGGGGTTTATGTCTCTTCGTAAGGCTGTTTGCGGGCTTATGCAAAAGAGAGGGGTCTATTGCCAGCCCGATGAAATTATGATGCTTTCCGGTTCCCAGCAGGGCATTGATTTGGCTGCTAGAATATTAATCGATCCCGGAGATATAGTCGTTGTGGAAGAACCCACATATTTCCCCGCCATTCAGGTTTTTAGAACAGTCGGAGCGCGAGTAATCGGTGTTCCAATTGACGACAAAGGCATGAACGTCGATGCGCTCGAACAGCTGCTGCACAGGTACAGACCTAAACTTATATATACTATACCAACTTTTCAGAACCCTTCAGGAGCTGAAATGGAGCTGGAAAGAAGAAAACGGCTGGTGAAACTTGCCTCAAAATACAATGTAATTATCCTTGAGGATGATGCCTATGGCGATCTATGTTATGACGGTAATTTGCTCCCGATGCTCAAATCCTTGGATAACGAGGGGTATGTTATTTATTTGAGTACTTTCTCAAAAAACATTTACTCCGGTCTGAGATTGGGGTGGATGGTGGCTCACAAAAAGATAATACGGGAATTTGCATCAGCCAAACAGTTAATTGATCTGCACTCAAGCAGTCTTTCACAGTATATTGTTGAAAGATTTATTGAAAACGGTTCACTTGAAGCCCATTTAAATAAAGTTTGTAGCGAGTACCGAACAAGACGAGATATCATGTATGAGGCTCTGGCTAAATATGCCCCTAAGGATTTAAAGTGGAATAGGCCAAAAGGCGGCTATTATTTATGGTGCAGACTTCCGGATGGCATATCATCATTAAAGCTTTTAGCAAAAGCTGCCGATTACAAGGTATCCTTTGTTCCGGGCTCTCCCTTCTTTTCTTCAGGACAAGGAGATAATTTCATAAGACTCAATTTCACCTATGCACCTATTAAGGATATTGATGAAGGAATTAAAAGGTTATGCGCTGCAATGAAAGAGCTGGATGCTGAAAAGGGCAATGATGATATATATTCAATGATGGAAATTAATCCCATAGTATGAGCAAGTCTATAAATGAAATGACTTAAAAAGATGGAGGCAATAAAATGGAATTCAAATTTGCAAAGAGAATGTCATATTTAAAGGCTTCGGAAATAAGGGAGATTCTAAAGGTAGCCGAAAGTCCAGAAGTTATCTCATTTGCAGGAGGCCTGCCCGCACCCGAGCTTTTCCCGATAAAAGAGATAATAGAGGTAAACCGGCGAGTGTTGGAGGAAGATGGTCAAGCAGCACTCCAGTATGCCACAACTGAAGGGTATGCACCTCTGCGGGAGTGGATAGCAAATAGAATGAATTCTACACGTGGGACTAATTTCGACGCCGATAATATCCTGATAACACATGGATCACAGCAAGCGATTGATTTGTCGGCCAAGGTGTTTCTCGATGAGGGAGACACTGTACTTTGCGAAAGCCCAACATACCTTGCTGCAATCAGCGCATTCAAAGCCTATGGCTGTAAGTTTCGGGAAGTACCGACAGACGATTGCGGGATGATACCCGATGCACTTGAGCATATTATTGAGACGACAGAAAGAGTAAAAATCATCTACGTGATTTCTGATTTTCAAAACCCAACAGGTAGATCATGGAGCCTTGAGAGGAGAAAACGGCTGGCAGATATCGCCGAAAAGCATCAGGTTGTTGTCATTGAAGATAATCCGTATGGTGAACTGAGGTTTGAAGGCGAGGCCTTGCCATCTGTAAAGTCGTTTGATAAGACGGGCTGTGTTCTTTGTCTCGGAACATTTTCTAAAATATTTTGTCCCGGTTACAGGATCGGATGGATAGCAGGTGACAAAAGAGCAATAGCAAACTATGTACTTGTAAAGCAGGGCGCTGACCTGCAGTGCAATACGATTGCTCAAAGGGAGATTAGCAAATACCTTGAACTTTACGATATAGAAAAACATATAGAAAAAATACGCGAGGTGTACAGAAAACGAAGAGATATTACCATTAAATCAATGGAGGCTGAATTTCCTCAAGGTGTAACATTTACAAAGCCCCATGGAGGTCTGTTCGCTTGGGTAGAACTCCCTCCACATATTAACGCGAGGGATGTTCTGGTTAAATGCCTTGAAAAAAATGTTGCGTTTGTTCCGGGTGGGTCCTTCTTCCCAAATGGAGGGAAAGAAAATACTTTCAGAATTAACTTTTCAAACATGCCGGAAGACAGGCTCGTCGAAGGTATTAAGTGTCTCGCGGGGGTTCTAAAAGAGTTTTATGATAATTCAGCTGTTTTAGGATCTAAGCGCTGATGCCCGCTGTCTTCAGTTTCCCTTTAGCCGTCTGCACCTTGTGGATGGTGAACTTGACGCCGACAAGCTCGCCAGACATGAAGGAGGGCTCAGCCAATTACATGGCAACCGGTGTCAACTAGGCTTATATGTCCAGCGGCGTCACGCTTGATGCCGGGACAATAATCGGGCTTGCCTGCGCACTCCTGCTCTTTATTTTCACGGGCTATTTAATCATCTACAATATCTTTCAAATCTCCATTTTGCGGGATATCCGTTTCTACGGTCTTTTGAAAACCGTCGGCACAACCAGATTGCGGATCGCTTTTTGGTTGTTGACTTTGATCATAGGTGCTCACCGCCTGCGATTTTTCCGTCCTCAATGCGGACGATGCGGTCTGCAAGCTGGGCAATCTCTTCGTTATGGGTGATCATCATGCGGGATGAAATTCGCAGCTTTCGGGTTGAACGGATTATACAGATAAAACAAACAAAAATGATGTTTGAACGACCCTGAAGCCTTTTCTGCCAAGGGATTTTTTTTACAAAGTTTTTTGCCTAATCTTACCAGTTAAAAATGGCATTATTTCATTAATTATCAAGGGCAGAGCAGAGGCTTTGGATGACTTATGCATTCATTGGTTTTTAGGTCATCATCTAAAAGAGAGGAATTTAAACCAAGCAATCTTTTTAGTTGATGAAAAAGCGATTCACGAAATATGTACCTTATTTTCTTCTTTCTTACGGAAAAGCTATTCAAGTAATCGAACCACAGAGTTTGAAGCAAAAGCTAGTTTCTGTAGCAACGGAGTTAATGGAATATTATCAAATATAATATCTTCACTGACAATAGTTGTCAGTGAAGATGTGCTATTATGGTGATAAACATTAATCATTAGCGAAATTTGATTAACGATTTTTTGATGTCAGAGGAGGAATTTAAAATGAATAGCACTGTATATCTTTATGTATTTGATACGATGGCAGATTGGGAAATAGGTTATTTAACTGCTGAACTAAACTCAGGAAGATATTATAAGAAGGGGCTATCCCCATCCAAAATAGTTACCTTGGGAGTTGCAAAGACTCCTGTTACTACAATGGGAGGTTTGAAGATATTACCTGATATTGTACTAGAGGAGTGTAGCATTAAAAACACAGACGCTTTGATTTTACCTGGTGGAGATACATGGATGGAATCAATCCACGAACCAATAATTAATAAATCAGAACAGTGTATAAAGGAGAACATTGTTGTAGCGGCGATATGTGGAGCTACAGTAGCGCTTGCACAGAATGGATTGCTGGATTCAAGATGGCATACAAGCAATGATTTGGGGTACCTCAAAATGGTGTGTTCGGGTTATAACGGTGAAAAGTATTACAAAAATGAGCCTGCTGTTACTGATGGAAAATTAATTACTGCTTCGGGGGTAGCTCCATTGGAATTTGCCATACATGTCTTGAAAGCTTTGGATGTGTTTTCGCCAAAAACATTAGATGCTTGGTATAAGCTCTATGAAACTCACGAATCAGAATATTTTTATGAGTTAATGGATTCAATACAATAAGAACATATGTGTGGATGTGATGTGTTCATTTAGGGAACGGAATTTTTTTGATAAGAAGAATTTAGGTTTGTTTTAAGAAAGATACCTTTCCGCCAAGGAACCACCAGCTCTTTGACATCATTATTGTCTACTCGAGGCATTGCGAAGTTTGTTGTTTATTATCAAAACGGTTGTGATGATATTTTTCCCAACAGGATACTCGTCAGAAAAACTAATAAATTTATGTTTGGAAGGTCATAAGTCATATATTCAGCTTAACTTTATGGAGGTTTCGGAACTGTATAAGAATGTGAGTTATTAATAAAGGGATTAGCATGCTAAAACAAATAGAAAACAGAAGAAGTATTCGTAAGTATTTAAATAAAAAAGTTGAAAAGAGAAGATTGTTCAAGTATTAGAAAGCGCCAGACTAGCACCCTCTGGAAGTAATACTGACAATAAAAAGCTGACATCTTTAGAATATTCCCCACTGCCAAGACGCTACCAGGTTTATCGGGCATCTTTTTTGATCGTTCAAGGCACGTGGAGTGCGTGATAATGCTATATGTGCGACACGTTTCTAAATGAAAAGTTTAGACATTTGTAGAAATACAAAGAGAACTAACATCTTGATGA
>NZ_JAMHFY010000048.1 GCF_023897015.1 Desulfosporosinus nitroreducens | reverse complement strand
TCAGGAGTGTATATGAAATATCTTGATTTTATAATGCCCCTTTTTCAAAATGTCCTTGACATGGGGACCAGTTTATTTTGAGAGATTTTGATTTTTTAAGTGGTCCCTTTTTGGCATGTATAGTTGACATATTGGTTTTAAACCGGCTCAGATGCATACAAAATGACCTCTAAAAGTCCTGGAAATCGGATTTCAAGGTCATCACATCGTAAAGAAACTAATCTTTGCGTTCCCTCACTACGTATCTTTATTATCCCAGACTCTCGTAATACTCTAATGTGATGTGATAAGGTAGATTTGGCCATGGATACGTCAAGATCACGACAGCTATGTTCTCCAATACCGAATAATTTTTTGAAAATCCTTAAACGAGTTTGGTCACTAAGTGCATAGAATACGTTTATTAATTTTATTTGTTCTGTTGGTGGATGATAAATTTCTTTCATACATTGAATTATATCAAATATTATGTTAGAATTCAATGTATGAAAGTTCTATAGTTTTAGTCCTTTAGTACTTTAGTTTATAGAGTGAGGGGGCATTTATACGAGTGATTTCCAATAAGCGAACAACTTGGTATTGAACGAACATGTAGAATGATAGATAAGAGTGGTTAAGACCAAGTCTTACGTGTAGTGTTCTGTAATCAGCATTTAGGCCATCTCTGGCTCAGTGTAACATAACCTGAAGGTTAATTATTAAGGGGGAAATGAAATGAGTAATTCTGATAAAGCAACATTGATGTTTTATGAAACTGGTTTTGTATGCAGCCAGGCTGTTTTTGCCACGTTAGGTGAACAACTAGGTATAGAAAGGAAACAAGCCCTTAAAATTGCTGCTGGGTTTGGTGGAGGAGTAGCTTCCCAAGGCGGTATTTGTGGAGCAGTGAGTGGTGCGATTATGGCAATTGGATTAAAGCATGGTCATGATGAGAGTTCTGATGAATACGCAAAAAATGAAACTATCTTTCTTGCCCAGGAACTAATCGAAAAGATCAAAGATAAGTATGGTTGTTATACGTGTAAAGGTATTACCAGGATAGACTTTACGATGCCGGAAGGCCGAAAGCTTGCTAAGGAGAGAGGCTTATGGAAGAAAAACGGGCTTTGTTTTAATTTAATAAAAGATACCGTAGAAATAGTAGAGGAGATGTGGCAATAGAAAATATTAGAAAATAATCAAAGACAGATTTTATGCTGAATCAATAATTTATTACTTAATTGGTTCGTTAAGTGAATCCCGTGATGATGCGATGGCTCATCGGAAAGTCCCCAATTATTTTTATAGCTGTTAAGCTGTCGTTACCAGTCGCTCTTGGCTTAGTATTTTGGAGGATACGGAATAGATCACGTAAGTTTGTTGCTTACTCATTGAGGCTTGTTTTGATCGTCTATGCGGTTGTGATGGGATCTCATGTTTATTGGATTATTAATTAGTGATAACAAGAGGCATAAAGGGCTGTCCAATAGAAATTACATTCTCTATTGGACAGCCCTTTTGCTTATTTAAGGTAACGAATAATGCGGCAAGTATGGGTACATGGAGTCTATGATACCTACGAAAAATATTAAAAGCGTAATGAGCAATATTATGACTGTTATTTTCCGTAATTTATTGAGCTGTATGCCTTTTTGACGAAATATCTTAAGAATTAAGTAGCCAATGAAAACTTCGACCGCTTCGACAACATTTTTAGGATTAGCTGCAAGCCTCAAGACACCGCCCTTCTCAACCCACATAATGGCGATATCTCTGGGAAGCTTGTCATCGTGGTAAACCTCCATGAAGAATTTACCTTTATTTTACTCCTTCCGTCCTATAATGACGATTACGTAAAGCACCAGCAGTCTATCAATAAGGCCGCTGGTGCTTATGTTTGTGAACTCGCAAATCTCTTCATTACGTAGCTTTGCTAATTCTTTAGACACTAGTGCCAAAATTTGAGATGGACACAAATAATATCAGAAACGAAACAATTAAACATAATGGAGAAAAAAGAAACGTGTCCCATAAACTGAATTTGGTTCCCGTCCTTTTCTTGAAAAATCCAATTGTTTTAAAGTTTCCAATTGCCCTCAACAAAAAGATAAAACATATTCCCCCCAAAGCCCTGTCTGAAAAAACCAAGAAGGAAGCTTGGTAGCAAAAACCTCCATTCTGCCAAGAATCAGCAGTATCGGCAACGCGAGGATAATCGCTAACAAAATTGTGGTGGCTTTGGATGGATTGAATACAGGCTTGCCGTTTTGAACGGGAATAGCTACATCATATCCCCACCTGCCACCAACACCCCAGTACACGTGAATGAGACTTAAAATGTTGATGTAGGTGATAAAGTTACCAGCGGCCAGGTGCTATTTACCTTAGATACAGCAGAACTTCAGGCTCAGCTGCAAATACAGCAGGCAGCATTGGCTACATCACAGACAAACTTAGCGAAAACAAGCTTAGCATCAGAGCAATAGTAAGAACGTCTTTCAAAGATCATGGCTTTGAGAGGTCAGGGTATAGCCGGGAAGGTGATGAGTGTAGTAGCCCTTAATCGGTTAGCTCGAATGAATCGAGTAGATTTGGATTTCATAATATAGATTCGGTTAGGGGCATCACGAAACGTGATGCTCCTTTTGTCTACACAGGAACATTAGCGACTGGAGCAAATAATGCAATTTAAGATTTATAAAGAATAATCAAAAGTACAATTGTGTACGTTAGCACCGACACTGTCTTAGGATGTGCGTCTCCTTGACATAGCGTGCCTAATATCATACTGTTGAATTTGACTGAAACACACGATGCAAAAGTATGGGTTAGCCTTGTTAATTATGAAGTGTGGCAGAAAAGGTTAAAGAAATTGATCACAGAAAACAAGGAGATCATGGCAAAATGAAAATACTATTTGTTGAAGACGATCGAATAATTGCGTCAGGTCTTTGCTACTCACTCACCCAAGAAGGGTATCTTGTAACTCACTGTGTGGATGTTAAGTCAGCAAAAACTACACTTTATGAGAATAGCTTTGACTTAGCGATCCTTGATCTATCCCTTCCAGACGGAAATGGTTATGATCTTTGCAAATTAATCAAGGCCAAGGAAGATATCCCAGTCATATTTTTGACGGCAATTGATGACGAGGTTAATGTCGTGATGGGTCTCGATATGGGCGCTGATGACTATATTACAAAGCCATTTCGAATAAGAGAGCTGCTCTCTCGCCTTAAATCGGTTACTCGCCGGTATGACAAGACAGGGCTTATAAAAACAGTTTACCAGTTGAGTAATCTTCAGATAGATACTGCCCAGGCAAAGGTCTATAAAGGAGAACAGGAAATTGTATTAACCTCTCTTGAGTATCGTTTGCTCTTATTATTTGCGAATAACGAGGGACAAGTCCTCAGTCGTAATCAACTTCTAGAAGGTCTCTGGGATTTTGCAGGGGAATTTGTCAATGATAATACCTTAACGGTCTATATTAAACGTCTGCGCGAAAAGATCGAGGATGATAGTCAAAACCCATCAATTATCAAAACTGTTCGTGGAATCGGATATAAAGGGGGCAGCTAAGTTGTTGCGAAATAAGGAAATTAAACTATATATCACACTTTTGGCTGCAGTTGTAATAGTAGGTTTTGTTGCCTGCTATTTTTTTAATCCCGTCTCAGGGATCATCGCCTTGTTAGCGTTGCTTTTAATGGGTGCAGTATCCTTCATGTTTACGAGATGGAGATATCAGCAAATAGCTAAGCTAACCGAATATCTAAAGCGAATTGCAGATGGCGAATACTCCCTTGATATTAGAGATAATGATGAAGGCGAGCTTAGCATCCTTAAAAGTGAACTATATAAAGTAACAGTAACCCTCTCTGAGCAAGCCGTCCTCTTGAAAAAAGACAAGCGTTATCTTGCAGATTCAATCTCAGATATTTCACATCAGCTTAAAACGCCTATTACCTCAATGTCTGTTATGACAGACCTGATAAGTGATGAAAATCTACCCCTGGATAAACGTGTAGAATTCACCCAAAATATTCGTTCACAGCTTGAAAGACTTCAATGGCTTGTGGCATCACTGCTCAAGCTGTCGAAGATTGATGCAGGGACAATTAAGTTTAAGAAAGAGCTTGTAAATGTACAAGACCTTATTACACGATCCATTGAACATTTACTAATCCCCATGGAAATAAAAGAGCAAACCCTTGAAATCAGCGGAGATGAGCATACTGAATTTATTGGGGATTTTAATTGGTCGTCAGAAGCCTTGACAAATATCATTAAAAATTGTCTTGAGCATACACCTTGCGGTGGAACGATCGGTATTAGCTATAGTGAAACCCCAATTTTTACCCTTATTAAGGTATACGATCAGGGTGAGGGTATCCATAAGCATGACTTACCCTACATATTTGATCGGTTTTATAAAGGGAGAAATGCGCACAGTGACAGCATAGGAATTGGGTTGGCCATGTCAAAAAGCATTGTAATAAACCAAGGCGGTAGTATAGAAGTTACCAGTGAAAAGGATAAAGGGACACTATTTACGATCAAGTTCTACAAAAGCGTTGTGTGACAAAATTGTCACCGAACTAGTCACCGTAGAGTTATATTAGGCAACTATACTAACATTATAGGAAATAGGAAAAGGAGTTAGTTAGTATGGAAATATTAAGAGTGGAAAATCTGTCTAAAATCTATGGTAAAGGTGAAACTGCCGTCAAGGCACTTGATAATATTTCGTTTTCTGTTAACCAAGGTGAATTTGTTGCAATTATTGGGCCATCAGGTTCAGGGAAATCGACTCTGTTGCACACTTTGGGTGGTGTGGATACGCCTACAAGCGGCAAGGTATTCATTGAAAATACGGATGTTTATGCACTTGACGAAACAAAGCTGGCCATCTTTAGACGCAGACAAATCGGTCTTATTTATCAATTTTATAACCTGATACCCGTTCTGAGTGTAGAGGAAAATATTACCCTACCCTTATTGTTGGACGGGCGCAAGGCGGATAAAGGGCAACTTAAGGAAATAATCAGTACACTAGGTTTAACCGAGCGCTTAAACCATCTGCCCAATCAGCTATCAGGGGGTCAACAGCAAAGAGTGTCCATAGGACGAGCCTTAATAAATAATCCTGCACTCATGTTGGCGGATGAACCAACAGGAAATCTTGACAGCAAAAGCAGTCATGAAATTATTGAGCTTCTTAAAATGTTCAATAAAACATTTCGTCAAACCCTGATTGTAATTACCCATGATGAGCGTATAGCCTTACAGGCAGATCGAATCATGACAATAGAAGACGGGCGAATCACGAAGGATGAGGTGCTTCGTCGATGAACATTATTAATAAACTAACGATAAGACATTTGAAGCAAAACAAACGACGAACGCTTGTAACAATCCTTGGAGTGATTATTTCCGTCGCCATGGTGACGGCTGTGGCAACTATTAGTGTGTCTTTTATGGAATTATTGCAAAGGCAGACGATTGCCAGTGATGGAGAATGGCATGTCCTTTACCAAGATGTGACCAAGGAGCAGCTCGAAGCGGTAAAAAACGATGAGGTAACGAAAGCCCTTGTTATCTCAAGAGATCGTGGCTATGCTCTTTTAGAGGAAGGACAAAATAGAAATAAGCCCTATTTATTTATCAAGGAGTATAATGCCCAAGGGTTTGAACAGTTTCCCATTGAATTGAGTCAAGGGCGACTTCCGAAGGCGAACAATGAAGTTGTGATTTCAGAAGAAATTGCTGAAAATGCCAAAGTAGACTACGAGATTGGGGATCGTTTAATACTTGATATTGGTAAACGGTTCAACAAAGACAGTGTTCAAGAACTTTTTCAGCGTGCCCCATTACAATTAGAGAATGGTAAAAGAACCGAAACATTAAAAGGTAGTCTAACTAAGAGCTACACGGTTGTAGGAATCATCAAACGACCTATCTGGGAACCAACATGGGCACCGGGGTATACGATAATAAGCTATATCGATGAGAGAATGATAGGAGCAAATGAGACTGTTAATGCCTCGGTTGTACTAAATAAAGTTAAAAGCTCACTATACACTCATGCAGAAGAGCTAGCTAAGAAAAACCAAATTCAAATCGATAAGATCCAATTTAATAACAATTTACTCCGCTATTATGGGGTCACGAATAACGATAACTTGAATAGCACTATATATTCACTATCAGCGGTGATTATGGGGATCATTATTATAGGCGCTGTTTCGTTAATCTATAATGCCTTCGCTATTTCTGTGTCAGAACGTTCCCGTCATTTAGGCATGCTCTCCAGCGTAGGGGCTACGAAAAGGCAGAAAAGAAACTCGGTGTTATTTGAGGCAGCAATCATTGGTTTGATCAGTATCCCGCTTGGAATCATTGGTGGTCTTGGCGGAATGGGCATTACCTTTTGGTTCATTAACCCGATGATCCAGGGAGCGTTAAGAGGGGCACCAAAGTTAACGGTGTCCGTAACCCCCTTATCGATTTTGGCAGCCTGTGTAATTTCAATGATGACCATCTTCGTTTCAGCGTATCTGCCAGCCAGAAAGGCATCTAAAATCTCTGCTATTGATGCGATTCGGCAAACAGCCGATGTTAAGCTGACAGGTAAAGCAGTAAAAACGTCAAAGTTCATGCGCAAGCTATTCGGAATCGAAGCAGAGATAGGCTTGAAAAACTTAAAAAGAAACAAACGTCGGTACCAGGCAACCTTATTTTCACTCGTCATAAGCATCGTTCTGTTTTTAGCAGTATCGTTTTTTACCGCCAATTTAACAAAATCTCTGGAGCTCTCACAGGATGGTGTGAATTTTGATATTCAAGTATCAATAGAAAGCGAAGATACAGAAACTGTTGATCAGTTGATGAAATCAATTGCTTCCCTAGATAATGTAACGGAATATAGTCTTATGAGAGATTTAACGTTGAACTCTTGGATAAACCAAGAATCAATGGCTAAGGAATTGCACGAGCAAGTAGATAAAGATAAGAGTATGCTTAAGAACGGAAAATATCGTTACGACATCGATTTACATGCTTTAAATAATGAGAATCTGAAAGCATACGCGGTGGAGATTGGCGCAGATTATGAACAACTAGTAAATCCGAAAAATTTAACTGGAATCGTGATAGATACCATCAAGGATAGGGAAGCGGGGAAATATGTAGAAACAAAGGCTATAAATACTAAAATAGGTGAAACGATTGATTTATTCTATGCTGTTGGGGGGGAGACATTAGAAGAGAGGCATTTAAATCAATTAGAAATCGCCGCCTTGACAGATCAATCGACCATGGGCGTCTTTCCAGCAGGAGTAGGCGGGTTAACTATCATTGTCTCAGAACAAGTCCTGGATCAATTAATGGATGATAAAGAGATTCCCAACGTTCATACACAACTCTTACTGAAAAGTACTGATCCAATAGCGACTCAACACCAAATTGAGGATCTGAAAGAGAACAATCTCTCTATTTACAATGTTTACAAAAGCAGACAGCAAGAAGAGCAGATGATCGTGTTAATGTCGGTGTTTACCTATGGCTTTATCGTATTAATTACGGCGATTTCGATTGCCAACATTTTCAATACAATCTCAACGAGCATTTCCCTGCGAAAACGAGAATTCGCAATGCTGAAATCGGTGGGGATGACCCCAAAAGGCTTTAGTAAAATGATAAACTATGAAAGTATTTTTTATGGAATCAAGTCGTTGTTCTACGGCCTGCCGATCAGCATAGTTGTGATGTATTTAATCCATAGGTCATTGATGAACAGCTTTGATTATAGCTTCGCCCTTCCTTGGATAAGTATTTTATATGTTATTGCGGCGGTGTTTATCATCGTTAGTTCCGCAATGCTGTACTCCAGCGCCAAAGTTAAGAAGGAAAACATTATTGATGCCCTGAAGCAGGAGAATATCTAGGCCCTGAAGATTTAGGCGATTGAGTCTTCATGTCTTTACCTTATCATCTCTATGTTTTGATGGGGGAGTTTGACGAATTTGGGATGCTTGTTATTTTGCTGAGAATTGAATTATCGGAATGACAAACAAAAACACCTTATCCCGAATTCGAGATAAGGTGTTAGTTTTTTTTAGCTTAGTCCTTATAGAGGTTATCACTATCTGACCATCCTTCATATACGTCGGAGCTTACATCTAGAAAGGAAAATTAACATGAATATGATATCTCAGCCCTTAGCTGGTTTCTTGATGATTTTCTGGTCTGAAGTGACCCATATAAACCCCGAATACACGCACTTGATTTGGCAGAACTTCAATAACTTTATGCTTGCTATTTCCAGACATTAACTTTATTAGTGGTGATCCTTCCGACCATTTTATACGCTTCAGGGTTCCCTCTTCATCATTGTTGATGAGTGCGGCCACGATTTGACCATTATAATCTGCCCACTGCGCATAACGCATGAAGACAATATCTCCAGACTCGATACCGGCACCGATCATGCTGTCATGCTTCACCCTCAAGGCATAGTCTGGTTGACGACTATCTTGGAATGGATAATGGATATAGCCCTCAACATTCTGCTCAGCCAGTAATCCTTCACCAGCACAGATTCTGTCAATAAGGGGTATAGACTTATATGACTGAGTTTTCTTAAATGATGAATTTATGTCAGACTTTAAGACATTTAATGAGTCGGCAATCTTTTGTAGATTACCAGGGGGAATTAATGTTTTTCCATTCACGTAGTCTGATATTGTGCTTGTTGGTAATTCAGTTTTATTGCTTAGATCGGTTTGACTAACACCTTTAAGATGTAGGATCCGTTTGAGGTTGCCAGAAATGTCCGCGATCATGTCAAGCTCAACCTCGGTATACTTACTGCGTGCCACATAATTCCCTCCAAAGCCAAAAAATATTCTATTCCGAGTATATCCGATTTTATGAATAATAAATAGTAGGTTAGATTAAAATATATGTTGACTATCCGATTAAATCGGAATAGAATTAAGGCAAACAAGTTGAACCAGAGGTTCAAGATTACATGGCGATTAGCAAGGGTGAATAGAGGACACCCAAGGAAAACTTAAAATTATATGCTTTTTACTAGTAATTTGGCTTTAGATTATTTTTGATTTGCAGTTTTAAGTTAGTTGATGAGTTATTATTGTTCCGGATGATCGCTAAATTAATCCAGCCCTTATGGATGACTTTATTTCCGGAAAAATGACTAACGGTATTATAAACCGTATATATATTGTAATAGAACTAAATATTGCGTTTTGTGGGTAAGCAACCAATTTCTCTCTGAAAGGGGGAACTGGGGCTCATGAAAACATATGAAACGATGATGATTGCGATCGGATCCTGTTCATTACTAGTAAGTTTACTAGTTTTAATCGTGGAGGTGATAAAAGCAATTAGTAGATAAACTATTTTTCTTGACAGGTAAAAAGTAGCCAGCGCCAAACCGAGCTACTTCTCACCAACCGGTAAGGTTGCCTTGCCCGCACAGATAAGGATATTTCCTTATCTTTTTTTGCTTGCAATATCAAAATTATGTCGCCTGTTCCATTGGCATTACAAAATTAAAAATAATAATAGTAATGAGATCCAATTCCCATGTCCCGTGGGAAATCCTTTATAAGGCGAAATTCCTGTTATTACACATTAGGCGGCTACTGTGCCGATCGTCCAAGAAATTGTGTTTTGGTTACAATGTTTTGACGATTTCGACAATAGAGCTGGTATATGCTGGAATTGTCCGAACGAATCGCACAATTTGGGACTAAAGTCCTGCTGGTACGAGCGGAGGTTTGAATTATGCAATTTACCATGCGCGCTGTTAGAGTTTCCTGCGGGTATGCAGAAGATGAGGTTGCCAGATATTGTGGAGTATCAACTGAGACGATAAATGAATTGGAGATTGATTCTGGTCAGATAGATTATAATTTATTATCGAAACTTATTGATCTTTATGGAGTTCCCCTAGATATTATCTACCTAGGGTCTGAAACTGACAGCCATCAAAAGCACAGGAATGACCCTAGGATAACATTTTAGTAACGTAATCATTGCGAATACGTCAAATGAGCATTTTCACTCGCCACATTGAAGCATCCGACGTATTGTCCCATATCAAGACGACACTACAGAAAAGGAGGGGAATAATATCGTTAACTTAGAAAACTAGATCGATTGGGAGGAAGTGGATCGCCAAAATAAGTTGATGCGGAACGCTACTTATTTAGCTCAGGAGTTTTAAAATAAAATGATTTTGAGGTGAAGAAAGATGAGTCATAACTATTCAAATGAATTAAACAATAATGAAGTAAAATTAATTCCGTATGAAGTGTTATCGATTGCTGCCGGGTTTACTTTTACTGAAATACCTGCCGGTGTGAAACTTGTTAACGCCCCAACAGCATGGGATAAGTGTGAAAAGGGTAAGGACATTGTAGTTGCTGTATTAGATACAGGATGCCAAACCGATCATGTAGATTTAAAAGACCGTATTATTGATGGACGCAATTTTACAACAGATTATGATAGTGATCCTAATAACTTTTCTGATAATGTGGGGCATGGTACTCATGTAGCAGGTACAATTGCGGCATCAGAAAACAATATAGGTGTTTTAGGAGTAGCACCATTAGCCAAGCTACTCATTGTAAAAGTGCTTGCGGGTAATGGATCGGGGGCATATGAGTGGATTATAAATGGGATTAATTATGCGGTAAATTGGAGAGGTCCTAGTGGAGAAAAGGCACGAGTAATTTCAATGTCTTTAGGAGGACCTCAAGATGTTCCAGAACTACACCAGGCTGTAAAAAATGCAGTGAATAACGGTATATTAGTCGTTTGTGCAGCTGGTAATGGTGGAGATTGTAGCCCCCAAACAGAGGAGTTAGATTATCCAGGAGCATATCAAGAAGTTGTAGAAGTTGGTGCAGTTGATTTAAATAAAAAAATATCTTGTTTTAGTAATTCAAATAAAAATGTAGATTTGGTTGCACCAGGAGATGGAATTTTGTCAACTTATATAGGTGGAGGATATGCAACATTGAGAGGGACTTCAATGGCAACTCCACACGTTTCGGGAGGATCTGCATTAATTATTAAGCAATGTGAAAAAGAATTTGAAAGAACATTATCAGAAAACGAAATTTATGCTCAATTAATAAAGAGAACAAATGCTCTTGGTAATCCAAAGTGTTTGGAAGGTAATGGCTTGTTAGATTTAGCAAAAGACTAAAACTAAGCTATCCCCCTCTCTAATTAATGGTCTAGTTTTATCAGAAATTGATTAATCGACAGTAGCAGCTCGAAGACAAAGAAAAGGCCAGGATTATTTAATCCTGGCTGAGTTCATTTACGAGTGGCTTGGGGACATGATTAAAGCGGACAGCACGGAAGAAAGACTATCTAAATTAGAGCCGGAACAGGTTATCGCAGAATATTTCACGGCGTTGGATAATAAAGAGGCTAAGACCGCGGGATACTGTATCTCGAAAATAACTCTGCTGGAAAATTTGACATCAAATATGCTAAATGAGGAATTATTTAACGAGGGGGTCGGATTACCTTTAACCAATGTGGATATTGGAGCTAAATCAAGTTTTGATAACCTGAAGTCCGCAAAGCTGTTAAAAGTTAAGCTGATTGACGAAATAGATGAAAATGCTAAAATCTTTAGGGTAACTGTGAACCTGCAGTATAACAAGGAATGGTCCATAGGCAACGGACGTCAATTTTGGGATTGTCGCATGGTTTATGAATCTCCTCAGACGGGATGGAAAATAGTAGGTTTTGGTCATGGTTGATTAACGGTTCGGTCAATTCGCTATGCCAATCACAACAGGATTCCTCGTTTCGACCTTTTTTGCTGTGGTTATCGCCTTTAGTGTTTATAATTATTTCACTAAGAATTCCTTCGAATTTTCAAATCATAATCGCAAAACCCAAATAATTTTTATCATTGGTTTTACGGCAGTGTGGACAGCGGTACTGTTATTTAGAGTGTTTATGGGAAAAACCGTTTTATGGCATAAATTGTCTGTATCCCACCCTGTTCCTGGCTAAAACCCGACATTAGAGAAACTAAAACTTTGGATAATTGGATTGAAGAATTGAAAAATGAGTTAAAGAGGCTCATTCGGTTTCAGGTGAATAATAATGCTGATTCTGAGGTCTATAATGAGGAAGTACAAAAGGGTATCTGGGGAACTTGAGAAAGTACGAAAGAAAAGGTTGGAGCATGATAAGATTAACGACTTGAAGGACGGGATGAAACAAAGGTTTGATGAAATCCTAGAGACGATAAATAGCAGGGAAGAACTGCTTGAAGAATTTGATAAGGACATATTTAATGCGTTGGTTGTGATAGACATTCTCAAACCAACGCATTGTTTTTGATTTGAAGAGCGGGATGAAAGGAAATTATTGTATAAATATCTTATATAAAATATAATGGAAAAATAGAGAAAATGGGTAATTAATGCTTTGTTTATGTTTCGTAAACACACAGAAAGAGCAATTAGACTTGCACAAAATTCAAAAGTCATAAACGATGAAATGGTTATCGAATTATCTAAAGCTTGTCATTATCTAGAAGATTTGTGTGAAACACATCATGTAACAAATAAAGTTGCCATGGTCCACTGTCATTTGTACTTAAGAAAAATAGATCAAACTATCATATCGAACCATAGTGAATTTGAAAAATATAAAATAACTTCAGTCAATGATTTTAAAACAATTAATACTTTACATAAAGGCGAAAAACAATTTTGGAGCGCATTTGATTATTATGGACAATTTTTGACTTATAGTTATCTAAGAAATCGTTGCGGTGACAATGCATTTTTACAACTCTGTGACTGGTATGCTGGTTATTCAAGCGACTTTGCATCAGGTGTAGGATCGATATATCATAATAATCTAAAAAATGGAATGGAAATTGTAAACTTAAATGTTACTGGAGATTATAATGTGAGAAATGCGAAAAACTGGGAAAGGTCGGCTTGGGCATTGTCGCAGAATATAAACGATTGGAATAAAAATATTGAGCAAACTTTAAAGTTGTCACAAGTTAGCGTTGCGATTTTTTTGTTTAATTTTTTGTTATATCTTGAAGAGCCATCTCTATTTAATTTTCCACTTAAAGATTAGCCTTTTAGAAGGTGTATTGGTGCATAAAAATGATACTTTTTATATCCTTTTTAACGTGACAGGGCATACAGAATGCGTTGTCGAATTATGTCGGGCAGAGAAATGTTAGGTATGAATTGCACATGAGCTAATATTTTAATAGCAGAGAAGATGCCTATTTAAGCATTAGATTATTTGAAAGGGGATTTGATTATGAAATATACAGGATCATGTCTTTGTGGTGAAGTCACTTTTGAGATAGAAGGGGATTTTGAGGATTTTTTTCTTTGTCATTGTGAACGATGCCGTAAGGATACAGGTTCAGCCCATGCGGCCAATCTATTTTCTTCTACAGCCAAGTTAAGATGGCTTTCTGGTAAAAATAAAGTGAAAACCTTTAACTACCATTCAGAAGGGCACATAAAAAGCTTCTGCTCCAATTGCGGATCGGCACTGCCGAATATTCAGTTTGATGGAAAGCTACTGGTTGTTCCCGCAGGATGTATTGACAGTGACGTACACATGAAACCCCAAGGGCACATCTACTGCGCGAACAAAGCAATCTGGGATAATGACTTAGAAAAAGTACCAAAGTTTGAAGAACTCCCAAATAGATGAAGAAAATAGGAAGAAAAGCAATTTAAATATTTTCTTTAGGCATTATTTGAAAAATCAAGTGTTAAACAAAGAATTATCAAACATCATGGCAAATATTTTGATTCGATTATTTTGTGAAAGTCGGGGGGCTATTATATAATATCCTTCAAAAATCACATGGCGGTTAACAGAAACATATTGAGAATGTCGGTTACTGATCTGGGCTATGATTCATTTCTATACTCTGCTATAAAAAAACCAGAGATTTTCAGAGGGAGGGGAATTTGGTTGGCGATAGGCACAAATATAGTAGTAAATATCCATTTAGCGCTATAGTGTTTTGTGGCAACTGCGGGAACATTTTTAAAAGACGACAATGGAACAGCACCAATACATCGAAGAAGGTTGTATGGCAATGCAAAACCTATATAATGGACGGCAAAGATGCCTGTGGGGCCAAGGCTGTCGATGAGAAGATATTGATGAACGCCTTCGTAAAGATGTTCAATAAAATCTATGAAAACAGGCAGAGCTTTATCAAGACCTTGACCGAAAATATTGAAATGATTATTTTGCAAAGGCCAGATAGCAAAGAGGCTGAAGCCTTAGATAAACGGATTGAAAAATGAGTTGAAGAGGCTCATCCGGTTTCAGGTGAATAATAACGTCGATCCTGAGGTCTATAACGAGGAATACAAAAGCATATCTGGAGAGCTGGAGGAAGTACGAAAGAAAAGGCTGGAGATTGATAAGGACATCGAATCAAAGGATGGGCTGAAACAAAGGTTTGAGCAAATCCTAGAGACAATAAACGGCAGGGATTCACTACAGAAGACTTCGATGAACAAATATTCAATGCGTTGGTTGAGAAGATAGAAATTTTCACACCAACGCATTTTGTTTCTGAGCAAAGAGTGTGGATGAGGGTGGAGGAAGAAGTGAAGAGAAACTACTATGCTCATAATCATTACAGAATCATTAATTAGATTGAATGCTTATTTTAACTATGTTATGATTTTATTGTTACTTTCAGTTGGAGTAATAATAATCATCTTTTTGTTAGTGGGCTGATGGTAAAAGGAAACTGGAAGTAATGTCATATTCACTTGCATGAATAAGGAAATAAACATTTTAGAGAAGAGATGCTAGATTTTATGAAAGCTTTTATAAAAAAACATGAGTATAATTATATAAGAAAGCATATATATGATTTAAATAATGCTTTCAGAGGTTGTGTAGATATTAATATTATTGAAGTTACTAAAGAATATATAAATGAGAAAATATTAAATATTTTTACAGATTTATCCGAGGAAGAAAAAGAGTTACTTGATATTAGTAAATTAGACCCCTTACACATTGATAAGTATTTAGCTGAGTTGAATGAATATGTATATGGAATGCCAAACATTACAAAAGAACAAATTAGTAGGTTGTTTAAAAAGGAAAAGAAATTAAAATTACCAAACCTGAATGTACAGGATTCAAAGAATGTATATTTAGGTTGGATTGATGAATCTATTAGAAAATTATATGTAGTTTACAATATGAATGGTAAACTTATAGGTATGGCATGTAGAATTAGAAATTATAATTCCAATCACAGTCAAATGTGTGCGCTTTGCAATCATGTAGGTGGCGAAAATGAAGTAGCCGTTGTTTCATCTATCTGCAAAACAGCTAATACTGGAGAAGGTGCCTTTAGGTCAATAGGCTTTGATTTATGTTTAGATAGCGAGAAGTGTAATGAACGAATTGTAGCAATCGAAAAGCTTGAGAAAATTTTAAAGAATGTTAACAATTTAGAGTGATAGTTATATGTCCAGCCCGGGAATGTAAATTGATTTGTGCAAATGGAAATTCTGCTCTTGCCAATTTAGGAGGGTACGCCTGCTGGAGAGCAACTGGAGCGCCAAATTGGTTCTGCCACAGAAACGGGGACCAGCAGGTTCCCTTCCTTTTTATCTTGTAGGAGAACCCAAGTGATAAACTCTGGGGCGAAGCCCTAAAAAACTAGAGGGCCAAACTATTCCTCAAAGTAGACCATTAACTTCGATAAGCAGCTCCTGTCACTCTCTGATCGGCATCGGATATACCCCTGAAACCTTTATGATTTTAATTGAAATATTTACAAAAAGATTGTACAATATAAATATTATTCTTAATAAATTAGAAGTTAAATATTTATGAAAGGAATAAACAGTATGATTTACAAAAATGACTTAGGATTAATAGTTACTCCTTGTGAAGGCCATAAGAACTAAATCGGCTATGCTTTGCTTGGAGATTATTTTGTTAAAATAGCTGATGTTGAATTATACGGTCCTGCTAAGTTCTTTTTGATTTTACATTAAGGACTTTAGTTAGTATGCAATTATTCAGCATTAGGCGATTTAATAGATGATTTCATACATTTGTTCATTTATGGAAACTGTTGCAAACATAGCTTTGTAACAGTTTTTTTGGTCTTTGCTTCAAGAAAAAAGAAATTTTTTTGAGGAGTAAAGATATGAAATATAGTAATGCGTACAATGTTTTACCGGTTGATATAGTGAGAATTATTCAAGAATATGTGAATGGTGAATATTTATATATACCTAGAAAAGAGGAAGAACAAAAAAAATGGGGAGAAAACAGCGGTTCAAGAAATACTTTAAAAAGAAGAAATGCAGAAATTTATCTAAAATATATAAATGGTGCTGTAATTTTGGATTTAGCTCAGGAATACTATCTTTCGGATAAAAGTATAAGAAGAATTATCGCTCAGCAAAAGAAACTTATATTCAAAATCAATACAGAATCATAAACACGTAAACATTATGAAAAAATGCGAGATATCTGTATTCTTACCCCGATACTGAGAGAAGATATCTAGTTAATCAAATTCAGAATGATGAAAACATGTAAATACCTATCGTGCCTTATTTCATCATAAATGACTAACCCCCTGAGTTAGAATAGTTGTCATGGACCTCCGAGAGAAGTATAGTGAGTTAACAGGACTCGGAGGAGGATAAATA
>NZ_JAMHFY010000047.1 GCF_023897015.1 Desulfosporosinus nitroreducens | reverse complement strand
GCTTTAGCGAGTGAGAAAGGTTTGCTTATCCGCCAGGTTGTCATACCACGCCCCGCGAAGCAATTAATTGAAAGCTTGGTTTAATCGAAGCACGAAGCACGAAGTCCGAAGTCCGAAAGGATAACGAACTGAATCTAAGCCATAAAGTTGAAGATAGTTGTACGACGGTAATGGAAACAAGTTTCAAGTCCAAGGGCTCGACTAGAACTATTAATCATATTTAGTACAAAGTACTAAAAGATTACCAAAGTCTAGCTTAGGATAAAAACTAGGCGCCAAGCGCCTAAGTTTTAGCCCTAGAAACTAATAACGAAAACTTAAAAATCGAGCATCGAGCATCGAACCTCGAGCCTCGACAAGGAGGTGTAGTACTATGGGACGATTTATCTCGGCAGCTGTTTTACGAGATATGGCCAAATTAGACAAAAATATTGTTTTAGAAGAAGAAAGTGTGCTGACTCCCTCTGCTAAAGATTTAGCCAAAGAGTTAGGGATTACGATAAGCAAAGGGAAACAAGAAATCATCAGTCATACTGTTGTGGGGCAATCGGTCGGACAACTTGCGAATTTACAATCTAGTGTTAAAGAAGTTCTAGTTTCCTCTGGAACCGCCACAGACGCAGAAAACCAAACGCATGACCTAAAAAAAGCAGTGCAAAAAATCCTGGGTGAGGTTCTTAAACCTGCTTGTGAGAACCCTAAAGCGACTCATGTCAAAGGGGAAACCGTGGTAATCCAGCCTTTTTTGGAAGCTCCTCCGGGGCAAAAGGTGGGACTCGTCGACGTGATTGACTCACGCGTGGGGAATCTGGCTTCGGGTTTCATGACTTTTGATCATTCGAAGTTGCCCTGGTTTTTAAATTATGATGAGGTCGATTACGTCATAGAAGGAGAGTTTGTCCTTGAAGTTGAGGGGCAAGTCTTCCGAGCTAAACCTGGTGATGTAGTTTATATTCCGAAGGGAAGCCAAGTGGTCTTTTCCTCCCCATCGTTTTGTAAAGTTTTCTATTGTACATACCCGGCTAACTGGGCAGATTTTTGCGATTAAGGACATTATGTCAGATTGGGGGATCGTTCGATGATTTTAAAGGCGAAAGTTTACAATAAAATTTTTGCATTTCAAAGTTTTAAAGAAGTCATGGCTAAGGCCAATGAAGAGAAGTCTGGCGATGAACTAGTCGGAATTGCTGCAAAATCAGCTTCTGAACGAGTGGCAGCAAAATTGGTTCTCAGTAATCTTACCCTTGAGGATATTTACAATAACCCGGTCATTCCCTATGAAGAGGATGAAGTCACTCGGGCAATCTATGACGGACTTAACTTGAGAATCTATCAAGAGATCAAAAGTTGGACGGTCGGTTATTTACGTGAGTATGTATTAGATCATAAGACGACGGGGGAAGACTTGGCTCACATTAGTCGTGGGCTGACAAGTGAAATGATCGCTGCAACAGCTAAGTTAATGTCTACTATGGATCTCGTCTGTGGTTCGAAGAAGATGCGCGTACAGTCACACTGCAATACGACACTCGGAGTACCTGGAACTTTGGCCTTTCGTTGCCAACCAAATCACCCAACCGACAGTATAGAGGGGATGATGGCTTCCCTTAAGGAAGGACTGGCATATGGTTCAGGGGATGCAGTTATCGGAATTAATCCGGTGGAAGACAATGTAGAGACAGTAACCCGCCTGCTGGAAACGGTCAAGAACTTTATGATAAAGTGGGAAATTCCGACCCAAAACTGCGTCTTAGCCCATGTGACTACACAGATGAAAGCCCTTGAAAAAGGTGCTCCAGTAGACTTGGTTTTCCAAAGTATTGCTGGAACGCAAAAAGCTAATGATGCCTTTGGTGTAAGCGCTGCCATTCTTGATGAGGCCTTTGCTTTGGCACAGCATAAAGGAAGCGCAACAGGTCCTAATCTTATGTATTTTGAAACTGGACAGGGTTCCGAGGTTTCTCTTGATGCTCACCTCGGAGTTGATATGATGACATTGGAAGCAAGAACTTATGGATATGCCCGTGGATATCGTCCATTTATGACCAACAATGTTTCTGGATTTATTGGGCCTGAGACGATTTATTCGGGGCGAGAAGTGATCAGAGCAGACTTGGAAGATTTATTCATGGGTAAGCTGCATGGGTTGCCGATGGGGATTGCTCCCTGTTATACAAACCATATGAAAGCAGATCAAAATGATCAGGAAATGGGAACTCTCCTTTGCGCTATGGCTGGTTCAAACTTCTTCATGGGAGTTCCGGGCGGTGACGATGTTATGCTTAGTTATCAGGATACCAGTTACCATGATGACGCAAGTACACGCGAAATCTTAGGGTTACGGCCGCTTCCTGAGTTCGAGAAGTGGTTGGAGAAAATGGGCATTTTAGAAAACGGCAAACTGACAGAGAGAGCCGGAGACCCATCCATTTTTGATAAATAGGGGAGGCGAATCTAGGTGGCAGTCGCGAATAATGAATTAGAAAAAGTCATTATCCAAAGTGTTATGGAAGAACTGGCTAAGAAAGGGCTGCTTTCACAAAAGGGAAAAGACCACGTGATGTCAGCAGCGATGATGGATACGCCTATTGTCCCTAATACAGAGTCCAAGGAGATGGTTACATTCCCTCCTCAAGAAGAAATGCAGATTTCTAACCCATTCAATGCAGATGCGGTTAAGGCTATGAAAAAGTTGACCCCAGCTCGGATCGGAATTGGCCGAGCTGGAACTCGCCCCAAAACTATGTCCTTGTTAAGGTTTTTGGCAGATCATGCAGTAGCTCAAGATGCAGTATTTCTTGATGTTTCTGAGGAATTTCTTCAACGGATGAACTTAATGTCTGTGCAAAGCGCTGCTGCCAGTAAGGACGAGTTTTTGCAAAGACCCGATTTAGGTCGGCGATTATCAGTTGAAGCTGTGAAAACAGTTTCGGAGAAGTGTGAGAAGAATGTTCAAGTTCAGATTCTGATAGTTGACGGATTAAGTTCAAGTGCCATTGAGGCCAATATCCCCGATTTGTTGCCTGCCTTGATGCAAGGGTTAAAATCTTCAGGTATAAAAGTCGGAGCTCCATTCTTCGTGAAGAACGGGAGGGTATGGATTCAAGATCATGTTGCATCCATCGTCAATTCAGATCTGATCATTTCCTTGATCGGAGAGCGTCCAGGATTGGGAACGGCAGAAAGCCTCAGTGCTTATATGATTTACCGACCCAACGAAAATACTGTTGAAGCTGATCGTACGGTTATCTCTAATATTCACAAGGGCGGAATTCCTCCTGCTGAAGCAGGGGCACATCTTACAGATGTTATTAAACAAATTCTGGCTGCTAAAGCGAGTGGCGTCAAGCTGAACCAGCAAAAGTAGGGGGGGTAATAAAATGCTCGAATCGACTAATCAAAGGATCACGAGCGTAGGCATTGATATTGGCACCACAACTACCCAACTGGTGATCAGCCAGTTGACCATTGAGAATACGGCTTCAGGAACCTTAGTTCCTCGGGTGGAAATTACGGATAAAGAAGTGATCCATCGCAGCCAGATTTATTTTACCCCGCTTTTAGACCGAGACTTAATTAATGCCGCCGCCGTTTCGCAAATTGTGGAAAGCGAATATCAAGCGGCTGGACTGACCCCCGAGATGATTGACACTGGGGCAGTGATTATTACCGGGGAAACGGCAAAGAAAGAAAATGCTAAAGCAATTATCGATGCTTTAGCAGGATTTGCCGGTGACTTCGTCGTAGCCACTGCCGGTGCCAATTTGGAAGCAATCTATGCGGGCAAAGGATCGGGAGCTGCCCAATATTCAGCCCAGAGGCACCAAGTCACAGTTAATATCGATGTGGGTGGTGGAACCTCCAACTATGCTGTGTTTCATGAGGGAAAGGCCGTGGATTCTTCATGCATCAATGTAGGCGGTCATTTAATAGAGTTTGATCGGCAAGGGGACAGGATCACATACATTTCTGAGCCGGCGAAAATTGCTTTGGAATCTACGGGACAAAGGCTTCAAGCAGGGGAGAGAGTAACCCTTCCTCAACTTCGTCCTATTGTCAAAGCAATGGCTGAGTGTGTTGTGGACGTACTCAAGACTTCTACTCATGTGGGGTTAACTAAGGAACTTCTTATGACCCCTCCCTTGCAACTGGCTCAGTCGATTCGAAAAGTGATGATTTCTGGCGGGGTTGCAGACTATGTCTATGCTTTAAATGGACCGACAACCATGGCTGAAGTGACTGCTTTTGGAGATTTTGGCCCGCTTTTGGGATGGGAGCTCAGAGTTAGCTTAGAGAAAGCAGGGTTTGTCTTAGAAAAGCCCAATGAGACTGTAAGAGCTACTGTCATCGGAACCGGGACTCAGTCGGTCAATCTAAGTGGCAGCACCATCCATCTTCAGGAAAACACGTTGCCGTTGCGCAATGTCATGGTCATTTCTCCCTTTATATCTACAATTCCCGAAACGCCGCAAAAGATTGCTGAAGTCGTCAAAACTCAGATGCTTCGCCTTCAAGTTGATCACTCTGAGGGAGTTGTGGCAATAGCCATGAGAGGACCCCGTACAATGTCGTTTGCAGATATCAGTATTTTGGCACAAGGGTTGCTCTTGGGGTTGGAAGACTACTTAAGCACCGATAAGCCCCTCATTATTGTTATTGAAGCAGATTGTGGGAAAGTCTTGGGACAGTGTATAAGTGCTTCAGCTAATCGATCACTGGAAATGGTATGTATAGATCAGCTTGAAGTGGAGAATTGTGATTATATTGATATCGGTAAACCCCTGATGGGTGGAAGAGTTGTTCCGGTGGTCTTGAAGACATTGGTTTTTAATCGTTAACAAACATAAACGTGAGCAACTTTCATGTTAAATAGTAACTATATTTAGTTAGGAGACTGGAGTATTCAAATTTTTCAGTCGTTATTTAGATTGATTAACATTTGACAAAAGGATTTGCTCGATTTTTGACGAATAAGGTTATATAGCTTTGAGGCATTTTAAGAGAATTACCGTTTTAGGAAGGATGAGTTCAATGCTCCAAACATTAGATTCTAACCTTCTGGATCCAAAATATCTCGAAGAGAGCCTAGGAAGTTTTCATAACGCCACTGGCTTACATATTGAGGCTATTAATAATGCGGGCGTGACTTTCTCTGTACCTGGAAATTTTGAACGGAGTGAATTTTGCCGATATATCCGAAGCCAACCTGAAGGAGAAAGAAAATGTCAGGATTCTTATAAGCGTGCCAGCTTAGAGGCCGCCAAATGGGAGGAACCCTATTTTTTTCGTTGTCACGCCGGGTTAGTTATCTGGGCAGTCCCAATCATGATTCGAGGGGTTTCCATGGGAAGTATTATCTGTGGGCAAGTCCTAATGTGGGAGCCGGACCACTTCTTTTTTCAGGAACTTAAGAATCTTAATACTGGAATCGAAAATTTTGAACGGTTGAAGAGCATGGCGTGTAAGCTTGAAGTTATTTCACCGTCACGTTCTCAGGCAGCAGCCGATATGCTTTTTGTGGTAGTTAATCATATGGTCAAACGGAACATCAACAGTCTGGAAGAAATTGATGCAACACGTCTGCAACAACAGCAAATCAGACGAGAAATTGAAGAACGCAAGCGGCAAAATTTGCCTGACCTAAGTGATTATGATGACTATTTAAAAAAAGAGCGTAAATTCTTACGATATATTCGACTAGGAGACAGAACGAGGGCCAATCAAACTCTTCAGAGTTTGTTGACCGATCTGCATACAAAAACTGTGGGAGACCTGGAAACCGTCAAAGCGCGGATTCTTGAATTGGCGACGTTGACGTCCAGGGCAGCAGTAGAAGGCGGAGGGAACGCTGAACGTATTATGAAACTGCTCAAGGATTTTGATAAGGAAATGGAAGGTTTTGAGCGGGTTGAAAAGTGCTTTTATAAGGTTCAGCGGATTGTAGAAACCTTCTTAGAGAGTATTTTTACACTTGCAGATAAAAAACACATTGCTATAGTCAAAAATGCTCGGGATTTTATTATGGAGAATTATGCCTTGCCCCTTACAGTCACAGATGTAGCCCAGCACCTCTTTGTCAGTTCCTCTCATCTTTCGAGGTTGTTTCGAGAGGAATTGGACTGCACGATTAATGATTACTTGACCAGAGTCAGAGTGGAGCAAGCCGTTGAAATTATGAAGAGACCTGAATTCAGTGTTGCCCAAGTCTCGAAAGCTGTTGGTTTTCAAAACCAAAGTTATTTTTCTAAAGTCTTCAGGAAATATATAGGGGTCACTCCCCTTACATATAAAAACAGCTTGTATTAGAGGGTGAGAGTTATGGTGTTTCAAGCAATCATAAAATCCATCGCTACTGGGGACGCTGAACAAAGCATGGTCTTGACTAAACGGGCTTTGGCGCAAGGGTTTTCTGCGGACTCTGTTCTGGAAAAGGGCTTAATTGCTGGAATGGATCGTGTGGCTGAGAAGTTTCGTGAGCAAAGGGTTATGGTTCCGGAGGTCCTCATGGCATCTAGGGCAATGCATGCGGGCTTAAGTCTTTTAGAACCATTACTTGAGAACACAGAAAAAAGGTGCACAGGTAAAATCGTTATGGGAACCGTAGCCGGAGATCTCCATGACATCGGCTTAAGTCTAGTCAAGATGTTAGTCATGGCCACCGGTATTGAAATAATTAACTTGGGGGTGGATGTAACCCCAAAAAAGTTTGCCAGTGCAGTGCGTAAAGAAAAACCACATATTTTGATGATGTCGGCTTTGCTCACCACCACAATGACTATGATGAAAGATGTGATTGATGAATTAGAGTCATTGGCAATTCGCAAAAACTTAATTGTGATTGTGGGAGGAGCACCTGTAAACGCGGGCTTTGCAAAGCGAATAGGTGCAGACTATTACTTTGAAGACGCTTTTGAAGTAAGAGCTTTTCTCGACGAAAACTTATCGAAAATAATTACTAAAAAAGCCGCAAAATTTGGCGGCAAATAGAGACAGTGACAGATAATGGACAGATAATGGCAGGCAAATCTTGTTTAAAGGATTGCCTGCCTATTCTATTTTTGATTTCCGTATAATCGTCAGATTTCAGCAATTTGTACAAAATAGTACGAATTTTCAAATGGTTGTAATGAGTCAAAACAAGCAGGAATGTGTTAAGAAAAATGTGTGTTTCAGGTGATATGATTGTTATAAGTTAATAAACCCTTTGGTACACACTGATCTGAATGATCAGGGTTAAATAAGGGTTGTTGAGTGAGAGAGTGGATGGCAGATACTCTCTTTATCTAGAAATGAGGAGGATGCATATGGATATTAGTAGAATGAGACATCTCGAAGAACTCAGTGTCGATCAAACGTTTAATTTGTTTACACAAAGTAAAGATCTTAAAAATATCGCTGCCGATTTTTTCCAGTCTATGGAGACAACTCTAATCCGCAATCAAATTCTAGACGTACTACGTAGTTATGACCTTGGACAGGTGACAGCGGTTTATGAAATATTTGGCGGATATGTAAATCGGAGTTTTGGAATTTACACAGAAAAAGATGGAATAACTCACGAGTATTTCGTGCGTAAATACAAATATGGAATCACTGAGACAGAAATCTTATTCGAGCATTCTATGATAGATTATTCCATAGCCCATGGACTAGATATTGCTGCTGGATTAATTCGTACCAAAGATGGCACAACGTTTGTTAAGAAAAATGAGGGTTCGAAAGAGAATATAACGGATATCTATTTTGCTGTATATGAGTTTTTGAAAGGAGAGGACTTATATACCTGGGATACTCCTAACTTAAATGATGAAGAGTTTGCCAGTGCGGCCGGAGTTCTGGCAACGTTCCACAATGCTGCCAGGGATTTTGATCCACAAGGTCTAGAGCGTTTAGAGCCTAAGATTATGGAATTTCTCCCAACTTTGCCTGAGAAATTTAAAGAGTTAGCACAGACAGATATCGACACGAAGTTTCACAGATATTACAGAAGTAAATTGAATTCAATTTTGGAGGTTATCGAGAGTTCACAAATTCCTCAAGATGTGCTTGACAAGATGCCATATACACCGTGTCACAATGATTTTCATGCCGGTAATTTGAAGTACATTGATAGCAAGGTTGTAGGAATTTTTGACTTTGATTGGTCAAAAATTGACCGCAGACTTTTCGATGTGACATTGGCCATGGCTTATTGTTGTTGTTCTTGGCAAGATGAGAAAGATGGTGTGTTGCTTCTCGATAAATGTGCCATTTTCCTTAAATCATATCAGCAAAAATTAGCTGAATTGAAAGGACTTGAACCTTTAAATGCTGCAGAAATTGAGTATCTGCCTACGATGATCGCCGCCGCGAATATGTACTTGATTAACTGGGATGTAACAGCCTACTACGCAGGAACTGATCTGAATGAGTATGAGTATATTGCTTATTTACAGCATAATGTTCGTTTGATGAACTGGATTGAAATTCATAAGACAGAGATATCAGAAATGGCAAAATCCGTATAGGTATAGAAAGTTAATTCATAGACAGAAGCTCGACTAAAGCATCGATCCGAGCGAAAGGAAAGGGGATTGTACTGTGGAGTTCACTAAATTATTTAGTCAGTCAGAAGTAGAGCGCGTACACGAGGCCTCATTGGAAATTCTGGAGAACGTCGGGATGATGGTTCGCAATCAGAAAGCCCTGGCAATCTTTGCCAAAAATGGTTGCCAGGTTGATATGGAAACAATGATGGTTAAGTTTCCACGTGAGGTTGTTGAGAAAGCAAGAAAAACCTTTGTTCCTACGTATACTTTTACTGCTCAAGATCCAAAATTTGATGTCACAATGCCTGGCGACCGACCGATTGTCGTAACAGGAAGTTCCGCTCCTAATATCATCGATCCGGAAACTGGCGAGGAACGTCGCGCTACCTCTGATGACATAGCTAATATCGCCTATTTGATCAATGAACTGCCTGGATTTGATGTCTTTTCAATATCAACTCTGGCAGACGATGCCCCAGAAGGACAGTTCAGTTTGTCCCGTTTTTATCCTGCCTTGAAAAACTGTAAAAAGCCTGTCCGAAGTAATACTCCTAACATGGACGACCTTAAAGCAGTACTGGATTTAGGAGCCCTGATCGCAGGAGGGGAAGAAGAGTATCGTAAGCGCCCATTTATTAATCACCATTATTGCCCGGTTGTTTCACCGTTGACCTTTGATGTGGAGTCTACTGAAGCAGTTATCTATCTGCTTGAAGAAGGATTGCCAGTCTATGGAACAATTGTTCCAAATGCCGGCATGACTTCCCCTCTCAGCCTTATGGGAACTCTTACCCTTGGTAATGCGGAATTTCTGGGACTTGCAACCTTGACTCAAATGATTCGTCCAGGAGCCCCCATGATCTATGCTGTCTTGTCCACAGTTGCGGATATGCGGACTGGAGCCTATGCACCCGGTGCAATTGAAACAGGAATGTTGCAAATGGCGCATACAGAAATGGCGAGATACTATAACATTCCCTCTGGCGGATATATCGGTTTGACAAATGCCCATTCTAATGACGCTCAATCAGGGTATGAGACAGGAATGAACACTACAGGCGCTTTGCTTGCCGGAGCAGATTTATTTAATATGGGGGGGCTTTTAGGGAGTCTGATGGCCTTTGACTTTGCTAAAGCTGTGATCGACAACGAAATAGCGTTGATGCTTAAACGGATGAAAAAGGGTTTTGAATACAGCGAAGAAAACTTGTGTTTAGACTTGATTACGAAAGTTGGACCTGGCGGCAGTTACATGGATTTGGATCATACTATGAAAAATATGCGAACCATTGCCGTTTTGCCCAAAGTGGCAACAAGAGAAATGCGTCGCCGTTGGGAAGATCAAGGGAAACCAGACGCTCACAGCCGTGCAATGAAGGAAGCCGCAAAAATCTTAAGTAAACCGAATAAGTCGCGCTTTTCAGAAGAACTGGATGCTAAAGTACGCAGCTATTTCAAAGGACTTGTTGCAGGGGATGCTAAGTGGGGAATTTAATCTTTCACAACGTGACGGTCTTGTGACTGAAAGGAAAGGGAGATAATAATGAGCGTACAGAATATTTATGATGCAGTAGTAGAATTTAACATTGATAAAGTAGTGTCTCTTGTTGAAGCTGAAATTAAGATTGGCACGGATGTCTCGGAAATTCTAAGCAATGGATTAATTTCCGCAATGGACGAAGTCGGGCAACGCTATTCTGAAGGAGAATTCTTTGTTCCGGAAATGCTCATGGCTGCTAAAGCCATGAAAGCTGGACTTGAGGTATTAAAACCATTATTATCACAAGGAGAAAGCGAAAAAAAGGGAACGATTATTATCGGAACCGTCAAAGGGGACTTGCATGATATTGGTAAAAATTTAGTCTCCATGATGATGGAAGGCGCCGGATTCGAGGTTTATGATCTGGGTGTAGATGTGGATACAGAAAAATTCTTGGCCACCGCAAAAGAGAAAAACGCCGACGTCATCTGTATGTCCGCCCTGTTAACTACAACCATGCCCTTTATGGAAGTAACTGTGAAAGCTATTCGCGAACAAGGGTTAAGCTTTAAGACGATGGTTGGAGGAGCACCCGTGTCAGAGGATTTTGCAAAGAAAATTGGAGCGGATGGTTGGAGCACTGATGCCCCCGGAGCGGTAGAGACTGCTCGTAAACTTACGGCTAAATAAGACATTACTTAAGATGCTGCTAAATAGTCCACAGCTAAAAAACTTCAGAACTGACTTCGAAAGTTAAGTCTCATCGACTTAGGTTTGAAGTCAGTTCCTTTGGTATAAGTCTATCATGACTTGTTTTTAAGTATCTGAGATTCCGGAACCAAATAAATTAAGCTCAAATAGGGACCTGGAATGTTGAAAACTCACTGGAAATCAAGTAATATTTAGCTAAGTTTTCACCACAACATTATTGGCACGAAATTTGCAATATTAGTCTTTATAGAAATCCTAGTTCTAAAGAAATAATAATTAAGAGCTGAATATGAGGAGGAAAAATTCATGTTAGTAGTGGGAGAATTAATTAATGCAAGTCGTAAGGCAGTTGGAGAAGCCATCAAAGCACAAGATGCTGAATATATCAAACAGGTGGCTAGAGATGAACATGAAGCAGGTGCAGATTACATTGACGTAAATGCTGGTATCTTTGTCGGTAAGGAACCTGAATACCTGCAATGGCTTGTAAAAACAGTTCAAGAAGCTGTAGACGCACCTTGTTGTATTGACAGTCCGGACCCCAAGGCTATTGAAGCTGCTTTATCTGTACATAAAGGTATTGCGATGATTAACTCAATATCCTTAGAAAAAGAGCGCTATGATGCCTTGATTCCTGTCATTGCGGGCACCGACTTGAAAGTTGTTGCTCTTTGTATGAGTGATGAGGGTATGCCGGAAACTATGGACGCTCGTCTAAAAATCGCCGAAAAACTGATTGATGGACTTGTCAAAAACAATGTGCCGCTCCAAAACATTTATGTAGATCCGTTGGTTCAGCCAGTTTCTACTAACAGTACCTTTGCCGTCGAGTTTATTAATTCCGTCGAGGCTATCATGACTCGCTTTAAAGGAGTTCATACGATTTGCGGTCTGTCCAATGTATCCTATGGTTTACCAGTGCGTAAATTTATGAACCATGCCTTTGCTATTATGGCTATTGGCAAAGGTCTGGATGGCCTTATTATTAACCCTCTGGACAAGATGATGATGGCAAGTTTGGTTACGGCTGAAACACTTGCCGGACGAGATGAGTATTGCGTCAACTATCTCAAGGCTTTTCGCAATAAACAATTTGAGTTCCTAGGTTAAATATTGTTTTAGATCAATCAAACTTGATAAAAATGAATACATCAGGTTAGTATTTGTATAAGATCCCCTTCTCTATAAGAGCAGGGGATCTTATACAATCAGTTTCTTTTAATACACGAAAGTGATTTTCAAGGAGGTAGAGGTGTGGCGCTCGTAATGTTTGATTATGATGGGGTTATTGTGGATTCCCTGGACGTTTTTATTTCGCGTTTTTCACAAGCCTGTCTTGAGAATGGGTTCCAGGGAATCAATGAACCAAAAGATGTCATTTCATTATTCGAGGGTAATGTTTATGAGACGATGATGAGTCGAGGGATCAGTGAAGTTGCCATAGATGATATATTGAAGAGATATGAAATATTACAAGGTGAACAATTGACAGACCTTGAACTCTTTGACGGCATAGGAAAAGCCTTACAGAGGATCTCAGAAAAACACCATGTATATGTTATTACTTCGAATCTTTCCAGTGCAACCAAACAGATTTTGAACAGGAACGGAATTACTTGTTTTGAGGATGTTATTGGAGCAGAAAAGGAGAAAAGTAAGATCAAAAAGATTCATAACACTATGGCATTGCATCCAGGCATCTCGGCCTATTATGTAGGGGATACCAAAGGGGATATGATAGAAGGTAAACACGCTGGTACACAAACGATTGGGGTGACCTGGGGATGGCATACGCCTCAGAAAATTAATGAGGGCAACCCGGATTTTCTTGTTAATTCCCCGGAAGAACTTGCGGATTTTCTGGTTAAGGTATGAAGCGAAGAAGGAAAATGAGGGAATAGATCGAATTGTATAAATAAGGCATTGAATTCATAATAATGATATAAGGCAGTTTTGTGCATTTGGCCGATCAAATATGTTCTGCTTGATCTTCGTTTGTAGGAATTTTTTGACCTGAAATTCTTCCAGGAGGTAATTATGGAAATAAAAATACTCCCAAATCGAGTTATTGAAACTAAAGATACAGAGACTTTAATGGAAGCTCTCATTCGTCATCAACTTCCCGTCGATAATATCTGTAATGGTAAAGGAACATGTGGTAAGTGTAAAGTTCGAGTGATGAAAAATGCTTCAGTGCCAAGTGCTCAGGATTTAAAACATCTTAATGAGGTCGAAATCCAAGCGGGATTTCGACTTGCTTGTACTGTGGTTCCCGAAGAGGGCATGGTCATTCAGCTAAATTTCGTAGAAAGTCAGGATCGAAAAGAAAGTGCTCTCTTAGGAATGAAGGCAGCTGTCTTAGATCCGCGGATGGAAAAGATTTGTGTGACGATCAGTAAACCTTCACTTGAGGATGAACGAGGAGACTGGGACCGCCTGGCAGATGCTCTCAGCACTTCCACAGGGAGGAGTTATAACTCCCCAAGTCTGTATGTCCTTAGTAAAGTGTCGGATGTTTTGAGAGCGGATAACTATGTCTTAACAGTTACTATTTTTGAAAATGAGATACTGGAGATTGAGCAGGGAGACACTGCGAAGAGATTGTATGGGGTTGCCATCGATATTGGGACAACAAGTGTCGGGTTGGCTTTATATGACTTGATTGAAGGTGATCTCAAAAAGGTCGTCTCAATTGAGAATGAGCAGACAGCATATGGGGCAGATGTAATTTCTCGTATTTCCTTTGCTAAAGAAAGTAAAGAGAATGCTTTGGCGATGCGCAATGCTGTTAGAAGAACCATTAATCATTTGTTAAAAGAGCTTGAATTAAAAACCGATGTAAGAAAAAACGAAATCGTCAAGATGTCTATAGTAGGCAATACGACGATGCATCACCTCTTAATCGGCTTAGATGTGTCTCATTTAGCGGTATCGCCCTTTGTTTCCGTTTGCAATAGACCGTTAGAATTCTCAGCGCACGAATTAGGAGTAGAAATCAATCCTCAAGCTAAAATATTCCTCTTGCCTAATATAGGGAGTTTTGTTGGGGGGGATACAGTAGGGGCTATCGCAGGGGCACCTGAGGTACTGGAGCAAGGGAATCACTTACTCATCGATTTAGGTACTAACTGTGAATTGTTTTTGAAAACAGACAACTTGATGATGGCCTGTTCTACAGCGGCTGGACCAGCCTTTGAAGGAGCAGGAATAGCCTACGGAATGAGGGCAAAGCAGGGAGCCATCGAAAGTGTAAGTATTACTGACAACGGTGTGAACTGTGAAGTAATCGGGGGACAGGAACCTATCGGGATTTGCGGATCAGGTCTAATTGAGGCGATTGATGAGATGCAAAGAGCCGGAGTAATAAATAAACAAGGGAAAATTGCTGTCCCTGAAACTGCAGATAATCTTTCAGTTGAGATTCGGAATCGGATACGAACGGCTGTAAAAGCACGTGAATTTGTTTTGGCATATGGAACAGATCAAAGATCAGATGTAACCATTAGCCAAAAGGATATCGGGGAATTACAACTGGCTAAAGGGGCAGTCTGCGCAGGAATTAAAACGTTGGTTGAAATGGCGGGCATTAGTGTTGCTGAGCTGGATTCAGTTATATTATCCGGGACCTTTGCCACTTATCTTAAGGCTAACAACATTTTAAATATTGGTCTCGTACCGGATATCCCGCCTGAAAAAATTAAAATGGTTGGGAATGCGGCTCATGTTGGTGCAATACGAACACTTCTAAATCACCGGGAGATGAATATGACAGAAGAATTATACAGGAAGATTCGTCATATTGAACTTGGAGGCAGCGCCACATTCTCCAGTTATTTTATGAATAGTTTATACCTTGAACGATTGAGTTAGTTAAAAGTTAAGAAAAAACTGAAAATGTCTTAAAATATTGTCCAAGAAGAGTTATAATGGTTAGAGAATAAAAGGACAATCTTCGGAGTAATAATAGGTGATAAGGGAGAGGAACAAGGAATGGAAAATAAATTTAAAGAGTCATTACTTGACAAAAACACCCTATCCGTCACATGGGAACTCGTACCAGGAAGAGGAGCGAATGAAAAAGCTCAACTAACCGCCATCGCCTCGGCAGAGCAAGCAGCTAAAGGCGGCAGGGTCCATGCTCTTACTATCACGGATAACCCTGGTGGTAATCCGGCAATTCTCGCTGATTATTTGGGAATGGAGATCCTTAAATTGGGGATCGAACCATTAGTACATTTTACATGTAAGGATAAGAACCGGAATCAGATGGAAAGCCAACTTTATGCGTTAGATCGTGCAAAAGTTCGTAATCTCTTAGTTATGACCGGAGACTATACGTATTCAGGATTCAAAGGACGCCCCAAGCCAGTTTTTGACCTAGATCCTTCTAATACCTTACAACTGATAGCTGATATGAATAAGGGCTTAGAAGTTCCAGGTATGAAGGGGCCAACTTATCACGCTCCCAGCGACTTTTTTGCGGGTGCGGCTGTTTCCCCATTCAAGTCTACCGAGGCTGAGCTTATGGTTCAGTACTATAAGTTGAAAAAGAAAATCCAAGGCGGCGCACAATTTGTAGTTACACAATTGGGGTATGATGCTCGTAAATGCCACGAAGTCATCCAGTTCTTGAAGGTTAACAACCTGGATATTCCGGTTGTGGGAAATATCTACGTTCTTCCTTATGGAGCGGCAAATGTTATGAATCAAAACAAGTTGCCGGGTTGTGTCGTCACGGACAAACTTTTAGCAGAACTCAATGAGGAAAAAAGTGCCGCGGATAAAGGGGTTGGCCAGCGGATGTTGAGGGCCGCCAAATTGTACGCGATCTTAAAAGGTATTGGTTGTGCAGGAGTTCATATTGGCGGGCATAACCTTAAATACGAGCAATTAGAGTACATTCTTGACAAAGGTGAGGAACTTTATCCGAATTGGCAAGATCTAGTCAAGGAGTTTGATTATCCTCAAACCAATGGATTCTATTATTTTGAAAAGGACGAGAAGACGGGCCTAAACACAGATCGACCTACGAATCGTGCTAACCGCCCCTTAGACGCACCTGCTGGAGCAATGAACACGTTGATGAGAGGTATGCACAGTCTCATGTTTACACCTAATAAAATGCTCTTTCCTGTGATGCGCAGTATGTATCATGCAGCAGAGGGTAAGAAAAAAGCTGAAAAGAGACTTCACGCGCTTGAGCATATTGCTAAAGTTGTCATGCTCGATTGTAAGGATTGCGGCGATTGTGCCATATTGGATATAGGCTACCTCTGTCCTATGTCACAATGTCCAAAAAATCAACGTAACGGTGCTTGTGGCGGAAGCTTGGATGGCTGGTGTGAAGTTTTCCCGAAAGAGAAGAAGTGCGTTTGGGTTAGAGCTTATGCCAGACTGAAAAAATATGGGGAAGAGTCTTCCTTAGACGTTCCTCCGGTTCCACCTGCAAACTGGGATTTCTATCAGACTTCCTCATGGTCTAATTTCTACTTAGGAAAAGACCACTCAGCGCCTGTCTTAGGTATCAAACGCCCAGAAAGCAAAATTAAAAAATAAGTTTAGCGTAGGGTTCGCCCGCGAATAACTCCATCTCACATTTCATAAGGTAAATTTAAATATAGGAGGAGCATTTTTATGGCAACTGGAGTTATTAAAGCCGGTGCTTGTGGTTTTACTATTAATGTTAAAGCAGTAAGCGGTGATGGACACAAAGTAAAACTCGAAATATCAAGTGACTGTCCGAATTACCAAAAAATAGCGGCAGAACTGGTTGAAGTCGATGCCTTTGAAGAGATTTTCAAGAAACTTCATATGGGAAAAGTTTATGAAGTCTTTGCTAAGCATAGCCCGCATCCCAGTTGTCCAGGTGTTTCTGGGATTATGAAGTCGATAGAAGTGGCAGCAGGGTTAGCTTTGCCACAGAATGCAAGCATTAGCGTAACTAAGGAATAATTTTTGAATCCAAGGGATGTCGCAGAAGGGCACATAGATGATTAATAGATCGTCTATGGGCCTTTTTTCTGTTGCTAACTTACTACTCAAGATCAGCAACCCGGACAAGGTGATCTTTGGCGACCCGGAAATCATCAAAGGGGAAGGGATTGACTTTGATCCAGTGGAGTCCGTTATAAGATGGCGGCCTCGCAGCCGCCGTTTCGAGGTTGATCCGCCTAAACCTGGGGCGGATCAAAAAGGTCGTTAGTGGAGGTATCTATCACCCGGATATCCCGTTTTTCAACCAGTTCGCCGCCGGTCGTAATGAAGATATTTTTGGATATAATCGTATCCATTACAGCTTCGGCTTCAGCCTTCGTCAGGTCTGCCCGCGGATTGGGCAGCGTGATTGAAAAGGTCTTACCGGCGACAGTGGTAAACGTTAACCTGATCACTTTATTGGTTGTGACTGCCAAGGTATCACCCCCTTCCCTGCAAATATTGGGGATAGTTACTCTTTATTCAGTTCAAAGTTTTTCCTTAGGAGCACCTGCAGCAGCGGATAATCAACCAGACTGAACAATGCCTCAGCTACATCATAGAGGTCTTCTTCCGTAGCGTCGTGTTTAACACCATTCAAGCCTTTCTGTCTGATCACCGGGGCGCCGGCGGGTGTCAGTTCGAGCTGGTATTTCGCAACCAGCGC
>NZ_JAMHFY010000046.1 GCF_023897015.1 Desulfosporosinus nitroreducens | reverse complement strand
ATTCAAGACATTTTCACATTGGTCATCGCTTAACATCTTTAATTGTGGTGTTGCATTAACTTGATAGTTGGCCCTAACGTATTGGCTTCTTGACAAATCACACACGCTCCTTCCTTAATTTAGCTACTTTCGAAGGCTCCTGCTTCAATAATTGAGAGTTCCGTGCTGTTCTTCAGTTACGATAGCCACCAGTGGAGGGTTTCGCCGAGCCGCCTTTCCAATAGAAAACGGATTAAATTAGGCTAGAAGTTTCTTACACAGATCTGCGGCAGAACCTGCATCAGGGGCAAACCCATCTGCACCGATTTCATCTGCGAAGTCCTGAGATATCGGAGCTCCGCCGATCATTACTTTAACCTTGTCGCGTAAGCCCTCTTCTTTTAAGAGTTCGATAGTATCTTTCATGGCCAGCATGGTTGTCGTCAAAAGGGCAGACATTCCAATGACACCAGGCTGATGCTCCTTTACTGCTTGTAAGAACTTCTCTGGACCCGCATCTACTCCAACATTAATGACTGTAAATCCAGCACTCTCTAACATCATGCCGACTAGGTTTTTTCCGATATCATGAAGGTCTCCTTTTACTGTGCCAAGGACCACTTTACCAGCGGAAGGGATATCTTCACTTAAAATTAATGGCTTGACGATATCCATTCCAGCATTCATAGCGCGCGCTGACATTAATACTTCTGGTACATACATTTGACCAGCCTTAAACCGTGCTCCGACGACACTCATACCGGGTATCAGTCCTTGGTTGATAATTTCAACGGGATTGTTCCCAGCTCCAATGGCCTGTTGAGTGAGCGATTTTACTCGGTCAAGTTGACCAGTAATGATGCTTTGAGAAAGATCTTCATAATAATTTGGCATTTCTTTTTCTACCTCCCATGTGAATTTAATAGTTTTATTATTTTAGAATCTAATACAAATATTGCGCCAATTAAAAGGCTATCAAGAAACAAAGACTCAACACACTTTTTGATGCGGAGTCTTTGTTTCGCAAAGATTCAAACTCATACAACGAAGATAATTATAAGTTAATCTAAGACTGACTTACTGTTTTGAACAGTGGTTACATCATAGCTATTAACTTGGGATTTAGCACTTTCCACATTGATTTCTTTTGAAAGGCCTCTATTAGCGATACACACATTGCAAACATGACAAGCATAAACGGGAAAGCGGCGGCAATGGATGCAGTCTGTAACGCACCTAGTCCCCCAGCTACCATCAAAGCGATCGCAACAGCGCCCTCAATCAAACCCCAGGTAATCTTTAGCCCAGGGCCAGGGTTTAATTCTCCACCTGAAGTGAACATAGCCATAACAAAGGTGGCCGAGTCAGCTGAAGTGATAAAGAAGACAGCAATGATTAAAGTCGTCACCCTTTTGAACAACTTCGACATACAGCGCGCTATTGCCCATGATTGACAACCACGCAAAACTCATTTAAACAATATTCTGCAGGTAATTTCCCAATGTTTCGGAAAAGCCATTAAGAATATATCGAGTTGGCCCAACGATAAGCATAAAGGCCACAATAATGGCAATTAACAGCATATTAGTATTCTAAGGAAACTAATCCCTTTCTCAATCCTATTATCCTCTTGCTGCTTCCCTATCTACTATAGCAGTATCCTTTGCCAATTTTTTTGGAGAGGCAAATTCACCGTTAAAGGACTTAAACATACAGTAAATGATCCCACAAATTATCAGCATAAAAGGAAAAGCCGACAAAATTGACGATGCCTTCAACGCGGCAATCCCGCCGGATGCTACCAACGCTGCTGTCACGGCTCCTTCAATAACTCCCCAGAATACTTTTAATCCGGTATCCGGTTCAAGATCGCCGCCGGAAGAATACATCCCAATACAGAAGGTGGCGGAGTCAGCAGATGTAATAAAGAATGTAGCAATTAAGATTGTTGCAACTATTGCAAATACATGGCCGCCGGGGATATTACTTAATGTAATAAACAAAGCGCTGGTCATATCTTTGCTGACAGCTTCTCCAATTCCCCCGGCTCCAAAGAGATCAATATGAATAGCCGTTGAACCAAAAATACCCAGCCATAGAATACTCAACAATACCGGGGCAATTAATACACCAAGAACGAATTCTCTTACAGTACGCCCCTTGGAAATTCTGGCAATAAATCCACCGACAAACGGGCCCCAAGATATCCACCAGGCCCAATAGAATACAGTCCAGCCTCCTACCCAATCGTAGCCGGCTTGCTCTGCGTATACTCCATTGGGATCGGCATAAAAGCTTAACCAGGCAATATTTTGCAGATAATCACCGGTTGCTGATATAATAGAATTTAAAATATACAATGTAGGACCGGCAACTAACAAGAACACCATCAAAATGCCCATTAATGACATGTTAATATTGCTCAGCCATAAAATCCCTCTTTTAATTCCTGTTACTGCTGAAATTACGAACAAGCATGTAACAATGGCAATGATCACAATCGTTACACTACTATTTACAGATATCCCGACCAGATAATTTAATCCCCCGTTAATCTGCATAGCGCCAAAACCTAAAGATGTTGCCACACCGGCAATTGAAGCTATGACCGCGAAGACGTCAATTGCTTTAGCCCATCCGCCATCCAAATTATTTCTTCCTAAAACCGGTTCAAAAATAGAACTGATTCTAGCCGGCAGATCTTTTCTAAATCCTGCATAAGCAAGGGCCATACCGGTTATCGCATATACCGACCAGGGATGCAGTCCCCAGTGAAAAATAGTTTGTCTTAATGACCATTGAGCAGTCGCAACTGTATTCGGATCTCCTACCGGAGGAGCAGCCAAATACGACATGGGCTCAGCAATGCTCCAGAAAATCAGTCCAATCCCCATTGCTGCACTAAAAAGCATAGCAAACCAGCTAAAAGTAGAATATTCAGGTACATCATCATCCTTACCTAATTTAATTTTTCCATACTTACTGAAGGCAAGGATAAAACAGACAAGAACAAAAACGCTTACAAGCAAAAGGTATAACCATCCGAAAGTTGTATTAATAAAGGTCAAAGCCGCGTTAATAGCTTTTCCCGCAGCTTCCGGCATTGAAGTCATCCAAACGATAAAAACTAAACAAATTAAAGCAGAAGGATAAAATACTTTCTTATCTAATCTTTTTAAAAAATCCACTAAATTTCCTCCTTTTAATTAGCAATTAAAAAGATGCTGGAACCTATGAAACCTTTTTTCATTCATACTTTGCTCCTCCCTTAATCATTCATTTTGTTTGTTTTTTTAGAGTTTTTCTTTTGAATTAGCCCTCCTTTCATTCTAATAGTTTTTGCAATTCATTGAATTGCATTTTATAATATTATTTTCTGAATTTTTAAAATGCAATATGCATGCCAATCTTCCTAATTATAGTTTACCCTCTTTACTTTCTAGTATTGTTTTTAAACTAATTCTTTTATAAGGACCTTTTTATGCTTAAAAATCCTGTCAAAATCAGTAGTTTTCGGCTAAAGGCTCATGGTTGGGAACATATCAAAATAATTAATTCATAAAATATTATCCGGCAAACTAGAAAAGCTTTTTGGACAGACTAAATAAATCATGTCCAAAAAGCTTTTCTATCCAATATGTTGTCTCATTATAAGAACGCAAACAGTAATGCCTTCTCTAAAACCTTGCAGTTCAAGACTTATAAGGTTTCTCAATTTAGGATTAGCTATTTCTATTTGGGAATTTTAATATCTAGCCCTAGATCTTTTATCTTTCTGTAGAAAGTAGATCTACTCATGCCCAGGCTATCGGCAGCTTTTTCTTTAGCTTGACCGGTATTACCAAACTTTTTTAACGCAGCTTCGATCGCATTTTTTTCCAGATCAGCTAGCGTTGGTTGAACATCACTCGTTGTTAAACTGGCATTATGCTCAAAATAATCATTTACTCGAGAGGACAAGAAAGTGCTGTCGATGACATTTTTGGTGGCAATATTCACTGCATACTCAACTGCATTTTCCAGTTCCCTTACATTCCCCAGCCAAGGATAGGCAAGCATTTTTCTCTGGACTTCTTGTGTAAAACCGGTTATTTGTTTCCCTAAAATCAGATTATACTTATCTAAAAAATGATGGAGAAGAAGTATCAAATCTTCTTTCCTTTCACGCAACGGAGGAACATAAAAAGGTATAACACTTAATCTATAAAAGAGATCACTTCTAAATAGTTTTTCTTCGATCATTTCTTCGAGATTGCGATTTGTAGCCGCGATAATCCGGACATCGATCCATACTGGTTTTACTCCTCCAATACGGTCAATTTTAACTTCTTGCAGCACTCTTAACAACTTTACCTGAAGATGCATCGGCATGTCGCCAATCTCATCGAGAAATATTGTCCCACCATCTGCCAGTTCGAATTTCCCTGGTTTACCTCCGCGACTAGCCCCAGTAAATGCTCCCTCTTCATACCCAAAAAGTTCACTTTCTAAGAGGGTTTCCGGAATAGCCCCACAGTTTATGGCGATAAATGGACTATTCTTGCGATGGCTTTCTTCGTGAATGGCCCTCGCAAATAGCTCTTTACCGGTTCCGCTCTCGCCGGTAATCAAGATTGTCGAGTCAGTTGCAGCGACGAGCTGCATTTTTTGTTTTAGCATGATCATACTTTTACTGGTCCCTAATATCCCATCTAGAGAATATTTGCGATCTTCTCTAATCAATCGTCCTGCTAACTTCCTCATCTCGCGGATACTTCGGAACGAAATAACCAAACCGATAATCTCCTGATCCTTTTTTATAGGTGTAATGGTACTGATAAAAAGGCATATTTCTTCCTTGTGTTTATACTTAATTTCTTGTTCAGCATATTGTTGTCCAAATTTCAGCACTTTTGGAACAGAAAACTCTGGAAAAATTTCATTGATATGTTGCCCATAGGCTTGCTGAGTCCAAATACTCAGTAACTTTTCGGCAGACTTATTAATATGGGTTATATAACCTGCATGGTCAATAGCTACGAGTCCCTCGACAATAGAGTTAATAACTGCGCTGAATTGGTTTGCCATTAACGAAAGGCGACCATTCATTTCGTTCACGTCAATTTTACTACTTGTTAAGGCGGCAAGTTTCGTCAAAAAATCTTGCAATTTATTACAGTTAGAAAGCAGCTCATTTTTTTCCACTTCATCGAAAGCAAAAATTGAAATTGTACCAATTACATTTCCGTTCAATATGATTGGAGATAGTATGGCGGCTTTGATTTTACAGATAATCTTTTGCTTACAATCTTTGCACATATTATGGTTTAGAGGCTCATCATCTAAGACAAAATTACTGCCATTATTAATAATTCGCCCTGTGATAGATTCTTTCCCATAAACAAAACCAATTTCGCTCTGATATTTTCCTGTCCCTGCAATGACTTCTAAGTTGTTATCAATAATAACAACCTCAAATTCTATCACTGCAGCGATAACTTCCGCTATTTGTTGGACATAGGATTGGTTTGTTTTTAATTCTGACGCAAACAACGGTGAATGCAATTTCTCCCGCATAGTTTTCATCACCTCACCCGCATCCTATAAATTTTGAAACGTGGTAAGCAAAATTCCCTAACGCTCCTATTCGATATTTGCGGTGACTGTATCGCTTGCACCCTTTGGGAATATTCTAACATCTTATGTTTATACCTTGCAAGGTGGTATTCTTGAACAAATTTCAGGACATTTTAAAGGACTTTACCCCACCAAAGCAGAACATTGGAACACCACATATTGAAGTGGTTTGGTTGACACTCCATTCTTAAGCAAAACGCAGTACTACTAGGGGATACCTCTTCGGCATCCCCTAGTAGTTATAAATATTTTACTCAAAATGAGTAGGCCCAGAAACTTCGGTAGTAAGTGCCTCCAAAGCTCTTTTGACCATTTCTCTCCTCAGAGTATGTTCAGCTTCCTTATTAAGTTTTGGATTTCCTACCGGATAAGGAATAGCTATCGTCGGAACAATTCTGTTCGCGCCGACTGACTCGGAAATCGTAGTAATAGTTGCCATGTGAACAATAGGAATACCATATCTTTCTATTTCTTTTACTATCGTTGCGCCGCAACGAGTACAGGTCCCTCAGGTGGAGGTTAAAATAACACCCTCCACCCCCGAAGCTTTTAATTCTGCTCCTATCTGTATACCAAATTCTATCGATTTGCTTACTGCTGTTCCGGTTCCGGTGGTCGTATAGAACCAGTCAAAAACCTTTCCAATATATCCCTCTGCCTCGAATTCTTTTAAAACGTCCAATGGCGCAACACGGTCAGGGATCTCATTGGCATATACCGGGTCATAGCCTCCATGGGTTGTATAATAGCAAGGAGCTTCGAGCCCATGAGTTTCGCTAACGTCGTACTTACCCCATTTTTGGGCACTGGCCGACTGAATTTTGTCGGGGTTCCCTTCCGGTACGATTCCGCCAGATGTACACAAGGCAATTGTAGCTTTACTTAAATCTTTGATTGGCTCTGCCGGATTTACTACATCAAAAATAGGCATCGGCATTTCCGTTTCAAAAGGCTGACCTTTTAAGCGGGCTAGAAGCATTTCCACAGCCCTTTGTGAACCTTTTTTTTCAACAATGAGAGTTTTTCTTATACCACGGGCAATATATCCTTCTTTTTCAGGAGTCCCAACCTCGATTCCTTTGGCCAACTTACAGGCCAGAGCCGCCATTGAGGGCAATGCTTTACGCATTCCGCCAGCGGAATCACTCGTACTGACTACGTAGGCCAACGCTTTGCAGCTATCCAAGCCGGGGTTTTCTACATACATACCAGTAACCACCGGAATATTTAACATTTGGGAAACAGCCTTAGAAATCTCTGAACAAGCCACCCCATAACGTCCGGCATTAAAAGCGGGTCCAGCAACAAAGACATCCGGAGCGGCTTCCTTAACCATATTTAAAATAGTCTCCAGAACATCACTTTTATTCTCATTGAAATAGTTATCACCACAGATAATAGTGCCGACAACCGTCCCCTCTCCCTTGAGCAATCCTTCAAAACCCTGCGCAGGACCGATCTTTTCCAGCCTAAACTCAGGGGGCATACCCGCCTTATCTTCCCCCCCTACTTGACCAAAAAATTGGTTTACATAGTAAAGAACTTTAAATTGTTCTGACATAAGGTATCCTCCCCTTACTATTTAATAAAGTCTGCAGGTTACATTGTGGAATCCGATTTCTGAAGTGGCACCAATAACAGCATTTAATTCACACATCAAAGTACCGTCCTCCAGTAATGAACCTTCCCAGCCGCCGGATAATACTGAAATAGCTGCGGCATTTCCGATAACCTTATCTGCAGGAGGCAAAGTAACCACGTGACTTACGTTTCCCCCAGAAACTACTGCTACTGCTTCTACAGCCGTGTCAGCTAGCGGTTGGGACATGCCGTCTCTTCCTGCACACTCATCCGTGATTAATACAGTTTTGATACCAGATTTTTCGCATTTTTTACATATCATTAACAGGTCAGAGTCAGGGTTGCCATAACCCTCTTCAGATACAACCACGGCATCGGCACCCAGCATTTTCGCCAGTTTGACAGTGTAATCGGATGCGCGCAGTTTCCCTGCCAGAGTAGTATGTTCAGGCACCATAATGACCCCTAAGAAGTTAATCTCTTTACCGTGCTGGGCATATAGGTCATAAATCACAGAATTGTTTTGATGCTGGTAAGTAGTAATCTTATCGCAGGCAGCAACACAGTTCCCACTAATTACCGCATTATCTAATTCCTCATTGGCATGAAGTAGAGCTGGGAGGATCCCAGATTGATTAACTCCGTAAATATAAGTATCATGGAGTAAACCCTGGGTAATATTCATCTCAGCATATACTACTTTAGGTAAATCGGGGTATTTAGCTGTTTCTTCAAAAATGCTGCCAATTTCAAAGGTAAGCACCTCGTCAGGGGTTAAATTTTCCCCTGCCAGCCCAATAAACTCCGCAACCCGCAATCCTGCAATTCTAACAGTTTCTTCATGGGTATGAGGATTCAGGCCTGCTGCCACTTGTATATCCACCGTTAAATTATATGTTTTGGAGAACGGGGTCCACTTAGCCCCTTCACCCCACATATCAATGACACCTTCCTGAAAACCTACAATATCACCAACGGTTACAACTGCAGCGCCATATAAAACATGGGTTCTGCCTTCCCCGCACTGAGCCTGTTTGGACGTAACCCCAGGAAAACCATTATTGCCCCCTTGAACTTTTACCCTAGGCTCAATCACGTCTTTCACCGGGATAATTCTTACTTTTTCACCTGGCTTTGCTACGTCAATTACAACATCTCTAATTCTTTCGTCTTCTTTTAGATTGGATATTAGTCCGTCCTTATCAACGGTTAATACTCCGTCTTTTACAGAAGTCTCATTGCCTAATTGAATGTCTTTAATATAAATCCGTCCAATTTCCAGTTTCAATACGTTCACCCCCTAATTAATTATCAACATTTCACCAAGTAACTGCTTGTTCATGTATAGCCGATTCTAAAAGTATCAGATCTATCATTTTATAATCTTCACAATTGGCTGAGTCTTTTTTACGAAAATCCATGTGCCTCTTGTATTTAATAATGCTATCCTCGATAATCTCAGCAGAGAAAGCATCTATTTTATTCGACTTCTTGCCTAAGATAACAGAGCGAAAGGGGGAAAACATCATTCTTAAACTGGCGGCTAAAGGGTGACTAATTAGTTCATATCCTGAATGGACTTTATCTCGAACCATGATCAAAGTCTCTTCCACTGAACCATCTACAAAAAGTACAGTATTATTATTTTTCTCTGCTACTGCTGGGTTATTAGTAATGATTAGGTTTTTCATTAAGCACCTGCCTTGGAAAATATAAATCTGTTCTTACAGATACTCCTTCTCTTTCAGTAATTCTAATGCCTTTTCTTTATCTTCTGGAGCAACCATAACGATCGGTCCGGTACAGCCCATGCCACATTCGGCATAAATGTTTGCTTTCCATAACACCTGAACCGCGTCTTCCAACTGCATCACTTCCACCCCTGGAAAGGAATCGGTAACAGGTTTTTTTGGGGGAGGGATTGCCTCTTCCTCTTTTTTGACGGGCATGGCAGTACAACTCAATGATTTAATTAAATTATCCCAACCGGCTTTCTTAACTGCCGAAAATTCAGCTTTGGCCTTTTCCAGTAGATTCCCTTTTGCACAATCTGCAGCAAATTTGATGGCTCCAGAAATCACTGGGGCTCCAGACGCTCTGGAAACGATGCAAATAATCCGGTCGTAGTCTTCTCCCACCCCCGGGCCATAACCGTAGCCTACCGCTTCATAATCCCCTCCGGTACTGTATGCGGAAAATACCTTCATGAAGACATTTCCAGTAAGACTATCATTTACCATAATATCCGGTACTCCTTTTAACAAGTCGTTACCCCTCATTACTATTCCGCCGTCGGATCGGGAGGATTCAGCAAAATTGATGGAGTAACCACCTTCCTTAAGCTTTTTTAGGGCCCTTTCTACCTGCCGAGCACCATCAATGTTTAATATACCTACTGTTGGGTCAGCTTTTTCGCAAGCTTTGGCAACAGCAATCCCGTAAACAGTATTCTTAAGCATAGCCGTAACACGTTCCTTAGCCGACATACCAGTCGTCGTCGCCAAATATATCTCTTTCCCCTTGACCGGGGTTATGGCTCTACCCACGGTGGATACCCCAATAGGAAAATTGTAATGCATAGTTACAGCCGCATCCAAAGTATGGTTCTGCAACATGTCATCCATCGCTGCCTGAGCTTCTTTTTCATCCAAGGCAGCGACAGTTTCCAGTTCAGTTTCCACTCCACTGCCAATAACAACCACTTGAATATACGGATTCTGTTTCTGGGCCAATTCCGCTCCGCGCACAAGTTCTTCAGGTCCGTGTTCACTGCCCAAAATTGTTAGCCCTACCCTGGTTTTTTTGCTAAAAGTACCTGTTTCTATAGCCAGAGCCATTTCTTCAAAAACTTCTGCGATAGCAACAGTAATAGGGTTTTTGCCCATTATTTCACCTCCCCTTGAACAAGTGTGCTGCCAAACATTATTTTTCACCCAAAGTCTTGGCGAAATCCCGCATTGCTTCGGCAATCATCACTCGTATTTCTTGCTTGTTAAATCCGGTATCAACAGTTCCACTATTCTTTTCAATAATAAAGGAGACACCATCAAAAAGATTGGTCATCCTTCCTAAGAAAAGGCTCCCTTTACCGATAATCATGGTCCGCGAAATCTTCCCCGACAAGATCATTTCTAGTGCATGTCCGACAAAAGGAACTCCGGAAGGAATGTGTCCTTGAGTGGGTGCAAATCCAGGCATGCCAAAATTATCAACAGCTTTCTGCAGATCTGTTTTTGCTAATTCCCCTCTTTTCACCCCCAAAGCACTAATCATTTTGTAGTTAGCCAAGGGCACGTCACCTGCCCCGGCAGGTTCGGTGATCTCAGGATTTTGTAGTTCTGCTGCATAACGATCCACATCAAGGATTTTATACCCGATCTTGTCTAACGGATCGGCGACAATGGCAGTCATTACCGCCTGAGGCGAGGATCCAGATCCGATCTTATGCCGACCAACTCCATCGGTACGGATCATAGGGCTAAACCCATCGTTTTCTCCTATATGAATGGCAAAAGCCCCTAACATGTCTTCAAATGCAGGCATTCCCTTTTCGACATGATTCTTAGAATTCATTCCTAGTTTTGTGGAAGCACCGCCAGCCAATACCACTATGTTCTTATAAATTCCAGATTGGGCAAGAGCAGCAGCTTCTACCAGTGCATGGGCGGGGGCTGCACAGAAACTACGAGTATCGGAGCCTGTAGCATTAACACAGCCACACATCTCTCCGATAGATTTGGCGAAATTCCCGCCCCCCCTTTGGTTCATGTCTCCGCAAGCTTCTTCAGAACACTCGATAATATATTCGACTTCTTCAGCCTTTAATTTTGTTTTATTCAGAAGAAGTTGTAAGGCAAAAGCAGCAGAAGCCTTGCTCACAAGATTTTCATACATTACATGGTTAGATAATGCCTCATCAAACTCATGAGCTCTTTTCACACATCCAACTAATTTACCCTCAAAGTACATCGGTTGTGCTACATGATTGTCAACTAAATTCTGAATCTCTTCCGCTTTCCCTGGATTTTTATCAAGTTTAACAACGTCCTTAATGGCTCCTAGTACTGGATGAGCAACTATTTTCTCTTTTACACCTAACTGAAACTGTTCTTCTAGAATTACCAATTCAAAGGCATCAACCATTTTCATTAGGCCTATAAATTCATCTTCCGGCATAATCTCCCCGTACTTTCCGTCACGACTTAGGCCCAAAACTGGTTGTTCATACCAGGGACGAGGAACGTTTATTAATTCATCCGGCGTCATATTTCCAATATAGACCTGGTTCGGAGGATAACCGACCGCCTGCTCAAAACTTCTCAAATGCTCTGGAAGCTTCTTAAGGTGTTCTGACTTAGCATCTTTAGTTCGTTCCATGGTTTGAGTGGTACCATGATGGACAAGCATATCAGCAGCCTGGATCAAGCCATAGGCAGCACCTTTTATTACTGGAAAATTCATCACATCACCTCCATATTTCAGTAAAGGGTAATGGATATACATAGGAAAGCATATATCCATTACCCTTTACGTGTTTATTACCTCTTCGAAATAAATCCTAAAACAGCAACTTCCCAATTATTTTCGATAAGTCTTGATTTCTTGAACAATCGCATCGACATCAAGTACCATTTCCATCATGCTGATCTGCTCATCATATACAGAAGCATCCACCATATCCTTCAATTCAAAAATGTGGTAAGCTTTGAGTCCCAACGAGACTCCTGCTAATGGACCTGCAAACGTAGGATCTCCGGTAGAAACGGTTTCCGCAGCCAGACCGGAAGCTTCTGCTTCCCCGCCCCCTAAAACTACGATTAAATTTTCATTACCGTATTTCTCCGTAAAATCCATGATACGCGCTTGATTCTCCAAGTCCATTGCTCCAGCTGCAGTTCAGACAAAACATTCTGTTGTAGAAAATATTATCAGCGCCGCCCGATTTCACACATTCTTCGATAGCAGGTCCGGGGATACCGTCCCGGTCGCCAAGAATGGCTACTTTTTTACCTTTCAACATTTGAACATTTCCCCTTTCACCAAATTTAAGTCATATTGGTTAACTCGCCAGTTCAAGAAGTTTAGCTTCTACATCTTCTATAGAAATTTCATTGGTTAATTCTGCAACTATTTCTCCATTTTGGTAAAAGAGTATCGCAGGTAAACCTAAGACCTTTTGCGCCATTGCCAATCTCTTGTTACCATTGGTGTCCAGGCTGCAGAATTTGGCCTTACCTTGATATTTTTCCGCCAATTCGTGGACACTGGGCAGCAATGCTTTACAAGGTTCACATTTTTCATTCCAAAAATCGACCATTATCAGACCATCTGTTTTTATAACCTCTTCTTCAAAGTTTTCTTTTGTAAGCGCCAACATCTTATCCACTCCCTAAATTTTTATTTATTTTAAAGTAAAATAAACCTATTGCCCCTTTACTTCAAGAACTCTTTTTAAGCTTTTCCTCTTCAGCAAGGTATTTCTCGGCGGCAACAGATGCAATAGCTCCATCACTGGCGGCCGTAACTACCTGTCTGAGAAATTTTACTCGGGCATCACCTGCAGCATATACTCCGGACACAGATGTTTCCATCAGGTCGTTGGTTATGATATACCCTTGGTTGTTTAGGTCCACTTTGCCTTTTAACATCTCAGTCTTAGGAACAGTCCCTACAAAGAAAAACACACCATTGGTTTTCATTACTGAAAGTTCCCCAGTTTTAAGGTTTCTAATGACAACACTATCCACCAAGCCGTTCCCTTTAATCTCTTTAAGAACTGAATTCCAAACCCATTTGATTTTAGGGTTGGAGAAAGCTCTTTCCGCACTTGTCTTATTGCATCTTAAGTCTCCTTCCTCACGTCTCACAATAATGGTTACTGTTTCGGCAAATTTAGTCAAGTATATAGCTTCCTCGACAGCTGCATCCCCGTTGCCAACGACCACTACATCTAATTCTTCAAAAAAATCAGCATCACAGGTGGCACAGTATGATACCCCTTTACCTCTCAGGGGAATTTCTCCTTTAATTTCCAAAGACTTCGGTACTGCTCCCGGTGCAAGAATCACGGTTCTTGACTGATATTCATGTCCACTTTTTGTCTTAATAAGTTTGATTTTTCCCTCTAAATCCAAATCCACGACTTCTTCACTGAGAATTTCGGTACCAAAACTTCTGGCGTGCTCCTCCATTGCTTCCATTAACGCGGGGCCTGTTGTGCCCCTGGAAAAACCAGGATAGTTCTCTAAATCCTCGGTGCGAGCCGCCTGCCCCCCGGGCTTTCCTTTTTGTAAAATAGCTGTTTTTAAACGTGACCGGGAACCATAAATTCCTGCGGACAATCCTCCCGGACCACCGCCGATAATGATAATGTCATATACCTCTGACATACCGAACCTCCATTTCCTCAACTAGCTGAATGCTCTGAAAACCGCTCTAATAGACTGTCGATGTTATTCCTTTATTAATGCAATAGCTATGCCATCTCTTTAATTGCCTAAAGACCAGCATTTAAGCAATTTCTTGGCTGTCTCCAATCAAACAAATCTCATTTTCGGACAGTTTTGCCTGCATAGTATCAAAAATACACTGAATTAATGACAATCCCAATATGATATATGCCCATCCTATTATGGGATATATCCATCCCATTTTGAGATAGGGCTAGCCGAACAAATCTCCTCTTTTAAAAATTGCTCAAAATTATAGATTCCTATCTATATGTCCCGAGATGCTTTGGCAACGTGGCTGGATTACCTTATAGATGAAGGCGAAGTTATCCCAAATCCATCAATGGTGAACGATATCTCTTTAGATGACGGGCAGTTTGTCACAATGATTGACATTGACATGACCTCCTATCGCCGTCACAAGAATTCAAAAGCTGTAAAGAAAACACTGTCCATTCCATCTTGGCTTAATGAAGAAGCAGAAGCTCGTAATCTCAACTTTTCATCCATTCTCCAAGAAGCCTTAAAAGAGCACTTAGGAATTCAATAAGTAAAATATTGTTAAATTAGCGATTTTGGTCAATTCGCAGTAAAAGCCCACTAGTCAATAAACGGAAAATAATTATTTCGCAAAGATATCAAAAAACCGCCCTTTCGGAAGGTTTTTTGATGCCAATTTGGTTTTAAGGTTCATCCCTCAAGGGTTTTTACTAATGTAACTTCTCTGTTACTACGCATAATCAGTCTTTAACCAAGCTAAGTTGTTGTATTTTATTCTTGATAATAGCAGAAATGGGGTAAAAAGCACCCAATCGTTATTCGCTCCTGGGAAAACAACTGGTTGGAGCTAACAACGTTTTTCACCGATATAAATCTTTCCTCGTGTCGACTCCGTGCAAGATCCGGTCTCATTCCTTCTGTAAGCTTAACGTCAGCCCCTTTTATGGTAGTAAATGCAGCACATCAGTGTATAAGTCCAATATTAAATTGCCCCAAGGCTTTTGCCTTGGGGCTTCATACACTCTTATACGTTTAATCCTCCTATAAATGGTTCACTCATACAAACCTTTACGATGTTCCGTTAAATACTGCATACAGAATGCGTCTTGTCCTAATAAAGCCTGAGAGGCGTAAACAAAGCCCATCATTGCCTTGTCAAGAGGATCCAAGATGTAGGCATCCATGCCTGCTACCATTGTCTGAATCATGAAGGCTTGATTCAAAATCTTACGGTTTGGAAGCCCATAAGAAATGTTACTTAGACCACATGCAGCGTGAACTTTTGGATATTCTTGGCGAATGAAACGGACGGTATCGAGAACATCGTTACCACAATTATCGCCAGTACTAATGGGTGTAACGAGCGGATCCAGGTAAATATCATCTTCAGGAACTCCTGCAGCTGTAAGATCCCCCACTAATTTTTTTACAATCGCAATACGTTGCTCTGCAGATGTTGGAACACCTGTGTCATCCATACACAAGGCTACAACTTTAGCCTTGTATTTTAGAACCAGAGGCAACACCGTGGCGTAGCGTTCTTTCTCAGCCGTTATTGAATTAACCATGGGTTGACCATTTTTCACAGCTGCCAGTCCAGCCTCCATAGCCTCTGTCCTTGGTGTATCAATACAAAGCGGTGCCGATACTACTTCCTGAATAGTGCGAACAAGCCATTCCATCGTCTCAACCTCGTCATGCACCATAGTACCACAGTTAACATCGACATAATGAGCCCCAGACTCGACTTGCTTTTTCGCCAGCTCCTGAATAAAAGCGACGTCCCTTTGTTCAACCGCAGGTTTAACGGCTTTTCTGCTTGTATTTATTAGTTCTCCAATAATTAACATTTTTCTCCTCCCTTACTCCTCCCAACTGGGATGACCGATGGCCGTGACCTCAATGCGCGTCTCCAGAAACACGACATCATCCCCTCCAGCTGTATGACTAAGTACCTCTTCTTTCTCGACCAACAATTCAGGATTCACAACTCCCGCCCTCTGTGCTCTCTCTAGAGCCACTTCTTTGGCTTTGTCCAACGCATTCCGTTCGGCTTCATCCAGATACAAAAAGGCTTCCCGTTTCCAAGGAGCATGGACTACATACCCTCCTGCTACACCGGGTTTAATCAGGATGCGAATGAGTTCCGCGACTTGCCCCGAGGCAGCCCCGACTGCATTCGCCACTTCAGCATGCGTTGGTATTAAAACTGGAGTATTCAAGGTGCTCCCTACTGCTGGAAGATAGCCAGTAACCGGAGCCCCTAAAGCAACAATCGGATAATCCAGCGTGATCTCGGACTTGAATCCACGCTTGTGGTTTCCATTAAGCAGAGAGCTTAATAGAAATGCAACACTCGTCTCTGCACTCAGATTAATTCGTAAACCCTCTCGGTAAGCAAAGCTTTGTAAAATTGTCATGCAAAGAGCTGCTTGGATCTCACTCAAGACTTTCTCTGCAAATTTGTCCAGTCCTAATCGCAATCGATGCGCTAGAATCCGGGCTCCTTCCTGAGCAGCCGCGACATTATAGTCCGTAAAGGTATTAAGGACATGCAGTAAATCTGTGGGGGTAAAGGAAATCCTACCGATTACCTGCGCCTGCTCTAAGTCTTTTAACGGCAATAAGTTGGGATCCCGTCCCACTTTTTCTGCGAGGGCAAAAATATTATGAGCACTGACTTCAAGCGCATTGATTATTTTCCATTCTGTAGTATTCCACTGATCTTTATTGACGGGTTTTTTGACCAACATAAAGCAATCAGCGGGCTGTGAGTCGATGATCTGCCTATTGGGATCCACCCGTTTCAATTCTTCAATCAGACTAGGATACTTGTTAGCTATGACAGACAATGGCCAGACCCTCTTCGGGCCGATGATTAGTTTCCGATCCTTGGAAACTTGAAGATAACTGTCTCCGCCCAGGCCAAAGGTACTGATTTCGGCAGCCTCAACACGGGTTTTCCACCCTCCAACGGTTGCTCCCTCACGATTCATTCTGGGCCGGCCATTTTCTAATATAGCTATATCTGTGGTCGTCCCCCCCATATCTAAAGCAAGTGCAGACTCGGTCCCCGTTAGAAATACTGCTCCAACAATACTGGCCGCAGGCCCTGAAAGGATCGTTTCAATAGGCTTTTCCCGGGTCATAGTTTCACTCATCAGTGAACCATCCCCTTTGACGATCATCAAAGGAGCTGAAATCTGTTTTTCTTTGAGAACGGCTTTTACCGCTGCAAGAAGTTCGGCTATGATCGGTAATAGTCTGGCATTTAAGCAGGCCGTCACTGTCCGCTCATGAAATCCAAGAGCCGTTGTGAGTTGATGGGCACATACAATCGGTACATTCCATAGCTCTTGGATGAGTTGTTGAGCAGCCTGTTCATGCTCCGGATTTCGAATACTAAGATAACTGGAAATGGCAATCGTATCAACCTGCCCACGCATTTCTGTCACTGCTCTTTGGATAGCTTCCAGATCGAGTTCCGCAACAGGTATCCCCTTAATATCATGCCCGCCTCTAACCACAAATACCTGATGGGTGGGGAGGTTGCCGGTCGACTCATGACCAATCAGAATTAAGCCAACCCGGCAACCACGACCCTCCACAATGGCATTCGTGGCTAATGTTGTAGACAGAGATACGAGCTGAACTTGACGTGGATCTAACTCACCCATATTTTCGATACAGTTTCGAATTCCTATGGATAAATCCTCACGTGTCGTAAATGCTTTGGCCTTTTCCTTTACTTCCTTGGTGTTTAAATC
>NZ_JAMHFY010000045.1 GCF_023897015.1 Desulfosporosinus nitroreducens | reverse complement strand
TCGGTACCACCGGATCACTAAGCCCGACTTTCGTCCCTGCTCGACTTGTTGGTCTCGCAGTCAAGCTCCCTTATGCCCTTTACACTCTTCGCGCGATTTCCAACCGCGCTGAGGGAACCTTTGGGTGCCTCCGTTACTCTTTAGGAGGCGACCGCCCCAGTCAAACTGCCCACCTGATACTGTCCCCAACCCCGATTCCCAATTATTAACCTAACCTGTATATGAATTTTGCGAAGCTTCGCGAAATCCTCTGTTATACGAAAGGGCTTGCCCCCAGATGCAGGCTAAACCAAGGCATTTTATCGATATCATATGGTTGAATACTCCAGTCGCTTTTCTTTAGAACTAAACAAGCTCCAAACTTCGCTCTTTGCAGATGTTTTTGTAGATTGTTATACATATCATCCATGTTAAGCATTTTCCCAATAGTGAATATCGGAATTTCTAGTGACCTGCCACGAATAACATGGTCAAAATCTAGTAACAAGCCATCTTGAGCATATTCAATCAATAGGTTAGAAATCTCTAAGGGTATTTCAGGAACAACTTTACTCCTATTGACCTTAAGACGAATTACTTTACCTATAATGTGTTCAAACTCACGCAAATTCCTGCAATAAAAAGTATTAAACCAACCATCATCATGGGCTAAGTAAGAAAAACGATTGTTAAGCTTATCAAAGAAAGGTGATGCAACTGGCTTCATCATGTGCCCAAGATATAATAGTTCTGCTACTTCACGGGGCTCAAGGGTTCCAAGTGATTCTGTATCCGTAAAATCGACCCAACAAAAATCTCCAAATTTATATACATCAGTATTTATAATATTGGGGATAATCTCTTCCCTAATAAAGTTACATCGGGTAGTATAATCAAATTCTCCTTCATCGAAATATCCTGCTAATACCAAAATATTATCAAGGGGATTCTCCAACGCTGTCACGAATTCCTTGAATTCTATACCGCATGAGACAATACGGTTCTCATTCGGATAGGCGTTTAAATAGATTAAATCCCGTGATTTTGACAAAATATTCTCTCCTTAAATATGGATTTTGTGAAGTTCATTTATCAAGAAATATTATGTACAAAATAAATAATTGGAAGTATGAACAAAACGTCGATTGTCTTTAATCGGAAGTTGTAAGACTCTTTTCAATCGTCCAGAGTCTTTTTCCATTTCTGATGAATTAGATCCCAATCTTATTATCTATTAACTTCTCACTACATTAGAGCATTATCGATTACTATATGACCATGTGCTTTAAGGCACTTTAGAATTTCGTTATAATTAGCTACACAATAATAGCCGCCTCTCACCCTATCAACTCCATATTTTCTCATGTATTGTAAGGTTTTTTGTTCCTCTAATACCTCTCCTTCCGGAACTGTTCCGTTAAACTCACTGGTTTCAAGAACTTTAACTGCTTTATGTTCCCGTACCCATGCAGATTTTCTGGATTTTCTTTCTGTATCAAAATGTTCTTTCATTCTTCTCTCAAAGGACTTCTTTTGGGTTTGCCCTATATAGAAACACCCGTCCTCTAACTCTAAAACGTAAATAATCCTATCTATGACGTCCAAATAATGCTTTTTACTTGCTGTTTTTTCATCCATATTATTTCTCCTCTGTGGGTATGCTTTACCCATACATCGTTTTATGTAGTGATTCTGTCAATCATCAGTATGTTGTGTTTCAAAACCTTGATATCTACTTTCCAATAAATTTATTAATGGTTTCATACCAAACCTTACTTCTAATATCATTTATTTGGTGATTATGCATATACAACTCAAGACTACCCATTGTAAAAGTGTACAAATTTAAAACATCTTCATTTCTTTTCAAATCATTATTTGGGAAAAAAACATCAAAATAATTAGCGAATCCATATACTAAAGCTATCATATCGGTTAGGACCCAGTTTGCGTAATCAACTTCAAATTTGTTTCCATTTACATATTTCTTATGTTCAGGCCTCTCAGTTCTAAATACGGTATACCCAGGTTTCCCGTGAACAAATTTTGATAAAAACATATCTCCATAATACTTTTCATAGAAATTACCATCATCAAATTCATTAAACATGTCCACAATACGAATTTTTACAAGCTTATTATTTTTGTTTAATATTAGGCGATTTCCCAATCTATCCTTATGCTTTTGAAAATATCTCATGCTTATAAAAATTTCGTATAAATGCCTTATTAGAACGAATGCTTCACTGTAATAACCCATTAAAAAATTATTATAGAGGCATTTAAAGGTATAAGGTAACTGTACATAATAATCAAAGCAATAGCTTTCAAATATATATATTTCCTCATCAAATTTTTCAACGAAATAAGAAATTTTGAAAAGCAAATCAATATATAGCTCAAAATTTTCGCATATTTCATTAAAGGACTCTTTAGTTTCTAACTTCGTTTTCTCTTCGGAATTTTCTTGTCCGACAATCCCAAAATAATTAATTTTATCCATATTACCTCCAAAAGTATTGGAATATATTAACCTTTCTGATAATTGCATTATAGACCTTCGCGTCCTTATCTGAACTTCTGCTAATTAGCCTAATGCGAAATAGCTTACAAAGTTATTCTCCAGAAAATCGTATAACGTTCTGAGAATTTGTGTACGTCTTTCCTCATGTATTTATGCAAAGTTATGCGAGTTCACTGTTGCGGTGCCGGCAGAGATTTTCTTTCACAACCCTAAATTAGTTCTCTGTATCTCTATGTTCTAATATTTTATCATATTGTTTTTGGCAGACTTTTTTAGTCCAAGAAGATAACCAATGCAAGTAATAATCAAGGGTAAAAACATAGCTGCAAAGAATAATTTGCTTCTCATAAATTCAAAAAACATTAATCCGTTAACTGGAGCCATAATTGCAAAATTCACCATTACTAAAGGATTAGGTCCTAAATTCATTGCAAAAAATGATGTTCCCAATGCTACTGCCCAAAATATAATGGCAAATATCATATAGCTCATCTTTCTTTCACGCCCTCTGAAAACACCAAACAAGAACCATAATACCAAGAAAACTATTGTAAATATTAGATTTTTAAACGTCGGCGATGGACCATCCCCTAAACCTCTGCTGTTTAATAACATTGATACGATAATAGTCAAGAGAGCAAATACAAAATTTATGGTCAATTCGATCCCCCTCAAATTAGTTTATCGCATGATTCACTAATCATATGAATATACCCAACTATAAATGACCCAGGTTTCGCATAACGTTCAGATGTTCCCGCAGCGTCCCAACCACATTCATCATCCTCTAGTTGCGGGAACACCTGTGTTATACGAAGGAACACGCCCCCAGAGCATACCTGATGATTTCACCTTAGGATACACGTTTATTTGTACCAACTATTTATTACGTTGATGCTCTGATCACTTGGATAATAATTTTTAAACTCATCCTTTTTTCCAATTGCAAAAACTGATAAACCCAAATTCCAACTCTCTTTCTCAAATACCTCTTTATATGCTTGGAATCCATTTGCTTGCTCTTGCTCATTAAGTATTGTAGAGGGCTCAGGATTCCAGGGATGAACCATCGCTTTATTCCGTTTTGGAAAACCTAACTCTCCAAAAAACACTGGTTTATTCCATTGACTCGATAAGTTCCTTAGCTCCTCATAAATATTCTGATGTCTATTAAAAATTTGAGTACTATAAATCGAACTTACAAGATTCTCTACAGAATTTGTTTCTTTATCAGTAAGTTCGAAGTATGCTGCGACTGAAACGAAATCCACTTTTTCTAAAACCGGGTTATTTAGTTTCGCAGTATATGTGTCATGTTGACCGTCCTTTTCCGTATCCCATTCTGCGGTGTACCACCAATTAGTTTTATATGTAATCCGCCCCTGGTAATTTGCGCGAACAAAATTGGCTACATCATTCCAGAAAGCAGACTCCTTTTCAAACTTGTCAAAATTAGAACCTATACAGAGAGCATAAACTCTGTAAGGCTTAGCAACCTCTTTGATAAGTGGTTGCAGCACTCCCTCTTTCCAATTCCGGAACCATTCATTTTTATCGGCGGGATTTAATTGTGTTTCATACAGTTCTCCGTTTCTAATGTAGGGGTAGGGTTCTAATATTACATTTATACCCTGATACCTTAGCTTTTTGATTAGCTGAATTGCCTTCTTTTTACTCTCTGGGTTTAATGTTGCCGTATTTGCTGTTAATGATGGAATATCAATTTGTATAGGTACATTGACAGTGTTTAAGCCGAGAGACTCAATATCTATCAGAGCCTGTTCCAATGAGTAATCCACTGAAAGATTTCCCGATTTTATTTTTTCACCCCAGGGTGTGATAATTCTATTTTTCTCATATTGTTTATTAATATAAACAATATCAATTAGGACTAGCTTTACGATAATTACTGAAATTACCAATGATACTAAGGAAATGTATTTTAGTCTATGCCTTTTCAAATGAATTAAAAGCCCTTTGAGCATCCACAATCCTCCATAATTCATTCTCTCTTCTATCTATTATGTTAAACTATTCTTCTAGTTAACTCTATTCCCTAATTCGCGTGTTCTTTCATATAACTTTCGGAATTTGCGAATATTAGTTTCGCGTATTCCTCACATTTCATGAGTATACCTACGGAGATATTTTCTTCTCTCAAAAAAATAATTACTTAAATTTTGGATGATGCAGCTATATCCCCCGTCATACTATGCAACACAACAAAGGTCTCAATTCGAGCTAATACCCATGTCTTTCCAAATTAAAATTATAGACATTAGTACGATTGTCATCCAACAATGAGGATATGAAAGGACTTCTCATCTCAAAATCAAGACTTTTCTAGCCACCAGGCGATACACGTTAATACTTTCACCATTTTTCTTTTATTTCCTCCCAAGATAGCAAGAATAATCCAAAAGAATGTAAAAGGTCGGACCTTCACCGGGATAGGCATGCCAACATTGGGGATTTTCTAATACTGTTGCTTGGGTCCCGCCCGGGCGGGCTCATCCTGCCGCTCCCGCTCTCGCAGTCTCCCCTAGACGCGGAGCCTCCCCTCGCTGAGATATCCTTTGCGGTCCTGGCATATCCGCTGCGGGTGATCTGGCCGTGTTCGGCCAGCTTCCCTTCTTGCTAAGCGCGCGGTTATCCAGCCCGTACCACACATTCCCTCGAAATTCCGGGAATCCATGGCCGCGGCTAATCAGCCGCTCTTTCCCTCCTGTTAGTCGGGAACAAGCTAACGGGAACAGCAGCCACGGCATACCACGCCTGTTACCCCATCATCCTAAACGCATGCTGGGGTAAAGCGGCGGGTATGCCGTGGCTTTTTGCATGACCGCGGTTATCCCGCTTTTGGCCGCTCAGAAAGTCTCCCCGTCAGGGAGCCTTTCTGAGCTAGGCATATTTTGCGGGTCCAAGCTATCTCGTTTCGAGTGATCTGGCCTAACCGGCTAACTTCCCTCACTTGGCCCGTGGGAGCGGGTCCACCGGCCGCGCATACTACGTATAAGCGGCCGAGTTGTGGGTTAGAGCTTATCTCCGCTATGTGAGCGGCTTAGCTATTTCTGAAGTCTAATCTTGCCGCTCACCAAGCTAAGCACGCGGTTACAAGGGTGCACCCCGGCAGCATAATGCAGCCCAGCGTGGGTTTTACTCCGAGGCCACGAGGAGGAATTCTCGCGCGGCAAAGACCATAGACTACGATCTGAGCGCGGTTAGCTCCCCGAGGAACCGAGGGGAGATCCACCGCGCGCGGACAGCTTGGACAAAAAATGCAGCCTAGCCGGCAACGGCCCAAGGAAACGAGGGACGAAGTCGGCGGGTAAGCCACGATAAGCAATCTGAGTGAGCAGGTACCGCGACGATGTAAGAGGAGCGGTACCTGCGAGCGGGAGCGGACCTCGCCTCCTTGGTAGAATAACCGCGGGCCTAGCTTGGTTAGCGGGTTAAGCAATTCCAATAAGAAACACATCGGCCCGCTAACATAGCGAACATAAGCTTCGACATGCACCCCGCCTTCGAGCACTTTTTTCTGGCGCAGGCTTTGTCCGGCTCCGAGGTACGAGGGCCGGCAAACCAAGACAGATAACAAGCGCTGGGAAGCGGGTGTGGACAGGATAAGCTATTTACGGAGTGGGCTGCCAAGACCACAAATGCCGGCTCAGCGAGCGGTAGCTGCAGATCCATCCTCAAAAACATAAGCATTCAAAGGTGTAGTGTTGTTGCTAAAAACTCCCCTTCAGTCTTCACGTAGTTGAGTTCATAGGCTTCCCCATAGATTTCTGATTGCTTTCGCAGATTGATATTATGTTCTTTATCCCAATGGCTCGTGTTTTTATCAATGGCAGATATGATTGCTGAATCATCCGACTTGGAAATATAATTGACAGGTTTTCCGAGAATATACCCTGTTTCATTATCTACGAACTTTCTTGGAAAGTTGAATACCAATCTCATATTGCTCCGGCTGTCCTGCATCTGGTAGCTTTTCAGGATTGAATGGTTGCCTTCGTAGTAGTCTTTGTATTTCTGCTTTGCAAGAGCGTTTTTGTTTAGTTCATTGAGGCATTCGATTATTAAGTTTTCGTTTGTGTTCAATTAGATCAGCTCCTTTCTAAAAGTGGGCATAAAAATAGCCCATACCGTTTGGTACAGGCGTGATAAGTTCGGGGGATATCCTTCACAAAATAAGAAGATAGCAAAGTAATTATCATCACATTATGTTCATAATCCCACTATAAACTTGACTGCATCTTCATAACATTTAACTTTCTCCACCGTAAAATACTTCATGAATTCTTTCGTCCACATGTCCATCTCTTCTTCTATTTCATTTACTTCATTCATGATGAACACAACATTTTTACAATCTGTATTTGACATAGCTGGGAGCAATACAGAAAATCCCCATTCTGTATCTTCTTTTTCATCTTCAAATCCGTTTCTTGCATCTACAACAAAATTACTATTGGGGTTTTTCTTAAGCAATTCTAAAGCAAATGTTGTTGGATTTCTATAGTCATCATAGGAGCAGAATTTTTTCCATGTAAGAAATACTATATTGGCTTCTGACATATATTTTACATTACTAAATTCTGAATCAAATTCATTTTTCTCTATATCCATATTCATAATTATCCCCTTTCTGATTTAGATTAATTTAACTCACTTTTCCTACGAATGCGTCACGACATACGAATAATGTTTAATAAAAGTCCTTTATAATTTCTTCTCAAGTAAATAAAATAATCCTGTTCTCCACTTTACTTCTCCAACCTTTTGATATCCAAGAGTCTGATACATTTTTAAGGCATATGGATTTAGAGAAAACGTGTCTAATCTTATAGATTGGACTCCCGCTGTCTTCAATATCTCCTCTATCTTTATCATAGTGTCTTTCCCAATTTTTTTATTTTGGTAGATTGGGTTAACACACAGTCGATGTACTACAGCAAACTTGTCATTGTCATATCTCCAGTTGCCATTCTTATACTCTTCTTCACATTCATTATTAATCACTAAAGCTGAAGCTATTTCGCCATCTTTAATTCCAACATACATTTGTCCATTTAATACGTCTTGTTCGAGATCTGTCGTAGTCGGGTAAATGTCATCCCATTGGTTAATATTGTTGTCGTTCATTACCTTAATAGCATTCTTAAATATTTCTATGATTATATTTAAATCCTCATACTCTGCTTTTCTGATTTGCAAACCGACACTCCCTCTCATATATAGAAAACAAGCAATCTTTCCTAGCTTAATCCTACTGATGTGCAATAAGACCAAGCTAAAACAACAAACTCCGATCATAAAACCTAATGCTCTTTACCCCTTCGACCAACTGGACTGCTCCATAAAGGCTGTCAGGAGCATCATCATGTTTTGCACCTTTGTTGTAATCCTTCACTTGGTTATTATACCTGATATTACCAAGGTTGAATAGGATATGACCCTTCTTAACTTCAGGCTCTAAAGATATAATTCGCTCATGTTTCTGCCCCCTACTAATTACTTCATCGACAGGAGTGAATATCTTATTCTTCCAAAGTTCCTCTTCAAATTTCTGCTTGATATAGCTCTGCGCTGCTGTCGTTTCAAATCCAATCTTCTCAACCGGATAATGCTGTATTTTTTCGATGGCTACCTGAAACAGATCATCGGGAAGCAGTTTGTATATGCTCCCATCAACAACATACTTCTGCTTAGTTTTTCTATGAAGGCCGAGAATGGTTATTGCAGAAAAGTCATTTCTTTTACCAGCTTTAATTGCAGGATCGATGTACATTACGAGTTCCATTTCTTCAAATCCTGGAAGCCTGTCCCAATATTGAATATCTCTAAAAATATAATCATCTGTGCTGCGTGGATCATTCTGCATTTCTTTATAGAAGGATTTGTCTCCCATCGCTTGCTTCTTGCATATTAGATAATAGTAATCAAGATACTCTGACCACAGTATTTCTGTGCCTTCCAGCATTTCCTCCTGATGGTCATAAAAAAAGACTTGGCGGTATTAATCCTATCCAAGTCCAGAAGGTTATTATATTTTGCTTCCCAATCGCTCCAGAGATCATCTCTTTCGGCAAAGCATATGACTGCCACTTTTTAATGCTTCTGACCCCTGGAATTTTCCCCTTGAGCAGATCAGTCATAAGATCTTCTTCATGTAAACAAGTACCGACAACTAGAATATTGGTATCCTTTGTGCCTATTGGGATGACGACATCGGTGAAAGTATTTCTGACTTGTTGATTTTGGGCATTACAGACTCCTTTCTGACTTTTGGGTAAAAGAAAAGAGCGACCGTTTGATCACCCATAAGACTATTTTCTTTATTCTGTTGTGCTCTATTTTGTATTCTTGAATATATTGCTGATTTGGTGGCGTTAATAGGCTAATATCTCATAGCCATCATTAGTGACTAAAACCATAACTTCCCATTGGGCTGATGGCATTCCATCTGCCGTATAAACTGTCCAGTCATCATTATCATCTACAAAAATTTCATTAGTTCCCATGTTTACCATTGGCTCAATCGTAAATACCATGCCCGGGACTAAGAGCATTTATGTTCCTTTTTTTGAAACATGGCTTACCCACGGTTCCTCATGAAATTGCAAGCCAATACCGTGTCCGCCTATTTCCTGTACAACCGTATATCCATTACTCATAGCATGTTCATGCACGGCTTGCCCCATATCACCTAAAAATCCCCACGGCTTTATTTGTGCTAATCCTAATTCAATGCATTCCTTAACCACATCCACCAGTTTCTTTTTTTCAGGACTTACATTTCCGATACAAAACATTCTTGACGAATCCGAAAAAAATCCATTGTATATTGTAGAAACATCAATGTTTATAATATCTCCGTCTTTCAGCAAAACATCGCTTGATGGTATGCCATGGCATACTTGATCATTGATTGATGTACATATGCTTTTAGGAAAACCTTCAAAATTTAGTGTTGCTGGAATTCCACCCAAAGCCACCGTTTTTTCATAAATCAAAAGATCAATTTGTTCTGTTGTCATTCCTATATGTAGCTGTTCGGATATGTAATCTAAAACTGCTATATTGATTTTCCCACTTTCTCTAAGCCCAATAATTTGTTCTGGATTTTTTAATTTTTCTGGGTGGAATAATACAACCTTGGGTTTTGTACCATGATAACTTTTCGTCAAAGAAATCAATGCCAATATTACCACTATCCAACTTATTTGTTTCTTTCTGATACTAATATTCCACCTACGCCAATGTTATCTCTGCTATTTTCTTTAATATAAACTTGAAAAGCTTGTTCTGAAACGTTCATAATACTACTTGCTGACTTGGTTAAAATAGCTACCAGTTCTCTCTTTTGATCTGCGCTAAGTGGAATACCCTCAACCATAATTACAGGCATTTTTCTCATCCCCTTTCTTTTTCTTAATTTATCCAAACACAATTCTGACCATGGCTTGCCAAGTATGATTGTGCTTTAAATTTTACATCAAGTATTATAATTCACTGGAAAGCTATTGTCCCACTCGATTCGAGGGCATAGTAAATTTCTCCCAATTTATTACTACTATACCTAAAATAATTATTACCCCTCCCCAAAATTGTACTGGCAGAATTATTTCGCCTAAAATGCACCATCCACTGAAAACCCCTACTATTGGAACAAGATTTAAATAAAGCGTCGTTATTACAACATCTAGTTTTTTTAAAGCATAACCATAGAGAAAAAAACAAAGAGCAGAAGAAAAAACCGCCAAGAAAACAATATAGCCAAAAGCTTTTGGTGAGAACACTCGCCACTGATCATACTCGGTGAAAAACATTAAAGTCAAAAATAGTGTTCCAAATAACATTTGATAGGTTATTAAAAATACTTCAGAGTATTTACCTTGTAGTGATTTATTAAGCAAAGTATATAGTGCCCATGAGAACATTGCACCAACCATGATTAGATTTCCTTTAAAAGTTGTAGAACTTAAATCTATCTGCCTGTTTGCTGTAACAGCCAAATAGGCACCTATTGTAGCACAGCCTATTCCTAGTACTTGAGCAACTGAAATTTTGGTTCTATATATTATGACATCCATAGTTATTGCAAGGATAGGAGTCACGGAAGCGATGAGCGAAGCATTTGATGCAGTGGTTAGTGCAACTCCAGCATTTTGCAAATAAAAATATAGGGTAATCCCCAGAAAACCAGACAATGCCATTTTGGGAAAATCTGATTTCTGTAGTTTAGATGAGGGTTCGACTTTTTTTAAGATAGGAAACAGTATCGTCGTTGCAATTAAAAACCGAATCAGCGCCAATGTGATTGGAGGAACTTCACTTAACACAATTTTATTAATACTAAATGATACTCCCCATAGAATAACTAAGGCAAGCATAGCAAGATTAGCTAATATATTATTAAATAAAGGATGTACTCCCGTTTTATATTGTTGATAAAAAATTTTCATTAAGTTATTCCTCCTATAAGTCTTGTTTTTACGATTATTTAACGATTTTGGTAGCCGGGCCCAGGGTAACATTATTTACGAACGGGTTGCACACTCTCCGTCATCAGTAGTACAATGCCAGTATATATACTACGCATTTAGCAGTCAATCAAATAAACCTTAAATTGTAGTAGCACAATTAGAGGAGGTATTACTATTGACTAAGTACTATGAGATCATCCAGTATCTGCAGACCGAAATCACTAACGATCAGATCAAGCCCGGTAACCGACTGCCGCCCATCAGGACCATAGCCCAAGCCTTCCATTGCAGTACAAGCACGGTTGTAAAAGCATACGGTGAATTGGAGCGGAGCCACATAATTTATCCGGTTCCTGGTAGTGGCTATTATCTCGTAGAAAATCACCTTCAGCCCTTGGCTCTGTCCCAAGAAATCATCGACTTCGCATCCGTTGCCCCGGGCAGTGATACACTGCCCTATAAAGAATTTCAGCATTGCATTAATCAAGCGATTAGCCTTTATAAAGAAGAACTATTTTCTTATTGCGATCCGCAAGGAATGGAACGACCAAGAAAAACAATCGCAAAACAGCTTCAAGACTATCAGATTTTTACAGACTGGCAAAAAATAGTCATTACAACTGGCTCTCAACAAGCCATTTCCATTTTGAGCTCCATGTCTTTTCCCAATGGGAAAACCAATATTCTCGTTGAACAACCAACTTATTATGGCATTATCAAATTCCTCGAATTAAGCGGACATTCCGTCCTCGGCATCGAGCGAAAGGAAAATGGCCTTGATAAAGATGCTTTGGAGCGAATTTTTTGTAACGGCAACATTAAATTTTTTTATACCATGCCCCGCTTTCAAAATCCAACTGGGTTCTCTTACACCAACTCAGATAAAAAAGAGATAGTCGCACTTGCTGAAAAATATGATGTTTATATTGTTGAAGACGACTATCTCGCCGACTTGGATACTGACCACAAGGCTGATCCCTTGTATGCTTTTAGCAGCACCGACAAAGTTATTTATATCAAAAGCTACTCTAAAACATTTTTACCAGGATTACGCCTTGCCACGGCTATATTACCCCAAGAACTTCTTAATCCGTTCGTGGAGTACAAAAAATGGACCGATCTTACCAGTTCAGCACTGTCGCAAGCGGCCCTTGAAATCTTTATAACCAGTGGTATGTATGGTAATCATCGAAAGAACCTTGCAAAAATTTTTCGAGATCGAATGAAATGTTTAAGAACTGTGGCTGCACAGAACGCTGATTGTGACATTACCTGGAGGATTCCGGAAACTGGTTTTTTCGCTTCTTTTACAACAAATAGCAATTTTGCCGCAGACAGATTGGTTCCACGCCTCGCGCTGGATAACGTCCACCTATTGAATGCAGAATCCTGTTTTATTCCCAGCTATAAACGCTCTAACCTTTTCCGAGTCAGTCTGGGAAAAACCGCCGAACCGCAGATACGTCTTGGCATATCGGCTATTTACCGTGCAATTCAGGATCTAAAAACCACTAAGATATCCAAAACATCGTTTATGTCGTTTTAAGCTATTTTTTTCTAGAACAGTTATTGCTGAGAAATCGTTACGTTTCCCTGCCTTAATCGCAGGGTCGATGTACATTACAACTGCTTTTCAGTGCCAAGTGGTAAAGAAATTCAGCGTCAAACGATTTTTAGGCACTTTATGTAACATACCCATTAATTTAACCAAGCAGATATTAATTTTGCGAAAAATTATTGACAGTACAAACAAAACCCCGCAATCACTTGCGGAAGTTCCTATGGAGCTGTTGTAGCTCCTGCCCCCACTCCTGCCGCGCCACCGGTTGTGACTACTTCTCCTGTCCCAAAACAAACTAATCAAGAGGTCGCGGTATTCGTAACCAAAACTGGAGCAAAGTATCACAGAGACGGTTGCCGGTACTTACCAAAGAGTAAAATACCAATTAGCTTATCCGATGCAAAGAGTGGATACGGACCATGTAGCGTATGTAATCCACCGCAGTAAATAAGTTAAACACAAAAAGGCCCCCGGCAATTCAATCACGGCGAGGGCCAGTTTTGTAGAAAGTATTTGGTTAAATTAAATAAATGAACCCCTTCCTTAAATAATAGTAATTTGGGAAGGGGTTCATTTATTTAAGCAAAAATAATTATGGTTTGTTTTTTAATATATAATTTACTAGGCCTTTAGTCCTATTGCCAAAAGGGATTTCGTCTATAGATGTAGAATGTCATTTCGTTTGGAAAATTTAGATAGAAAGGTATTATCCTATTTTTTGTTCTTAAACTTTAAATACTGAACCTATAATTGTTATATGACATGTTTAACCTACCCAAGAGCATAAGAAATAGTTTTTAGAATGGAGTTTTTACAGTGTTAGATTTAGTTAAAAAAGTTTTCAAACAGAGTACTATGCTATCAGACAAACTACCAGAGTTGATGCCTGGGGGAGTTTCAATAGCAATAGACACTACGTGTCAGAAAATAGTACATAATCCAGTTGCAGCAAGATTCTTCGGAATAGAGGATTGGGGAAACTTTTCTCCCTTAAACTTTCCATCATTCAAGGTTCTTCATAATGGAAAAGTGTTGTTGACAGACGAATTGCCAATTGTACGATCTGCTAGGTACGGGGATGAAGTTTCAGGTTTTGAACTTGAGTTTGCTTTTCAGGAAGGTATTTCTAAAATAGCAATCGTTAGTTCATGCCCATTAAAGAATGAGTTGGGTGTCATAATTGGTGCAATGACTACTTTTGAAGAGGTTACAGAACTAATTCATAACACTAGGAATCTATCTGCACATGGGCTTAGCCTTGGATTACTTATTGATGATAGAACAAAGGAATTGAGAGAAGAGTTTGACAAAAGGGAGCAAATAGAACTTGAAGTAGCTAAACTAGAACGACTTAACCTCATCGGCCAATTGGCTGCTGGTCTTGGGCATGAAGTTCGAAATCCAATGACTACAATCAGAGGGTTTCTCCAAATTCTTCACACAAAAAGTGATTTACTTCCATACAAAAGCTATTTCGACCTGATGATTGAGGAACTTGATCGGGCCAACTCCATAATCACCGATTTTTTATCTATAGCCAAAAATAAATCAACAGAGTTTAAACGACAATGCTTAAACACGTTGTTAACTAATCTATTTCCTTTAATTCTAGCATATGCCTATAGTCAAGATAAGAAGTGTATCTTCGAACCAGGAGAAATTACTGAACTAGATATTGATTCAAGTGAGATTACTCAACTGGTTTTAAACCTTGCCCGTAACGGTTTAGAAGCAATGCATAATAATGGGTGCCTCACGATTAGAACATTTATGAATGATCAATTTATAGTTCTAAGTGTAAAAGATGAAGGAACTGGAATTAAACCAGAAGATGTTTTAAAACTTGGAACTCCATTTTTCACAACTAAAGAAAATGGTACAGGGTTAGGTATCCCAATGTGTTATAACATTGCACGAAGGCATTTTGCGAAGATAGAAGTGAAGAGTGGCTCAGAGGGAACCACCTTTTTGATCCGATTTCCCCAACATATCGGGAACGGAGCTATATGATAAATGTCACAAAAACCAGAGGAACCGGTTTTTCGTCTGGTTGTTCAGCCTTGCACTCCTATACTACCTAATCAAAACAGCTGTAGCAAATGGAGTGGTCGAGGCAACGTAGAATTGAAGATGATGTCCACGAAATACAGACAGCGAAAAAGGAGAGTAGGTAAGCTCTCCTTTTTATGTACTTTACAATATTTTCTTCCTTTGGCTCAAGTAAAACTGACTAATTAATTCGTCAAGCCGTTCACTAGCTCTTACCACTTTGGGATCCGTAAGATCTTTATCTGAAGCAATTTTTTGCATTTCTATTCTTAACTCTTCTATTTGTTCGGTGACTTTGAGTTTCATTTCTAGAACACCATCCTAAGCAAAATTGCACCCTTGAATATTCTAGTATTAAGTATTACTAACTTCAATAGCGTTAAAGGTAAGGTTTTGTCGAAAGGTATGATATGTGGCTACAGAGAAACTACCTCATAAAATAATAGCCCCCACCGTTCCCGATGAGAGCCAAATAAAGAGGAAGAGAAATCTGTCGAGGAGTATTTTGCCCAAGGTTAAATTTATTATTCAAAGACGCACAGACAAAACATACCAGCTTACATGATTGATACTTGGATATAATAGAATCAGAATGGTTGACTCCTTGGAGAAATAAAGCCACTAACTTCAAGGAGTCAACCACTAGGTAACCAAAAAGGAGAGCAGTTAAAGCTCTCCTTTACATATTTCAAAAAAGCTCTCACCGTTTCCGATGAAAGCTAAACAAGCTTGTAACCCTTTTGGACGAACAAGCATATTGTATAGTTTGTAACGGCCATAGTATCATCTTTGAAGAGGAGAGTCTGGTCAACTTCTTTCGAGTTTTAAAAGAAAAGCCTGAACAATTCATCCAGGCATTCGATTATTTACTTGTCTCAAGAGAGATCTTTCAGAAATACAAGGCCTTAAGTATCGCTGGCACATCCGATGTTAACAGGGCTGTCAGATTCTATTACCTATTACACTTCAACTTTGGAGCCTTGATGAAGGATTTTATGATTAGCCCTTTGAAGAAGCCGCCAATGGTCCTCGAGCGAGTAAGAGATAACATTGTATCCGTCAGGGATAGGCTGGTGAACACAATTATTGAAAATAGGGACGTCGAAAGGATAATATCTACTTATGATCGAAGCTCAACTTTTTTCTATTGCGATCCGCCATATTACGGTTTAACTGATTATACAAGCCAAGGAAGCAAGCCGTTTTCAAAGGAAGATCACGTGAGGCTAAAGGAATGCCTTTCAAAAATTCAAGGAAAGTTCTTGCTGAGTATTAATGACCATCAGGAGATTCGAGAGTTATATTCCAGATTTAACATTAACCAGGTAGGAGTGAGATATTCGGTCTGTAGAACGGATAAAAGCAGTTTAGCCAGCGAATTATTCATAAGCAATTATGAAGTAGGGGTGGTTAAGTGAAGATCATAGCAGCCTCTATCGAAGCCTTGGCCTGGTTTGAGAACGATAAACCTCACCCGTTAAGATTCAAGCTTAACGGCAAAGAATTTAAGATTGAGCAGGTTATCCATGGGGCGGAAGAAAAACTCGCCGGCAACCGGATGCTCATTTTTCGCTGCCAATCTGAGATTAACGGCGAGCTGCGGCCGTACGAAATCAAGTATGAGCTGAATACCTGCAAGTGGTTTTTGTGGAGGATGTAGGTTCCGAATCGGCTACACAAGTATACTATATTAGTGGTATTCGCTTTCAGGCCCTATGCTCTCACTAGTAACGGTGGGGGCCTACTTAAAATCCCCGAGTAATAATTTACCAAATAACTTTTTAACACAAATATGTAAATATATGTTACAATATGTCGAAAGCATTTTTAGCTTTCTTCATGTAATTAATTTCTTTTGTCCTTCCGCTTTATGGACCGGGAGGACGCTTTTTGAAAATTTTGTCCTATAAATATTAAGGACTATAGGGCATTGCGCAAAAAGATTTCCGGACGCGGGGTCTTTTAAGGAGAGCTTATCTGCTCTCCTTTTGCTTATATCCAAGGATTCCAGTCTGACTGCAAGAATTTCTCATGCTAAACTTGTACAAGAGGTGGGAATGTTTATGTTTATTAGCCCCATGCTTCTAAACAAGGCTGAAGAACCATTCGATAGTGACGATTGGCTTAGTGAATTGAAGCTGGATGGGATCAGGTTCATATATTCAACTATGGACGGTACCAGGTTCTATACTCGTCACAACAATGAAGTTACGAATCGGTTCCCGGAACTAATGGCTAAGGATGTCCCTAAAGGAACAATTCTTGATGGTGAAATTATCATGCCTGATCAGGAAGGGAAGCCTGACTTTGAAGGCCTAATGGTCCGGTTTCAAACTAAGAATAAACAGCGAATCAAGATACTGTCATTCAGTTCGCCTGTTACTTATTGCGTGTTTGATGTTCTATGTTTTGAGGGGAAAATGGTTACAAATCTACCATTAGAAGAGCGCAAAGAATTGCTGAATAGATTAGTTCCGGATGGATTGCCGCGAATCACAAAGACTTTATCACTCCAGGGTAAAGGGAAAGTGCTTTTCGAGTCCATTAAGAAGAAGGACCTTGAAGGAATCGTCCTCAAGAAAAAGAACTCCAAATATGAGGTCGGCAAGCGATCAGATAGCTGGCTAAAAGTTATTAATTATCAATATGCTACCGTATCCATAGTAGGGTTTAGGAAGTCAGAGTTTGGCTGGCTACTGAAGTTTCAGGATGGAAGATCTGCAGGAATCATGGAGCTGGGAGTTCCTTCACAATCCAGGAAGGCTGTTTATGGGTTAGCTAAAATGGTTAAGTGCAAAGAAACAAATGACTATGTGTATTTTCCCAATGATTCTTTAAAGTGTAAGGTCAAATACCGTGCATTAACGAAAGCTGGCCTTTTGAGGCTTCCTTCGTTTGTTGAATTGTTTTTTGTATAAGATTTAGATTTAAGGGTATCATATTTTTCATTAAATCGTCGTCCTACGTACTTTTGCTCTCATCGAAAGGTGGGGGCCTTTTTTAAAAAAAGAATCAAATTTGGTTCTCAACGCGACGTGGCAAAGTTTTTAATACCCTTGTAGAATCCCACACCTTATTAGCATAATATAATCATAGCTTCAAGCCTTACAACTCCGCTCTCATCGGGTCCCACGGTGGGGGCTTTTTCTGTTTTGAAAGATAAAATCTATGTAAAGGGGAGTTGTGCTCATCCCTCGAAGCTGGATCACGCGACCTCCTCGGTAGACTGGATCATCGGTTTCTGCCACGTCCTAAAGACCATCGATAGGCGGGGTAGGGGAGCTGCTGGAGCATAAAAAAGACGCCGTCAATTAACCGGCGCTTGTCACACTTTTATGGACAGGGACATATAGTGTAATGTGGTTGTGAGGAAAATATTTTTGGAGATAAGCAGAAACCCGGTGTGGCGAGCCGGGCTTCTGCCTTTTTGAGGCTCGCACCAGAATATATATATAATCACTGTCTAATAAGGTAATGTTCTAAGGCTTCCATCAGAAACACTTGGAGCCTTTTTTTTATTCCTCGACTACTTATGACATGTTTTTCCAAAACCTATGCAATAATAAGGCAGGAGAGGAGTGAACCACTTACTTTGCCATAATAAGACTCTTGGACAGCAAATAGCCCAACAGAGAAAAAGCGACAGCTATCCCAAGCTCAATTAGCTGCTATAACGGGAATGAACCCCAAATTTCTAAGTAATATTGAAGCAGGCCATAAGGCTAGAATCCGGATTTATACGCTTGCACGATTTGCGGCAGGACTTGGGATCATTAAACTAATCCCCTATGTATTGGGGTGGATAATGGGACTTGAACCCACGAGTGCCGGAACCACAACCCGGTGCGTTAACCACTTCGCCATATCCACCATGGAGCGGGAGACGAGAT
>NZ_JAMHFY010000044.1 GCF_023897015.1 Desulfosporosinus nitroreducens | reverse complement strand
AAGGCGGGAGTCAAAATGAAGGAACCCATCACTGAACGTACGCCGCTAGTCATCGCGGCTGAGATTAATAGGATTAACAACAGACTTGTAAAATCATGCCTACCAATGCCATCGAGATCGGTAAGCGCTGAAGGAGGCCAAGGACCTGCTCCCCCATGGAGAATGGGGAAAATGGCTGGTGGAATCGGTGAGCTATTCTCAACGCACAGCCAACAAGCTTATGCAGCTTTTTAAAGAATATGGAGATAAACTATTCGCTGACGGCGCTGCCGACGGCAGGTCAAATTCGCCGGCGCCGGCGAATTTGACCTACTACCAGGCTCTTCTGCTGCTGGGGATTTCGGAAGATGAGCGGGAGAAATTTATCCTGGAGCATGATGTTAAGAATATGACCACCCGTGAGCTGGACCAGGCGCTCAAAGAACGAAAGCAAATCTCTCCGGAGAAAGAGCAGGCTCAAGTTACGCCCCTGTCCGATAATCCTGGGGAAATCACAATAGAATATCGAACTGTCAAAAAAACCGACAAACCAATAAACGGGCCAAAAACTGCAGCCTCCCAAACCTTTACCACGAAGCATGAAGAAAGATGCATCGCTTGCTGCCAAACGATCGCAGATGCCTTCCAGGAGCTGCTGGAAGCCCTCGGCCAACTGGCCAGACTTGATCTGGCGGTAAAAGAAAAATGCAGTAAAGACGCGAGCCGGCTTGCTGAATATATGGTCGAAAGGCACTGCAGGAGTCCGCGTTAAAGTCCCAGTGTGTGAAGCTACACAACTCAATCCTCAGCACTTTTGTTCAGTTTAGTACTTGAATTTTAGAATAATATTGTTTTCGGTTCGTCGGTGAAAGAATAGAAGGTTGCTACTCCTTCAGATATGTAGAAAACTTCAAAAGCAGGATTATCTGGGGAGTTGTATATGATGGAAAGATTTGGCATTACTTCAAAAGCTTTAGCCTTGGCACTTATGTTTGAATCAAATACTGCTTTGCCCTGTATCCTGATCCACTGACCATTTCCAGACATAGCACAGATTTCAAAGAAGGGATTAGAAGTTAATTGTTTATAAACAGCCTTTTGGTTGCTAGTGCAAAAATAAAGTTTGCCTTCATGTTCCATGATAAAACCAAATGGGCGTACTCTTGGCTTAGTGCCATCAGTTGTTGAAATATAGAATGTTTTAGCCTCGGTGATAAAATTTAAAACCGAAATCATAATCTTTACCTCACTTTTATTAAATTTGTAGCGTGTCAGAAGTGGTATTAAGCTTTTCCATATATTCATTAAGACCATTAGTAAAGTGTATGAAGTAATCAGGAACACCTGAAACAGGAATCCAGAAACTCGTCCAGTTGATGCCGTTTCTTTCGCTAACAGCAATTTTCGGTTCATTTGTGGTAAGTGACTGTATGGCCTGACAACCTTTGTGTAACTCAGGATTTTCTTGCACCAAACTCTAACAGTTTTAATCCTATTATCAGTATTATGAAGGGCCTCTATAGCTTCACTGGGACAGTGGAGAGGGAAGCCTGTCTGGGGACATAAGTTGGTAAGTACTACAGCGAATGCTTTACTAGATACGCAAATTTTATTAGGTATCATTCTTTGGGTCTTTGGAGCAAAGCCGTCGATAACCCATCTACTTTTAGTGATGGCAGCAGCAGTTATGGCTCATTACAGTTATACTGCAGAGAAGCGTTATGGCAGTAATCGTGCTACTTTAGTAAGTGCATGGGGAGCAGTAATACCTGTAATCATTCTATATCTCTAATGGACGTGAGAATATAAAAGTTTAAATGCTTATTATAACCAGCAATTTCTATTCAAATACCCGCCGCCTTAGCCTAATAGCTAAAATGGCGGATTTTGTGGTTTCAAACTAATTTATTGTTTTTCGGGAATCAAGGAATATTTTTCGATAAGAATAAACAGAGCAATACTTGTAAAATAAACTAGCATCGTATAGAACAGATTCCATCCATCCTGAAACACCAAAATATTCAGTTTCACGAGTATGAATTGCCCTACAAATGCAGTAATGAATGGTACTATACTCCAGTACCATTTCTCAAATGCACATACAAATAGTACCAATAATAAAGTTTCAACTAACTGATAAGTAAAAATAAACATGGTACTAGACAAGTACATATCTTGAACCCAATTCACATTATAGTATTGTTTTCCTAAGAGCAGAATTACTGGAATAGGAAAGTGTAGAACGACAAAACCAACGAAGTAGAATGTACTAATTCGATAAAATCCATACTTAATGTTACTTATCTTCTTAAACCAAAATATGGAAATGATTTGGTAGATAAAAATTGCTAGAGCTGTCATGTAATATTTCCACCAATGATGCTCATATATACCTAGTTTTAAAAACAAATACTCCAATAGTAAATATAGAACGGTGATTAAAAAAATCCACCCATATCCTAACGAGCATGCTGCGACCAAGAGAGCTGTGCCGGGATAGAAAGTCGAATTAAGTATAAGATGCCCTAAAATATTTTGGGCCCAAGGGTTTGTGTATATACCAGTTTTATAAGCATAACTATTAAATAAACCAAGTACTACAAATTCGCCTATCCATGTAACACATAGAGAAAATAAGAAAAATACAAGAAAAGTAGAGAGCTTGATGTCTCTTTTCTTATATACAGTAAATGCAGTAATTCCCAGTCCAATTATTCCGAGCAGATAATACCAATATATGCTTGCCATGAATACCTCCACTTAAATCCTCTGGAAAATCAATAATATTTAGCTTACCCTAGCTTTATTTAATCAATCCAAACTTTTTTGATCGCGAGAAGGTTCATATTATCTTATCTAAAGGTCATTCAACATATAAAAGTGTGTCCCCTTCATATTGAAGGGAGCACACTTTTATATGTTTGGAGATTAATTAAGTCCTATGAAAGGCCACCAAACTTGTGCAGTTATTATCATAACAACCAATGAAGCTATAGTGAGCCAAAAGCCCGCCCTTAACATATCCATAGAAGTGTATACACCAGTAGTATAGGTTACGACACTGGGAAGGGTTTGGACGATGAGAAGAAATCCAAATAATGTAGCGATGTTTATTGTTATCGCCACCAGGAGTGGATTTACTCCTAGTTTTAGGGCGATTTGCAACATGATTGGTGTTAAAGTCAGAACGACAGTAGAAATGTTCGTAACTACGAGGTGATAAAAATGAGTTAAGAGGATTAGTAAAAATACTAATAACAGAGGGGTAGATAAACCTGTTTGCAGTCCTTGAAAAGACAACAATTCCCCTGCTAGGAAATCTGCGGCGCCGGAGTTATTGAGGGCGGAGGCCATAGATAAGCTAGCACCTATCATAATGATAGTTCCCCATTCGATTTCTTTCAATTTATCCCAGCCAACAATCCCGATACCAGGTAAACCCATGAAAACAGTGGCTAATATTGCAGGGACAGCAGTTGGTAATTTATGAAATGATTCAGTCATCCAAAGAACGACGGTTACAGCTAAAATTATGAGACACTTCTTATCTTGACTGGATAGCTTTCCTAATTCCTTTAGTTCAGTACGTAACTGATTGACCTCTAAATATTTTGTTTCGGGAGGAAACAACGTTGGAAGGATCAACCAGGTAATCGGGATCATAAATAGCCATATGGGCCAGGTGATCATGAACCAAGTGAAATAGTAAATGTCTTGCCCAAGAATATTTTTTATAAGATCAGCCGTTAAAACATTTGCCAGAGCAGCTGGCAACAGACCTACTCCACTTATACTTGCCCCAAAAGTAAGCCCAAGGATTAATAGCTTTGCAATGTTTGAGCTCAGGGACAGCTTCATTGAAATAATGACTGCCATTACTGCAGGCAATAGAAGAGTTGTTCGTACGGCAGTTCCGGGAATGAAAAAGCTCAATATCTGTGGAGCTAATAAAACACCCAATAAAACCCCATAAATACTTCCTCCAAATCGGATAATGGAGTAATTGGCAAAGCGTTTCCCGAGAGTGGTACTATTAACTCCTTGAGACATCATAAATCCAGCCATGATAAGGAAAGTTGATCCATTAGAAAACCCGCTCAAAGCGGTATCAAGAGAGGTAGCATTAAGGATGGGAAGAGCAGCAATCACTAATAGAGAGGTTAGTGCCAGAGGGATTGGTTCCAATACCCATAACCAAACCGAGGCCCCCGTTATGCCAATTGTGGAGCGGAGGGGCCAGGAAAGATTATCGGGAAGAGTAAAGATGATTAATAGAAAAATAGGAAAAACAGCTAATAATTCTAGATAAACTTGTGTTTTAGAATACATCTCAAAACTCGCAATCGTCAGAAATTTTAGTTCGAAAAGTATGAATATAGTTTATCATTAATTCTAGAAGAGGGAAGTCTTTTGACCATATTGGTTTAAATCCAGCTTACTTTTGTTAAAACTTAATCTATAAGTCTTTATAGCGTGAAAAAATGCTCAACACATTAAAGGAAAGTTAAGGTTTTTGTCGAATAATGTACAGTTGAACATTTTAAACGCAGAGGAATGGTGATTTTTGGCTCGTTTAGAAGATGAACTCACAAAAAAGAATACTAAAATCAATGGGTATACTAATATTTGGCTTAAGTTATTTGAATGGATGCGTACTCTTGTCATATCTGGGCTGGGGCTTAAGTACAGCGTGTTTATATTCACGACTTTGGTAATGTTAACTAAGTCTATCCTATTTATTGGGCTTATCAATAATGAGAATGCAACCAAGTATGATTACATGAAAGCTTTTTATAGTTTCAGCTCTTCCCCTCCTTTAGAAGTTTATACCTTCTTTATCATTATACTATTGAGTTTCGCCTTTATATTTAAGGGTAAGGCCCGTTTTTGGTTTCTGTTTAGTTGTAATGCCTTATTTTCCACTCTGCTGATTACCGATTTAATGTATTACCGAGGGTATAGTAGCTTTGTTACTCCATATTTGCTAAGCCAAACAACAAATCTGGACAATCTTTTTAGCAGCGTAATATCAATGCTTCGCCAAATTGATTTATTATTTATCCTGGATCTTTTGATTTTATTTGGTATCGGCATAAAGCATAAGACCTTGTATGTTAGGACTCAAAGAAATATTTATACTCTCTTTATCCTTTTTGGACTTTCAGTATCGTATATTTATTATCAGCATGTCCAATTGGATATTAAAGGTAATGACGGCGAGATGTTGTTTAGAGTTGCTTGGTCTCCAAATCAGACGATGTCAAATCTTTCGCCGCTAGGGTACCATGGTTTTGATATTTATAACTATCTTAAAGACAGTAAGGATGCTGAATTAAAACCCGAGGAAAGTGAACAAATCAAAAAATGGTTAGATCAAAACCAAGAGAAACTGCCAGCAAATGAGTATAAGGGAATATTCAAAGGTCAGAATCTCATTATGATTCAAGTTGAGTCGCTCGAGACATCTGTAATAAATCAAAAGATTGATGGGCAGGAAATCACTCCAAATCTCAATAAACTCTTAGCGAATAGTTATTACTTTCCTAATTTCTACGAACAAGTTTATAATGGTTCAAGCTCTGATGCCGATTTATTGGCTAACACTTCTGTTTATCCAGTTCGTACTGGTGCTACCTTTTTTCGATTCCCTTACAATACCTATAATTCTTTGCCTAAGATTTTAAGAGAGGATGGGTATAACACCTTAGCTATTCATCCAGATAAAGGTTCATATTGGAATTGGATGCCTGCCTTGACGGCCATTGGTTTTGAAAAGACGATGGACGAATCACGATTTAATTTGGATGAGAAAATTGGCTTAGGGCTAAGTGATGGAAGTTATTTCAGACAATTAGCGCCTATAATTTCAGAACAGAAACAGCCTTTCTACAATTTTATGGTAACTTTAACAAGCCATAACCCCTTTGACTTGCCAGAACAATATCGATCGCTCATATTAAGCGAGGAGTTCGATAAGTCAAAGTTAGGTGGTTACTTCCAAAGTATTCGTTATACCGATGAACAGCTTGGCATTTTTTTAGAGTCACTTGATAAAAGCGGAGTATTAGATAATACAGTGGTTGTGATCTACGGGGATCACACAGGAGTGCATAAATACTATAATGACGAAGTCAAAGCAGTTCAGCCGATTGAAAGCTGGTGCCTCGATGACAGTAAACGAATCCCGCTTATTATCTACCACAAGGAAATGAACGGACAAGAGATCCCGACTACAGGAGGACAAGTTGATACTATGCCCACGATAGCCTATCTGTTGGGAATTAATGAAGACCGTTACAGTAATACCGTTTTTGGACGAAATTTGCTCAATACCAAAAAGGATTTTGTCGTTTTAGCTAATCGACTGTACATGGGAGAATCAGAGAATAGCACAGAATTCGAGAATCATATCAAAGGAATTGATATTTCAGATCTCGTGATTCGAAAAAATTACTTTAAAGAAGCCGGATATAAATAAAGAGGACTTTGACATTTTACAACGAAATACAATAGTCATTCACTTCTATGTCGTGAAAGTATAGGAATGGTGGTGCCTAACTTTGGTAGAAAAACAGCGCGTTATTCAAGAATACGTCCCAGGAAAACAAGTGACAATGGCCCATATTATCCCGAACCCACAAGGAGATATTCATGAACGATTAGGGATTGTGACTGCAGGCGCCATTGGAATCATGACGATTACTCCCAGTGAGGCTGCGATCATTGCTGCGGATGCTGCGAGCAAAGCAGGGGATATTGAACTTGGGTTTCTAGATCGCTTTACGGGTTCTCTAGTGATTACAGGGGATGTTTCCAGTGTTGAAGCAGCGTTACGAGCTGCCGTAAATACTCTCGTTAACATTTTAGGGTTTTCAGCAGCTGAGGTGACAAGAAGTTAATGGGTAGAATACTTCTTATTGGGGGAATTGGTGCAGGTAAAACCTCTTTGAAGCAATTGCTTTTGAATGAGCAAGTTAGCTATCAAAAAACACAGATGTTAGATTTTTCTCATACTTTTATTGATTGTCCGGGTGAATATCTTGAGATCCCCCGCTTTTATCATGTTTTAATCGATGCGAGCCACCGGGTCTCAGAGATCTGGGCACTTCAAGATGCTACGAAACAAAGGTCATTTTATCCTCCCAAATTCTCAAAGGTTTTTCGCAAGCCCATTATTGGAATCATCACAAAGATGGATTTGCCCAAAGCCAATATCAAACAAGCAACTGCTTTTTTAAATTATGCAGGAATTGAAGAACCTTTTTATTCAACATCCATCATGGATGAGGTAGGAGTTGCTCCTTTGCGTAAGCGATTGGAGGAGTTGAATGAATTGCGCAACCATTAGGGACATATGTATTGAATACACTAACCTCACCGAAGAAGATATTAAGATATTAGAATCAATGGCTCTTCAAATTCCAAATACTGCTGAAATGACGGGGACAGACATCTTCATTGATGCCCCCCTGAAAGACGGAGTAGATGCCGTAGTATTAGCATGGGCCTGCCCTAAAAATAGATCGTTGTATAGACATAGTGTCGTGGGTGAATTAGCCTTAGCTACCAGCGAGCCTGCGGTTTATCGAACACTAGAGACTGGTGAAACTTCTCGTGATGTTCGAGGAGTCAGCCAAGAGGGGATTCCAATAGCCCAGACAGTTGTAGCTATTCGCAATCCTGTAGATGGCGTGATAGGTACACTTATCATGGAAAGAGATATTTCCGAAGAATTAAGACAAGAAGAGCAAGTAGAGTTTTTGACGCAAACGGCCGAACGACTAAGTAACACGCTAATGCACTTGTCAATGACTGGTTCACAGTTTGAAAATTGGGTTGGAAACGGAATATTTGTCCTAAATAAATATAGTAAAATTACTTATGTGAATAAAAAAGCCGCAAAGATTTATCAGGATTTTAAGGGCTTTGAGGCTCTTGGACAAGATTTCTTGTTTGGCATGTTCAATTGTTCTACATTAAATGAGCTATTAGATACTCTGCAAAACCCAGCCGAGTTTTGTATTCTAGATAAGAGCTATCTCTTTGAGGCGTATCCCTTGGTGACTTATGGAGATTTAAGCGGGTGTGTAATATCTTTTAGAGATATTACAGATCTTCGGGAAAAGGAACGAGAATTAAGTGCTAAGAGTACAGTCATCAGGGAAATACACCACAGAGTAAAAAACAATCTTCAAAATGTTGCAGCTTTGCTTCGTTTGCAGATGAGACGATCGGATTTAGACATCGTCAAAGCAGAGTTTTCGGCAAGTATCAATCGAATTATCTCCATAGCAATGGTCCATGATGTTTTTGCCTGCCAAAACTGTGATTCCGTTGATTTAAAGGAGCTTTCTCAGCGTATTTTAAGCGCATTATTAGAAAGCTCTATGTCACCCGAACAGAGCATTAAGGCCCATGTTAATGGACAAAACCTTCATTTGCCCAGCATTAAAGCTGTTCCTCTGGCTCTCGTCATTAATGAACTCTTAACGAACAGTTTTAAACACGGGGTTCGTCTCTTAGAAAAAGGAATTATTACACTTGATATTATTGAGAAAAAGGGACAAATACATCTTACAGTAAGAGATAATGGACCAGATCCAGAAGTTCCTTTTGATAAAGTTAAGCAACGACGCTTGGGTTTGCAAATCGTTGACTCATTAGTGGGAGAACAATTGGGTGGAGAGTTCAGAATGGAACGAATAGACGGAATGACGGTTGTAACAGTAAGCTTTCCAAAACATAGCTCGGAGGGACAGTTATGAGCGAACTATCCATATTGATTGCGGATGATGAGGCCTTAATTCGCTTGGATATTAAAGAAATGTTACAAGGGGCTGGTCATATAGTTTGTGCAGAAGCAAACAATGGCTTGAAAGCGGTTGAGTTAGCTAAATCTTTCGCTCCAGATTTAGCAATTCTCGATGTAATGATGCCAGGGTTGGACGGATTGGAAGTCGCAAAGATCTTGCACTCTATGAATATACCTGTCATATTGTTAACAGCCTATAGTCAGTCCAAATTTATTAATAGAGCAGAAAAAGTTAGTGTGTACGGCTACCTTGTTAAACCTATAACCGAACGTGATCTTTTACCTGCAATTCAAATTGCTTACGCTCGTTGGAGAGAGATGCAACATGTACGCTCAAAATTAGAAACGACTCAGCAAGAATTAAATAGTCAAAAACTAATTTCTCGAGCTAAGGCAATTCTGGCAACTCGTGAGGGAATAAGTGAATATGAAGCTCATCAATTACTAATCCATCAGGCCATGGATTTGAGAATTACAGTGGTTAAACTTGCTGCACAAATTATAAAAATGGCAGTTTAGATCAATAAAATGACTTTTAAAAAAATTCTATAATACAGTGCTCACAAAGAAGGAATAATGAGTAAGATGGCGAATAATATCTATTTATAGATGAGACCATTCTTACCTAGTGAAGATATTTGTTTTACAAAGGAATAGCGGGCAATAATGCCCTTTATTACACCCTGAGTTATCGGGGGTGTGATAAAGGGCATTAATTTTTTTCTACTTGAAAAGAAAGGAGTAAGAAGCATGTAAGTTATATGCCCTTGCTAGGTATCAAGTGTTTCATCTAATAAAATTAAAGGAGGTTTTTCTGTGACAACGGAGACTAAACTTGTAACTCCAGGATCAGACGCACATTTGTCCAGAGTACTTAAACCAATTCACCTATGGGCTCTTGCAGTAGGCTTAGTCATCTCGGGAAACTATTTTGGCTGGAGCTATGGATTTGGTGCAGGTGGGCCTATGGGATTAGCCCTTGCTCTAATTCCAGTTACGATCTTTTATGTAACATTTATTTTGTCATACTCAGAGCTGGCAACAGCAATACCTCATGCTGGTGGTCCTTCTGCGTATGCACGTAGAGCAATGGGACCATTTTGGGGATATATGAATGGTATCAGTTGTCTAATTGAATTCGTGTTTGCTCCGCCTGCTATTGCATTGGCTGTAGGTGGGTACATTAACTTTCTCATTCCATCCGTACCAACATTGACGGCAGCTGTCGCCGCTTTCTTATTTTTCATTTTTGTGAACTACTTGGGAATGAAAACCTCAGCTATGGTAGAATTAGTGGTTACCATTATTGCGCTGGTTGGTTTAGTTATTTTCTGGGTTGCCGCAACTCCTCACTTTTCGATGGCAAGAGTCATGACAGCACCTCTCCTTCCTTTTGGAATGAAAGGCGTTATGGCAGCCGTTCCTTTTGCAATCTGGTTCTATCTCGCTATTGAAGGAGGAGCCATGGCTGCGGAAGAAATGGTGAACCCACAGAAAGATATTCCAAAAGGTTTCTTAAGTGGTATGGGAACTTTGATGGTCATGGGCTTTTTAACTCTCTTCCTGACGGCAGGTATTGCCGATTATAACTTAGTCTCAGCAGTAGACTTTCCTTTGCCCATTGCTTTAGCCCAAGTCTTTGGCGAGAATGCCTTTATTGTTGTTTTAGTGAACATCATTGGTTTATTTGGCTTAATCGCTTCTCTGCATGGGATTATTGTGGGTTATTCACGTCAAACTTATGCGATGGCTCGAACTGGCTATTTGCCAAAATTCCTCGCCTATGTTGACCCTAAACGTCATACTCCAGTCTGGGCATTGTTAATTCCTGGACTCGTTGGATTGGGTGTCGTTCTCACGGGTAAGACAGCAATTGTGATTACCATTGCCGTTATTGGCTCGGTTGCTCTGTATATGCTTAGTCTAATCAGTCTGTTTATCTTACACGCCAAAGAACCTAATCTAAAAAGACCATTTAAAGTATGGTATCCAGTAATCCCGGCCATTAGCTTTATTATAGGTATTTTTCTGACGATAAGTGTCGTTGTTTCAAGTGTGCCAGCTTTGAAATGGGCAGCGCTTGTTTATGTCATTGCCATCGCCTACTACTTCATTTGGGGCAATAAGAATATCAGACCATTTGAAGAAGAGTTCGGTGTTTTAGATGAACTGGATGCCTAATATGTATCCGGGGAGAGGAGCCATCTTAATACAATGGCGTTAGAGAAACATTATGGCTAAAGAGATGACTCTAGTCAGTGTGGGGATCGATGTCGGGACAACAACGACTCAGTTGGTCATTTCGCAACTCACCTTAGTCAATGTAATGCCAGGCAGTCAAGTACCAAAAGTAGAAATTACCCATAAAAGTATTTCCTATATGGGTAAGGTTCACTTCACTCCCTTTGAAGATCGCAGGCATGTTGATGGTACTGCGCTTCGAGAAATTGTCGCTAAGGAATATGAGAAGGCAGGAGTGAAGCCTGAACAGATTGACACAGGGGCTATTATCATTACTGGGGAGACCGCTAAAAAGGAGAATGCCTCGGAAATCATTCATTCTTTAGCAGATTATGCGGGAGATTTTGTTGTAGCGACGGCTGGACCAGATCTCGAAAGTATGATTGCAGGGAAAGGATCGGGCGCCGAGGCGCTCTCCAAGCGCTTACACGCGTGTATTGCCAACATTGACATCGGTGGAGGGACTACGAATATTGCTTATTTTGATCGAGGTAAGTGCATAGGGACAGCGTGTATCAATGTTGGCGGCCGCCTTTTTGAAGTAGATCCAATTTCGCACCGCTTAACTTACGTTTCCTCACCCGCTCAGAAGATCATAAATTATTGTAATCCGAACAATAACCTAGTTTCTAACGGGAATGACTTAGTTCTGATAAAAAACTGCTTAAAGAGTATGGTGGAATGTGTCGAACGAGTCATTTTTCAAGAAACTCTCCTGCCTCAGGACAATTGTTTGGTAATGACGAATTTGTTGCCGGATGTTAAGATCGACGGCGTGGTCTTTTCTGGAGGAGTTGCAAAATATATTTATTTGCCTGGAATCAAGGAATGGTGGATTCACGGAGATGTTGGCCCACTCTTGGCAGAGGCATTTCAGGAAAGCCGGATTAATAAATCCCTGCCCGTACATGAGGGGGCTGAAACAATCCATGCTACAGTGCTCGGTGCAGGAGCCCACACTGTGAATGTATCAGGATCGACAATTACGGTTAGCGAGCATACACTTCCGGTACGAAATGTGCCTGCAGTGTACCCGGAATTGGATATGAGGGGTAAGTTTTCTTGGCTTAAAGCCGCAGGGAATTACACTGACTCTTTATACAGAACAGTCGCTCTGATAGTTCCACCTTTGCCTAATACGGACTTTCAAACGATTCTTAGCTTAGCTGAAACTCTTGCCTACGAATTGCCATTAATCAAAGGAGAGCCTAAAGTAATCATCGCCCAACAAGATATTGCTAAAGTACTGGGACAAACCCTGCAAAGACTTCTTCCTGCCAGTCCTTTGGTTTGTTTAGATGGCATAGAGCTGGCCTTTGGAGATTTCCTGGATATTGCTAAACCTTTACCGTATCAAGATGCAGTGCCAGTGATTGTAAAAACTCTAATTTTTGCCCGATAATACTTTTCCACAGAAGGGATGTGAAATCGTGAATCTGAAGACACGACTTTTTGGTCAAACCTTTAAGTTTAAAGATGTAAAAGATGTTTTGGCTAAAGCAAACGAAATTAAGTCAGGAGATATTCTCGCCGGGATCGCGGCCGAAGATGCAGCAGAGCGGATCGCGGCCAAACGAGTCTTATCGGAATTAACCTTGGAAGATTTACGCAGGAACCCGGTTGTACCACTGGAGGAAGATGAGGTGTCACGCATTATTGATGCCGATGTCAACGAACCAATCTATCATACAATTAAAAATTGGAGTGTTGCAGAGTTTCGGGAGTATGTTCTTAGAACCGAAACTAATGGATCTGCCCTCCATAGGATTAGTCGCGGTCTCACCTCAGAGATGGTCGCTGCAGTGGCTAAACTCATGAGCAATCTCGATCTGATATTAGGTGCTGCCAAAATTCAAAATTTGGCTCATTGCAATACGACGATTGGCAAAGCAGGGTGTCTGGCTTCCCGGCTTCAACCGAATCATCCTACTGATGGGGTTGATGGAATTTTAGCCAGTTTGCGTGAAGGATTGTCCTATGGTGTAGGAGATGCAGTGTTCGGACTTAATCCAGTTGACGACTCTGTACCCGCAACCATCCGTAGCTTGGAAACCCTCTACAATTTTGTTGAGGAGTGGCAGATACCTACTCAGGTTTGTGTTTTAGCGCATATTACAACTCAAATGAAGGCCTTGCGAAAAGGTGCTCCGGTTCATTTACTCTTCCAATCTATTGCAGGGTCTCAGATTGGAAACGAAGCTTTTGGGGTCACTAAAGAAATCTTAGACGAAGCGTATACCCTGGGATTAAAAGAGGGGCGTGCAACTGGACCTAATATTATGTATTTTGAAACAGGGCAAGGTTCTGAGCTTTCATCTGAGGCACACCATGGTGCCGACCAAGTCACCTTGGAGGCACGCTGTTACGGTTTAGCTCGTCATTACAACCCCTTTTTGGTGAATACGGTTGTTGGTTTTATTGGTCCGGAATACCTTTATGATACTCGACAAGTGACTAGAGCAGGTCTGGAAGACCATTTTATGGGTAAACTTACGGGCTTGCCAATGGGGGTTGATGCTTGTTACACCAACCACATGAAAGCAGACCAAAATGATATTGAAAATCTTGCGACTCTACTTGCGGCGGCAGGTTGTACTTACTTTATGGGGATCCCTATGGGGGATGATGTTATGTTAAATTACCAGTGCACTAGCTACCATGACATTGCGACGTTGAGAGAACTTTTTAACCTAAGACCGTTGCCTGAATTTGAAGCTTGGGCGGAATCCATGGGAATCCTGGCTAAGGGTAAGCTTACAGCCCGTGCCGGTGATGCAACGATATTCACAAGGTAAGGGGGGGATAAGAAAATGAGCTTAGAAGATAGTGTTCGCTTAATCGTTGAAGAGTTGCTGAAAGGAATGGAAAAGGGAAAAATCCAAAGTTCAAATAATAAATTACCTTTAGCAAACTCATCAATTATGGACGAATGTGAGATAACAGATTTAGCAGAAATCGATTTGCAGCGTTATTTACAAGTGCCCAATCCGGTTAATAAGGAACTTTATGAAGAAATGAAGCTTTCGACACCTGCTCGTATCGGAGTATGGAGAAGTGGACCTCGTCCATTGACGGATACATTACTTCGTTTTCGCGCAGATCATGCAGTAGCGCAAGACTCTGTGCTCGGTGTTGTTCCGGAAGAATTTCCTGCAAAATATAATATGGTTTCCATTCAAACCCTATGCAAGTCGAAAGATGAATATCTTACCCGGCCTGACTTAGGAAGAAAACTTGATGACGAGAACTTACAGATTCTCGCCAAAGGATGCCTAAAAGAAGCCATGGTCCAAATCATTGTTTCCGACGGACTTTCTAGTAAAGCGGTTGAAGCTAATATTCCTAATCTTCTTCCAGCCTTAACTCAGGGCCTTGAAGGAATGGGTGTGAGACTAGGCACTCCAATCTTTGTTCGAAATGGTCGAGTGGCTGTAATGGATACTATTGGTGAAGAGCTGAAACCTGAAGTCGCTGTAATTCTAATCGGGGAACGTCCTGGATTGGGAACCGCTGAGAGTATGAGCGCCTACATGGGATACAATCCGCGACTGGGTATGGTCGAGAGTGAGCGAACCGTGATCAGTAATATCCATAAAGGTGGTACTCCGGCAGCGGAAGCGGGAGCGCATTTGGCCAGCTTAATCAAAAAGATTCTAGATGCTAAGGCATCAGGTGTTAATCTGGAGTAGAGGCCGGCAACATGTCCTCTTGGCATGATCAATATAGATTTAATGATTAATTTGATAGGTGCTTGTCACAAAAGGTGTTCTATGGTTAATTTTGGGTTCCTTTAAATGGAGAGTAAAATTAAAATTAATGATGTTTACAATTTGTAAAAACAAGAGAGTGAAGGGAGAGAGCACAATGGCTATAAGAGCAGATCTCGTAGCACTGGGTATGGTAGAAACACGCGGAATCGTTGGAGCCATCGAAGCAGCCGATGCCATGGTTAAAGCTGCTAATGTAACCCTAATTGGGAAAGTAAAAGTAGGAGGTGCCTTAGTTACGGTAATGGTTCGAGGAGATGTCGGAGCCGTCAAGGCCTCGGTTGATGCTGGAGCCGCTGCCGCTGAGCGAGTTGGAGAGCTAGTCAGCTGTCACGTCATCCCGCGTCCCCATCCGGAACTCGAAGACATCCTGCCTAAACTACCAGTCATCGAAGAAAAGCCGAAAACTAAAAACGCTGAGAACACAAAGTGAACTCGTTAATTAGTTAAATCGTCGGAACTTATAATCCGGCATTAATAGGGAGGGAAACCATGATAGAGCCCATTAAGCCAAAAGTATTAGCAGTCAGATTAATACCTAATGTGGCCCCTGATCTCGCCGAAAAATTGGGCCTAACTGGCTATCAGCGTTCCATCGGCATGATCACTGCCGACATTGATGATTCAACCTACGTAGCCTTAGATGAAGCGACGAAAAAAGCTGAAGTCGAAGTCGTCTATGCCAAAAGTTTTTATTGTGGAGCAGCTCGAGCTTCAGGTCCGCTGTCTGGAGAAATCATCGGAATTTTAGCGGGCCCAAATCCAGCCGAAGTACGTGCCGGAGTTGATGCCTGCATTGACCATCTGGAAAATGAATGCTTCTTCTATACCTGTGATGGAGGAAAAACCGCATGGTTTCCGCACACTGTCTCGCGAACCGGAAGTTATCTCTCTAAACTGGCAGGAATCCAAGAAGGGGAGGCCCTGTCTTACCTTATCGCGCCTCCAATCGAAGCAATGTATGGTTTAGATGCGGCACTAAAAGCGGCGGAAGTTACAATGAAAGCATTTTACGGGCCACCCACAGAAACTAACTTCGGCGGTGGGCTTTTAACCGGTTCACAAAGTGCCTGCAGATCTGCCTGTGAAGCCTTCCAGCGAGCTGTCATCGACGTCTGCGAAAATGGCCTGAAATTTTAGCAAAAAGGGAGGTGCAGCTAGTATGGAACTCGATCGAGACCTTTGTTCCTTACAAGAAGCCCGAAATTTAGTACGAGCTGCGCGCGAAGCCCAAGAAGCTCTTAAAGACTTCACGCAAGAACAAGTGGATCATATCATTGACATGATGCGCGAAGCGGGCGAAGCAAATGCAGCACGATTGGCCATGATGGCTGTCTCAGAAACGGGAATGGGAAATTACGAAGACAAATGCTTTAAAAACTACTTCGCTTCCCGTACTCTGTATGACTTCATAAAACCTATGAAAACAGTGGGAATCATTCGTGAAGATCACGAACAAAAGCTATGGGAAATCGCCGAACCCGTCGGAGTTATCGCAGGGATTATTCCTACGACCAATCCCACTTCAACGGTTATCTATAAAGCCATGATTGCCCTTAAATCCCGCAATGCGATCGTCTTTTCCCCGCATCCCAGTGCTGTACGATGCACAAACGAAGCCGCAAAAATCATGCATCAAGCTGCCGTCGCGGCCGGTGCTCCAGAAGGCGTAATCGGATGTATTCTAAATGTCTCTATGGGTGCCACTAACGAACTTATGAAACACCCCAATGTCGCTATGATTCTGGCCACTGGTGGAAGCGCCCTAGTCAAGGCAGCCTACAGCAGCGGAAAGCCAGCCCTAGGCGTTGGCCCTGGAAACGTTCCGGCCTTCGTCGAACGGAGCGCAGACCTCGCCAAAGCTGCCGAATATATCGTCATGGGAAAAACCTTCGACAATGGAACCATCTGTGCCTCTGAACAAGCCGTCGTTGCTGAAGACTGCATTGCTGATGAACTCATAGGCCAACTTAAACGATTTGGCGCGCATTTCCTAGACTCTGAAGAGGTCAAAAAAGTCTCTAAGGTCGTTATGCTCTCAAACGGAGGTGTTAATCCCAAAGTTGTTGGGAAAGACCCAAAGTTTATTGCCCAACTAGCAGGAATTAATATCCCTGAGCGAACTAGATGCCTAATTGCTCCCTTAAGCGGCGTTGGTCCCCAATGGCCTTTGTCCTACGAAAAGCTCACCACTGTCCTAGGATTTTACCGAGTTGCCGACTGGCATGAAGGGTGCGAGCGTTGCTTCCAACTTTTAGAAGCTGGCGGAGTGGGCCACAGTCTTGCCATGCACAGTAACAATGAAGAAGTTATACGAGAATTCGCCCTCAAAAAACCAGTCAACCGATTGCTCATCAATACCCCCGCAGCCATGGGAGGTGTCGGAGCAACTACTGGCCTAGCTCCTTCATTTACCCTAGGGTGTGGAACCTGGGCAGGATCGAGCGTCTCAGAAAACGTCACGCCCCTGCACCTGCTCAACATAAAACGGGTCGCCTGGCATCTGCAAATCCCAGACCGCAAACCCGTTGAACCCATGACCTCTGGGGGAAGTAATGAGAGAGCCCAAATTCAGAATCAGGCTCAAACACCGCAAGTTGATGCCCGGTTAGTTCAAGAAATCATTAAACAAGTCATGCAACACTTAAATAAGTCATGCAACACTTAAATAAGTGAAAAGTTAACGATGCAAATTTTAAAGGTTGACTAGAATTCGTAATAAGATTTGAAAAATGTCTAAAAAGACTTAAAAAATGTGACCCGAGCTTTGAATTACGAATACCGAATTACAAAATATCGATAAGGCATGGTGCATGAGTCTCGATTACGAACAACCGAATATATCGAAACTAGGAAATGGGAGGGAATAAAAATGGCACAAGATCGAAGTGTAATAGCACTAGGAATGATAGAAACCAAAGGACTAATCCCGGCGATCGAAGCAGCTGATCAAATGTTAAAAGCGGCCAATGTCACATTGTGCGGAAAAGAGCACGTCTCGGGTGGATTGGTCTCAGTCATGGTACGAGGGGATGTCGGAGCTGTCAAAGCCGCCGTTGATGCCGGAGCTGCAGCAGCCCAACGAGTCGGAGCACTCCTCAGCGTACATGTTATACCGCGCCCCCACCAAGATGTTGAGTATATATTACCAGTCGGTGACAACAAAGGTTATGGGGAATAATAAGTAAACGTCAAATGTTCGAGCCAGAAGTAAAAGGAAATATTCTGACCTCTGGCTTCTGACCTCTGACTTCTGTAATGAGGTGAGGACTTGATCGTCACAGAGTATGAACTAAGAGCCAATTGGCATAAAACCAAAACAAAAATTATTACATTACCGCCTGGGAGCGTAATTACTCCTTCGGCGCGAGACTTTATCCGCTCTAAGGGAATTGATGTCCAAATCGAAGGAAACGGGCTTCAGGATATTCATAAAAGTACCTTTTCCAGTGCAAACCAAAGCATTGATAGAAGCAACAGACTGCAATTCTTTCAAGAACCAAATGTACTTCGTGAAACCCAAAATCAAACTCAAACTCGAACCCAAGCTATAGCTCAAGCTCAAACAAGTATTTCTTCGGGCGTTAAACCCGAACACATGACCCATTTGCGTACTGGGGCCTTAGTCGCCAAGACACATCCGGTGATTGTCTACCGAGGGCAATTGGACCTGTTTCAATGTGAACTTGTCGAAGCCCAAGGCTTTTTCCTGCAGGCAGGGGAAGAGG
>NZ_JAMHFY010000043.1 GCF_023897015.1 Desulfosporosinus nitroreducens | reverse complement strand
CGCCTGAAGGAAGCCAGGGGGTTGCTTCAGTATGGGGAATGGGGCAAGTGGTTGGAGGAATCGGTCAGCTATTCTCAAAAAACGGCGGAAAGAATGATACGCGTTTTCGAGGAGTACGGGCCTAAACAGCTCGAATCCTCTGACGCCCAATCTCCCACCGCCGACACCCAGGCGCAAGAACTGCCGAATTTGAACTTCACCCAGGCACTTATTCTCCTCGGAGTCCCGGAAGAGGTCCGGGGTGAGTTCATTGCCGAGTTGGATATGGATAACATAACCACCCGTGAGCTGCAAAGGAAGGTCACTGATTGGAAACTGGCCCAGGAAGAACGGGATCAGGCCCGGCAGGAAAACACCGGCCTCCGGAAAGTTGTGGATGAACAGGCGAACCAAATAACTCATCTGACCAAGGCTAACGACAACCTGAGGACCAAGTCGGAAGAGTTAAGTGAGTCCAACCGGGCTCTGGAACAGGATACCGAAAAGAAGCAGGCGGAGTTGGAAAAAGTCAAAAAAAGGGCATCTTACCAGACCGTCGAAAAGATGAGCAAGCGACTTACTGAGGTGTATAACAAGGCGGTGGCTAATAAAGTGGCTTTTTTATACGAAAACCTGGAAAAAACATTCAAGGAGCTGATGTGGGAAATGAAAGAGCTCTCCGCCAAGGAACCGGAGACACATGACCTGTTCAAAAAGAGTGTGATTGATTTCTTGCTGAAGTCGTTGAAGGAGAATGTGTATACGGAGAATGAGCAGGCATAAGATTTATCAGGAAAAGAATTTAATATCTGGGAGGGCAATAAAGTTGTAACCCGTGGTATTAGCGAGGGTAGATCATTTAATAGCACGGGCAAAATTATTGGACAGACATTAAAAAGAAAATTCTCTATATTCAGAACAATAGTTTCAGGGTATAATAATATTGGTACTCTGGAGAGAACATTTTAGAGAGGGGGAGAATTGATAAATTTAGTGATTTACGCGGATTTATTCTAATATTACATATTACCTATTACCTATTACCTATTAACAATATAAAAATTAAGGAGGAAAAATTAATGAGTGTACAAGAAGTAAAAGTAGCTTATACAGGTGCAGATCCTACAGCGTTTGGAGTTATGGGTTTGTCGTTGATATGTTTTGTGGCTTCATCTTCTAAATTAAGCTTTACTGATCCTAAAGCAACCGCTTTACTTGTTATTTGGGCAGCATTGTTGGGCGGGCTTGTTCAAATTATAGCTGCAATGATTGACTTCAAAAAGGGTAACGTATTTGGCGGCACAGTTTTAGGTGCTTATGGGTTTTTCTGGGTCGGAATGGCTTTTTCCTGGGCAACTTTGAATGGTATGTTAGGTGAAGGCATGAAAGCTGTAGCTGATCCTAAACAGTTAGGTGTAGTATTTGTTGGTTATCTTATTTTCTCTCTGTTTATCACGATAGCTTCTTTCGAAACGAACGTACCTTTTATTATAATATTACTTCTCATTGACGTTCTATTTTTCACCCTTGCTTGCGTATCATTTAAATGGGGTCCTGTCGCTTTGTATGCACAAATCGCTGGCTGGACAGAGTTTGCTATCTCCTTAGTTGGTTTCTATGCTGTCGGGGGAATATTTTTCAAGAACTTCTACGGTCGTGATATATTACCTATGGGCGCACCAATGGGTCTTATCAAAAAAGCTGCTCCTGCTCCTGCTGCTAGAACTAAAAGTGTCTAAGATAATATCATCAAAGTTTAGTGTAAATAAAAAGATCGAGCAATGCTCGATCTTTTTAGCGGGTGGGAATCCCGCCAAAACAAGGTTTAGCTAGCAAGCCCTTGGTAAAATTCAAGGACAGTGACGGTTGCTAGCGAAAAATAAGCCGGTTTGTAAAGGGCAGGGTTTAATTCACTTGAAAAAGTTCGATAGAGAAATATTTATTATTAATAATTATGTGTTCCTATGACTACTGGCTTACCGAATTTTCCTTCCAGTTTCGCTTTAATACCGTCAATGTCGATCGGACAGGCGGCAGTGTTTTTGGCCCTAACTACACAGGTGCCGATATGAATGGCATCTATATCCTGCATCAAATAATCAGCCATTTCCATAACTAAGCCGACTTTAGGCATAACCAGGCCAGGGCAATCGCCACAACCACTGAGACCCGCAATCTGAACGGAGTCATACTTAGCAAATTCACCCTCTTTAAGCTGAGCGGCTTTAAAACACTTCAGGCAAGCGATACAACTTACATCACGAATTTTAGAACAGGAAACAATTAAAATATTAGCCATTAATTTTATCTCCCCCTTTATTTTCGTTACGAAATATATTCCACAAAAACGTAAAGAATCCTCTAATTAGAAAATTTAGCAATATATAATAAGTGACTCAACTTTCGCACCGCAGTTGTGCGAGTAAAGCCTTGATATAACTGGGCAATTCACTGATCCAGTTGTGTAGTTGACTAAGCGATTCTTTATTCTTGGGTCTATTCGGTAGTAGATCAAGTACAAATGCCATCAATTGGCGCAATGCTGTTTTAAGTCCAAATCCATTACTTCATCTGCAAAAAGGTAAAACAATCCTCCTCGAGAGCGCTCATCGTTATTTTGTCTACGTTCCCACTCAAGGATGCGATAACGGGAAAAGACTATGACGAGTTAACGCCAATTATTGCGGAAAATATTTCTGAAGCTGATGCTAAAGCAAAAGCAAAAAGCAATTGAAGATGTAGGATTCACCTCTGGAAATTTTATTAAAGCAGCTATAGCAAAAGACCCTTCAACTACAAAAGGATTTTATGTTCTTGATTATGATGGTGCTGAAGTCAACCTAGAACCCACCACAGGTAAAGTTCTATATCTTCGTGATAAAAAGAATCATACTAATGTAACTAAAAAAGTTAAGACGCAAGATCAGGCTAAAGAATTTGCACAAAGCCTCTATAATGATTTGCAAAATAAACTTAATCTTACATCAGGTTATAAATTAGCCTATATAGATAGCAATCTCAGTGATGATTTCGTTCTTGCCTCCTTTCAAAAAGAGGCTATATCTGGTGTTATTTCCCAATTCGAACAAGTAAAGATTGGCTTTGATACAGAAGGTAAACTTGAATCCGTAAAGGAATTTTACACACCAGTTCAATCCACTGACGAAGTAGTAACAAAAGATCAAGCAATAGCAATTGCAACAAACAACCCTGATACTTTTCATAAAATGACAAATCCTAATCCTGAAGATGCTAAATTAGAGGTAGTTAGACCTAACTACTTTAAATACACTGATTTAGAAGATAAAGCTGTTTTAGCATGGGAGTTCATGAAGCTAGACGAGTTTTATGGATTGACGCACAAACTGGTAGCATTTTGGGTGGTGACCAATTAATGTAATTGCAGACAAAAATAGATGTCAGCCGATGTATAGACGTGAACCGGAGCGATGAACAAAATAAATTGGAGAAAGGTTTAAATATAGCTGAAAAGGAACTGCTGATTGACGCACTGAGGCGTGCTAAAGGCAATAAAGCGCTAGCCGCTAAAATCTTGGGAATTCACAGATCGTTAATGTATAAGAAATTAACTAAACATGGACTTGATGGTGAGGCTTTGTCTCTGGAGTTAAAAACTGAATGAACATCGAGTCGCCAAATAGAGACACCTGTCTCTATTTGGCGTGCATCGTCTCAAGCTGGAGACGTGAAAGTGCTTGTTTGGTATAGTTTGGTTTATATTCAAGTTAAACCATCACTAAATTCTATTGCCGAAATATCATCTAAAACTGGTACAAGTCAAGCAAATAACGTATAAAAGGATAGCAGGGCAGGATTATTTTCCGGGTCTTTTTTATTTCTTTGGAAAAGTTAGAAAATTGGATCTATTTTTGCATAGCTGTTTACGTAGGTCGAAAGGAGGGATTTCAGAAAGTAGGTTTAAGTGAACTATGTCGAGTTTAAAGGGGGTAATTGTTTGGAGATCAAAAAAATTGGTGTGTTGGGTGCTGGAACCATGGGTATGGGAATTGCTCAAGTCAGTGTTGAAGCAGGATATAGTGTAGTTTTAATAGATGTGGTTCCAGAAATAGTTGGAAAGGCAGTTATTCGTTTAAACCAAGTATGGGCCAAAGCAATAGAAAAGGGTAAAGTGACCGCCGAAACCGTGGCTAATTTTAATGCTCTATTAGTCAGCGGCACAGATATTAACGATTTTAAGGATGTCGACATTGTAATCGAAGCAATCGTGGAAGACATTGATATTAAGAAAAAAGTCCAAAAACAACTCGGTGAGATTTGTAAAAACGATACTATTTTAGCTACTAATACTTCAGCACTAAGTATTACTGAGATAGCTGCTGCAACGAATCGCCCCAACAAAGTATTGGGAATGCATTTCTTTAATCCCGTACCTGTTATGAAATTAGTGGAAGTGATTCCGGGTGTAGTAACAACCGATAATACTGCACAGGTAGTCATGGAATTGTCTAGGAAAATTGGTAAAGAACCAGTTCTGGCCAAAGAAAGTCCAGGCTTCATCGTTAACCGTATCTTAGTTCCTTATATGAATGAAGCAGCTAATGTTTACCAAGAAGGTATCGCTTCTGCTGAAGAAATCGATAAAGCTATGAAACTGGGCGCAGGAATGCCTATGGGCCCATTGGCTTTAGCTGATATGGTTGGAATAGATATTGTTTTAGCAGTCTGTGAATTTTTCGTAAAAGAATTTGCCGATTCGAAATACCGACCTTCGTTGGCATTTAGGCAAAAAGTACGAGCAGGGCACCTAGGAGTAAAGACTGGCAGAGGATTCTATGACTATAACATGTAGGCATGAGTGAGGAGAAGGTAATCGAAGAACGTAGCGGAAATGAGGTCGTTCCCAAGATCCAGAGAAATCTCATGGTTCATAATAGCTAACGCTAGTGGCGAGCCAAATCCTGCGTTGAAGAAAAATATGGAGGGATTAACTTGGATTATATGAGTGAATTCAAGCGCAAATTTGTATCTGCTGATGAAGCCGTCAAGGTTGTTAAATCCGGTGATGTTGTTCATTACGGTGAATTTATGATGAATTCTCATGTTTTAGATGCAGCCTTGGCTAAAAGATAAGATGAATTAAAAGGGGTAATTATCAGAACGGTATGCTGCCCTTTTCCGCCTCAAACGGTTATTAATGATACGGAACGAACACATTTTATTTTTAGTGACTGGCATTTCAGTGGGGGCTAACAGAAAGCTACATGATAGAAATTTATGCAACTATGCTCCGCTTACTTATCACGAAGGTCCCAGTTTTTTTGAGCGGGGTTTTGTACCTATTGATGTAGCAATGATCAAGGTGACTCCGCCGGATCGGCATGGCTATGTGAGTCTGGGAACATCAAATTCTATTACTCACGCCCTCTGCGACGCAGCCAAAATAGTTATTGCCGAGGTAAATGAGTCCGTGCCGAGATGTCTGGGGGGCTCACGTGAAACTTTACATGTATCTGAAATCGACTATTTCGTCCAGGGCGACAATCGACCTCTTATTCAACTTCCCGAGATAACTATATCTGATGTACATAGAAAGGTTGCAAAAATTATTCTGGAACAAATCGAAGATGGTGCCTATCTGCAGTTGGGAATCGGAGCTATGCCGAATGCAGTTGGTGCAATGATCGCCCAATCAGATTTGAAGGATTTGGGTGTTCATACTGAAATGCTGGTAGATTCATTTGTAGATATGTACGAAGCCGGAAGAATTACAGGTCTGCACAAACAGCTTGACAAAGGTAAGATGGTTTATACCTTTGCCATGGGTACCAATAAGCTCTATGATTTCTTAGACTATAATCCAATTTGTGCAAGTTACCCAGTCGATTATACGAATGATCCTGACATAATTTGGCGAAACAATAATGTGATTTGCGTGATCAACTCATCAAAGAAGCGGATGCCCAAAAAATTTGGGTAAGATCTAACAAGATATCTTAATTCGACGATCACCCGAATTCCCGGAAATGCTGAAAGGGGAAATTTTAGATGGCAATCGAACTGAACGAAGTTGTAATGGTCAGCGCTTGCAGGACACCTATTGGTGATTATGGAGGTTCGCTCCAACCGGTAGCAGCCAATGAATTGACCAAGATTGTTGCAACTGAGGCTATTAAGCGAGCGAGAATTGACCCAAAACAAGTCGATGAAATTGTAGCAGGAATGTGCTTAGGTCATGGTAATGGCTCTTGTCCACCTCGTATTGTGGCAATGGAAATAGGAATGGATCCCAAATCTAGTGCCTGTATGGTCAATCAGAACTGCGCATCAGCCATGAGAGCTGTTGAAATTGCAGCTATGAAATTGCAACTGGGAAAATACGATATTGCCCTGGTAACAGGCACAGAAAGTATGAGTAATATTCCTTACATTTCTACGACGACCAGATGGGGCGCAAAGATGGGCGACGTTAAACTTCAAGACGCAATGCTCGCCGATGGATTGGTATGCCAACTTGCGGGCTCGCACATGGGCGGAACTGCTGAGAATATAGCAGAGCTGTATGAGATTACCCGAGAAGAATGTGATGCTTTAGCAATTCTAAGCCATCAGAGAGCGATAAGGGCTCTTGATGAAGGCCGTTTTGAGAGGGAGATTGTCCCTGTTCCGGTCAAGAAAGGAAAGAAAGAGTACTTGTTCACCCAAGACGAGCATCCTATTCGAAATGCAAGCTTTGAAAGTATGGTAAAACTGAAACCGGTATTTAAAAAAGACGGAGTTGTAACTGCTGGTAATGCTTCAGGCCTTAATGACGCAGCTGCAGCGGTAGTTTTGATGACTAAGAAAAAGGCTGACGAGCTTGGAATTAAACCCCTGATGAAACTTATTAATATCTGTGATGAAGGTGTAGAAGCGCGCATCATGGGTTTAGGGCCAGCGGTTGCTATTCCCAGATGTTTGAATGAAGCCGGCATGAAGTATGAAGACGTTAATTACTGGGAAATTAACGAAGCCTTTGCGTCCCAAGTCATTGGGGTTGGCAAGAAGATTAAAGATGAAGCAGGTATCACTTTAAACATAGGTACCTTTGAACAGGAAGGTAACATTAACAACAATGGTTCCGGTATAGGGTTAGGACATCCTGTTGGTGCTACGGGACTGCGCATCATTGTTAGTCTTTACTATGAACTAGAGAGACTTGGAAAAACAGTTGGTGGTGCTTCTCTTTGTGTAGGTGGCGGAGCAGCTATGGCTTCTTTGTGGACTAGAGAAATATAATAATAGTAACGGAGGGAATATAAAGATGGCTTCTAACTTTGCAGTTAATAACATTAGAGACTTTGTTTTTTTAGCAAAGTTAGATACATTATATCTTTCAGAGTTGATTAAAGAAGAATACATTGATACGGGGTATTATAATTGGAAAGATAAGTTATAAGATACGAATAAGTATGCATATTCACGAGGGAAGAGAAGCACCTGAGGTATGTCCTGTCTGTGAACATCCTAAAGCATATTTTGAAGTTCGAGAACAAAACTATTAGGATGTTTCTTGACAAAATAGCAGCAACTCTGAAGATCAATTGGATCGGAAGTGGGATGCGGAGCTTTGTCGTTTGTTGGGGGAACGGACGCTGAATAATTCAGCGTCTATTTTGCATGCCAAATATTATGCCTCATTGAATTGAAGGAATTTAGTAACTTATCAAAAATGCTATTATAAACAACGTTTCCATAGTGTTGAACTTTGGCTGAATTCGTTGGGGGTTCGTACGATTACTCAGGGACTACTATATCCTTAAATGACATGTTGAAAGTCCACGATTCTAATAAGTTTGACGGATAAGAACTAGGAATTTATTGGTTATTATTTCTTGGATTGGAGGCAGTCAGCGTAAACCGGGGGAAACATTTTGGGTTTTTGGTATAATTGAAAAAAGTTCCGCAAGGCAAGTCATGGCTTTTTATGCAACCGATTATAAGCAGATTACATTCCCGCTTAAGTCGGGGAAACCATTCTCTGCGAGGGATAGCAGTGAGGCGATTGTTGGCATGGGAGTTCAGACGTATAAGTTAAGCGATGGTGAATACTTGGATTATGCCAATGTCCGTTATCGCGTCATTGGAAAATTCGGGATAGCGGAGGACAGCCCTTTGAAAAATGCGGTTTTGCTCAATAATTCGGCACTACTTAAACAACTAAATGTGCCGCTTGCGTTTGATGGACCTCATCTTGACGAGATAGGCGTCAATGGGATTTAATCTGTTGACTCTTCTTGCCGGCATGTAACCGAAGATGATACCGACGACGGCTGAAAATCCTACCGCCAGAAGAACTGTCGTTATTTGCATCCTGTAATCTATCCCAATAAGCTCGGAAGCTATATGCAATGAAGCTTCCCAGAATAAGTCCGAATATAAAATATGATGACTACCACTAATATGCTCCTTAAATTGAAAATTATGCAACACTTTGCATAGATCATCAAAATCAACATCGGATGTAAGGTCCACTGATTTTTGGAGTATGTCAGAAGATAAGTAGAAGAGATAATATACATTATCTCCTGAATTCTTACGTAACAGCTTTAAACTGATTTTAGGGAAGGCTTGTGATTTGCGGGTTTTAGAGATAGAACTCGTAACTGTAAAAGCAGTTAAGACCCAAAAAACTCAGGAGATAAGATTTTAGGCCTAAAAACGCAGAGGGAATCTTAGGGTTAACTAAAAAGAAAGAGGAGCGATGTATATGCCAACGACTAATGTACCAGCTCTCGACGCGTGGTTAGAATATCTTCGTAATACCAACAAAAGTGAAAACACCCTCCGAGCCTACCGTCAGTGAGTGTTAAGTTTTGCTGAGTGGTTTGAATCAACAAACGGCGAGGTGATCATCTCAGAGCGTGTCACGCCTACAGACTTACGCGAATACAAATCTTACTTACTAAATATGAAACGCAGTCCATCGACGGTCAATCTTTCCTTAGTTGCGATAGCGAATTGGCTGGATTTTAATGGGCGGAATATGCCAATGCCATCTAATGTTGAAGAGGTGCGCTCTGCACCTCAAGGACTAGATCGTCTTAGTCAACGCCCACTAACTCGTGCAGTGGAACGTGAAAGTGTACCAAGAGATATTGCGCTGATAACCCTTATGCTTAACACGGGCCTTCGAATTAGCGAAGTAGCTGCTTTAGATATTGAAGATCTCACCATAGGGGATCGTTCTGGAAGTCTCAAGGTAAGAATGGGGAAAGGGGGCAAATTCCGCACTGTGCCCCTCAACAGTGATACTAGGAAGGCTCTTTGCGCTTATTTGAACGGTCGTACAAAAGGACCAATATTTTTGAGTCAACGGGGGAAGGGAACCGGTCGTTTAACCTCCAGCGGAATTCGGCAGGTCATAGACCAGTACGCATATCTAGCGAAACTGCCAGATTTACATCCTCACGCCCTGCGGCATACGTTTGCTCGGAACCTTTTTAAGGCTGATGAAGGGCTGGAAATGGTAGCAGAAATCTTGGGGCACAAGAGTTTGAATACGACTAGGTCTACACTCAGCCGTCTGAGCAGGATAAGACGAACGCAGTGGAGAAGCTGTCTCTTAGCAATTAAAACTTAATAATTAATAGAGCAAAGACTGTTCTTTTCGTTAAGACAAGATATTGGGAGAGGGTTTCGGCGGAGGCCAGTTTTTATTTTGGGGCTGAAATGGCGAATATGTTTCCGTGGACGCAACATATTGAGACAGTAGCCTTGATAGAGCTGAAGTAGCCTGTTATCAGCGGTTTTCAGGGTTTTGGGTGAATTTACAGTGTGTTTTATCTGTATTAGCTTCAAATACTCTATTGAAGAAGATTGATATATAAACGATTCATGTCCCCCAAGAGAGTAATTAGAATTTGCAATTTGCATCTGTGTGTAAAATTATATCTTGCTCATTTTTTCACCTTCCGTAGAAGAATATTTAGGTTATGAGATCTTTTTCTATGACGAAAAGTCCATCTTCCTCACGCCATTCTGTTAGTATAGCATTATTTGCTTCATCATACTTTAGCAGGGTTTGCTCAATGATTTTACGGTTGTTCATAAGTTCCTCCTTTTGCTCATGAATGTTTGGTACTGGATAGTTTTCTGTACTCAAAAACAATAAATATAGCGTTTACATCCTTGGACCATAGCATTCGGATTTATTAAGAATAATTTTTTATATCATCGGTGATTATAACCACAAAAGGGGTTTTTCAATTTGAGCGTTACTTCTAGCAAAGTAGTTATAATAGGTAGTGGCTTAGTTGGAACAAGTATTGCGTACTCCAGTGTAATCCAAGGAATATGTACAGAACTCGTTCTTATCGATGCTAAAAAGGAAAAAGCAAAAGGTGAAGTCATGGATTTGAGCCATGGCCTCCCCTTTACTAGCCCAATGGAAATTCGAGGAGGAGAATATGAAGATTGTATAGGTGCTAATGTCATTGTGATTACCGCCGGGTCCAACCAAAAGCCGGGGGAAAGTCGCCTGGCTTTAGCCCAAAAAAATGTCGACATACTCCGTTCAATATTGGAACAAATATTACGGGTAGAACAGCAAGCTATTTTGCTTCTCGTGACAAATCCAGTGGATGTCTTAACGACTATCACACGGTCATATTCAGAACTAAAGGCAAACCGTGTCATTGGCTCAGGCACAGTTTTAGATACGGCCCGTTTTCGCTATATTCTTAGTCAGCATTGCCAAATAAGTCCTGGAAGTGTACATGCTTATGTAGTAGGTGAACATGGAGACTCAGAAGTTCCATTATTTAGTTCGGTGAGTGTGGCAGGAACTCCTTTCAGTTTACTTTGCCAAGAATGTAATAGGTCATGTGGAAGAGATTATCAAAAAGAAGTTATTGCAGAAGTACGGAAGGCAGCATATGAAATAATAAATCGTAAGGGAGCAACGTACTTTGGCATTGGTTTAAGTTGTACACGGATCTTGAAAGCTATTTTGAACGATGAACGAAGCGTATTAACAGTTTCCGCTTTGCTTGATGATCAATATAAGGAGTTTGGGGTTGCTATTAGTGTGCCGAGTGTCCTTGGTAAGGAGGGGATTCTTAGGCGTCTGCCACTTAGTATAACTGAAACAGAAAATGCACAATTTTTGAAATCAGTACGGGCCATACAAGAATCTGTTCATCAAATTAAATAAATTAGCAAATGGAGTCATAAAATACTTCCCATTGAATATAACTAATACAGTAGCATTCCGAACGACTCGTTCGATGTTGCTACCGAAAAGTACTCGCGTCAATCATTGACAATCTATGCGAGTGTTTTTTTTGTGAGGATTCCACCAGGGGTGGATTGACTAAGGTAAAAGTACTCATAATGAGATTGTGTTCAATGCTGAATGTGATGTAAGGAACTTATTGATCCTACACTTTAAATGTACTTAATCTTTGGAGGAAGGTTTAACTGGTTCCTTTTACTTTGGATTCCTTTTTCTTAAGCCATAATTCCCTCTCCTTTTACCCAAAAGAAAAAAGCCCTTAATTGGGCTCCTAGTGTATATTCTTTGATTTAATCTAATATGAAGTTAGAACTATCGTCCAATAATTTACATATTATACATTAAATTCTAAATATTAACACCTAACTCTAAACGAAAGGGGGACTATGATATGTTTTTCAGACCATTTTTCTTCCCATTTTTCAGCCCGTTTTTCTTTCCATTTTTCTTCCCATTCTTTATTCGACGGAGACGTTGGTAGTATTCAGACCAGACAATATTCTGATATAACATTTTGTACCAATTTAACCAATATATTAATATTATGTTCTATCTTTAAGTGAAGGAGGAAATGCAAATGGCATTCGGTGGTGTTGACTTAGATCATTGCAAACCAAAAAAAAGTTTTGAAGGAATCGCTATAGTTGTCGTAATTATTCTTCTGCTTATCGCACTAGGAATCGTATTCTAATATAGTCTCTCGGAATTTCGGTGAAGGAAACGAGCTGATGCCCAATAAACAACTGGAAATTGACTCAATCTAAAGAGAAATTCGGCAAATGCGCTATGGCTTTTAAAGATGGACAGAGCAAACAAGCGTCACTGTATCATGTATAAAAGAAGAAGTTAGCTTGCTTGGGGGAGAATTAATGGTTTAAGTCCATCAAAGCTCTCCTTCTGAAAAGAATACCAAGCATCCATGTGCTGACACATCATTATTCCGTAGATGCGGATGTACCACATTTTGGTCGAACGATGCCGTCCAGATTCAAGTTTGTAGTCGATCTTTTCACGCTTGTTCGAACGCTCAACCGAAGAGCGTCGGCTGTAAATCAAGGCCCACTTTTCAGAGTTGCGGGATGTCTTAGTAAACAGTCTACGGTTGCTCGACTGATTGGTATAGTAGGTACGACCATACTTCGCATTAGAGCAAGGTGTAGTGCATGAACAACGCGTACCACAAGAACGTGGACATCTTCACTTATTGCGATGTCGTAAATGATCATGACCGTTGGACTTCATCTTTAAGCCGATAGGGCAAATAGGAATACCCTTCGGTGAAATCTGGATATCACTACTCGTCTTTGAATTTTTCTTATTGCGACAGTTGAGATAAATAAATAGCTCGGTGTTTTGGTGATCCAGTAGGTGATAAATAGCATCGGCATCATGAGCGGCATCCAACAGCATTTTATCCACCGTGCCTAAGGTAAAACGTTGCTTGAATTCAACTGAGCTGACGACAAGACTGACAGCATCATGCCTGGAAGCGGGCTGCAGTCTTGGATACAGTGGCAAGTCGTAGTGACTGTCCGAAGCGGAAATCATGTAGAGATGATAACCGTTGAAGTACGTCTCTCGGGCGCTGTCCCAGCCCGCATTACAGTCGGGTTGGGAGTAGATACGAGGATGGTTGCAATCAGCAAGGCCTTGGGCACGACAATCACAGGTTGATTTACTGCGAGTATAAACCGAAGTAACGATGGGTGTTCCATCACCAGCCACAGTAAGGGAATTCGTGTCTCCAAAGTAAACCAAGATTAGCCGAAACGGTAAGGATTTGAGTCTGAAAAAAGTGGAATAAGCGATCGCTTGGTAAGTTCGATTTCCTGTCAGCGTGACGAATCATCCACTCGACTAGACGTTGAACCTTTCCCGGCGTGGTCGTCGGAGCTTTTTCACCCTTTTTACCCTTCTTAGGTTTCCGCTTACGCTTTATTAGCTTTTTAGGTTTGAGATTGTTTCCGCTGTCAGCCCAAAGGCGTTTGAAGAAGTCGTAAAAGGTACCGACACCGGGAAGATTACCAGGTTCGAAACCGCTAAGGATAGCGTAGTAGGGAATCCGCCTCATTTCGTTAACCCATTCAGTAAGACCTATTTCAGGTTTTGTCATGAGAAAGAGAAGATAGGAACGAAGCATGGAAGCAGGATCACGGGGTTCAGGGCCTTTAGCATCATAGCCATCCTGAAGCAGTGTGGTGATGTAAGACAAATCGGTTCGCCAGAATTTTGCAACCAAAGGCCAGTCTTTATTGACAACGACAAAGATTCCACCAGAATAATATTGGCGGAGACGAAGAAGAACGGAATCTTGATAGAGTTCATGAGAAATCAAAATAGGTTTCAACCAACCAACCCCAAATTTTGTAATCAAAGGAATAAAAACCCTTGTCACACGATTATGGGGGCGATTTGGAAAAGTCAAGTGTTTTCAGACGTTTTTGGTCAATTGAGTAAATTTTTATTACTTATGAATTTCCAGTTAAAGTCGATGACAAGCAAAATTCCTCCCGCTAAAAGAGGGAGGAATGCTATAAGGTTGGTTCAGGAAAACCCTTGTCCCAACCGCCTCGGCTAATGCCGAGAGTCTATAATTTGAAGAGGGAGGAGCATTTTTATGGCAACTGGAGTTATTAAAGCCGGTGCTTGTGGTTTTACTATTAATGTTAAAGCAGTAAGCGGTGATGGACACAAAGTAAAACTCAAAATATCAAGTGACTGTCCGAATTACCAAAAAATTGCGGCAGAACTGGTTGAAGTCGATGCCTTTGAAGAGATTTTCAAGAAACTTCATATGGGAAAAGTTTATGAAGTCTTTGCTAAGCATAGCCCGCATCCCAGTTGCCCAGGTGTTTCTGGGATTATGAAGTCGATAGCAGGGTTAGCTTTGCCACAGAATGCAAGCATTAGTGTAACTAAGGAATAATTTTTAAAAGAATAACCTTTTTGAATCAAAGGGATGTCGCAGAAGGCCACATAGATGATTAATAAGATTGTCTATGGGCCTTTTTTCTGTTGCTTACTTACTAATCAAGATCAGCAACCCGGACAAGGTGATCTTTGCCGACCCGGAAATCACCAAAGGGGAACGGATTGGCGTCTGGAGTCGAGATTGATGTTGAAATACAATTATAAAGAAAGCTACCGATATATTAATATATAAACGGTGGCTTTCTGTTTTTATAGTATTGCTTTTATCAAAATTAAATGTTATAATCAAGTTTACTATTGATGTATATAAAGTATACCAATTTAACTATAACATATTTTAAGTAGAATGTCAAGAGTTATTTTGAAAAATATTTTATTTATTTTTCTTTTGGAGGTGATCCTATTGTCATTTGAGATTATGAATGTATTTTCATCCTTGATACAAAAACAAGCAGTTGATGAAATTGAAAAATGTAATGATTTTACTTTTAGATTTTTTGGATTAACTTTATCTCGCCAAGATGCCCATTGAACTAGTTGAAACGAGAACTTTTTCACTAAAAAGTAATGGACGTATTGAATTTGGTGGTGGCGTAATTGATAAAATAATCAAGGAGTTTTGTGATTCTCCTTAAAAATATATTGAAAGAAGTTTGTCGAAGATTGCGACTAGTATAGAAAATGCACTAAAATTAAATACTCTTAGTAAAGTATTCATAACCTCAATTAATCCGGATTTAGAACCTAAAATCCACTTTGAATCCAGTGTTAAAATGGATGATGAAGAATACAGAAGGTTAATAGAAGAATTGCTTAGATGTAGATATTCATCTGATAAGTTAGAACTTATAAAGGAAAAAGTAAAATCTTTTGATGACCTTGAAGATATATTACTTGATGCACAATTAGAAGAAGAGGAATTTGTTTCGTTGTTTAATACTCTCGGAGATGTTGAGATTGCAGCAATGATTAGAAGACATCCGTTTGAATCGGATGTTCAAGCTGTGGATTTATCAGAAGCGGAACAGGTAGTACGATTATACTTAGAAAATTATATTAAGCAACTTCCGACTAACAGACAAAAGCAAATTCTCCAAATTGCAAATCATCTTGTAGGGGATTGATATCTGGGAAAATAGTTTAAAGAAAAGATACAGCCATCGGTACTTTAAGGGGAGGTAATCACAAAAGAAAGGAAAGGATTTATGAATACAAAAAATAAAATATTCATTTTCATAAATAATTTATATAAGATAAATGCGAGGACAAATATATTTTATGAATTACCGAAGAACGATGATTTTCCTCTAGGTAATTACGTTGCAAAATATATAATATTCCACGAAAAGGAACTTAATAATTATCTTAACTATATTGATAGTGTAGAAATAAATGATTTTGCTAAAAAAGTTGCAGGATACTCTACTGAAAGAACAATTAAAACTGTAATAAAATTAAACCAGTATGTAGAAGTAGATGCTATATTAGCTAATAAGTTATATGATTTATATGAAGATTTTATGGTTAAAGTAATCGAAAAGTTGTATTTAAATGGTTCGATTAATTTTGCCTGGATTAATAGGATTGTTATGGAACATCAATTAAAGCTGAGAAGTATTTTGGGTACAATTGATGAATTAAGGATCTTCTCTAATACTAAGAAATTCGTAGAACCAATTCCTTGTTCAGAATACAGTGTAGCTTTACAATTAAGGATTCTAGATATCAACATAGAAAGAATAAAAGAACCTATTTTAGATTTTGGATGTGGGAGCAAAGCTACATTAGTTCATTATTTAACAAAATTAGGGTTAGAAGCCTATGGGGTTGATAGGATTACAAATAATAAATTATATACAATTCAAACTGATTGGCTTAATTATGAGCTTAAGCCAAATTATTGGGGAACTATTATATCGCATTTATCGTTCTCAAATCATTTTAAAAGAACTCATTTTAAAATGAATGGTAATTACATTGAATATGCAAGGAAGTACATGGAGTTATTAAATTCTCTTAAGCCAGGTGGAGAATTCTACTACACTCCGAATTTACCGTTTATTGAGCAATTTTTATCACCTAAATCTTATAAAATAAATAAAAATTTTTTAAATTATGATATCCAGGAAAATAGGGAACCTTTAGATATTATGTCTGTAAGAATTGAAAAATTAATTAAAGCGACAATTGAAAATGAACAACAGATTCAAGCTCTTAGTATTTATTAAAAATATATAAATTATTAAATTATAATTGGAGGATAGTAACATGGAACAAAAAAGTATGACAGCATTGGTTAGTGCTTTTGCAAGAGCCTATCATGCAACAAATAATGATTTGAAAATTTTTAATGATTATTTGGCTAAAGTTATTTTAAGTGAACAAGAATATAACCAAATTGCTAGTATTATGTCTCAAGGAATAAAATTCTTTAACCCGACATTCGAAGGTACAGAGGAAGAAGCACTAAGGTGGATTGTTGACAATCAACTATCTCCATCTCCACTTGGTAGGGCTGCATTTGCTGAAAAAGCTCTTGAAAATTCAGTTGAAATGGGGGCGGAACAATATTTAATTTTAGCTGCAGGATATGATACATTTGGATATCGTCAACCGTCATGGGCAGAGAAACTACAAATTTTTGAATTAGAGCATCCTATAACATTACAGGATAAGCAAAACAGACTGGGAAAGGCTTGCATTGAAATTGCTAACAACGTCCATTTTATTAAAAGTGATTTCACAAAAGGTGATTGGGATAAACATTTACTAGAATTATCTATTTTTGATAAGAAAAAAATAAGTTTTTGTAGTCTACTTGGCATAAGTTATTATTTACCGAAGGAGACTTTGGAATCATTGCTGAATAAACTTAGTATGTTAATACCTCAAGGAAGTACTATTATTTTCGATTATCCAGATGAGAACACTTATACTGATCAGGCTGGAGTTAGAACGAAAAAACAATTGGCGCTAGCTGGTAAAGCAAATGAAAAAATGCTTGGAAGTTACTCTTTTAGTCAACTTGAAAGTTTACTATCAAAAAATAATTTTATAATTTCCCAACATTTAACACCTAATGAAATTACTATAAAATATTTTGATAATTATAATCGTGTAAATTGCGGACACAAAATAACTGCATTTGATAATGTTAATTATTGTCTTGCTACTAAGAAATAATGTCCTTTATAAAATAATATAGGAATAGTAGAAATTATTTTACTTAATACACAGAAAATTCTAAGTAAATGTCAACTATATTCGATAATGTTCTCCATACCTCGAGTTCAAAAATCGGACCCAGACATCAATTCTGTCCTCTCGAGCCACACAGAATATAGGAGGTGCACTGATTGCAGATTCAAAAGATAAGAATTGTATCCAATAATATATCCTATGGTCCAGAACCACTTCTTGAAGACGAAGTGGAACAGCATTTGACTATAAGTGCTAGTGGCAGAGTATGGTTTACAGGATATAAGTATGCCCAATGGGTTTGGCAAATTTGAGATTTCCAGAAGACAACAGTTTGCTATCGGGAAAGCTGTAGCAAAAGAAATACTGACGCTTTTTTCACAATACATAAATAGTAACCAACTGGTTTGTTATGCTACTGATATAGGCAATTGGGAAATGGTCATTACAGATACTGAAGGTAAAGAATACACTTTCAAAGGTTCACTTTGTGGTGGAGTGACTGTTGGAGATATTGATTTGACTTATTATTTGCGAGAACAAATTCCACCCCTGACGAGGGGCCTATTCTTTTTGTATTTTAATTTTCTTTGTGTCACCAGAAAAGTTTAATAATTCGTTTAATTCAATGAAAGAAGGGATAAATTGAATAAGCGTCTAAATGATGTACTTAATTTTTTTGAAAATCAACTCCCTGCTCATTACGGCTGTCTGCAACCAAGATATACACATGTACAAACAGCAGTGTCTATTGCTGGAATACTTTCATCATACTCAAGTACAAATACATTTATTGTACATGCTCCTGTAGGTACAGGTAAGACTTTTGCCCAAAAAGAATTGAACAGGCTGTTTTAGAGAATGAATTACGAGAATTCTTGATTTCCTTTGGATTTGATGCTTTAGAAGGGGATCGGCTCGAATTCGAACCTAGATTCGAACCTAGATTTAGGAATTGACTTAAAGTGCACTTTAAGTGATATGCTTTTAATTGGGAGGCTTAATATGGAAGATTTAGAGATAAATAAAGCAGCAAAAATTGCAAATTTAAAACCTCATACTCTGAGATATTATGAAAGTATTGGACTTATAAAAGATATAAAAAGAAATCCAGCAGGAAAAAGACTTTATGGGGAGTCGGATTTAAAGTGGCTAGAATTTATAAATAGGCTTAGATCAACTGGAATGAAAATAAGTAAAATGAAGGAATATACTCAATTAAGAAATATTGGTGATGAAACAATTACGGAAAGAAAAATCATATTAAAAGAGCACCTAAGTACAATAGAAAGCAAAATCGAGGGACTATTGGAAGTTAGGGATTATGTTAAAATGAAAATTAAAATTTATATTGAAATGGAGGAAGAGATTAATGAAAGAGGAAAGTAGATATGAACGAGGATATGAAAAATTACGTGAGGTGGATGGAAAAGCTGGAGAAGAGGTAAAAAACAGTTTAAATGAAATATCCCCAGATTTAGTAAAATATATAATCGAGTATTCATTTGGAGATATTTATTCAAGAGAAGGTTTAGATTTAAAATCAAAAGAAATCGCTGTTGTTGCTGCATTAACTGCATTAGGTAATGTTGAGCCTCAATTAAAGGTTCACTTGAATGGTGCATTGAATGTAGGTTGTACAATTAATGAGGTTAAGGAGATAATACTTCAGATGTCTGCATATTCTGGATTTCCAACATGTATTAATGCTATGAATGCTTTTAAAGATGTATTAAATGAACGTCATAAGCAAGGAATTAATGATCTAATTGGGGTCAATCCAACAAATGAGGCAATATCTTCTATAGACAGGTATGAAATTGGAGTCAAGGAACTTTCTAAATTAGATTGTATGCAGGTTGAACGGCTTGAAGGGGTTTACAATGATTTTTCACCGGACTTGGTAAAGTTAATAATTCATAGTTATGCTGATATATTTTCAAGAAGCAACTTAGATATAAAATATCGACAAATTGCAACAATTGCAGCATTAGCAGCTTTAGGTAATGCTCAGCCTCAACTAAGATTTCATATTAATGCAGGATTAAATATCGGATTAACGGCAGAAGAAATAAAAGAAATCATGTTATTACTTACTGTATATTCAGGATTTCCGTCAGCCATTAATGGAACGAATATTCTAAAAGAAGTATTTATTGAAAGGCAATAATAGTTATTAAACTCAACTTTCGCATAGCGAAAGTTACCTCAAACCCAGCATGTATCTAGGTTAGGACAAAATATTTTTGTTTATTGACAGAAAAACACCTTTCCAATTGGTAAAATGGAAGTGACCAAACAACCATTAAATCCAAACCAGAAAGGTGCGTATCTAAATGTTACATCACAACTCTCTGTCTGAACAGAGTCAAAATCAACTTTCTTCAATTTTTTCTTCTCTTAAATTAAGTCAACTTCTTCGAACAACAGGAATCCGCAAAATCCTATGGGGTCTCAAGCTTCGCTGTCTTCCAAATCATATTTCAGTTAGTTTTCCAGGGCCGTAATTTATACCCTTACTAGAAGGCACCCGAGCAGAATCTTTTCCGGGTAAAGACGTAGTTTATCGGTTTCTTAATGAATCCCGTTATAACTGGAGACGTTTCTATCAATTACTCAGTCTTAAAGTTGTTGGGCGATTTGAAAAACTCACCTCCGCACAGCGTATCCGTGTTTTTATCGTCGATGATTCTGTAATGGGACGAGAAAGGAAGCCCGAATCTTTGACCATGTTTCTGGTCGTTTTATCCGTGGCTCTGATGAATTTACGACTCCCGGAGTAGGTATTGCAATAAACAGCTAAAATGAAGTGTTTGCTGTAGACGTCGGAGAAGGCAAAATCAAGAGGATTGATAAAGACGGTAAAGTAACAAATATACTACAAGGGCTAAACAGCGTGGTTGGCTTGTTGATTGAAGAAAATGGCACGTTCTATATTGCTACATGGGGAGACGGAACTGTTCATCAATTTAACAGCGAAAAAAAATCCTGATAATAGACATTGGGGACATTGCTGCAGCAATGTCCCCAATGTCTGTAAATCTTCCTTTCCCTGGTTTTTCATCAAAGTATTCTTGAATAAACTCAAGCAATCTACGCTTTCCATCTCAGCACCTGTCCATCTGACAGATGCTTTTCTTTCAATCTTTTATAGTTTATTCCCTGTACTCCCACTCCACACTCAAGTGCAATTGCAGCTGCTTTGCCCTTGACACCCTCCCGACATTTCTCTGGAAGAGGGATTTTAAATCGAGATACTACCTTATGGGGAGGTTGGGTCATTCTTGGAAAAAATTGAAGGCGGTCATTATGACCGACGTTGGGCGGATATTCATATGACACCAGAACAATCTGTTCAAGCAAATTTAGATATAAATGGTAAAAATATGATGTTGATGCATTGGGGAGCATTTACATTAGCTAATCATGGTTGGAAAGAACCAATAGAACGAGCATTTTAAGGGGCAAAAAAAGTAGAAGTAAACCTAATCGCCCCCAAAATTGGTGAAACTGTCCTATTAGATTCAGACCTACACATTCCGTCTTCCGCATGGTGGAATTCGAATTTGGGAAACAAGTAGCTAGTTACTTACATTATAAAGCCGTAAATTAAAGGACTTGGTGCTTGTCATTCTCAAAAGGCACAAAAGGCACAAAAGAGCTCTTGACATGGAGTTAACTCCAAGTGCTAGCCTCTATTTAGTAGTGAAGACAGACATCCAGCTATCCGCAATCGGATTGGGTTGAATCTGTAGAATTGAAAATTGAGGTAGTAATTAAATTAGAAAGAGGAAGACTTTTGAATCGAAAAATGTCACGCAAGCTGGCCATTGATCTCGTAATGACAGTACTCATGTTGGTGGCAATGGCTTCCCTTATTACTGGAAACACGATTCATGAACTGTTGGGAGTTTCCATGTTTATATTATTTATAGTCCATAATTTTTTAAATCGACGATGGTATCAGACGGTTTTGACGGGAAAGAACAATGTACTTCGTGTTCTTAATACAGCGGTTAATCTGCTTCTTCTTGTAACGATGGCGGTGCTGATGGTAAGCGCCGTGCCGATTTCTCGTGCCATATTTGCCTTTATTCCGATAAACAATGGAATGATTGTACGGCAAATACATGTTCTGGCCGCATATTGGGGATTTATCCTCATCGCTGTACATCTGGGAATGCACTGGAGAATGATTTTAAATGCAGTGCGAAGGATAACGGGAATTACCGGCACGAGCCGTATCCGCACAATTGCGGTGCGTGTCTTGGCGGTGTTAATAGTTGTCTATGGAGTGCAGGCTTCTTTCGACAGAAATGTGGGTTCCAAGCTAATCTTCTATTACACATTTGATTATTTGGACGTTGATGAATCCACCCTGGGGTTTTTCATTGATTACCTATCCATCATGGGAATCTATATCTGCGGGACTTATTATGCTCTGAAATTTGTTCAGAAGCGGGAAGAAGCTAAGGCTTTCAAAGAGCAACTCAGATAATCTGATACAGGGAAAGAATCCCTAACTGGACAGTATACGCATCCTTATAAAAAATTTAGATAATTCTAGAATACGGGGGAATGAAAATTGGATCGTCGTGAGTTTATTGTTAAAAGTGGAAAAACTTTAATAACTTACTCTATTTTAGGTACCGGTTTACTTAGTTTGACCGGTTGTTCATCTAACGAGGAAACTATGGACGCAAGTACTGAGGGTACCGCCAAAGAACTACCTGAGAGTGCCTCCAAAGAACAACCGCTTTCAGAAACAAAAAAAATTCTTGTGGCTTATTTTACTCATTCCGGCAACACACGCGAAATTGCTAATCAAATTCACGAAAGCACCGGCGGCGATATTTTTGAAATCCAGACTGTCGATCCGTATCCCGGCGATTACGATAAGGTAGTGGAAATAGCAAAGCAGGAACAGAAATTGGCTTACCGTCCCGCACTTAATACAAAGGTTGAGACCATGGACTCCTACAATACAGTCTTCATCGGTTATCCCAACTGGTGGGGAACGATACCAATGGCGGTATTTACATTTTTGGAGGGATACGATTTTTCCGGAAAAACTATTGTACCGTTTTGCACGCACGAGGGAAGCCTTCTGGGGCGAAGCGTTACAG
>NZ_JAMHFY010000042.1 GCF_023897015.1 Desulfosporosinus nitroreducens | reverse complement strand
ATATACTTGATGAAACTGGGGTTATTTGTGTGCGAATGAAGGGATTTTCATCGAGGGTTTTGGAAGGAGCAGGGGTTCATGCAGGGTCTCCGGAAAGATCTGAGGTTCTGATGCTCCACCCTTGTTGGAAAGAACAAGCAGCTATTCGGGAGAATGCAGATCCTGACTATGTGCAGCAACTAGTGATACTCTGTGAGCCAGGTGAAGTTACTAGAGAAAGCATTGAAACCCGAATGAAGGGAGTACACTGCCTTATCTTGCAATCTGGACAGAAAGAAATTCATAAACGGTTCGAAGTTTATACTGCTCAGATATTTGAAAAAATCCAGAGCATTCTCAAAGACAAACTAAAAGGACAGGTATTAGTTCAGATTGTAGTTTCCATGCAAGGGGAGCAGCAGATTTTCTCTGGGCTTTCTGGGCTGCTGAAAACTGCCCGGTTGGAGAACCCTAAACTCATAGGTCAGGTAATTGAAGTAGATTTCGGAAAAGACCTGGAAGAAATCATAGAAAAACTGAAGGAAAACGGCAGGTGTCCCTTAAACCACTGGATCCGGTACCAGGATGACAAACGGTGGGTTGATGGCTGGAGTGAAGTGGAGGATTCCCAGGAAATAGTAAGAATCCCTTGGAAAGATCAGGGGATTTACCTTATCACAGGAGGGGCGGGCGGCCTAGGGCTGATTTTTGCCAAAGAAATATCACAACGGGTTAAAGGTGTAATTTTGATTCTGGCAGGCAGGTCGCCGTTAAGTAAGGACAAACAAGTTCAGTTGAAAGAATTGGAAGCATTAGGTGCACGGGTTGAATACAGACAAGTCGATGTGACCCGGAAGGAGGAATCAGTCGGCTTAATCAAGAGTATTTGTGAAGATTTTGGAGGCCTTAACGGTATTATCCACAGTGCTGGTGTGATTAGGGACAACTTCATTATCAAAAAAACAAAAGAAGAGTTGCAGGAAGTCATAGCTCCTAAGATAACCGGACTAGTAACTCTGGATGAAGCGAGCAAGGACCTGAGTCTTGACTTCTTCATTTTCTTTTCCTCTATTGCGGGGGCTATAGGTAATCCTGGTCAGGCAGACTACGCTACTGCAAATGCCTTTATGGATGCCTATGCTAAATACCGTAATACTTTGGTTACATCAAAACAACGTTATGGTCAAACGCTATCGGTTAACTGGCCACTATGGAAAGATGGTGGGATGCATGTTGATGAAGAAACTGAGAAGCTGATGAAGCAAAGCATGGGTATGATTGCGATGCAGACTTCAACTGGGATACGGGCTTTGTACCAGAGCTTGGCTTCAGGACAGGACCAGGTGATGGTTCTGGAAGGAGACCTAAAACGACTCCGTACTGTACATTTAGTGCAACTATTCAGTGCAGAAATCTCAAATACAGCTGATGCAGAGGAAGATAAATTAGCTTTAGTCATTACACGTGCCTTGCTTCAGGAAAAAGCAACAAATTATTTTAAAAATTTGCTTTCTACCGTTATTCAACTTCCAGCCAATCGAATCGAAGAGGATGCCTCACTAGAAAAATACGGAATTGACTCAACTATGGTCATGCAAATGACCAATCAATTAGAAAAAACGTTCGGCTCGCTGCCTAAAACATTGTTTTTTGAATATCAGAACATTCAGGAGTTAACTGGATATTTCATGGAATCCTACCGGGACCAACTAACAGAATTATTGGGAATTGAGGAGAAAGCGGCAGTGGTCTATGGCGATTCTAAAGATTCTGCTGTTGTGGTAGAACCTGTAGAAGGAAAATTCAGTAGCCATAGGCACCAACGTTTTGTGAATTTGCGTGCAGAGTTACAGGAGAAAAATGAAAAGGAAGCCTTGGACATTGCCGTCATTGGTGTTTCTGGACGATATCCTAAAGCGAATAATATTCAAGAGTTTTGGGAGAACTTACGGGATGGCATAGATTGTATTACAGAAATTCCTGAAGAACGATGGGATCACAAGCAGTATTTTGATGAGAATAAAAACAAGTTCGGAAAAACCTACAGTAAGTGGGGCGGCTTTTTGGAAGGTGTAAGTCAGTTTGATCCTTTGTTTTTCAATATATCGCCCCGGGAAGCCGAAATGATGGATCCTCAGGAGCGCTTGTTTCTGGAATGTGTCTATGAAACCTTGGAGGATGCGGGATATACCCGGGAATCCCTTAGTTTGTACCATGGGTTTGGTTTGGAAGGCAATGTAGGAGTCTATGTGGGAGTGATGTACGAAGAGTACCAGCTTTATGGTGCTCAGCAACAGATATTGGGCAAGCCATATGCTATTGCTGGGAACCCGTCGTCGATCGCTAACCGAGTGTCTTATTTTTGTAACTTCCATGGACCCAGTATGGCTGTGGATACCATGTGTTCTTCTTCGATGACTGCTATCCATCTGGCCTGCCAGAGTTTAAAGCGAGGTGAATGTGAGCTTGCGATTGCGGGGGGGGTTAATGTATCCATTCATCCTAATAAATATTTATTACTCGGACAGGGGAATTTTGTATCAAGCAAAGGTCGATGTGAAAGCTTGGGGCAAGGTGGTGACGGCTATGTACCTGGAGAAGGCGTCGGTGCAGTGCTTCTCAAACCTCTATCTAAAGCTGTTGTCGATGGGGATCACATTTATGGGGTTATTAAAGCAAGTGTAATTAATCATGGTGGCAAAACCAACGGATATACAGTCCCAAACCCCAATGCTCAAGCTAGTGTTATAGGGCGAGCATTTACCGAAGCAAGAATAAATCCAAGAACAATCAGTTATATAGAAGCCCACGGTACAGGAACTTCCTTAGGAGACCCGATTGAAATCGCGGGTTTGAGTAAAGCCTTCCTGAACTACACTAGGGATAAACAGTTCTGTGCTATCGGGTCAGTGAAGTCAAATATTGGGCATTGTGAGAGTGCTGCTGGTATCTCGGGGGTAACGAAAGTATTACTACAGTTCAAATATGGACAGTTAGTGCCTTCACTTCATTCTAAGACACTGAATCCTAACATTGATTTTGTAAGTACTCCCTTTGTAGTCCAGCAGGAACTTACGGAATGGAAACGGCCATTCATTGAAAGCAAGGAAATACCTAGACGTGCTGGAGTGAGTAGCTTTGGAGCAGGTGGTTCCAATGCCCATGTAGTGATTGAAGAATACATACCCGAGAATCGGGAACGGCCTACCATTACTACTCAAAACCCTGCCGTAATTGTGTTGTCAGCTAGAAATGAAGAGCGACTCCGTGAGCATGCACGGCAATTGTTGGTTGCTATTAGAGAGCAACAATTCTCTGATGAGAGCTTATCTGATATGGCATACACTCTCCAAATAGGCCGGGAAGCTATGGAAGAACGTATGGGCATTATTGTGGGATCCATCAGAGAGTTGGAAGAAAAACTGAAGGGTTATGTAGAAGGCCACGAAGAGATTGAGAATCTATTTTGGGGTCAGGTCAAACGCAATAAAGAAGCCTTTTCTGTTTTTGCGGCGGATGAAGATATGGTAAAGACTATCGATGCATGGGTAGCTAAGAAAAAATATACAAAACTTCTAGATACTTGGGTCAAGGGTTTGAATATTAACTGGAAGGGATTACATGGTGAGAAAAAACTCCGACGAATCAGCTTACCTACTTATCCGTTTGCCAGAGAGCACTATTGGATTCCTGAAGTTAAGGCCCAAGCTGTTGATAGTAGTACAATTGCGGCATCGGCCAACGTTGACATTTCGGCAGAAAGTCACTCTGTGGAGCGAATAGTGTATTTTCTGAAAAAGCAATGGGAATTATGTTTAATCGCTTCAACCAGGGAAGTGAATCGAACTATTGCCATCCTAGCGACACAAGAAACCAATGATCTGGCGGTTCGGGTTTCTAAGCATTTCCCGGAGAGTCACATTTTGGATATCTATGATCTTAAGTCACAACTCGAACAACCTGAACACAACTGGAAATCTTATGATGGATGTATTGATCTAACAGGGTGTGGAATTAATGAAAATGAGTCGATAGACTGGATTCCATGGCTCCAGAAATTAATAGAATATGGACATCGAGAAGGTTTGATGTTGCTTTGTGTCACAAAAGGATTGGAGTCGTATCAAAATACTATCATTAATGTATCTGGTGCTGTTCATGCTGGATTGTATCGGATGTTGCAAAGTGAGTATAGTCATTTGCGGTCACGCCATATGGATGCAGATCCACGTAGTGATGATGGGAAACTAGCCGAACAGATAGCTTATGAGTTTGCAGTGGATAGCGATGATGCAGAAATTTGTTACCGGAATGGAAAAAGTTATCGGGCATTTTTTGAGGAACTGCAGGAATGCAGTGATAATGACTCGATTTTAGCATTTCCTGAGGACCATGTGCTATGGATTACTGGGGGGACACGGGGACTTGGACTTCTATGTGCTCAACATTTTGTAACGCATTATGGTGTTAAGAGACTAGTACTTACAGGACGGGAAACAATACCCCCACGTGATCAATGGGATTCATATATGCATCATAATACTTCAATCACACAAAAAATTAAGGCAATACAGGCTTTGGAAGAGCATGGGGTACATGTGCATGTTCTTCCAGTTCTATTGACTGATGGGAATGCATTGCAACAGAGTCTGCAAAATATAAAAGATACCGTAGGACCTATTGGAGGGGTTATTCATTGTGCAGGTTTGGGCGATTCTGAAAATCCTGCATTTATCCGGAAATCTCTCCACGGAATCCAACGTGTGTTAAGTCCCAAGGTTGACGGGCTTGATGTAATGTATCAAAGTTTTAAAAATGAGCCTTTGCAGTTCTTTGTGTTGTTTTCATCTGTATCGGCAATTATCCCTACTTTGGCTTCGGGACAAAGTGATTATGCAATGGCTAATGCTTATATGGATTATGTAGCAGAAGCTGAAATAGATAACTGTCCGATTGTTAGCATTCAGTGGCCAAGTTGGAAAGAGACAGGGATGGGAGAGGTTAAAAGCAGCGCATATCAGCAAACGGGTCTTCAAAGCCTTACAAATGCAGAAGGTTTACAGCTGTTGGATCGAATTATTAAGGGGAAGATAGGTCCCGTAGTCTTGCCTGCAGTGGTCAATCCGAACTTGTGGAAACAGCGTCAACTTATGCAACGTACAATTAAAGAGGTTTCGACAAAGAGTGTACAAACTCGAAGTGCTGTCATTACGGAGTCTGTAAAATCAACAGATACCCTTCTGATTGCAACTCAGGAATGGCTCAAAAAGCTATTCTCTGATGAGTTAAAGATTAATCCATCTGAGCTGGATATGGACACTCCATTTCAAGATTTCGGCTTAGATTCTATTTTAATAGTGCAGGTGATCATCAAGATAGAACAAGAATTAAAAACTGTAGCTTTGGAACCTTGGGTGCTTATAGAATATCCTACAATTAAAAGTTTGGCTGTATATATTACTCGAAAGTCATCTGAAGTATTAACATCCTTATTTAATATTAATACTTCAGATAAGGAAAATGAAACTCAAATTAACTATGACATACCCGTCATATCATTCGCATTACCTAAGGAAGAAGGAAGAAAATCACAAGAAGAGAAGACCTTGAAGGAAAAAATTGCAGTGATTGGGATGGCTTGTCATTTTCCGGATTCAATAAATATAAATGAATTTTGGGAGAATCTGAAGTCGGGAAGAGATTGCATTCGTGAGGTGCCAAAATCTCGATGGGATTTGGAAAAGTATTATGATTTCCATGGATACAAGGAAGGAAAAAGTGTGAGTAAATGGGGGGCTTTCATAGAGGGAATTGAGGAATTCGACCCAGGATATTTTAAGATATCTGAATCTTTAGCCCCGCAAATCGATCCGCTCCAACGGCAGTGGTTAGAAGTAAGTGCCGAAGCTTTGGCAGATGCTGGCTATGAAAAAAAAGATCTTTGGGGAAAGCGGATAGGAGTTTTTGCAGGTGCAAGATCAGGTAATTTTGCTAATAAGTTAAGTGGGGCTGACAAAGATAGAATCATAGGAATAGGACAGAATTTTATATCAGCCCATTTAGCACACGTATATAATTTTAAAGGCCCTAATATGGTCATAGATACAGCCTGTTCTAGTTCCTTAAGCGCTATTCATCTGGCTGTACAAAGCATTCAGAGGGGGGAGTGTGAGGCTGCATTGGCTGGGGGGGTTGAGATTCTACTAGACGAAAATGTGTATTGTTCCCTAAGTGCAGCGAAAGTATTATCACCTGACGGACGGTGTAAAACTTTTGATGCCGAGGCTAACGGAATAGGATTAGGAGAAGGATGTGGAATATTATTGTTAAAACCTCTCCGAAAAGCTATTCAAGATAATGATAAAATCTATGGCGTTATTGATGGTTCAGCGATAAATAATGATGGTAACACAATGGGAACAACAACACCAAATCCTGAGGCTCAGCAGGAACTTATTGAAGCTGCTATTGCCAATGCGGATATTGACCCTACAACTATAAGCTATGTTGAAGCACACGGGACAGGTACCCTGATTGGCGACCCTATTGAATTAAAAGGATTAACTAGAATATTTTTGAATCATTCTTCGAAAAAACAATTATGTGGAGTAGGTAGTTTAAAAAGCAACATTGGACATTTGCTCAGTGCTGCAGGTGCTGCTAGCATCATAAAAGTGTTACTGTCGCTCATCCATCGGGAAATACCACCAACATTGCATTGCAATAATCCTAATCCGCGTTTCAACTTTGAGGATTCACCTCTTTATATCGTACAAAGCTTAAAAAAATGGACAAGTGAAACCCATGTTCTTCGAGCAGGAATTAGTGCGTTCGGATTAGGAGGCAATAATGCGCATGTCATTGTCAGTAATGAAGGAATACCAATTGAACAGAGAGCAACACTTAAACCGAAGGGAAACATAGTGGTGTTCAACCGGAAACCTTACTGGCCTAAAGAAATTGAAACCAACAATACAGGAAATAACATGATGCAGGAAGATATTTTAGATTCAATGCATCATGAGGTTAACCAATTTATGGAGCTATTTCAAATTAAGGAGATGTAAGATGAAATGGATATAGAGAATAGTAAGACATTTTCTCAAATAATCAGCAATTCCAATTTCATTGTTCGAGATCATCTTGTTCATGGCGTTCGTACACTTCCGGGCGTTACTCTGCTAGATATGATATACCGCTTGTCAGCGGCATATCTGGGAACAGAAGCTATTGAATTAAAAAGGATTCTGTTCAAACAGCCTGTAGTTACGTCAGAACATTTTGATAAAAATGTTTTTGTTACATTTACACCTCAAGACCTAAGTTGGAAAGTTACTATTACCAGCCAAAGCATTAAAAACGATACGATTGTGGATAATATGGTTGATGAGAACCTGGAATGTCAAGTTTTTTTGAAAGAATATAAAGAAACCGGTAAGGAACTTGATGTTTGCTCATTTATGAATAATTCAGAGCGTAAATGGGATATGGATGATATTTATAGCCTAGCACGAAAGGTAGATATTAATCACTTTGAATTTATGAAAACATTAGGAACAGTATATCAGCAAAATGATAAAGAATTAATGGAACTACATTTAACTAAATTGGCGGAGAGTTACAGGGATAAGTTTTATGCGCATCCTGCTTTTCTCGACGGATCGACTTTTGCTGGGTCTTCCTTCCGATTAAATGGTTTAAAGCCGTACACGTTTCGTTATAAAGCACCATACATACCGTTAATGATCGAACGGTTTTGTATACACCAGCCACTTCCACAAGTCATTTATGCCTACTCCCAAAAGAAAGATGCTTTTACGGATAGTATATCTGAATTACCGGATATACTATCAACCAATATAATAATTTATAATGAGTTGGGTGAAGTGTTAGTTGAGTTTGATAATTTAACTACAAAGCGAATCAGAGATCCGTATTATGTGAAAAAATTGGTTAAACAAAATAATAACGAAAATATGCAGCAATCAGTAAGGATAGAATCTGCACGCTTATCTGCTTACAATGTTGAAAATGATAAGAAACATCCGGAAGTGTTAAAAAATACTGAGCCTAAATGTAACTCGGAACACATTATTGCATCTTATTTGCAAAAAGAGATTGGAAAAGTATTAGGAAAGAGATCTTGTGAAATTGATGTAAATACTGGTTTTTATGATTTGGGATTAGATTCGACTCAATTACTGAATCTAGTTAAAGAGCTGGAACTAAAACTTAATAAACAGCTTTATCCCACGTTGCTATTTGAATATTCTACGATTAAACGTCTGTCCGACTATCTTATGGAGAATTATGAAAGAGTCGATTTAAGTTGTAATCAGCAGGGCAATACATGTGTACAAGAAAGCATGATTATGCAGAGTCCTAATATTGTTAATGTCGATGTAACTAGAAAAATACTTTTGTTTGAATCTGTCTGGAATAGACATAACATTATTGCAAGCCAAGTTATGACTCCTAGCCAACATAACATAATGATTCTTTACGCAGGATCAACTACTCTACAAGCATCTGTGCAACATGCAGAAATCTTAACCCTGGATCCTACTGAAGGAGATGCACCATATAGATTTGAGACCATATTCAAACAACTATTTGAAATTATTAAAGAACAATTAAGAAAAAAAGGGCAGGTGGAAGTACTAATCCAAGTTGTAGCAGATTCGGATACTGAAAATAATTATACTGATGCGTTTGGAGGACTATTGAAAACTGCACATTTGGAAAATCCAAAAATTCATGGACAAATTATTAAGATTGACCAGTTATATTCACAGTCAACTCTCACTGTTGCAGAACTACTTAGAGATGAAGCTCTTTCCTATGAAAAAGGTGTTGTAGAAATTCATTACAAGGGTGAACCATTGTATCGTTACATTAAACAACTGCAGAAGATAAACTTCGAATTAGCAAATATATTGCCAAGCTTCAAGGAAAACGGCGTATATGTAATTACGGGTGGACTAGGTGGCTTGGGTCTTATGGTTGCTAATCATATTGCTAGTCAAACTAAAACAAAGCTGGTGTTAATTGGTAGATCCAGGTTAAATACTGAAAAAGAAGAGAAGATACGAGAATTGATGCAAAAAGGTTCTGATGTATCATACTTTCAAGCTGATATAAGTGAAGAAAATGACATGATTAAAATATATAATGCAATAAAAGATAGGTTTGGAGCTATTGTAGGAATTTTCCATTGTGCGGGAGTATTAAAAGATCAGGCCATTATCCAAAAAAATCTATCAGATGTAAATGATGTATTTTGCCCTAAAGTTCAAGGCCTTTGGAACTTAGATAAAATTACAAAAAATGAAAAACTTGATTTTTTTGTAATATTTTCATCTATTTCTGCAATTATAGGAAGTTTAGGTCAGGCAGATTATGCAAGTGCAAACGCTTTTATGGATACATTTGCCGTATATCGTCAGGAAAAAGTTAAGAAAGGTAAGCGCTATGGGAAAACAATTACAATTAACTGGCCATTATGGTCTGAAGGTGGGATGCAGGTTGATGACGAGCTTCTAAAAATCATATATACAAACAGTGGTATGGATGCATTACCAACCCAGATAGGATTAAAACTTCTAGACTCTATCTTAAGTCATAACAGGTGCCATACTGTAGTTTTATATGGAGAAGAGAATAAGATACGTAACTATATCGGAACATACTTGGCTTCACAAGAAAAAGAAATAGAGAAAGATAGAAAAGGATTGCTGTATGCAAATCCTGTTACGGAACCCGAAAATAATACCTCCCATTCAAATGACGGTTTAAATGATATAGCAATAATAGGACTGTCAGGCCGCTATCCTGGGGCTAGAACCATAGAGCAATTCTATACAAATTTAAGGGAGGGCAAAGATTGCATCACCGGTTTCCCGAAAGACCGATGGAATGACTATCAATTTTCATTTGACATAGAACATTTCTATAAGTATGGAGGGTTTATTGATCAGATTGACCGGTTTGACCCAACGTTTTTCAATATATCTCCCCGTCAGGCGGAAATGATGGACCCTCAAGCACGATTATTTTTGGAAACAGCCTGGGAGGCGTGTGAGGATGCAGGATTTTACCAAGACAGAACAAAACACTACTATCCATCATCGGGTGATAATAGTGTAGGTGTATTTGCAGGAATATTTTGGAGCCATTACGAATTGTTTGCTGCAGAAATTACCCAACGTGGATTACCAATGGCTTTTGGAATAACCTCTGCATCCATACCAAACATGGTATCTTACTGTCTGAATTTTCATGGTCCGTCCATAGCTGTTGATACGATGTGCTCATCATCACTAACAGCTATGCATTTAGCTTTTGAAAGTATTCGAAAAGGTGAGTGTCACTATGCTATTGCTGGAGGGGTTAATCTTGTTACGCATCCTCATAAATATATCTTTCTCAAGCAATCCTCGTTCTTGTCATCCGAAGGGAAATGCCGGAGTTTTGGAGAAGGTGGAGATGGGTATGTCCCTGGTGAAGGTGTTGGAGCCATACTATTGACAACCCTGGAAAGGGCAGAAAGGGAAGGTTACCATATATATGGGATTATAAAAGGGTCAGCATTGAATCATGTTGGAAAAACATCAGGAGCGACTGTACCAGATCCTGTTGCTCAGTCTGAGGTCATAGCAGATGCTCTAAAAAAAGCAAGAATTGATCCCCGAACAATAAGTTATATTGAAGCTCACGGAACGGGCACATCTTTAGGAGATCCGATTGAGATTCAGGGGCTAAATCGGGCATTTGGTAAATGGACAAACGATAAACAGTTTTGTGCGATAGGCTCATCCAAATCCAACATAGGTCATTTGGAAGCTGCAGCAGGTATTGCCGGATTGACGAAAGTTTTGCTGCAATTAAAACATCAAGAACTTTTTCCTTCATTGCACTCTGAGAAATTGAACCCATATATTCCAATTAAGGATACACCATTTTACATCACAAATAGTCTTAGAAAATGGGAACAATCGCAAATTGAAATAAATGGGCAGAAAACCTCCTTCCCAAGGCGTGCCGGTCTAAGCTCTTTTGGAGCAAACGGAAGTAATGCCCATATCGTTATCGAAGAGTACCTACCGCAGAAAAGTGAGGTTGTAAAATTAACAACAAATGGTTCTGTAATTGTTCCACTTTCAGCTAAAAACGAAGAGAGCCTTAAGGCATATGCATACAATATGCTTGAATTTTTAAAGAAGGGTAAAGATACTCGAAAGGTTGATTTCAATAAGAAACTCGAAGAGACTGTTAGGAATGAAATTATTTACATTCTTTTGGGATTGATTGATGGCAAGATAGTTGATGCCAATCAAAACTTTTCCGAGTTGAATATCACATATGAACAGCTTACAGTGCTACATCGAATCATTCAGGATAAATGGGGAGTTGATATCCAACCCAATACTATCATTCAGTCTCAGACGCTTAATAACTTGGTATTTCAATTACTCGAACAAAATAAGACAGTGCTGAAAAATCAGCTTATTAATAAATCTCAAGTTAAAATGGAAAATCTAAATGATGTTAACTTGATAGAATTAGCCTACACTTTCCAGGTAGGACGCGAAGCGATGGCATGCAGGGCTGTTTTCATTGTCAAAAGTTTAGAAGAGCTCATCCGAAAACTGGAATTGTTTATTGACGGTAAGGAACAAATTGACGGATGCTTAATGGGGTCTATGAAAAAAGATAAGAGCTTAATAACTGTTATTACTTCAGATGAAGATATGGAAGAGGCTATTGATAAATGGATTATAAAGGGAAAAACTGAAAAATTGGCAGACCTTTGGGTAAAAGGTGTTAATATTGATTGGAACAAATTATACAAAGGTGTTAAACCTAAACGTATGAGCTTACCTACTTACCCTTTTGCTAGAGAACGATATTGGGTACCTGAGATTGACATAAAGACTGGTAGTTTAACAATGACTCCATTAGTAGATGCCATCATAGCTAATGGTTTTTCAGAGCAGCGAAAAATAAGCCTTCTTAAAAAACATTGGGAATTCTGTTCGGCGAATGAAACTAGGAGATTGAGTCGAACCATTGCTATATTATCAACACAGGAAACAAGGGAATTGGCAACTTCACTTTCCGGTCATTTACATAAAAGCATTATTATGGACGTTTGCGATTTAAAGACACAATTTCAGCTGCCGCAACAAGAATGGCAAAATTATGATGGTATCATAGATTTGGTTGGATACGGAAGAGAAAAAGACGAGTCACTGGAATGGGTTGAATGGCTTCAGCAATTGATTGAGAATGGGCATAAAGAGGGATTAATGATGCTATGTGTGACGAAAGGGCTGGAGTCATATCAAAATGACACCGTAAATTTGTCCGGGGCCTCCCGGGTTGGATTGTACCGTATGTTGCAAAGTGAGTATAGTCACCTGAAGTCACGGCATATGGATGCGGATCCGTCAATAGCTGATGAAGACCTTGTTCGGCAGATTGTATTTGAGCTTAATACAGACAGTGAGGAACCAGAAATTTGCTATCGGAATGAAAAACGTTATCGTGTCTTTCTAGAAGAACTGAAAGAAGGTGAGCTGGACAATCGAACCATAATCTTCCCCGAAAATCAGGTACTATGGATAACGGGTGGAACACGAGGTTTGGGATACTTATGTGCTCAGCATTTTGTAAGAAACTATGGAGTCAAGAGGTTGGTACTCACAGGAAAAGAGGCGCTGCCTCCTCGAGAACAATGGGATTCATACAAACATCAAAATACCTCCGTTGCTCTGAAAATACAAGCTATACAGGAGCTAGAAGTACAAGGTGTACAGGTTCAGGTGCTTTCTGTTCCATTGACTGACGAGCAAGCAATGCAACATTGCTTGCAGGATGTTAAAAGGGTTATGGGGCCTATCGGGGGGGTTATTCACTGTGCGGGTACGGCAGACCGGGAAAACCCTGCTTTCATCCGGAAGTCAATCGATGGTATCCAACAGATATTAGGACCGAAGGTAGTAGGGCTTGATGTACTTTATCAAAGTTTTAAAAATGAGCCTTTGCAGTTCTTTGTGTTGTTTTCATCTGTATCGGCAATTATCCCTACTTTAGCTTCGGGACAAAGTGATTATGCAATGGCTAATGCTTATATGGATTATGTAGCAGAAGCTGAAATAGATAACTGTCCGATTGTTAGCATTCAGTGGCCAAGTTGGAAAGAGACAGGGATGGGAGAGGTTAAAAGCAGCGCATATCAGCAAACGGGTCTTCAAAGCCTTACAAATGCAGAAGGTTTACAGCTGTTGGATCGAATTATTAAGGGGAAGATAGGTCCCGTAGTCTTGCCTGCAGTGATCAATCCGAACTTGTGGAAACAGCGTCAACTTATGCAACGTACAATTAAAGAGGTTTCGACAAAGAGTGTACAAACTCGAAGTGCTGTCATTACGGAGTCTGTAAAATCAACAGATACCCTCATGATTGCAACACATGAATGGCTCAAAAAGCTATTCTCAGATGAATTAAGGATGAATACCTCAAAGCTAGATACGGATGTGCCATTTGAAGACTATGGAGTTGACTCTATTATGTTGGCTCAAATCTCAAGGAAGATAAATCAACTACTCTCAGAGGACTTTGATCCCTCTATATTCTATGAATATTCAACTTTTGAGTCGTTAACGACATGGCTTGTAAGTACACATACTGCCACTTTATTCCAAGCCCTGTTGGCTTCGACGGCAGGACAGTCTTCTTCTTCTTCTCTAACGCAGGATTCATTACCTAGCTTACCTTCAAACACTTCACAGGGACAGGCATCAGTGCTAAGACTACAGAATCATGCACGTTATTGTAAAAGGCCATATTCAAAGGATATTGCGGTAATCGGAATGTCTTGCCGTTTTCCGGGAGCGAGCACGCTGGAAGAATACTGGACTTTATTATCCGAGGGACGATCGGCGATTCGACCTGTACCTCGGGAACGGTGGGGGTATTCGAGTAAATTTTATGCAGGATTACTCGATAGTATTACATACTTTGACCCGTCTTTTTTCCTTATTCATGAAGAAGATATAGAGGCTATGGATCCACAAGCTTTACTGGTACTACAGGAAGCTCTCATGCTTTTGTGCAATGCGGGGTATCACCAACAGGAAATCAAAGGGAAGTCTGTGGGCGTCTATCTTGGCGGTCGAAGTCAACATCTGCCGGATGAGTCGGTTCTTTGTCAAGCACGGAATCCGATTATGACAGTGGGGCAAAACTATTTAGCGGCTAATGTTTCCCAATATTTTGATCTTCGAGGGCCGAGTATGGTTGTGGATACAGCTTGTTCATCTGCATTAGTTTGTATGCACATGGCGATACAGACATTGTGTACTGGAGAAATTGATTCCGCGATGGTTGGGGGAGTGAGCCAGTTAACCACAGATAGAATTCATCGAATATTTGAGCAACGGGGGATTTTAAATAATGAACCATTTTTTCATATTTTTGATAAACGTGCTAACGGGATGGTTTTGGGAGAAGGTGTAGGTATGGTTCTACTAAAGACGGTTGAGCAGGCTCTTGCAGACGGAGATCATATTTATGCAGTGATTAATTCAATAGCCGTTAATAATGACGGACGAACAGCAGGTCCGGCAACTCCTAATATCCAAGCTCATAAAGAACTTATGCTAACTGCTCTGGGAAGAAGCGGAAGGGATCCACATGAAATTAGCTATATAGAAACGAATGGTTCGGGTTCTGAGGTTACTGATTTGCTTGAACTTAAAGCAATTCAATCCATATACCGTTCGTCTAGTACTGCTCCGTGTGGATTAGGGTCGATTAAGCCTAATATTGGGCATCCATTATGTGCCGAAGGAATTGCAAGTTTTATTAAGGTAGTACTGATGATGCAGCATAGGAAGTTAGTTCCGTTTTTATCCGGGAATCAGCCTATGACGCATTACAATATGGAGTCGTCCCCCTTTTATTTTAGTAGAGAACTCACTGATTGGGAACATGCACCACGGATTGCAGCGATAAACTGTTTTGCGGATGGAGGTACCAATGCCCATCTGATTATTGAAGATTGGGTGAACCAAGCTTCACATGATGCAATAAGGAGCCCTATACCCCCTCCTAATTTGAAACGATCTGGCTCTAAAATACCTTCTAGCGGGATTCATATATATGATCCTTTAGACAATAAAGTTGTAACAGGGGAGATGTTTTGGGAGACCTTCAAGTAAGGTATTCCTGTAGTATCTAGATAATTATGTCACGCTCAGTTACGAAACAGAGTATTCAGGAAACTATCAGTATTTATAATGGACCAGTACTTCGAACAATTTTGGGTATAAACAAAGATAAAATGGGTCGGGATAATCACAAAGACACTGTTAAGAGGAAAGACTGGAATTTAGAATTATGCAGGTGTACAGTAATCTGATGGAATTTGTATATAAACACCAGAGAAGTGAAAGCAACTACAGTATATAAATGGAAGAATAACTGATCATTGAAAATTGAAAAAGGTGCAGTAGGTAGGAAGGCTTTAACACTCGAAAATGAGTGTTAAAGCTGGATATATATCTGCATGGAGTGATGTATCTTTGAGTTCTTAACCCATTTGAAAAAGAAATGAAGGCTGCAAGATACATTACAAGTAATGACTTTAAAGAGTCTAGGTGCTTGTATTCTATGACACGTACACGTGGATTTGCAAAATAGTAATGCTTGCAAAGGTTGCATACACATGAAACGCCAATTTTTAAAATAACTCCAGATGTCCTGTCATTACGATGGATACGCTGAAATGAATTAATTTATAAGCTAAACACAAAGCCATTTGGCCTTTTGTATAGATAGAAAAGCGATGGCGTTTATAATTAGTAACTCCCTTGTCGTTTGTCAAAGCAATACAGGTAATCACAAAGGTTTTGTGGACGTCAATGCCACAACAAATTTGATGGACAATTTTCAAAGCCATAGGAGAATATCCCTTCTTAGATTTGAAGGGATAGGCAGCATTGACTAATTGCCTAGCGATAAACGAGTAATGTTTATACAAAGATAAGTCTGCGTGCAAAATCGCACTTATTTGTGCTTGGAAAGACAATCTACATATATATTTATGCGGTCACTCCGTGCTTGGAGTAGCCCACTCACCTCCCCGTGATCTGTAGTTAACTGCTATCCCTATTTTTTTGTAGGATAAAAAAAAATAACGCTCAAAGCCAATACGTTTCATAACGTTTGTGCCTTGAGCGAAGCGAAAGGAATGGACATATTTATGATAAAAGGCCAATTTAACATGTCTTTAAATAATCCAACTATAAGGAATCATAAGGTTTATGGACAAGAAATATTACCGGGCTTAGCTTACATAGATCTAATATATCAAGTCTTTCGAAAAAATAATTATGATTATAACACACTTGAACTTCGCAACTTGATAATATATAACCCGCTCGTTGCGGGGCAAGACTATAGTATCATACTTAGTATACGGTGTTCTGAAACGAAAGAGGGACAGTGGCAGATTACTGTGGAGGGACAAGAACAGCACCAAGGAAATCCATCTTTGGATAAGAAATGTTATGCTACTGCTGAAATGTATCGAGGGGAGCCTGTGATATTTGAAGAAACGTTAGATCTTAACCTCATAAAACAATCTGCAAAAAGAATTGTATACTTAGACCAAGTCTATGAACAATGCCAGCACCGAGAATTGGTTCATACTGGATTTATGAAAGCGGAAGGAAAGGTTTATGATACAGGTGCGGCCATTATCATGGATATTTCTATTGGTCAAGATGCTCTGCCAAGTGCAGCAGGGCTAATGTTTCACCCTACTCTCATTGATGGTAGCGGCATAGGTGCAAGTGTGCTGCTTTCACCATTGGCCGATGAGGAACAACAATTATTTCTGCCTTTATTTTATGAATCCTTTCGTGCTTCGGCTCTTTTACAAAAACAATGTGTGACCAGGATACAAGCATCATCTATACAACAGGAAAAAGAACTGTTATATTTGACGATGCAGTTTTTCAATGAATATGGTCAGAAAGTAGGAGAATTGAAAAATTTCGCTAGTAAATTAGTTCGAGGGGCCGAATTGATCAATCCTGACAGAAAGAAAATCATACAACTAGAGAAGAGTGTACAACCTGTTCCAGAATATGAATATGATTCTTCCTTGTCAAATTCTGTGCAACAATTTCTGATACAAGTGATTGCTTCAAAACTACATCAACCTGCTAATGAGATTAATTCAGGGATTGGATATTATGAAATGGGTCTCGATTCCCGTATGTTGTTAGAAGTAGTGAGTGTAATTGAAGCAAAACTTTCTATCCGGCTTACACCGATATTGTTGTTTGAGTATACCACTATCGCGGAATTGGCTGATTATTTATCAAAAACCTATCCCGAACGGTTTATGAAAGTTTGTGCTACAAGGCAATTATCTACTTTTAAGGAAGAAGAAATCTGTGTGCCACGAAGGGCATTTTCAGGAGGAGAACATGCTAGTGTGGCATCTGAAAGGGAAGGGGATATTGCCATAATTGGTATGGCAGGAAGATACCCGCAGGCGAGTAATCTCCAAGAATTCTGGACCAATTTACAGGAAGGGAAAGACTGTATCAGTGAAATCCCAAAATCCCGTTGGGATTGGCGGCGGCTGGAAGGATTAAAATCGCCTTCAGGGAAAAACATGTCGAAATGGGGGGGCTTCCTTGATAATGAGGCTTGCTTTGATCCCCAATTTTTCCGGATATCGCCTAGGGAAGCAGAGATGATGGACCCACAGGAACGTTTATTTTTGGAGACCTGCTGGGAAGCGATAGAAGATGCGGGATATACGCCAAAGACACTGGTTGCTCCACGGGGCCCGAATAAACGGCGACATGTGGGAGTATTTGTCGGAGTGATGCATAAAGATTATGCTCTGATCGGAGCTGAAGCCATATCCCGTGGACAGGCACTCCCTGTATCACTGAGTTCGACATCCATTGCCAACCGGGTTTCCTATTTCTGCTGTTTTCACGGCCCTAGCATAGCAGTTGATACGGCGTGTTCTTCTTCACTTACGGCCCTACATTTGGCTTTAGAGAGTATCAAGCGTGGGGAATGCGAGGTATCTCTGGTTGGGGGGGTGAATTTATCCTTGCATCTCAATAAATATCTGACTTATGGAATGATGGATATGCATTCCAGTGATGGGTATTGTCATTCCTTTGGTAAGGGGGGCGATGGCTATGTTTCAAGTGAAGGCGTAGGTGCTGTCCTGTTAAAGCCATTACACAAGGCTGTTCAAGACGGGGATCACATTTACGCGATTATTAAAGGCAGTGTCATCAATCATGTAGGAACCGTGAGTGGGATTACAGTTCCAAGTCCTGTAGCTCAGGCGGACATGATTGTAGAATGTCTCGAAAAAACAGGAATACATCCACGGACAATCAGCTATATCGAAACCCACGGTACAGGGACATCTCTAGGGGATCCCATTGAGATTCAAGGGTTGGTAAAAGCTTATTGCCAATATACACAGGATTTACAGTTTTGCTCTATTGGGTCGGTGAAGTCAAATATTGGTCATGCGGAATCTGCTGCAGGCATCAGCGGCTTGCATAAGGCCGTTCTTCAACTTTATAACAAAAGACTTGTGCCGTCCCTGCATTCGGAGGAATTAAACTCATATATTGATTTTAAGCAGTCTCCATTTTATGTACAACATAAAACAGAGGAGTGGAAACAGCCGGTTATTGTGGAGAATGGACAACAGGTGGTTTATCCCCGGCGGGCGGGATTAAGTTCTTTTGGAGCTACCGGATCGAATGCTCATGTTATACTAGAGGAATATATCCCGGAAATAATGAAAATACAAACTTCGGCCAAATATACCCAAGAAGCCGGACCTGTAATTATTCCCCTTTCTGCTATGAATAAGGAACGGTTGCAAGCCTATGCCCAAAAACTACTTGTGTTTCTGCAGAAGGGGACTGTAGATAAGTACCTTAACCAACGCAAAGAAGAGAGGAAAGCAGGAGTTCAGGAAGTGTTGAAGGCGAAGATCTGCAAGATCCTGGCAGATGTTATTTCTGTTAAAGAAGATGTAATTGAAGCAGATACTGAGTGGAATGAATACGGTGTAGAGCCCGTTCATATAGTGCAGGTGCGGGATATGATTCAAACCGAACTTATGGTTCCTATCAATGATTTGGACCAAAAGAGTTCCATTGCTTCAGTAGCAGCCTACATTATCAATAAGTACGGGGAAACATTAGAAACTCAAAATGGTTTAACTGCCCATTCTGAAATAGGGGTACAAGAAGAAACAGAAGAACTGAAAGCAATTCCATCTAATAATGAAAAGATTAATTTGTTAGAGCTTGCCTATACTTTGCAAAATGGGCGGGAAGCAATGGAGGAGCGAGTAGCTTTTCTGGTAATGGATATCTCAGAACTCATTGAGAAATTGGAAGTTTTCAGGGAAGGCAGGGAAGACGTTGATAATTGTTGGCAAGGATGTACAAAGAACGGCAAGGAGATCATAGACCTTTTAGGTTCAGACTCTCTGGAGTTAGTCCATAAATGGGTTGCAAAAGGCAGCATTCAAAAAATTGCAGAATTTTGGGTAAAAGGCTTGGAAATAGATTGGAATTTGTTATATGGGGATATTAAACCTCAACGAATCAGTTTACCTACATATCCGTTTGCTAGGGAACGTTATTGGATACCTGAGATAAATACTCAATCCGCTGACGTTTCAATAAGTTCATCTGTAGTAGCTGTCATTCATCCTTTGCTACACCAAAACACATCTAACTTTTCATTACAGCGTTTTACTGCCACTTTTACGGGCCAAGAATTTTTTCTGATCGATCATGTGATAAATGGTCAACGAGTTTTGCCAGGAGTAGCCTATCTAGAAATGGCACGGGCGGCAGTGGTTCAGGCAGCAGATGTTTTGGATAAAGGCCAATTTGAGATACAATTTAAGAATATTGTTTGCACTTATCCTATTTCTATTGAGAATCATGAAGTACAGGTACATATCATACTCAATCCTGAAGATAATGGTGAGATTGCCTTTAAAGTATATAGTGGAGCTATAGAACTGAACGGGAATTCTGTAGTTCATTGTCAAGGAAAAATAGTTTTGAGTCCGGTTACAGAGGATCTAAATTTAGATATTGAATCCTTACGGATTCAATATAATCAAAAGACTCTTTCGTCTACTCAATGTTACGAGAACTTTTATGAGGTTGGGATCGACTATGGTACTGCATATCAGGGGATTGAGAAGTTATATATGGGTTCAGGACAAGTGATGGTGAAGTTGTCTTTGCCTTCGTCCGTCTATACTACAAAGGATCAATTTGTCTTGCATCCTAGTTTAATGGCTTCAGTCTTGCAGGCAGCGGCATATGTAATGGTGGACTCAGACGAATCCATAATGTCTGCAAACATTGCCGCTATAAAACCGGCTCTACCCTTTACAATACAGGAACTAAGAATATTCAGTCATTGTACTAACAGCATGTGGGCAGTTATTAACATAAGTGATAGAAACAATGCTCGCGATCAAATAAAAAAAATGGATGTCGATCTGTGTGATGAAAAAGGTAGAATATGTGTGCAGATAAAGGGACTAGCGTGGGGGGTACCGGAAACTGAGATTCAAATTAATAATATATTAAAAGAAGTTCCATCCAAGAATGCTATTGAACACACTGCTGGAACTGTTATGCTATTACCCGTATGGGAAACAGTACAAATGGAAAAAAATTCAAACTTTCCGTCTCCTACAGATCGGATTTTGATTGTTGGAGGGGGTCAAGAAAACAGAATTTTACTTCAACAATTCTATACTGAAGCATGTGTCTTAGAAGTTCAGCCAAAGGATAGCATAGACGATATTAGGAAAAAATTAGAGGTTTACGGTGTTGATCATATTTTTTGGGTTGCTCCTTATAATCCTTTGTCATCCTTGACAGAGGAGTCATTCATCGAAGACCAAGAACAGGGGGTTCTTAAGGTTTTTAGAATGATTAAAGCTCTGTTAAGTTTGGGATATAGCTCAATTGAATTGGGTTTGACCGTAATTACTATACAAACTCAGCCTATTTATAAAGAAGATTTGGTTAATCCAACCCATGCGAGCATCCACGGATTAATCGGTTCGTTAGCTAAAGAATATCCAAACTGGAAGATTCGGCTCATAGATATGGAAGCTGGTTGTAATTGGCCGATTGCTGATATTGTTGCTCTGCCTTCAGATCGTCGTGGGCATCCTTGGGTTTATCGGAATCAACAGTGGTATCAACAACAATTGATTCCGTTTCAATGTCCTCCAATAATCCACATGTTATACAGAATCGGAGGCGTGTATGTAGTGATTGGAGGTGCCGGTGGTATAGGGGAAGACTGGAGTGAATACATGATTCGCACATATAATGCACAAATTATATGGATTGGCCGGAGACAAAAAGATGAAAATATCCAGAACAAGTTGGATAGACTTGCAGATATGGGGCCAGTACCTCACTATATTACAGCGGATGCAACTGATTTGGTGGCTTTACGCCAAGCCTATGAAGAGATTAAAAAGCAGTATTCACAAATTCATGGAGTGATCCATTCGGCAATGGTATTCTCAGGTGAAAGCCTAGCAAATATGGAGGAAATACAATTTAAAGCTGGACTCTCGGCTAAGGTAGAAGTAAGTGTACGTATAGAGCAGGTTTTTCAAAAGGAACCTCTGGATTTTGTAATGTTTTTCTCATCCATGATATCATTTATAAAAAATCCAAAACAGAGCCACTACGCTTCTGGGTGTGCTTTTAAAGATGCTTTTGCGTACTACCTCCGCCAGAAATGGCCATGTGCTGTGAAAGTGATGAATTGGGGATATTGGGCCAGCGATAAAGTTGCTGCCTTTGAAGATTTTAAACAACTATCTCAAATAGGTCTAGGACTTATTGAACCTAAAGATGGAATGCAGGCTTTAGAGTTGTTACTTAATGGACCAGTTAATCAAGTTGCTATGATGAAAACTACAAAACCATTAATTGTTGAAGGAATGAAACAAGACGAATTGATTACGGTTTATCAAGAAAAATTTTCGTCAAGTATTCAAAATATGCAAAAATATATACCAGAACGAGATTTACAGGACCTACGTATGAAATTAGAAGAAAATCAACAAATGGAAGAAATAAATGAGCTTCAATGTAAGTTACTATGGTGTCAATTGCGAAATATAGGATCGTTTAGCGAGAAAAAAACGGTCATAGCTGACCTTAAGACAAAAATCGGATTGTGCGATACGTATGACAGATGGCTTGAAGAAAGTATAGCGGTTTTGGTACGGAATAACTATCTCAGTTATGACGGAGTGACATGCTTTGTTATGGATTTAGACTCGTTTGATATAGCATCTGTATGGAAAGAATGGGAACAGAAAAAGGCCTTATGGCTGGAAAAATTAAACCTGAAAGCATGGGTAGTTTTGACTGAGACAATGTTGCGGGCTTTGCCGGAAATTCTAACAGGAAAAGTACTTGCCACTAATATAATGTTCCCCGATTCTTCCATGAAATTAGTTGAAGGGATTTACAAAAATAACATTGTTGCGGATTACTTTAATGACGTGCTTGCCAACATTGTGGTTGCTTATATTCAAGAACGGCTTGAACAAGATGTATCTGCGCAAATTCGAATTATTGAAATTGGTGCAGGTACTGGAGGGACCAGTACTATGGTCTTTAAAAAACTAATGCCGTACCAAGACAACATATATGAATACTGCTATACAGATGTCTCTAAAGTTTTCTTAATGTATGCTGAAAAGGAGTATGGACCAGAGAATCCTTACCTTACTTACCGAATTTTTAACGCGGAAGAGCCAGTTGTCGGACAGGGCATCGACGTAGGGGGATATGATATTATAATTGTAGCTAATGTATTGCATGCAACCAAAAATATCAAACATTCTATAAGAAACATAAAATCAGTCTTGCAAAGAAATGGTTTGATTTTATTAAATGAGATTAGTAGAAATTCCCTATTTACCCACCTGAGCTTTGGCCTCTTGGATGGGTGGTGGTTGTATGAAGACACATCACTGCGTATACCAGGTTGTCCTGGATTGTATCCTGAGACATGGAAAGAGGTGTTGGAAGGTGAAGGATTTCGGTCGGCATCTTTCCCAGCACAAGAAGCACATGACTTAGGTCAACAGATTATTGTTGCTGAGAGTGACGGGATTGTTAGACAAAAGCAACAGCTAAAACCTAATGTGGTTCTGTCGGAGAAAAAAAATGAGATGAAGGTTATGAAAGAACAAACTTCCAAGAAGGAACCTTCGGTGGCCCAGACAGAAGGAATAGTTGAAGATGTACTGCGGGAAAGAACTATGGATTATTTCAAAAAACTGGTTGGAGAAACACTTAAAATCCCGAGTCATAAGGTTGACTCATCCATGGAATTGGGCAAATATGGATTGGACTCTCTATTGATTATCCACCTGACCAATGCTTTACATGAAGTGTTTGATGATGTAAGCAGTACCTTGTTTTTCGAATATCATACCATTGATGCTTTAGTAGAATATTTTATACAAAACCGAAGAAATTCGTTAATCGAAATTTTAGGATTGAAAGGTACAGTTCAATAAAGTGTTTTCATACAAAATATACAGTTTCTTAGGTGTTTAAGAAATATATATTTTGTAATCATCAACAACTGCATAGTTCTAATTAGGGATTACTGAATAACCGTCAAATCTGCATGAGACTGGGGATTAAGGCCATTTTTATAGTTAATAATAATGCAAGAGAAACAATGAAAATGGTCGAAGAACCTTGCAGATAGGGGATGAAAATGTACCGAAAATCTACAGGTCAAATCAGCTTACCTGAAGACTTCAAATTTTTTGCGGGCGGCAAATTAGATGCAAATAACCGCCGCAAAATGGCCGATCGGATCCCATGGGATGTTGTTGTTGAAGATCGATATGCTGCACCTTTTCCGAAGCATACAGGAAATGTTGCCAAACCGGTCCGTATCACCTTGGGAGCCCTCATCATTAAGAAAAAGTGTGGCTTTCTAACTAAGAAACCGTACAACAAATCATGGGAATCCCTATTTGTAATACTCATCGGATTGGAGGAACTCTAAACCACCTCTCCGTTTGATTTATCCAGCATGGTCCATTTTCGTAAACGCCTCAACTCAAAGGTGATTGCTGAGCTCAATGAAGCTTTGTGCGAGGGGAAAAAGAGTGCGGGAAACTAGGATAAACATGATCAAAACAATCGACCTTCGAGCTCAGGTGGGCTGATAAAGGTTCACGATACGATCGGTATCCTGTGAATTTTTGTTTTGTACAACGCTGTCTGCTGGTCAACTAACTTTCTCAAACCCTTGTGGAATCTGGCTTTTCTTGATTTAGCAAGCCCTAATTATGAACTTGGGGAAACGTATCCGGGATCTTTCGTACCTATTTTTTGAAGCGGCGTTTTTAAATTGTACTATATTATAATTGAATTTAGCTTAGAATTCGAAATATGGGGTCTGTTCAGTTATCCCTAAAGTAACTTTTTATCAAAATGGGAGAGGCAGGACGCAGTATGGATATTGATGTTAATTATGAAGTGTATCTAATAAATACAATTTATTACAACTTTTCAAACTATTCTTATATTATTGTTAATAAAACAACTAAAGCTTCATTAATAGTTGACCCTGCATGGGATTTTAAAAAAATAACTGATAAAATTTATCAACTTGGTGCATATTTGACATCTATTGTATTGACACATTCACATATTGACCATGTGAATTTGGTGAATCCATTAATTAAGCAATTTAACCCTCGTGTTTATATGTCAGAATTAGAGATTAACTATTATGGGTTTAGATGCAGAAACTTATATGCGCTTAATGATATGGATAGGATCGATATCGGTGAAACGAAAGTATTGTGTTTATTGACTCCTGGGCATACAGCTGGTGGGATGTGCTATCTATTGCAGGACAGTTTGTTTTCAGGTGATACGATATTTTCCGAAGGTTGTGGTGTTTGTAATTTTAAAGGTGGGTCCGCAGAACAAATGTTTGAAAGTATTCAAAGAATCAAATTTATTGTACCTTCTGATATACGAATCTATCCGGGCCATTCTTATGGCAAAATGCCTGGCCAAACTTTAGAATATATAATGAAAGAAAATGTTTACTTTCAGATTAATAAAAAGAGTTTCTTCATTGATTTCAGGATGAGAGAGAATAAAAAAAGTACATTTGATTTCAAAAAATAGTATGATTGTACACTGCAAAGACCCTTTTTAAATTACCCAAATAAGAGGGAAAATAAATTTGATCAAACACTTAAAGGAATATACAGATGAAGTTCTGGATGAGTACGCATAATAATTAGGGCTTGCTAGCCAAACCCTGCTTTTTCTCTCAACTGACCAAAATCGAACCATTTCTTGCCCGACTATCCAAAACAAAATTTGGGCAAAAAGAACTCTGAGCTTGTACTCTAAGTTCATCACTAAAAATTTCATGGCAATCACACACTCTGTAGTTTCTTTAAATTTGGCAAAGATGCGAGCAAGCCCATATTTTCGTTTGCCTTCACCAAATTTACCTTCCACGGCATTGCGTTTTCTAGCGTCCTGTCGCTCGATTCTTTTTCAGCTTTCTTCATGAGGGCTTTGGTCTCCCCAGTTTTGGCTCGCGAGCCGGATGCCATGCTCTTTGCAGTATGACAAGTTGTCTCGGTTCCGGTAGATTCGGTCTGCTAGAATCGCTTCAGGATAACAACCATTGCGACGTTGTAACTCTCTACTGTCTCTTTCATTGTGCTGGCTTCGTTGTATGGATCCCATGACAGTTTTTCAATTCGGCTGTTTTACATTTTTGGGGATACGATTTTTCCGGAAAAACTATTGTACCGTTTTGCACGCACGAGGGAAGCCTTCTGGGGCGAAGCGTTACAGATATTGCAAAACTTTGCCCGCAGTCAACCCTTTTGGATGGTCTTGCAGTCCGGGGCAAAGACGTGAAAAAGGCACAAAATAAGGTATCCCAGTGGCTGCGTGAAATTGGAATGACAGAGTTAAAAAATTAAAAGTCTTAAAATACTTGACTTGGGAGTTAACTCCAGGTCTTATAATATCAATATAAATTTACGAGGAGGTTCTACTATGTTTAACTTTGACTTTTAGAGCCTGTTCAAAAAGCTCGTAATAACGGAAAAAATGAAAATGCACCGATGCGAAAAATGGTAAAATGGAAGTATCTCTCTAGGGCACGTGGAGACCTGTGTACTACTATATCACCAGGATTATACGGTAGGGGAAGGGGCAAGAAGGTTACGGTTGAAGTTGGGATTAATAAGTAAGTTTAATAATCCACTTTAAAAGGGCATCTGCTGGATC
>NZ_JAMHFY010000041.1 GCF_023897015.1 Desulfosporosinus nitroreducens | reverse complement strand
CTGTTATTCCTGCATATCCTGGCGGAGATATTACTATGCAAAATGAACTCTGGAATGAAACTAAAATACTTTAGCGGCAGGGATTTCCTTGTTTTTGATGTTTACGGGTACTTTTCTGGCGGTCTATTTTATAGTCTTCAATCTCATCTCTTGGTATGTTTTTATGAAAAGAGATGTAGCGACTTAAATTCTCACATTACTGCTCTTTGGGGCTCATCGGAAGGAAAGCCTAAGCCAGAGTCTGGCCTGCTTTCGAGGCATCCTCAAAGATTTGAACTTTGGCTCGATGATGGTCGGTGGTTGAGGTTTCAAACCCCCGACAGCGACTGATACTGTCGCTACCAGTAGGCTGGACCCCAGATTTATCGGCATATGTTACCAGTGGTAGGTATCTACGACATTAACAAGCTATTTTACAAACAAAATCGATCTAGAGGTAAATGCTCCAGAAAATATTCGCAAGATTCGTTTCCGGCAGAGTGAAGCATTATCACTCCATAATCCATGTCCGGTTGCCGGTACAGAATATGCAAAAGGTTTGAAGATTAGGTTATTGTATGAAAAAGCATCCTTTCGCATCCCGTTTGGAGCGAATTCAAAAGAAATTATTAATGCGAATGAGCAGAATAGTCACAAATAGACATTTCGTTTATGATCGCATTCACCTATACTAATTGTCAAATCAGCTTTTGCGTTAACTATCATAGAGGATGGAGCGGTTCCTATCATTCCCTTATTCCGGGCGCAGCGAAAGCCTTTGGCTTGCAGGCGGAAGGCTGCTCGGCAAAAGAACCGCAAAAAATCGTTGATGCACTGTCCTCCGGTAAGCTGGTGGTTGCCCTGATAAGCAAGGGGCATTTCACGTCCAGCGGGCATTTTATCGTACTGCGCGGCGTAACCACTGAGGGAAAAATCCTGGTGGCGGATCCAGCCAGCAAGAAGCGCAGCGAACAGGAGTGGAATTTATCCATCATACTGGACGAGGCTCATAAAAGCGCCGGAGCGGGCGGCCCATTCTGGATTATATCACAATAAAAAGCCCTTTCTTCTTTTGAGGGAGCATTATATAGCGGAGGTAGAACATGAATAACCGCAAAAAATTGATTAAACTGTTTATCTATGTGCTGGTTGTGGTGATTGGGATTATCCTGCTTTTACCACCAATCTCAAAAAGCAGGATAACAAGCCCTATGACGGAGGTGTGAGCGTTGCTGCTGTATCTTTCAAGTAATGGGAAAGGCGGACTGACCGACTTTATGGAAGGGCAGGAGCTTGTAATAAAGAAGCTCATCGGCAGGTTCCCCTTGAAGCTTTTTGCCGCAAAGGACATCAGGAATTATATAGGCTGTGAGTATTTCCTTGTGGATATTTCTTGTATAGAGGAACAGCTTGATGATTCATCGTTGCCCTCCAATCCATGCAGATGATGCTTAATATGAGAATCATCCCCATCCTTTCAGATATGGCAAATGCAGACGCCTATATCGGCAGGCTGGTGGATATCGGCGTAACGGATATTGTGACCGCCGACAGCATGGACGGTATCCGGGATGAGTTTGCCGAGTGTCTTTCGGAGGATGGTATGCAAAGGTATAAGCGGCCACCGGAAAGCTTTATGGAGGATACCGCCCTTCCTCCAGAAGCCTTGATACCAAAAGAGATTGTCAAATACAGGTGGGACGCCCGGAATGTGAAGATTGCCATTGCCGGCACACAGCGGCGCAGCGGCGTTACCGTCACCGCCTTTAACCTGGCGGCCTGGCTCATTGCTCGGGGGGCTTCCGCCTGCTATGTGGAGGCTAATACCAAACAGCATTTGAACTGGATCGTCAATATCTATGATGCGGAAAAAGACGGAGAAGCCTATCCCGTCGGCGGTGTTGACTGCTATTTTACCAATGAGCTAGATAAAGACTACAACTTTATCATCTACGACTGCGGGGAGTTCAAAGAACCAACCACAATATTCAGGGAAGCGGACATCCGGCTGCTCTGCGGAAGCATCCTGCCCCATGAGGCAAAAGACTATCTGCAAGTACTAAATGCTTGTAAGGATATGGACATTCATAAATTGGGTTTGTGTGTGCCGAAGCCTTTGCAGGAATTTTGCAGGGAATCGTTAAACAAGGAGATTCTGATAGCAGAATCCTCCCATGACCTGTTTGAGAACAATATTAACGGACATACCTATCTGCCGATGGTGGAGCGGTATACTGTAAAGGGCCTAAGGAATAAGTTTGATTGAGAGGCAGTTGTAGTTTTTACTATGTTAGGAATCAGACTAATGAAACAAAGAATTCAGTAACTGCAATGGCGGAATAAAAGAAAGACGAGCATTTTAGGGTTCTAGTCACCAGATATCAGCGTGGCTACAAAAGAAAGGCCCTATCAAAGGATTATGTTGTTCCGACTAACCCAGACATTTGTGTGCAGATTACTCCTTGTCTGAGTTGATGGGTACTACTTTGGGGGTTGCTTCTCTGTGGGATGATTTCTGTAGGCTTCGGATAAATGCCTGAATTGCCGTAAAAGTATATTTCGTAGCTGAAATGTCATCGATGGGACCCCCAGTTGAAGTGGTGATGCCGCCTTCTGAACTGGAGTAGCCTTAACTGCTCAGGTCGACCCCAGAGAGGAAAAGGAGGTAAAGATCATTCACTGGTTCAACCCGCTAATTTGGTACGCCTTTTACCGAATGCGAGAAGACCAGGAGATATCCTGTGATGCTTTAGCCATGGAACGAATTGATGCAGAACAATCCAACGACTATGCCTATACGCTCATCAAACTAGTCGAGACATACTAACGCTCCGCAATTGGCAAGCTTGACTGGCTCCAAATCTCAAATCAAGAGGAGAATAACCATGATTAAAAAGTTTAGAAAGTCTTCCGTTAAATGGTCTTTGTTAGGCGTACTAGTAATAGGGGTGATAGCTTCTGCGGTTTTCACCAGTGCGAAGGTGGATGCATAAAGCTTTGTTCAAAAAATAGATGCAGTTATTCCTAACCCAATTATTGATGTTAACTCCATGTTACCCGTTCCACTGAACAATGAATTAGTTCAATATGCCAGAAAAAACAGAGAAGGGTAGTATGCGTACTCCAATGAGAATGATCTTGCCAGTATTGTTGTTGGAAGACAGGTAGGAACTATTGACGAATTTCCTAATATTAATAGAAATAAAGAAATTGATGATGCTGTGCCAGTTAAACCAATATTCGTTAAGTCCTATGATGGAGTCATAGGCGATTATTACATTGTGCCATTTGTTCAAGATCAAAAGTTTGTAAAAATAACTATAATGAGTTTTCTGTCCGACGACAAAGCTGCTATAGTCAAGGAAGGAGCATTCTCACCTCGTGACAAGTTGTTAGAAGTGGATGCGAATGAGGCGGTGGCTATAATGAAGAAAGTAAAAGTCCTTCGGTAATATGTCAAGACCCTAAGTGAGTCAAATTTTCAGTAAGTTAATTATCTGTAGGCAAAAAAGGCAACAAAAAACCTTCTCATTCCCAAAATTAAATGGAAACAAGTTACAAAAATGGGATTTCAGTTATCGTAGTTCATGCTTAGTTTGCAATCCCCCTATTGCCATGTGGCGTATAGATTTGGTTGCTGCGTAGCAGAGCATCAACCATACGGACGAGTTTGCGTGCTGTAAGCACAAGAGCACGGCGATGATGGTGAGTCTTACTTTCCGAAAATTTACGTTGGTAGAAGGCTTTGTACTCTGGTTCCTTTTGGCGTACTAAGTTAGCAGCCTGGATGATATAACTGCGCAGGTAGGTGTTGCCGGTCCGGGTTAAGGGTGTGTCATCGGCAGTAAAATTACCTGACTGGTGAGAACGCCAGGTTAACCCAATGAACTTTGCTAAGGCTCCTTCATTTGGAAAACGACGTATGTCTCCAATTTCAGCAATAATGCCAGCTGAAAGCACAGGGCCAATACCTGGAATGGAAATGAGAGTATTAGGGAAATGCCTAATTTCTGCTTCGATCGCTTTATCGATTTTCTTTACCTGCTTCTCTAAAGCATGGATTGTTTCGATGCTCGTGGCCAGGATAAGGTTAATTGGTTGCAAGAGGCTTCCACGTAGTCGATGGGCCTTACGGGCAGCTTCCTTTAACTCTCTGGCTTTCGCTTCCGGATCCTCGAAATGACGTTTTCCTTTCTCCATGAGGAAATCAATCAGTTCATCAAGCGGTCGAGCCGCAACCTCTTCTGGAGAAAAAAAGTCAAGTGTCAAGGATTCAGAAGTAGCGCCGAAAGTGTTGCTAAAAACAGCACCTTGGGCAAGAGTGCTAAATTTCAAGAACAAGTTAGTGAGAAAATAATTCTTCTCTCTGGAGATCATCTCAATCAGATGAGAACGAAAGCGAGTGAGGCGCTGTAACGGTAAGTAGCGGAAATCGACCTGAGAGCTCTCCGGGAGCCGGCCGAAGCGTAGACGTTCGGCAATGACCCAAGCATCAATCCAATCGTTCTTCGGAAGGTCCACATAAGCCTTCTTGAAATTAGCAACTACCTTGGGGTTAAAGGAATAAATTTGGGGCTTTAGAGATGCTAAACTGTTGTCTTCCGCTAAGAACATTTGTAATGGCCAACTGTACACGGAAATGGCCTCTAAACCAATAACCAGGCGGTCCACATTCTCTTTAGCGCAGGCTTCAGAGAGATATCGGGCAACTTGCTCACAACCAGGCTGATCATTCAAAACCCGTAGCCTTTTAACCGGTTCATTACCTCGCTCATCTAAGATTCGCACTTTAAAATCACTGGAACTCACATCAATACCGACAAATAAACTCAAGTAAAATCACCTCGCTTTCCGAGTTAAAGAATATGTAAGATTAACGTTGGGACCAGGCACCACAACAGGTCAACAACCTCGCCGAATCAGCACTTGTCTTAAAAAGACCTTGAATCCACCCGATCTGCTACTATCGTAGGGGTTCCCTTTAAGCTGTGCAACCTTCGAGTTAAAAGTTCAAATTGTGGGCTAGTAGTCAGACTTAATAAGAGGTCAAAGCCTCAAGGAGGCGAAGGCCTTACCAGAACGAACCTCACGGTACCATTTTGCCTGAAACCCCAACAAACTTAAATACTTTTTTGTTGTCAAAGAACGATCTGAGGAATCTCAGGTATTCCTCATCCTGAGCCTGTGGACAGTGCCAGCCTATGGAAAAGCCCTTTTGGGTCTGTCTTAAAAGAGCTTTCCCACAGGCTTTGGACAAGTCGAATTTGAAGTATGCTTTGGGGTTGACTTGTCCACACTGCCCACAGGCACGACGACTGCATGGGGTATGCGTTATTCTGCGCGCATCTTGTTGATGTTGACCAAGCAAATGAATTTCCAGTTTTCTTTGGTCATTTAAATACCCCATTAGTTTTTTAGACTCGTGGGGCAGGAACTAAATTAATTATACGAGGAGTTGGCAACGTACCTACTCCCAGACTGGTTTTCTATCGGGAACCTTCTAACCCTCCTCAAGCCATAAATAACATCAAGGAGTATTTAGAACCATATTGGGAATTTGAGTTTGCCGATAAAACAAGGTCATATGTTACTCAAACCAAGCAAGTAGTCACTAAGGACATCGCCCCCTGGTATGAGACTTATGTTGCGCCTAAATATAACCCCCAAGCCGTTAAAATTGAACCAAACAAGTTGATTCATGACGATGGAGGAGGCTTAACGTTACAAAAATAACACTTGCTGCTTCTCCGTATGATAAAGGTAATGGTAATTATCCAGGTAAAGGCTTTGAGGTTTACTTCTCCCTAGAAAACGCAAATGGAAAGGAAAAAGGTTTTATCCCCCAAGGTAAGATTTTAGGGGTAGTTGGAGCTAGTGGAAAACTTTATGAGATAAACTCGCCACAGCCTCTCGATCAGACATAAATTATGCTGCAAAGGTCTCTGCCAGCGTTGGCAAAAAGAGAGGGTAAACCTTATGAACCTGGAATCATCAAAATTGCCGCGGGTGCAAAAGCCGAAGCAAACGAGCAAATTTTTGCAAAGGTAATTTATCAAGATGAAAAGGGCAACAAGTTTGAGATTCCAATTTAGGGAATCGAACCAGAACTCACTTATCCAAATCCTAATGCAAAATAGGATTGACAAGGTTATAGTTGGGCCAATAATTCCTAGAGATTCATGAGGTTAAATGAACAATAGCACCAGTGTCGATAAATCTTATTGCGATTTATCGATATGACATTAGAATAGAATAAGAATAAGGAAATTGGCAAATCCCGTCGAATCCATTGAATTACTTTTTGATTTAAAATAGAATTGAAAATGTAAAGTTATTTTAAAGATGTAGATATATTCAATTCTGGACGAGATCAGCAACATTTTAAACGAAGCTACATTTGCCAAAGCCATCCATCTTGAATCTATTAGTATTTCTCTGATTACTAAAAGCCCAGTTCGCAAAATTAAATATTTTGTTAATCTTGTAAAGCAGTTAGAGCAAATGCAAGTAAAATCAATAATTTGATAAGCTATATGAGTGTGGGAGTTAAATCAATGAAGCCAAAAAAGAGAAAGCAATATATCTCACTTATGGAAGAATACCTCCCTTCTGAACCATGCAACTGCGAAATTTGTAAAGCTTACTGCATTCGTCCAGGCTGGTGGACTGTCGAAGAAGCATCAATAGCGATTGATGCTGGATATGGAGACCGTATGATGCTGGAGATGTCGCTTGATCTTACTTTTGGCGTTCTTTCCCCTGCATATAAAGGGTGTGAGCAAAATTTTGCTTTACAAGAGTATTCTCATTTTGGCTGCATTTTTTTCTCAAATAACCTCTGTGAACTTCATGATAATGGATTTCAACCTCTTGAATGCCGTTTTTGCCATCATTCGAGAGAAGGCTTAAGGCAAAAATGTCACGCAGATATTGAAAAGCAATGGCTAACACCTGCTGGACAAGCATTGGTGGCAAAATGGATAACCATGTCTAGAATCAGGTGTTTGTTAAGATAAGTTGTCGCTAAACTCCAAAATTTTGCATGGTTTTCCGTCTGAATTCATTAATGATACTATTACCAATTGCCTCTAGGATAGACTTAAACATGGAATCTACGTCGGATGCTTCAATGGGTCGAAGGCTGTGGCTCCTATGATGTATTCCTCTTGGGTAAGCCCCATCCCTTGATTTTAGGGTAACATCCTTGGAATTTAGAGTATAAAAAAGAAAAGGCGATGGAGGCAAGCGTTGGTTCCTTTATACTCAATAATGAAACAGTTAATGAAGCAAAGATGGCGTAAGTATCGTTGAGAAAATCCTTATGATTATTGGTAAGCTAGACCAAGTATTAAGATTTGGCAAAACGGCAAAAGAATTAGTTGCTCCTATAATTAAGTATCTCAACTTTCGCACCGTAGTTGTGCGAATAAAGCCTTGATATAACTGGGCAATTCACTTATCCAGTTGTGTAGTTGACTAAGCGATTCTTTATTCTTGGGTTTATTCGGTAGTAGATCAAGTACAAATGCCATCAATTGGCGCAATGCTGTTTTTAAGTCTAAATCCATTACTTCATCTGCAAAAAGGTAAAACAATCCTCCCAGTGAGCGTTCATCGTTATTTTGTCTACGTTCCCACTCAAGGATGAGATAACGGGAAAAGACTATGGTCGTGTGGCTAATCATCATATCGAATGACCGTCCTTGGAATTCGGTACCCAGTTTTAAATGTGATTTAGCCACCTTGAAAAAGGTCTCTATACCCCAACGCATCCCATAAATCCTTATAATTTCAGCATTATCTAATGCAAGATCTGTCGTTAGAATCGCCAACCAATCTCTTCGGTTGTTCCGATTCTGGACGAAGACAATCTTAAGAGATAAACCTGCTGAGGTTTGAACTCGAACTGAGCCCAGAATTTCCGCTTTCGGGTTTTTAGGGATTTTAGCGTAAAGCTCACCTAGACTTAATGAATTCCCCTCGAAACAATAACGTTGTTTAAGCTCTTTTACCATCCCAATGGTGTGAAGTCCCTTATCCATCAGTTTTTGTAGAAGCGGTGCATGAGTAAACCAACTATCCATTAGAACGTAATCTGCCGAGAATCCCGCATTGAGAGCTCTTTCAAGCATTTGGACAACGGCATCAGGTTTAGGATTCATCGCTTCCATGCGACGCTTATAGCCAATGGATCGTTTGTCCAAGTTCTCTCGCATTTCACAAAGACGGTTTTTAACCTTAGCCGAACTCATCAACGTGAAATCTATGGGTGCGAAGCTGTAGCCATCAGACCAACCCAACGTGAGTAAGCTATAGCCACGGATAAAACGACCAGAAACATGGTCAAAGATTCGGGCTAAGAGTTCAACCTTCTTACTCCTTTCTCGTCCCATGACAGAATCATCGACGATAAAAACACGGATACGCTGTTCGGAGGTGAGTTTTTCAAATTGCCCAACGATCTTAAGACTGAGTAATTGATAGAAACGTCTCCAGTTATAACGGGATTCATTAAGAAACCGATAAACTACGTCTTTACCCGGAAGAGATTCTGCTCGGGTGCCTTCTAGTAATCGGTAAAAATTACGGCCCTGGAAAACTAACTGAAATATGATTTGGAAGACAGCGAAGCTTGAGAGCCCATAGGATTTGCGGATTCCTGTTGTTCGAAGAAGTTGACTTAATTTGAGAGAAGAAAAAATTGCAGAAAGTTGATTTTGACCCTGTTCAGACAGAGAGTTGTGTTGTAACATTTAGATACGCACCTTTCTGGTTTGGATTTAATGGTTGTTTGGTCACTTCCATTTTACCAATTGGAAAGGTGTTTTTCTGTCAATAAACAAAAATATTTTGTCCTAACCTAGATACATACTGGGGTAGAGGTAACTTTCGCTATGCGAAAGTTGAGTTAAGTATTATATTGGTAATTAATGATAAGAATATCGTGTCTACTTGTGTGCATGATTTGATCTATGGATAGTTACGGCGCGTAATTAAATAGAGATCGTTCCTGAAATATATTAAATTAGTGCAGCGGTCTAGTGCTAATGTGCATTCTCAGTACATCCTGGCAGCTAGCCACATTCTACCCGCGCTGGGCAAAGTCTGGACAAACTGGGGCGTATGGATATACGGGGGGGGGCGGGTAACCGGTATTTCCAAGTGTGGTAGAGCAGTTGGGATGTAATGGTAATATTCAGGATGTTAGTACAAATGGTAATATAGGGGGTAACAGCATGAACAATAATAATGATACCTTTAGAGAAAACGTTAGACAGAGTAATGGTAATTTCTATACTCCACGAGAACGAGTTGAAACTACCATTGGGATGACAGAAAAAGTTAAAATAGGCTGTGGCACAATATTTATTACGGTAAATTATGACGAAGATGGTATATGTGAAGTATTCACGAATCTAGGTCGTGCAGGTGGATGCCCTTCTCAATCTGAAGCTACTGCAAGAGTAGTATCAATAGCTTTAAGGTCAGGAGTAAGCGTACAGGCAATTATTGACCAATTAAAGGGGATAAGGTGTCTTTCAACTGTGCGACAAAAAGGTTTACAAGTTCTTTCCTGCCCAGACGCAATCGGCAAAGTTATTGAAAAAGTATATAAGTCACAGTCTACAATTGACAGTAATAACGAAATCCAAGAAGTGAACCATAAAATTTAAGATATATTGAACATCAGAAGTACTTACAAAAAGATATTATTCTAAATTAGCTTTTAGAAAACTTAATTCAAACCTATTTGTGTCTTACGTGGCCCGAGGAGTTGAGGTTGGTTTGTGCCGAGAAACGTGCTCGGTGAGCACGATGCTGTATCCGAGATGAAGGTAGATTCTTCGAAGCCGGTTTGTAGGATCAGACTTCAAACAGCCGTAAGCTGCTTCAGTCCGAAAGATTGCGGAGGTGAACATTATGGTAAAATCGAGAAAAATATTGGCATGTATGGATAGAGCGACGAACGCTAGTGAACCCCTGATTAAGCATTGAAAGGCTCTTTTTAATGACATCAAAACCAGAGCATGCCATCTACTCTGGGATTAGCATGGAAGGATCTTACTTTCTGACTGTGGTGTCCGGTGTACAAGGGTGTGACTCTAATCTAGGCTTGGATACGGAACTTGGGAACTCTTCATGTGATACTAAGGGAAAACCTAATAGTGTTAACAACGAAGGGGGAAAGTACCGATGCACTTGAAGGGAGCGGATCATCCCGTAGTAGTGATGAATCTATTGTAATGAGAGGGGATCAAGAGGATGAATCAGTTCAACGGAAGTTTTTGCCAACCGGGAAACCGGGAGGAGCATTTTGCTTTCTGCGTCGTTTTTTGCCGTGAGGCTACAAGAGAATGGCTGATTCTAGCCGTGTAAATCGAGAGATTTACGCACGGTTCTGTGGGGGACTAGTGGTGAAATTCCTCCGGCCTACCCGGCGATGGCTTCTGACTACGATGAGTGCTATCCATCAAATAATAGTCATTCCCAGTGCGTGCTATTAGGTTGCTTATGGGTAGAATCCGCCGGGATGAACTAGCCAAACAGGGCCGTGGGAATATGTGCGGAGTTGCGCCTTGCTAATTTCGAGGAGCACATGCGGTTTGAAATAACAGCTTTGATAAAGCCTACCCAGCAGTCAACTGCCAAATATTGCGTGGTGCATGGTAACATGTATTTCGAAGCGTAGACAGGAAGATAGTAGGCCGGAATAAAGTGAATTGAATAATTAGTCCCGAAATTTATTGTCTTGTGAAGTAGCCGACCTTTTCTCGCTATGGGGAAGGCAGAAATTAAGTGCCCGTTATGGGTGAGGATACATTAATTGCTTCCGGGGTTCGTACCGACGGCATGCTATCGATGGGCTTCTTGGGAACAAGGGAGATCCTGCAGGCTCCCGTAAAAGGATAGGGTTTGATAAGCTGACAAAGCAAGGATAATTCGATGGTCTGCCGGAAGTCTTACTGACCGATAGTACTTTGAGGTAGGGAGAGCCTACTACATGGGGAAGCGGTCAGCGGAAATCGAATCTTTTCCAAGGAAACGTGGGCTTCATACAATGAGAGGATTCGGACCTAAATGCAAAGTAGGAGAAACCCAGCCGTGAAAACGAATCTGGAAAAAGTAGCAGCAAAAGTATACGCAATGCTGTGAGTCAATTTTCGAAGAGCCCGGTGAGCAGCCGTCAAGACTAAAACTAAGTATCTAATGGATTGATAGGATTACTAGCTTATTCGGAACACGGGGAGGTAACGAACAGTGTTGTGCCCGAACGAAAAAGCCGCGGCGACCCATTCCTGCATTGGGGAAGGCCTAGGCTTTTTGGAAAGAAACCGGTTAAATGCATCACAAAGGCTGCCAGGGTATGGGTCCTGACATCATTGAAGGATTCATAGAGATAACGTCGGGAAAGTCTACTTACAGATGGGAGGGCAACAACCATCAGAACCCGCCTCATAGGGTATAACCGAAAGTGGATGGAAGGATTTAGGACTGGCGGAAAGGAAATCTTTTACCGTGTGGATGTTCAATTGGTATTGTCTAAGTCAATGATATCTGCGGCGATCAAGCGACTATCAGAATGTTTTTGTAACCTAGAAAGCCTGCCCAAAGAGAATCTGAGCCACTGAAAGGGCTTAGAGAGAAACCGGCTAAAGGCACTCTGAGATAATTCGCCCAGAAAGTAGCTGTTGTAAAAATGGAGCTTCTGTTGAAAACTTAGCATGTTGTTTTTTTGAACTTGCATGATCAACTATGCCCAGATGTAGGCAAAAGCCAGAAGCCATGCTGAAATTCCCGAGTGTTTTCGGATTCCAGATTGTGAAACAGCAGAGACAGGTCAAATAAGTCCCAGATCGTATTGAGTACTGGAATTCCAGCAGCTTGACCACGATCCTTTTTCTCGAAAGACGGTTTACACAGTTTTGTCACCCGTATCGCCGTAGTAATGACAAAAATGCTATCCTTCGAGATTATTTGGGGCCTTTCTAAAAAGTCAAGGCTTTATTGAGAATTTCAAATTAAATTTAAGGTTTTCTGGGGGGGAATTCTCCATCAGTTGCATAATTCCTACGTATAAAGCATGTATTTTTTTATTCTCCTTTGTTTTGTGGATTTCGACTTATAAAAAAGTCATAATTATTTTTGAAATCTTCCGAATCATTACAGTGTCGTTAAAATATACTGAAAATGGAGTTTTATAGTTAATATTTAGATCCCTATATTAAAAAATCAATCCCCTGTTTATGGAAATTTCCTCTAGTGTTTTTTAACGTTTGGACTATATCGGGTACCCTAGCCCTTACGGCTCTAAACGCAACTGCTGCTGCACCGTGAACTTCCGTTCCAACTCAAATTTCGCCATTTTTGACTTGTAACTTTACAATAGGTACTTTATTGCATTTTAACCGTAAATCCGAAAATATTCTTACTATAAAATCTAGTAAAATAGTAAAAAAGGAGGATTGAATTGAAATGCAAACGTTACAAGAAATTATAATAGAAGTTATCGTTAAAAAAATAGGTTTAAAAAGAGACTATATCGATCCCAACGAAAATCTAATAAATTTAAATATAAATCCTTCAATATTATCAGAAATAGTTTTTTTAGTTTGCAAAGAATTAGATATTGATTATTCCCTTATTGATATAAATAAGTATAAACCAAATTCTATTAATAAGCTGGCATCAATTTTAGAACCGTATATTGGCTTAATATTTTAACTTGTTTTAATTATATAGAAATTGATGAAGGTATCAAGAAGTAAGTAAGTTTTCAATTATTCTAAAAAACACAAATATCCATAAAATATTAACTACTGCAATCAGCACCTTGGTTTAAAGTGAGGAATCAAAATGTCAGTTATACAAGTTGACCTGACTACCAATGGCTTGATGGTGCCTGCTTTCATTACAGCTGTTCCCTTGAAAGATTACTCTATAGCTGTGAACAATGTGTCCGGGATTCTTCATCCAGATGAAATGGCTTATTTTAATACCTTAAAGTATGAGAGACGCCAAAAAAGTTACCTTATGGGCAGGTATGCCTGCAAAAAGGTTTTATCAATTTATCTAAATGAACCAAATCTGACAGCTATTGAAATAGCCCAGGGGATTTTCGGGCAGCCCACTGTCCGTTATTTCACAAGAGAGATGCCTGGAATTAGTTTGAGTCATGATAACTCCTTTGCGGTAGCAATTGCTTTCCCAGATACTTATTCGATGGCCGTTGATATTGAAACCGCTGATGAAGAAAAAGTGGAAATTATGAAATTACAGCTTACTGTTGCTGAGATAGAGTTTTCTAAGTCTGGTATCTTGTCTGAACCTCTTCTGTGCACCCTTTTCTGGACAGCTAAAGAGGCCCTGTCTAAGTTAATAAAATGCGGTCTCACCATCGGTTTTACTCTCTTGGAATCGAAAATTCAGGAAAAAGAATTTGATAAGGGCTTTCATATCACTTTTAAAAATTTTTCACAGTATCAAGCTCAAGCCTGGGTAGTGGGGAACCGAGTTTTTACTGTGGCATACCCACTCAAGACTGAAATTGATTTAACTTATGAACATATTTATAAAAAACTGTTATGAAAACTATTTTATCCACTTAAGCTTCAATACTAAAGGTGGTCTGTATTAACTATGGATGAAACTTAAGAGGTGCATATCTTAAAAGCAGGTTTTTTAAGTTTTAAATATTATATCTATATCATTGTTGACAAAAAAGCAGGGAAGCAGCAATTATTGATCCAGCTTGGGAAAGAAAGAGCATAATTGCCATTCTTGAGAGCATCGGCGCAAAACTTAACGTAATTATGCTTATGCTTACTTATTCACACTTTGACCATGTAAACTTGGCAAACGCATTGTTAAATGAGTTAACCCCTGAAAGGTACATGTCAGAAGATTATGAGTTCAGCATACAGCAAGGGGAGATGCTATCTGTTATCAGTGAGTATTTTTATTGACGATACAATTTTTATCGAAGGCTGTGGAATTTACACTTCCAAAGGAGGTAGCCCAGAATAAATGTTTAAAGGTATTCAGTATTTAAAAAAGGTAAATCCTGTAGTTCGAGTGTATCCTGGTCACTTATACGGCAAAAAACCTAGCTATTCATTAAGCTATCTGATGCAAAACGATATTAATTTTATCATTGACAAACAAGATAAAAGCTAAAGTAATCAACTCGATTTCAGTAATTAAACGAAAAATTACTTTATAAGGATGGATCTAATTGAACAGACCGTTGGTGTTTATGTTTTCGGGTCAGGGCTCTCATTATTATAAAATGGGGAAAGAACTTTTTTTGCACAACTCTGTTTTTCGAAATTGGATGCTTAAACTCAATAAGATCGTCCAGGAAGTAATCGGAGAATCAATCATTGATTCTTTATATGATGAAAAAAAGAAACTAAGTGAAATGTATCTTCGGCTTTTGCATACTCATCCGGCGATTTTTATGGTGGAATACTCTCTGGCTCGAGTTATCATGGAAAACGGCATTAAACCTGATTTTGTACTTGGTTCAAGTCTTGGAGAATTTGTATCGTTATCAGTTGCCGGAGTGATGGAACCGGAAGAAATGATAAAAGTGGTATTAACACAGGCACAAATCGTGGAATGCAGATGTCTCCAGGGTTGTATGTTAACTGTTCTTCATGATCCGCGGATTTATTATGAAACTCAGATTATACGTGAAAATAGCGAGCTAGTCTCTATTAACTTTAATTCTCATTTCGTAATATCCGGTAATTATGACAATTTAAAAAGAATAATTGATTTTCTGAAGCAAAAAGGAATAACGTACCAAATCCTACCTGTAACCTACGGATTTCATTCATCGGCTATTGAAGAGGCAAAAACAATGTTCTTGAATTATTTAAAGGATAAAAAGTTTAATCAACCTATAATTCCAGTTATATCATCACTTCATGGCGGTCTAACAACAGAGATACCTTCCGGCTATTTTTGGGAAGTTGCTAGAAAACCTATTAAATTCAGAAAAGCAATCGAATTGCTAGAGGCAAATTATCAATGTACATACCTTGACCTTGGCCCCTCAGGAACTTTGGCTGGCATCATAAAATATATATGCAAAAATACTGAATCAAAAATATTCCATATCATAAGTCCATTTGATCAGGAACTCAGGAATCTAGAGAGGTTTGAATCTGAATATTTAAAAGAAAATCCTTGGATAAAGGAAAGGAAGGGTAAAGCTATGCTAACCTATGTTTTCCCGGGTCAGGGTTCCCAGCATAAAGGTATGGGAGGCAATCTTTTTGACGAATATCCTGAAATAACTGCTCAAGCAGATGAAATTTTAGGATATTCAATAAAGGAACTTTGTCTGGAAGATCCCAGTAGGCAACTAGGTCAAACGAAGTTTACCCAGCCAGTTCTTTTTACTGTTAACGCACTTACATATCTTAAAAAGATTAAGGAAACTGGCCAAAAGCCTGATTATGTCGCAGGACATAGTTTAGGGGAATATAATGCATTGTTTGCTGCAGGCGTTTTCGATTTTGCTACAGGTTTGAAGCTAGTCAAAATAAGGGGAAAACTCATGAGCCAGGCAATGGGCGGCGGGATGGCCGCTGTATTAGGTTTAAACCTAGAAACTATTGAGGGAATTTTAAGGAAAAATAACTTAACAAATATTGAAATTGCTAATTTTAATACGCTTACCCAAACAGTGCTGGCCGGACCAAAAGCTGATATAGAGGCGGCACAACCTTTATTTGAGGCAGAAGGAGAAAGCATATATATACCGCTTAATGTAAGCGGCGCCTTTCATTCCAGCTACATGGAAAAAGCCAAAAAAGAATTTGAAGAGTTCCTGGAACTATTTGAATTTTCGTCATATCCAACTATCCCAGTTATTTCAAATGTTCATGCTAGACCTTACAAACAATCTCAGCTTAAGCAAAACTTGATTGACCAGATGAGCCATCCGGTAAAATGGAGCGAAAGTATCCGTTACCTGATGGGCAAAGGTGAAATGACTTTTGAAGAAATAGGACCTGGCACGGTTTTAACTGGATTAATTAATTATATTCGCCGAGAATCCCTCCCGCTAGTCATAGAGGATGAATCAATTTTGATGGAAGAAACAATGCTCAAAGAACTAGAAAATCCATCAACGGAAGAAAAATGGAAATGGTCAGTAGTCGATGAGGAAAGAGATAGATCAAGCCAATTCGCTGCGGTTTCCGGGGAAAGTATAAAATACATGGAAGGCAAAAAAATTACAGCTACTTCCCTTGGGGACGAAGGATTCAAGAGGGACTATAATTTAAGTTATGCCTACGTGAGTGGAGGAATGTATCAGGGAGTGGCATCAAAAGAAATGGTTGTAAGAATGGGGAAAGCGGGGATGATGGGTTTCTTTGGAACAGGGGGACTTGGCTTGGATCAGATCGAGTCCGCTATTTTATATATCCAAAACGAGCTAAAAGATGGGCAATATTATGGTATGAACCTTATTCATAATCCGGGTAAAAAAGAAAAAGGAGAAAAGATCATTGACTTGTTTCTTAAATATAAAGTTAGAGTCATAGAGGCGGCAGCCTATATGACAATTGTCCCATCTTTGATAAGATATCGGGCCAAAGGATTAAGGCGAATGAGTGATGGGACAATTGATATTGGCAATAGAATTATGGCGAAAGTGTCCAGGCCGGAGGTTGCTGAGGCCTTTCTAAGTCCAGCTCCCGAGCTTATGGTGGGAAAGATGCTGAAGGAAAATGCAATTTCTCAAGAAGAAGCCGCAATGTTAAAAGAAATATCTATGACTGACGAGTTGACTTTAGAGGCAGATTCTGGCGGTCATACCGATGGAGGGGTGGCCTATGCCATAATGCCAGCCATGATTAAGCTTCGTGACGATATGATTAAGAAATACGGCTACTCTAACAAAATTAGAGTAGGTGCTGCTGGCGGTATTGGGACCCCGGAGGCAGCGGCAGCGGCATTTATACTCGGAGCAGATTATATACTTACTGGCTCTATAAATCAGTGTACAGTTGAATCCGGTACTAGCAATGCGGTAAAAGAGTTGCTGCAGCAGATAAACATTCAGGATACTGAATATGCTCCAGCAGGGGATATGTTTGAACTGGGAGCTAAGGTTCAGGTGTTGAAAAGGGGAGTGTTTTTTCCAGCAAGAGCAAACAAGCTTTACGAACTTTACCGTCAATATAATTCCCTGGATGAAATTGATGAGAAAACTAAGAAAAATATTCAGGAGAGATATTTTAGAAAAAGTTTTGATGAAGTTTATCAAGAAGTTAAGGATCATTATCCGTATCAGGAAATTGAAAGAGCCGAAGGAAACCCAAAACAAAAGATGGCACTGGTCTTTAAATGGTATTTCAATATGTCTTCGAGTCTGGCCTTAAAAGGCAATATTGATAGAATTGTTGATTTTCAAGTACCCTGTGGTCCAGCTCTTGGTGCTTTTAACCAGTGGGTTAAAGGGAGTGACCTCGAAAACTGGCAAAATCGTTATACCGATAAGATAGCTAAGAAAATTATGACTGAAGCAGCAGAACTTTTAAACAGGCGCTATAGTTCATTAAGTTAACGTAAAAAATTATTCGAATTCAATGCAAGATAAACCTAATACCTGATTTAGATGTGCATTACAAATTAATAATTTGTTCGGAATTCATAAACTATACAAACTTCCATGCGCCCTTGGGGCACAGACTATCATGAAAATTGGTGAATAACCTGACAACGTAATTTTCATGATAGTTTGTGCCCCATAATATGGTTAGGCAAGACAGGAAAGTCGATTTTTTATGGGCGTTCGACCCTGACATACAAACTGATTACGACCATCTTGAGCACAAACTATTGTTGCCTCGAGCACAAATATCAAATTTCGGATTGTCAGATGGTTGTGCCCTGCTTAGAAAGGAATGATATTTTTGGATGCTATGCGTGTGTGTGCTGCTTTGGATGTTCATCAAGCCATGGTCGTTGCCTGCATTATCAAGGGGTCTTTGGAATGTAAACCTAAGGCTGAGATTCGTGAGTTTTCTACGGTATTATTCGGATTACTCGCTTTGCAGGACTGGTTATCCGAAGAAGGATGAGCGGACGTTGCCATGGAGAATACAGGAGAGTACAGGAGTTTACTCGGAAACCCATCAATAATGTCTTAGAAATGCGCTGACCGATAGTGAAGTCATCGAAGCTTCTCTGAATTAGCTTAACGAAAGTTCCGGGCGAAGATACCCGAAATAACTCAAGCACTTAATGGACGAGTTACCAAGCATCATCGCTCCATTATAAAACGGTCCCTAGATCATTTGACATTTCTAGAACAGCAGATTGCCGAAATCGAGTCAGATATGGAACACTATTCTCCGTATCAGAAAGAAATTGAGCTGCTTGATACAATACCCGGCGTTGGACTGCATGTAACTCAAGCAATCCTTGCCGAAGTTGGAGCTGTTTTCCCTCAGAAGCTAATATTTCTTCGTGGGCAGGATTAAGTCCAGGAAGCAACGAGAGCGCTGGTAAAAAAAGTACCCGAACGCCCCATGGGCAATAGAGCTTTAAAGACGCCTTACTAGAAGCAGCTCGGGCAGCCAGCAGAACACGAACCTTTCAAGGAAGCAAGTTCTGGTCTATGGTCGGACGAAAGGGAAAGAAGAAAGCGGCCACAGCAATTGCTCATAAGATTCTAGTGATTGCCTATCATATTCTTGAAACCGGAAAACCTTACAATGAACTTAGCTTTGACTTTCTTGAAAAGCGAAGATCAATCTCTACTGAGAAACTCATGGTACGCCGACAAACTAAATTAGGATATAACATAGTTGGAACACAGAAAAACCAGACCAAAGCAAAACCAGCCTAGGTCATAGATCGGCAAGCCAATTTTTTTAATAGGGGCACATTATTTCGTGTCCCGGGTATCACTATGGTTATTTTATTCAGAGTTACTTCAGTATTCCAAGTTACCTAGGAACGCACAATTCCAAGAAAGAGCCTTACTCCAAGTTATTCCCTTATCAAATTGACAAACATACTAAACGGGGCAAAAGTATGCTGAATTTTATGGGTGAGCAAAGGATTGTTGATCTAGGAATTGAGATACTACTATATATGTTTAGCTAAGCAATACCAACAAAATACAACAATATATGTCAATATACAGTATAAATTACATAATAAACATATATTGACATAAATATGAAATAAAGGTAAGATCTACTTGGGGCTATTCTTAGTCAGGAACTAAGCGATTAATGGTAATCATTGGTTGATGGTGTTGCCATCTACCCCAAAAAATTCGAATTTCATCAGGCCAAAACAACGAGTGGAAAAGGTTGCTGATCATTTCGCCGTGGGTGAAGCATTCTCCGTCACTCGTTTTCCTTTATTTTTATACCACTGACATAACTAAGAAGTGTCTCAGTGGCAAAAAGGAGTTCCGAATGAGTATGATGATGAATCTCCGTCGTCGAGTGGCAGTCACTGAACCCTAGTTCTTGCTTGCTGCCCGATAAATAACTTCTATGCCCACCTCTTCGTATTAACTGCTAAGGCTTCATAAGGAAGATCATAATGGTGTTAATGATAAGCATGCTCCCCGGTACTCTACGGCTTGCTCATGGATATCCTCTTCAACAAAGGTCTCTCCTTGGAGTGGAATTTCAGGTCAGGAAATCAAAGAAATCTTTGCAGAACCATTACGGAGAAACGCCATGCAATGTGACAAGATTCATGGCACAAATATTGATCTTCTGGCTATGGTCAAAAAGCCAACTCTTTTCCGTGGAACGTATCATCGAGTGCGCTCACATCTTCCTCACGCAACTGAGAATCTGGATCGTCCTGAAAGCGTCCAACTCGTTTATCACGAAACAAGAACCAATCATAGGATGCGGTAAGGAAACGACTCATTGTATTGATAGATCTTTTTAATTTAGAGTACACATCGAAGCAGAGCATCTTTGGTGGCCATCCCAGCTATTTTAGCACGGAAGTACAATGAGCCACTAGACCGACAACGTAGAGAACATCATCCAGGTGGGTACACCACCTAACTTTGTTGATTTCAGCTTGCGTTAGGAGAAAGGAAAAGTCAAAGTGATCCCATTACTTAAGCAAAATAGGTATTCCTGCACATTCCCATTGAGGAAGGTCACGGAAATGAGGTTTAGCTAAAGTATCCATGGAATATCACTCTTTTAAATCAAAAGATATATCAAAAAATAAGGGAATCTTTCGAGATTATGGGCGACCTTTGAAATTTCAATATGGTTTAAACCATTTAAACGAATTATTTTAAATAATTGACAAGAGGAGCGATAATATGATGCTGGGAAAAAGCACAACTGATTATAAAAAAGCAAAACCTTTGACAATCGATATGATTCCTAATAAATCTATTCTTCAAGATAAGTCCCTAAGTTTATTTCAAAAAATACTTTTAGCCACTGATGGCACTGTTACTGATCTCCTTAGCCTCTATACAGGCGAAAAGATCAAGGTTAGAAAAATTAAGCACGAGGTAACTCTTAGTGATGATTCAGAAGTTTTTCTGTGCCCTCGAGAAACACCAATACTTAAAAGAAATATTTTGCTTTGCAGTGAAACAGAGAATTACATTTATGCTGAATCTATCTTTGTCTTTGAGCAACTTTCACGGTCAATACAGTATAAACTTCTAGAGACAAACCAGCCCATAGGACTCATATGGAAGGAAGAAAAGGTGGAGATGTACCGAAAAATTATTGATTACAAGATTGAACCTTGTGATTCATTATCACTTTATTTTAATATTCAACCTCAGATATTAATGCTCTCAAGGACATATTTGATTTATCATAAACAAAATATTGTAGGATTAATTACGGAGAAATTTCCAATAAACTTGTTTAAGCGGGAAAGTACCGCATGAATACTCTAAGAAAGTGGTAACGTCCTCAATAGAAGAGCAACGCTTGTAAATCAAGGTTCACTTTTCCGAACTACGGGACGGTTTAGTAAGCAACAGCATGTTGTCCAAGCGATTGGTATAGTAGGGACGATCGTACTTCGCTGAGCATGGGTGGTGCATTAACAACGCGCGCCGCAAGAAAGCGGACATCTCCGCTTATTGCGATGTCATACATGATCAAAGTAGTTCAACTTCATCTTTAAGCTGATGGGCAAATGGGAATGACCTTCGGTGAAATCTGAATAGCTCCACTGGCCTTTGATTTTTCTTACTGCGGCAGTTGAGGTCAATAAATGGTATCAGCATATAAAAGGGAGGAAAATTTCATGGATATATATAATGAATTAAAGGTAGAGAAAATTAATCCTTCTAGTCTTAATAAACTGGAGAATTGTGTCTTTAAACAAAATGAAGCTAACGCTCGATTTAATAATGATGCCCTTTTTAAAATATTTAGTTTTTTAGATAAAGCAGAAGTTGAGAAACTCTGCATTGTAAGAACACAAAAATTGGATCATATAGTTTTAAACAATACAATTTCAGATCTTTTAAATAGTTTTGACGGGGAAAGAAATTTAAGATCTATTTTTGAGGGAATCAAAAAGTATGATCTGGATTTTTTTATCTTTGTTCTTGGTATGCATCATTATCTCATTGAACTTGAAAATATTTCTGAAGATATTGAAACAAAATCCATTTCATTTTCACTTGATAATAATTTTGAAAACCTTATTCGCCTAATAAAACTTTTGTTTAAAAATAATCTCATTGAATTTGTCGGATATAATCAAACTTGTTCAAATTTTAGCTGTGATATTAAAAATGCAGTGAAAATCAACTTCATGAATAAGAAAAAACATATGCAAATAGGATTGTATCCATTGATGGATACATATGGCTTATCGTCTAAAGTATTATTACTTGGCGATACTGTAGGCACAAATACGGTAGGTTTATTATATATTGCGTCATATTTGCGTCGACATGGAATTGAAGCATATTGTCAATGGAATGACCCGTTCGGGGATAAACAGTTATTAAAAGAAAATGTTGTGAAACTATTAAACGAGATAAAGCCACATATTGTTGGAGTAAGCATGAAATGGTTCCCTCATATTGCTAGAGTCTTAGAAATATGCAAAATAGTGAAAGACTTTTCACCGTTTATTAAGGTTGTAGTTGGGGGTGATACAGCTACTTATTATTGGAAGGACATCATTAAATATGAATGCATTGATTATATTATACTTGGAGAAGGAGAGCTTCCTCTATTAAAATTGTGCCAAAACGAGGAATATATACCAAATTGCGTTTATAAGAAGAATGGTGAAATCATTTCTTCTCCTCATACATATGTTCAAACCGAGGAAAATAATTCTGATATGTATCTATCACATATGGATCAAATTTTTGCTTCATCAATAGATCCATATTATGCCTCAAGCATGTTTATTCAAACAGGTAAAGGTTGTGCATCTAACTGCTTTTATTGTGCAGGTTGTTTAAAAATGCAAAAAAAGAATTTCAAAAGATATCATCCTTACCTTCGGGATATTGAGGCTGTAAAAAATGATATTAAAGCGACAAAAGAGTATGTTGGAACATATCTTTATGACTTTGAACTACCGAATTATGATTCATTGAATTATTATATAAAATTATGGCAGGGAATTGATTTATCGAATCATTATTGCGCATTTTATTTCTGGACATTACCATCTCCCGATTTGTTAAAACTTATCACTAAAACTTATAAATATGCCTATATAAATATAGATTTATGTAGTTTATCAGAAACACATAGAATGAAGCTTACTGATTTAAAAGTTGTAAAGCCGCAGCCTACTGATCAAGAATTATTTGGTTTTTTAGATATTGCAAATGAATATACAAATATGGAAGTATATATAAACCTTATTGCAGGTCTTCCTTACTTTGGTTTGAATGAGATTGAAGAAAGCGATAAAGCTCTTTCAAAAATAATGTCTAAGCATAAACGCTTTTTTTGTACTTTATTTTGGGGGCGCTTACATGCACAACCGGGAGCTTCACTTACCTATGAATGTGAAAAGTATGGTATGAAATCACCTGCAAAAAATTTTGAAGACTTTTTACATTACAGCGAATTGAATTTTGATTCAATAATATATCCCAATATGCGCACTTTAATTTATCCGACCATTAATTACAAAGATGATTATTTAGAGTCAAAAGTAAACGAATTCTATAACGAAACACAGAAAAAATTAACGCAATTTTACTTATCAAAAATTTAAAGTAGCTTATTCGGTGAAATGGAAATGTACTTGTTAAGTAATGCCTCAATATATGGTGGATTATATTTCACTAAGAAGAGAAGGGAATTATATGGAACTAAATAACCACTGGGAGAATACTCTTGTTACTTCCCAGAAATCTTTTATTGAGCTTTGTGAACTATTTCCAGAAAAGAAATTCTTTACTTTTCAAAACGGAACGGAATACCCTGACTTTCTTACAGGAAAGACTCTCGCCCAAAAAACTATAATACTTGGTAGTGTGTTGCAGCAAAAATTAGTATCCCAAGAAAAAGCACTTCTTCTCTTTACCCCTGGATTAGAATATATTTACAGCTTAATGGCTTGCTTATATGCCAATATTGTAGCGATACCCATTCCAGTTACTGATTTAACACAGAAGGAACAACTAGTAGAAATAATTAATAATATACTGATAGATTCAGAAGCAACATGCATTATAACAGATTCTAACTTTAAAGAATTACTCGAAATGGAGCAAGTTTTCAATTCGGTTTTTGTTCTAAATGTCCATGAACAAACTCAAGACGGTTTTGCAAACCAAGAGGCAAGATCGCATGCCCATGATGATCTTGCGCTTCTGCTTTATACATCAGGTTCTTCGTCCCTACCCAAAGGTGTTATGCTCACCCATAACAACTTGATATCTCAAGCGGCTATTGGAGCGTTTCAATGGAAGATAAATAAAGAAAGTTGTGTTGTTTCTTGGATGCCGCATTTTCACAATTTCGGATTATTTTTCGGTATATTGTCCCCTTTGTTACAAGGCGCTACCAGCGTTATTCAATCACCCGATAGTTTTGTTAAAGATCCAGTAGGTTGGTTTAAGGTTATTGACCAATATAAGACTACCCATACAGCTGCGCCAAATTTCGCATTTGATTATTGTTATTCCTCAGTAGACATATCATCTGTTAAGGAAATTTCCCTTAATTCTCTCCAAGTCATCGTTTGCGGAGGAGAGCCATTTAGTAAGGTTACCTATGAAAATTTTATAGAAAAATTTCGGGGACTTGGAATTGATACAAATGCATTTTGCCCTCATTATGGCATGTCAGAGGCAGGTTCTATAACTACTAAAAAAACAGGACAGCCAATTCGATTTCTCTCCTTGGATATACGCAGTATGGAACAAGGAAAAATCAAACACACTAAACAGAAACACGATAGTAAATCAGTGACCAGTTGCGGAGAGATTGAAGAGTTCATAAAAATTCTTTGTGTTAATTCAGAAACGTGCGAACCTTGTCTGCCGAATGAAGTTGGCGAAATCTGGATCAAGTCTATTTCTGTGGGAAGGGGATATTTAAAAAAAGAAAAGGAAACAGAATATACCTTCTCAGGAGTTCTTAATAACACCAAAGAAGGAGGATTCTTTCGTACTGGAGACTTAGGTTTTATCGAAGATAATCATCTTTACATTGTAGGCAGAGATAAAGATGTGATAATTATTCATGGCAAGAATCATCATCCAGTCGATATCGAATGGACGATTAAAAAGTATGTTCCATATCTTACATTGCCTGTTTCTGTCTTTTCTCGTGAAGTTAACGATCAAGAGAAGGTGGTTGTAGTTCAGGAAATAGAAATACCACTAAACCAAACGGATTATAAAAAAATAGCACAAGATATTCTAACGGCAGTATCGGAAAATCATATGATTGAACTATATGAGATAAACTTGGTTAAAAATGGGAGTATACCTAGAACGGGCAGTGGGAAAATTCAAAGAAAGATTTGTCGTGATGTATATATTAATCAGAATATTAAAATAATATATCAATATCGATATGGAAATTCTGAGTCGCAATCTTGCATACAGGGATCTTATGTAAGAGAAAAATGTAATATTTTGGATGACCTAATAAGAGAGGTTTTTCTTCCTGAACTTGATATTAAGTTTGATAGACTCAGTTCAATATCAACATTTAGTGAATTGGGGCTTGATTCAATCCAATATATGACAATATCTAAACGAATTGAAGATGTCTTCAAAATTCAGTTTACACCAGTTATGTTGTTTAAATATCGAAACTTTGAAAAACTAGCACAATATCTTTCAACAGAGCTAGAGGAATTGCAAATTGAAGTTATTCAGCCAACTAAAATGAAAAATGATATCGTAGTAGACTTCCAAGATGTCAAGAAGAGAGATATTGCAATCATTGGCATGGATTGCAATTTTCCTGGAGGAGCTGAGAATTTAGAACTGTTTTGGACAAATTTGATAAATGAAAGAGATTGCATAACCCCTATTTCTCAGAGTCGGCCTCAGATTTTAAAGGATTATCAATATTATAATGGCGACTTGAACGACTCCTTCCCACAATGGGGAGGATTTATTGGAGATGTTGAAACCTTCGATGCTTCCTTCTTTGGTATTTCTCCTATGGAAGCTGAAAGTATGGATCCTCAACAGCGAAAACTTCTAGAACTTACATGGCGTGTTATTGAAAATAGTGGGTACAACCCTAATCAATTAGGAGATATGGATATTGGATTGTTTGTAGGTGTACATAATTGCGATTATTCTGAACTGGTTTCTAGACATACTGATGCTATGAATACGTATGGAGCCTATCTGGATTCTGGACTCCATATGAGTATGATTGCTAATAGGACTTCCCGATGGTTCAATTTTCACGGCCCAAGTGAAGTTATCAATTCAGCTTGTTCTAGTTCTTTAGTTGCGTTACATCATGCAGTAGAATCTATCTGCCGAAAAGAAAGCAGTTTAGCTATTGTAGCGGGAATTAATATTATACTGACATCCCGTATTTATCGTGCAAGTCACAAAGCGGGTATGTTGTCAAAAGATGGGCGTTGCAAGACTTTTGACCAACGGTCGAATGGATTTGTTCGAGCGGAAGGTTATGGTGCCGTATTGCTTAAACCTTACAATCAAGCCATAAAGGATGGTAATACAATTTATGGTGTCATCAAAGGAGCAGTTATCAATCATGATGGGCAATCCAATTCACTTCGGGCACCTAATCTAAATGCCCAAAAGCAGCTTATTAAATCGGCTTATCAAGAATCTGGAATATCTCCTGAAACTATTAGTTATATTGAAACCCACGGTACTGGTACGTCTCTAGGAGATCCTATTGAGTTTCAGGCGCTTCAGGAAGCCTTTGAAGAAATAAACCCAAAACTTCCTAAAGCTTTTTGTGGACTCGGATCAGTTAAGACGAATATAGGACATTGTGAATCAGCAGCCGGAATTGCGGGACTTATTAAAGTATTGCTAGCAATGAAGTATCAAACTCTCCCTAGGATTCTTCATTTTGAAAATCTCAATTCTTATATTCCGTTGAAAGAGAGTCCCTTTTATATAGTTGATCAAACTCATAAATGGAATAGAATCAAAGATTCGGAGGGGCAGGAGATTGCAAGACGGGCAGGAATCAGCTCCTTTGGATATGGTGGTGCCAATGCCCATGTAATTGTAGAGGAATACATTCCTTCTGATACGCTTCAACAAGCAGCAGTTACTGAAAGCGAAACTGAGATGATGATAGTTCCTTTATCTGCAAAAAATGGGGAAAGACTACGAGTCTATGTAAAACAACTGAGCGAGTTTCTTAAAAAACTTAAAGATCAAAACGCTATTCACAATTCTGAAAATGTAGATTTGAGGGAGATAGCCTATACATTACAAGTAGGGCGGGAAGCCATGGAGGAACGAGTGGTATTTTTAGCTCGGGAGATTCCTTCACTAATCCAAAGGCTTGATGAATTTGAACAAGGTAAAGAACATATTGAGAATAGTTGGCAGGGGCGGGCCAAGCAAGGTAAGGATTTTGTTTCTCTTCTAAGGAGCGATGAGGAAACTCAAAAATTAGTTTATTTATGGCTTAATAAAGGTATGTTTAACAAAATAGCACAATATTGGGCTCTAGGAGGTACAGTTAATTGGGACTTACTGTACGATCAAAATAAACCTCAATGCATTAGTTTACCTACGTATCCGTTTGCAAGGGAACGTTATTGGATACCGGAGATCAAAGTACAAT
>NZ_JAMHFY010000040.1 GCF_023897015.1 Desulfosporosinus nitroreducens | reverse complement strand
AAATCATTGAGGAAAAACAGTCCTCTTAACTTATATATAATTTTGGAGTTTAGCGACAACTAATTTGACAAATACCGCTAATAAGAAATTATAGCTCTTTTAAGCAGACCGGGCACGTGGAGTGCTTAATAGTGCTATATACGGGTTGAATGAAAGCCTTGGTATAGGCGGGTTTGAGAGACTGATAGTCTTTTTAGAAGAGCCGAAACCAGAATCAAGTAAACCAAGTGAGCCCACATCGAATAACTTGACTGTTAAAAGTACTGATAAGCAGACAAGCTCAGATGTTGAACAAAACCAGACTAAAGCTCAGGTATCACAGCCCGCAAAAACTCCACAAAGAAGTGGAGACCAAGTATTAGGAGCTACTGATCCAAATGTTTCTGGGTTACCTGATTATTTTAACATCCAAGCCCCATTATCCTATAGTGTTCATCCCAAGAAAAATCTTACAATCAAATGGGAAAAAAGCGCACCAAACTTTTTCTTATATATTCGAGATATGTCAAACGTGAATATGAAAAGTATCTTTTCGGCTTATGTTGGCAATGTAAATAACTATACCATTCCTGCAAATCTCCTCACTGAAGGTCACAAATATGGAATTTCGCTTTATGCTACAAGTGGTACAGACAGAAGTGATCCAAATTATAAACAGCGTAGTTCAAGTAATATGGAACAGGTAATATACGGGAGATCAGTAACAATTCATACTTTGACTCCGCCCATCATCACGTCTCCACAAAACGCTTCTAACCTTCCGAAAGCGGACGTGATCCTAAAATGGGTGAAGACTGGCTGGGTCGATAATAATAATCTACCAATAGTCAGATACAAGATCGAAGTTGCAGACTCAACGGCCAATAACCCCATATTCTATGAAGAGACTCCACAAGACAGTGTTACCATAGAAGGGTCTAAACTGATTTCAGGTCATTCCTATAGCGTAAAAGTTACTGCAGTAATTCGTCCATACACTTACGAAGCAACTGCAATAGCGGATAATACGAAATCAACCATTATTACGTTCATAGTGAAATAACGCTCTTTTCAGGGTAGTTGTTGAGAAGGCGCTCCGAAGGGAGCGTCTTTTGTATTGCTAAGGATTTTCCTGCCCCCAAAGTCCTTGCTGAATGATCTGCGCAGCAAGGCCGGTAAAGTTCTGCTTCTGTCACTTTTTATCATAACTTAATTTTTACAATGTATTATCGGTCACAATGACATATTTATCTTTGCTATTTTCATATCCTTTAAGAATGTCCTTGCACGAAACTTCTGCACCGCAATGCTCGCTGATTTTTTTGTAGCGGATGCGCTGGGAGTCCGCTTCATGAAGCTGGTCGAAGCTAATGTCATTGTCTTGCTGTTCCCAAAGAAGTCTTTTCTCATGAGGAAAGGTGTGCTATTATCGAGGAAAGTAGAGAAAATTCTGCTCTTCCCGCAACTTCCAGCATAATCGAACACCTATGGGCTAGATTGGCATTAATTCTACTTGAGAAGTCTTAATGAATATCTATATCAAAAGGTGGTATTGTCTTTATGGGGGAGTATGAGAATAATCTAATTGAATTACCACTTAGAATAATTGAAATATTGGAAGATATTTGTATTCAAGTTGTGGATATAAGAGGCTGCACTATTTATTACTCAAAGGGACTCAGTTGCGCTGTCAGCTAAAAAAAGCGGGCTTCTCAGCCCCCTCGCCTTTGGTGAAACGGGAGTAAAGGAGTGCGTGAAGGAGAGGGTGAAGAATGCATTATAAAAAGCCTGTGTTTTGGGTAAGTATTGTGGCGGCTGTGGTTGTTGCTGCGGTCAGCCTTTCTCTTGTGGTTAGCAAGCATTTGGAAGCAAAACCTGAAAACTTGTCAAATCAGGGCGCCGAGCTAAACTCAATATCAGAAAGTCTTTCAGGTATACCGGAAGGGGCATATCATACGGAGTATAACAGAGTAAAAATTGAATTTCTCTCCGATATGATGGGATTTAAATCGGAAAAGGATTTTGAAGCAACGGATTCCGAAACAGTTGCATACATAGATTCTACGCTAAGAACCAGTCAAACGCCTGCGGAAGAGGATGACTTGAACAACAATTATACAAATCAGTATACGATAAAATTGTCTAATGAGCTTGGCGGATATAGCTGCAGGCTTTACTACGATACGCTGTATGATAAAGCCTATATAGTAAAAGATGGCGGCCTTTACGAAACTGGGTTAGATTTTGCGCGTTATATTGATTCATTTTTGGAGAATACAAGCATCACCTTCAATATAGATGAAACTGATGCCTCGGCGCTGTTTAAGGAGTATGGATGGAGGCTCGATTACCAGATAAACGCGATAAAAAGCAAGCTAAATGACATCAACGTCCTGTCTGAGTTTAATCCAAATGCGTTTTATTTTGCGTATAACAATGAGCTTTCAAAGGATATCGGCCTGGACATGAGCGGATTCTCCAATACCGCCGACATTGAGGTCGAAATTTATAGAATCCATGAGAGTATGCCGCAGGAATTTTATCCGCTAAAGAATAGCAGAGGCGTTGTTGTGAAAAACCGTGAAAAAATAATTGGCGCTTTCATCAGCGCCGGGCGGCACAGCACTTTTAACGCTTGCAGTTTGAAAGGAAACAGCTTTGAAAAAGTGACAGGCCAAACGCTTTACGAGTGGCTTGGGGACATGATTAAAGCGGACAGCACGGAAGAAAGACTATCCAAATTAGAGCCGGAACAGGTTATCGCGGAATATTTCACGGCGTTGGATAATAAAGAGGCAAAGACCGCGGGATACTGTATCTCGAAAATAACTCTGCTGGAAAATTTGACATCAAATATGCTAAATGAGGAATTATTTAACGAGGGGGTCGGATTACCTTTAACCAATGTGGATATTGGAGCTAAATCAAGCTTTGATAACCTGAAGTCCGCAAAGCTGTTAAAAGTTGAGCTGATTGACGAAATAGATGAAAATGCTAAAATCTATAGGGTAACTGTGAACCTGCAGTATAACAAGGAATGGTCCATAGGCAACGGACGTCAATTTTGGGATTGTCGCATGGTTTATGAATCTCCTCAGACGGGATGGAAAATAGTAGGTTTTGGTCATGGTTGATTAACGGTTCGGTCAATTCGCTATGCCAATCACGTCAGGATTCCTCGTTTCGACTTTTTTTGCTGTGGTTATCGCGTTTAGTGTTTATAATTATTTCACTAAAAATTCCTTCGAATTTTCAAATCATAATCGCAAAACTCAAATAATATTTATCATCGGTTTTACGGCAGTGTGGACAGCGGTACTGTTATTTAGAGTGTTTATGGGAAAAACCGTTTTATGGTCCATAAATTGTCTGTATCCCACCCTGTTCCTGGCAATTGCCTTTGTGTTGATAAAAACGTTGGATTTTTTAATCAAAGTCACGGAGAAGAGAATGGGGAACGAGAAAAGGATTTTATCAAAAGCCATAATGAGCAAAAGGGGATGACATAGGGAATTTTTACGAATGTCTGGGCTGAAAGGTATGATGATAAATGAAAATGACTGGGGGAAACTTTTATGAGTTCTTGTTCATGGCCTGGAAGAAATCTAACAATGCAACAATATCATGACAACGAGTGGTGTGTACCAAGTCATGACGATGCTTATATATTTGAAATGCTTACCTTAGAAGGGGCTCAATCCGGATTATCCTGGAGTATCGTTCTTGCCAAAAGAGAAGGATATCAAAAAGCTTTTCAACATTTTAACATTGAATATTGCTCCAAACTGACTGATGAAGAGTTGGAGACGATCAAAGAACAATATAATATTATAAAAAATAGAACTAAGATTAATGCTGTCAGAAGCAATGCCCTAGCTGTCATCAACATACAGAAGGAATTCGGAAGCTTTTCAACCTTCTTATGGAATTACGTCGATGATCATCCAGTGATAAACAGTTGGGTATCCGAGGGGCAAATGCCTGCTCAAACTCCCTTGTCAGAACAAATTAGTAAGGATCTGAAGAAAAGAGGCTTTAAATTTGTCGGACCTGTAATAATCTATTCATTTATGCAAGCAATCGGCATGGTGGACGATCACCTAAGAACATGCCCTTACCATTCTACGAACAGATGAATAATCAAGGTTTGGGGAAACTAACAATGATATTGATTTGACTGACTTAGCGGAATTATATAAATGATTGGAGAGAAGGTCATAATATGGTCGGAAGTGATGTGATGAGTTGCTCTGAAGCGGCTGAAAGTCTTGGCCTTTTCAGCGGCAATGGCCTCCTGGCCGACGATTAAATAACAAAGCATCTGCTGGATCGAGCAGGTGCTTCTTGTATGGGAGATATCACAAAGTAATTAATATGAGTTTTATTGCTCTGCGCACGAAGTTTAAATGTTTGTGGAAAGAAATAAATCTTGATTGCTAAATATGACAGGATGTCTTCAAGTTTGATATTGTATAATAACAGCATGTGATTCCGTAACAGATAAGCAAAATATATCAGAAAAAGAGAGGGAAATATGAAAGATATGAATTTTAGCGAGGTTGTTGAACGTTGCGTTCAAATAAGAAAACTCTATCATCAACTGGAACGGCAGAATCATGGATCAGAATGGACAGTGGAAGAGGATGCGCTAGCTTTCTTGACCGATGCCGGCTTGGTGGGTCGTTTGACGATGTCTCAGCAGGAGCGTTGGCCTAAAGGCGGTAATACAGTATCTGAATTGGAGCATAAACTTAGCGAGTGTATATGGTGGCTGATTGTTTTGGCAGAGCGTATGAATATTGATATCAATGAATCATTGGACGAATTTTTATCAAAACTTGAAAAACAGTTCTAGCGTTAACCAGGAGGATCTTATTAAACGAAACAATGTGTATCTCCTGAAGATCATCACTTACGCCCAGGGTGAATACGGAATGGATGAAAAATTCACATGTGAGCTTCTGCCTCTTCATTTTCGTCTATGAGGTAATCTAACCATATCGCTAAAGCATCACGTGCCATATAAATAGCGTTTGCAAGATCGTTACCCTGACTATTGGTCCCAGGTAAATCAGGAAATCGTATAGCATATCCATTTTCAATGGGAATCAGGGAAGAACTGCTTAAAGAATTTGATAAGGACATATTTAATGCGTTGGTTGAGAAGTAATTCTTATACCAACGCATTTTATTTTTGAGTTAAGGACTCTCATTTCAAGTTTGCAAAAGTATGTGAGATACAACTTTTTGTCCATGTCGTTTGCTATTCTTAGGAACAGAAGCAGGAGGAAGCTATTTATGGTTATGAAAAAATGTAGTAAATGTGGTAAAGCATCATATAGTGCTTGTGAGCATGGCACGTGGTTATGTCCTTATTGTGATACTGATTTGACGAAAGAGAAAGTCAGGGATATTAATGATGGGGAATCAGACAAAGTCAAAGATCGTGGTTCCCTAGGCTTGATGTTGGTAAAAGAATTCGTCCCTTTCCGAACCGTACGGAATCTTTCTAAGCTTTCTTTGTAGGGTTTAACGATTCCGATTTGCAACAAGCTGGAATGTTGGGAGCAAAGCTTCAAGGAATGCCTTAAGTACTTGAAAATTGGAGGGATTAGGGGTAAATCTCGATGATCTTGAAGGGTGTATTGTCTCTTCGGAACAAGTGGTATCCTTCTCAAAGCTTTTAGGTCTTGTAATTAAGCGCTAGTTTCGTATGTTTTTTTATCTTCTCTCGGACTAATGTTCCGAGGGAACTTTTTTGTTAAAGGGTACATTTTACGCAAAATTTCAATACTCGAATAGAGAATAATAGAAAATTTTCAGAAGGATACAGGAAAAATAGGTTGGTGTGCTAACCTATACTTGGAGGTGAAAAAATGGCTTTTGAATTTTTATTGGTTGAAGATGATCCAGAGATAAGAGAAATCATCATAGACTATTTTATCGCGAAAAGCGAGGGGACTTTTAAGATAGATTCTGCCAAGTCAGGTAAGGAAGGTCAGCAAAAATGTCTTGAGAAGGACTATGATTTAGTTCTGCTGGATGTCATGCTGCCGGAGGTCGATGGATTTACAATTTGCCGGGAGCTTAGAAAAAGGAGCAATGTGCCTATTATTTTTATCACGGCAAGGCACCAGGAGAAGGATAGATTGCATGGGTATAATCTGGGCTGTGATGATTACATAGTTAAACCTTTTTCCCTCGCAGAGCTTTATGCCAAGGTTACGGCTTTGATTAGACGGGCCAAAGGGACGGTGAGTAACGAAGTAATGACAGCAGGGAGCATAGGTTTGAATCCGTACCGTTATACGGTTATGGTCAATGACACAGAAGTAGCCCTGGCCCCCATGGAATTTGCCATTTTAAAATTACTCATGGAGAATTGCGGTCGGTTAGTGAGCCGGGAAAGCCTGCTCATCCGAATTTGGGGATATGATTTTGAAGGGAATGACAGAGTGGTGGACAATCATGTGAAAAAATTGCGGAAGGCCTTAGGGGATGCCTCGAAGCAAATTAAAACCGTGATCAAGAGAGGGTACAAATTGGAGGGGTAGACATTGAAAAGGAACAAAACAAAGCAGACAATCTATATCCGTATCTTTTGTGCCTTATTTGCCACCTACTTGGTGCTTATGACAGGCTTTAGCCTATTCCTGATAGCTCAGGAAAAGAAGGAGGGGAGCTGGGAACTTCGCACCCTAGCCTTACAGGTCAATAATACCATCGGCGGTATCCTGCAGGATAATATTGACAGTAACAATCAGCTTGCGGATATTGCCAAGCTTAAAAAGCAATTAGTCGGAAAGTCGTTCTTCACCTATTTAGGGACGGAAGTCGCCATATTCTCAGGGGATTACAACCTGATTTTTAATACCAACGACAACTGGTTATGCAGCTATACGGAGTATAGTGAAGGAAGTAAAAATTATACAGGCTATGGATATTTGAACCCCAAGGATTGGTTTAAGGAAAAAGAAATAACCGAGCTGGAAAATTACTTAAATGCCAATCCTAAGGCAGAGAATCCTGGTGATCTTTCCGAGTATTCCCTTGAGTTGGAGGGTTTTTGGGTCGATAATGAAATGATTATTCCTGACAAAATAAGTGTTGTGCCCATGTATGCAGAAACCTTCGATGAAGAGGGAAGTGTAAGGGGAAGTAGTGGAATCCATTTAAATGACATAGTCTATGCCTCAGGTTATGAAAATACCAAAAACTTGCCCTATTTTGAACATGGCAGCATCCTGCCCGTTAATAACGGTTTACGGGATAAGGAGCAAGCAATCAATCTGCGTAATCTGGTGTCGGATCAAGAAAAATTAAAGGAGGCTGTTAAACAGCCGGGGAATGTTTTATGTGAAAGGGTTAATTGGCTGACCTATCGCTATTACTTGCCCCAGCCATACCAGAATACTGTAAAAGTAATCGATGACCAGAACAATTACAGCGAATTCTGGACGGTTTTTGCCCGTGAGGTCAATCTCTGGGATAAATGTGCCGGTACTTTGATTTTCGTATGGGTCAGCTGCTGGATAACCTTCGTTATGGCAGCCCTTATACTTGCAGCCCAGACTTATAAAACCTACCAAAAGAGGGAAGAGCTTGAAAGATTTCGCAAGGAAACAACCAATGCTTTAGCCCATGATTTGAAAACACCTTTAAGCATTATTTCCGGGTATGCCCAGAATCTTATGGAAAATGTCCAGACAGAGAAAAGGGAGCACTATGCAGCTAGTATCCAGGCTAATGTAAACCGGATGGATAAGATAATCCGAGAAATGCTGGAGTTATCAAGATTAGAGTGTGATGTATGGCCAATAAAATTTGAGGAGGTATCTCTCGGTGAAGTGTGTGCTGAAATAATTGAGCGTTACAAGCAAGTAAGTGCTGAAAAATCCATCCTGACCCATCTGGAAGGTGATGCAGTGATCAAAGCTGATCATTCTTTAATGGCCAGAGTGATTGACAATTTTTTTGTCAATGCCCTTGACAGCACACCTGATGGTGGAACTATTCGGATAAGCATAGCTGACAATAGATTTGAATTTTACAATAGCGGCAGCTATATTCCAGAAGAAAAGCTGAGGGAAATATGGCAGCCCTATAGAAAAGCGGATGCATCACGCGGCAATACAAAGGGTACAGGTCTTGGTTTAGCTATTTCCCGTACAATTCTGGAACTATATCACTTTTCCTATGGGGCTCAAAATAGTGATCAGGGGGTAATATTCTGGTTCGAATTCGTTTAAATTAACAAAGCATCTGCTGGATAAAGGCAGGTTTTTCAGGGCAGAAAGTATAAACTTACGTTATATACTTTCTAAGCATAAGTGCAACTGAGGCTACCGCCTGCGGCTGACAGAATGACTAATACGTGCGAAGACAGTGTCTTCGGGCACCAGCCAAGTTTTCTTTAGCTGGTACTGAACTATTTTTTTCTTAACAGATACAATTGCTGGTAAAAATTGCAAGAATAACAGTTCACTTCATGCTCATAGGTGTCGTTGCGAAAAATGCTATTTTGCTGATTGATTTTAGCACAGACTCAGTCCGGCAAAAACGGAAATTTTACTGACGAGGAAACTAAAGCGTAATAGATTAATATTGTTTCCTGGTTGACAAAAGAAGAAGATCTAAAGGGCTGCGTGAAACTAAGTTTCGACACAGTCCCATCCAAGAGTGAGAGGGTATTATTCTTCCGGTTCTTCCACTAACTCCGTACTATCACGCAAAATCAAGGTAGTGAGCGGCTTTTCAGAGAGGCTGAATAGGGCGGCAGCAACCTCGTGGAGGGATCCATGATCAGCATCTGGCCTCACGTAGTTTAAGCTCTTTTGCTTGATTTGGGGACCGCCGGCAGTTGTCAAACCGTCTTCATATTTCAACACTAAGGTTGAAGTCAACGGCTTATCAATGATAGGCATCTCTTTTCCCTCCCCTCTTGATCCAGAGGCCGATAGATTTGGCATGGTTGTATATAATATGGATCTGCTTGTACTATGGTTACTGTAGGGAAGCATCTTTGTTCAAACCGCATTTTTTTATCAAATTCAAAGAAGACACCCACTTCTATAAGTTAAGGGGTTCCATTTTGGAGTTGAAAACCAAAAATAGCAAAAGTTTTAGCACAAAAATAGCAGATATTTAGCATCTGCTATTTTTCTATATCCCGCTTATATCAAGAGGTCTATTAAAAATAGCATAAAATTAGCACATTTTTAGCACTTCTTTAATAAAAGAAATAATTATTTCTCTTGCTAAAAATCTGCTAAAAGTTTGCTATTTAGCCTGCTGAAAAAATGCTGAATTCTTGCTGAGAATTGTAAGGTTAAGAACCTCTTACCCAGGACGAGGCTAACCTAAGAAAGAAGATTATAACAAAATGCCATGCGATAATTTAACGCTAAACATCGCCATTTGCTTTCCTCAGAAAGCTATAAAGTTGTTATAAATATACCTTGACAAAACAAGTAAGGTCCCTTACTATATAAATTAGGAGGTTAACTATGGAAGGTTTTAAATTTAGTCTTAGAGATTTACCACAACGTGAAATTCTGAATAAATATTCTAAGCAATTTTCTGGTCTAAATATCAATGCTGTTGAAAGTTGCATAGCGCTACTTAGAACAGCCTCTCAGATATCAGAAGTATATGACAAGCATTTTGCTACTTACGGTATTTCTGAAGGAAAATTTACGATTTTAATGCTTTTATATAGACAGAGCGACTATCAATTGTCACCAGTATCACTGAGCATTAAAGCGGAAGTATCAAAAGCAACTATGACAGGATTAATAAGCGGCCTTGAAAATCAAGGTCTTATCGAAAAAGCCCCCAACCCTAATGACCGGAGAGGATATTTGGTTCGGTTACGTCCGAAAGGATTAGACCTATTGGAAAGGATTTTGCCTGTTCACTATTCAATGACCGCTAAGCTAATGTCCAGCCTTGATGAAACTCAATTGAAAGAATTAACCTCTTTACTAAATATTTTGACAAAAAATTTTCCTATAACAAATGAACTCAAGGAGGAATAGTAAATGCCTATCAATCAAAATTTGGATGAAGTCTTCAAATCCCGTCGCTCAATTCGTATGTTTACTGCTGAAACACCTGCCAAAGAGGATATCGAAGCAATTATTCAAGCTGGTGTATTAGCACCTTTTGCTGCTTTAGCTAACACCGGAAAGGATGGACGCAAATTTGTTGTAATTTCTCGTAATAATCCGCTCCTTACTCAACTAGCGTATGTTGTTAGAAAGAAGGCTGCTGTCTTTGCAGAACAATTTAAGTCGCAGATGAATACCAATCCATTTCTACAAACTCAAGGTCAAGGATTTTTAAAACGTTTAGAAATGACTGCGCAACAAGGCCCTTTAGGTATCGGTAGCGCACCATATTATATTGTTGTTTCTGAAAAGAAAGGTATTCCGGATGTACAGCACCAGTCCATCTCTTACTGTATGGAAAATATGTGGTTAAAGGCTACATCACTCGGACTTGGCTTCCATCTGGTATCAATAACGAGTCAAATGGAGCAGGACAGCGAGTTTTGCAGTTTGTTAAATCTCCCTATGGGTGAGTATAGATTGGATGGTTGTGCAATAGGATATCCTGCTCAAAATCCACCTCAACCAGCAATTGCTTCAGTTGATGAAGTAACTACTTGGTTTATTTGAATTTAATTAATTATAAAAGGGTCATTTACACCAAAATTGTAAGTGGCCTTACGTTTTATTTTGACAAAAGTAATCAATATAAAGGGCTCTACTAGCCCAGCAAAAAATTAGCCGCAATTTGGAAACGCCAAATCTGTGGCTAATTTTTTGCTGAAAACTTCCGATTTTGTATGCTAATAAAGTGCTAAAAATCTGCGATTTTACGTGTTAAATTTATTTTTCAACTCCAAAATGGAACCCCTTATTCTATAAGTGGGTGCTCCTTATTTTGCTTTGGTGGGGTAGAGTCCACCGAAGTCTCGATGTTCAGCTTTAGCTGAACGAGTTCACTGGCGCTAGAGCTCTCACGCTTGTCTGGGGCTCGGCATATCCTATAGCGGTATCTGAAAAGACATTCCGCAAAAGGATGGGACGCCGGTATGAGAATGGAAAATTCCAACAGGACGCTTGAGCAAATCGCGTCTGAGATTAACTTTATCAAGGAGGAAAGTGGCAAAATGCTGCTTAGCAACGCCGTTGAGATCGGAGGTTGTCTGACGGAAGCCAAAGCGCTGGTACCCCATGGAGAGTGGCTCAAATGGCTGACAGAATCAGTGAGTTACTCCCGAAGCACAGCCAGCAGACTGATGAAAACCTTCCGTGAGTACGGACCTATACTCTCCTCTCCCGACGGGAAAGAGAGGCCAAATGGTGCACCGGTGCACCATTTGAACTACACCCAAGGGCTCATCCTATTTGGAATTCCGGTAGAGGACCGGGATCAATTTATAGCGGATAATGATGTTGGGAACATGAGCAAGCGGAAGCTGCAGCAGACAATTAATGAAAGTGGCCGGACGCCTCAGGAAGAAGACCTTCAAGAGCCGGAAAATCAGGTGACGCAAAAGCAAGGAAGTACAGAGGAAGCGGAAGAGGCAGAGGCAGAGGCAGAGGAAAAGGAAAAGGAAGAGGAAAAGGTAATAGATAAACCTATGGAACTGATCCCGGTGGAAAGGAAAATCATCAAGCCGAAAACTGTGCCGCCAGCAGAGAATACCCATGCCGACAGCATGAAATACGACGCCCAATACGCCATGCATCGCGACAACATGCTCAGCGCCTACGGGGAGCTGCTGAAAACCCTCGTTGACTTAAACAGAGTAGACCCGGTGAAGAAGGAAGTAAACAGGAAAGAGGCCTTAAAGATAGCGACTAACATGGTGGAGACGCTGAAAAAATATCCTCCTGGGATTAAGACAAATTTGAATATTAAAAAGGAGCGAGACTAGCGCACAAAGAGATGCCGGCTGCGGCATCTTTTTGGTATCCTCAAGGCACGTAGAGACCATAATCCTTACTCAAGAGCCGCGTCGAATCGTTGACGCGAGCTCTTTCCTTTTGCTCATATACCGGGCGCGGATCAAATTTGGCATAGTTTTTAGCGGGCTTCGTCTCAATTCCCGCAAAGGAAATGGGCAGTCCTGCCGAGGCAAGGAAGCTTTTGCCATCCTGAATTTGAAATTCAATTATTAGCAATATGTGATGGAAGCTGTTCTTTTTATCAAAAAAATACGATATTATATTTAGAATAATTTTTAATATACGAGGGAAAAATGGATAAAAAATTTCTTCTGGATACAAAGCTGCATATGCCGTCTGTCAGACAGAACTATATATGCAGGGATATTCTGAATAAAAAGCTAGATGAGGGACTGGATAAAGAGCATAAAATATTTATTGTTTCCGCTCCGGCGGGATACGGTAAAACAACGCTTATTTCCGGATGGTTAAGCCGGTTGGACTACAATTACACATGGTTATCCCTGGATGAATATGATAATGATCCTTTAAAGTTCATAAGCTATCTGCTTGCGACAGTCCGAAAGATAAATAAAAGGTTCGGAACAATGATAGAGGATTTGATGGCTGCGCCAAAGCTGCCGGGAGTGGAAACTGTTAGTTTATACATGGCAAGAGAGCTGGAACAGGTTCAAGAGCCTTTTATTCTAGTTTTTGATGATTATCATGTTATTAATAACGCGTACATCAATGAACTGTTACAAAAACTGCTTGATTCCATAGCACCAAGGCTTGTTTTAATTACTCGCAAGGAACCATCTTTTGCCTTTTCAAGGTGGAGAGTCGAAGATAAAATAACAGAGCTGAATTCCACGGATTTAAAATTCACAAGTGCAGAGATCAGCGGATTCTTTAGCAGATATTTCAATTTGGTTTTTGACGATGATATGCTGAAAATCGTTGAAAAGCAGACGGAAGGCTGGGCTGCGGGCATGCAATTGACCGGTTTGTCCATAAAGAATATGGAAAAAGCCCGGGCAAAAAGCTTTATGAAAGAATTTAACGGTAATCACCGGTTCATTGCAGACTACCTAATGGATGAGGTTCTGAAAAGCCAGGAGGAGCAAATCCGTATTTTTCTGAACAGGACCTGTACGTTGAAAAAATTTACCGGAGAGCTCTGCGAAGCTGTAACGGGAATCAAAGACAGCAGAAAAATCATAAAGCAGTTGGAAAAGGATAATCTCTTTATCGTACCCTTGGATGACACGTATACCTGGTATAGATACCATCATCTATTCTCTGAATTTTTAAGGATGGGCCTGAATGAGGACCGGAAGGCAGAAATGTGCAGAAAGGCGAGCCTGTGGTGCAGGGAGAACGGATTTACCGAAGCGGCTCTGGAATACGCCTTGGAGGCGAGAGACGGAGAGGCGGCGGCAAGCCTGGTTAAAGATAAGGCAATGGAGCTTTTTCAAAAAGGTGAGTTAAAAACCCTGCTTTCATGGTTGAATTCAGTATCGGCAATAAAGAAGGAAAAGGAAGGTATTCTGGAAGTATATAGGGCCTGGTGCCTGTTGATTACAGGAGAAATCAATGAAGCAAATCAAGTGATCGATAGCTTGGAATATATAGAGGAAAGCAGCAATGATCCGATAATCGTAGGGATGGCAAAGGCATCCGCGCCTTTCAGATATAATAGTGAAGATAAAGAGAAGGCTTTGAAGGATGCAGAAGAAGGCCTTTCATTCGTGAAGGATAAGCAGGAGCTTTTCTATTATGGAGCGTTAATTGCTCTGGGACACGCAAATGGTTTGAACGGACATACCCGCAAAGCGGAAGCCTTGCATGCCAAAGTCCATGAAGGAGCCCGCAGAAAGGGTTACCGTTTCCTGGAAGTGACTTCTCTTCATGATGTGGCATTTTATCTTAATTGTATGGGGAAGAGAAGAGAAGCGCTCGCCTTATGTGAAAGAACCCTTGAAAGATTAACGGATCATGGCGGGAATCACTTGCCGATGGCCAAAATTGTCTATTTGCCTGTGGGGATGCTGTTGTATTGCGCCAATAAGCTGGAAGAAGCGCAAAAGTATCTGGAGGAAGGGATTGCATCTTACCAGGAACTGGGTTTTGCTCATTTGGGAGGGCTGGGGGAATGGTATTTAGTATTGTTGCTTTATAGTACGGGAGAAAAGGAAAAGGCTTTCGAAATAGCATATCGATTAAAAGCTTATTACAAAGATTTTATAGCCTATAGGATCACCGTATTTTTCGAAGCATTGGAAATGGAGCTGTTTCTTAGGGAAGGTAATATTGAGAGGGTTTCCATGTGGCTGAAGGAATCGGGAATCACCTTTGATAAGGTATCGGGGATATCGGACATAAACCCCTATTTCACATACATAAGGGCTTTGATTGCGCAGAAAGATTTACTCAAAGCCCAAACAACTCTTGAAGAGAAAGAAGAACTTGTAAGAAAAGAAGGCAGGTATGGAGAGTTAATTACAGTGCTGCTGCTGTCAGCTTTGGTCAAGAAACACCTGGGGAAGGAGGCCGAAGCTCTGGACTATGTGAGAGAAGCAGTGACAAGAGCCGCCCCTGAAGGCTATGAAAGATATTTTATTGATGAGGGAAGCGAGCTTCTGGAACTGGCTTATAGAGTGAGGGATACAGCTCCGGGATTTATTGATAAATTATTCAAGAAAGAAACAAAAAAAATCTACGTACGTACAGATCTTCTCAGGAAAAGGGAAATAGAGATTCTCCAGCTTATAGCGGAAGGTCTGTCCAATGATGAGATCGCTGTAAAGCTTTTCATTACAACCGGAACTGCCAAATGGCATATCAACAACATATTTTCCAAGCTGGGAGTCAATAAGCGCACTCAGGCAGTGGACAAGGCAAGACGTCTTAATATAATCAGCTGAGTTTTATAAATTATTTTAAAAAACAGAAAAAGCCCTACTTTTTACCTAACTTTCGATAGGTTAAATGTCAGGCTTTTTTATTTACAATGAAAATAATCGAGAAAATTGTAGAAATTTATATTACTCAATTGAAATTAAACTAAAGGGGAGATATCATGACAAAATTTTCAAACCCATCAAGATGTTTACTCATCTTGGTAATCATCACATTAGTTTTTTCTATGGCAGGTTGCACGAATACTAATTTTCCAAAGGCGGAAGAAAGCGTAAATGGGTTCTTTAAATCATTAAGCGAAGCTGATTTGAAAACTGCAGAGTCATATTGTGCTTCTGATACCGGTAATTTTACATTTGCTGACCCACAAGAAGAAAAGCTTGCAAAATTACTCTTTTCAAAAACGAAACATGAAATCATCTCTTCAGTAGAAGAAGGAGAGACGGCAACTGTTAAAGTCAAGGTAACAAATCTAGACCTTCAGAAAATCTTTGAAGAGATATTGGGGAAAGTCATGGATGAAGCGTTTAATTCCGCTTTCGAGGGCGAGGAAATTTCTGATGAAAAAATGGAAGAAAACTTGATGAAGTATCTGGAGGAAAGTATATCAAAGCCGGATGCTCCCGTTCTGACAAATGAACTTGAGATTACATTGAATAAAGATAAGGCGAAAAAAATGTGGGTGATCCAAGATAACGATACCTTTGTCAATAACCTTACCGGGAATCTTAATGAGTTGCTTAGTCAATAAAATAAGAAAGCGGCAAAATGTTGCTTAGCAACGCCGTTGAGATCGGAGGTTGTCTGATGGAAGCCAAAGAGCTGGTACCTCATGGGGAGTGGCTCAAATGGCTGACTGAATCAGTGAGTTACTCCCGATGTACAGCCAGCAGACTAATGAAAACCTTCCGGGAGTAGGGACCTATACTCTTCTCCCCCGAAGGGGAAAGGGGCAAATGGTGCACCGGTGCACTATTTGAACTACACCCAAGGACTCATCCTCTTTGGGATCCCGCTAGAGGGGAGCAACAAAATAATAAGCAGAATAGCAAAAAGACGCTGTCTTAGCAAAAAGGTAGCGCTTTTTTTCGAGAAAGGAGTTAAAAGAGTATCTCAGGCAATAACATGCAATTTCTTGTCATAACCATTATCCAGCAAATTTTTGATATAACCCGTAGGCGTTAAACCCGAAAGGTTCATAAATTCTTTGATAAAATGGGACTGATCATAATATCCGGCGTCCAAGGCAGTATCCGTGCAGTTAATGCTGTGGATGGAATTAAGCAGATTGCTGACTGATTTCTGAAAGCGGATTAAGCGAATAAGGTTTTTCGGGTTCATCCCAAATCCTTCATGGATTTTCTGATTCAGGTATCTCTCCGAATATCCGGTGAAAGCACTCAAATCCGCTAATTTCAGGTTGCCGCCTGAGGTTAGGATAACATTGCGAAGTACACGCTTTAAGCTGTCCTCATCCTCAATCGGGTTACCATTTTGTTTCACATAGTAATTCATGAAGGCCTGTATTTTCTCATCAAATGAACCGGCAAAATACATCCTTTCCATCAATCCTTCTTTGTCATCATCATTAGTAATGATATCCTCAAAATCTTCTTCATGGTTGACGAGTTCACTAAGTTTCACAATATCATTGACGGGGTTGATACCGGGTAAAAAACGAACCCCAAAATATTCGCATTCCAAATCAGTGGGGGTCTCTCCTTTTTGAAGAAAGGTCCCTGCGATTTTAGCTTTCATTTTATCATCCTTTTTCCAGAACAAAATATCAATGCAGGCATCCGGGATGACTCCCATTTTATCCGCTTCCGCAGTAAAGGTATAAAAGTGGGAGATTTTATAGTTCATTAAGCATTTTTTAGAATAAGCTGATGTGGCAAGAACAAACTCCGGCTGTTTAGGATTCAATTCATTAATATTTAATCCTGCGTTATAATTCCTCATAAGGTCAACTCCTCTATAAGAATCAGTGCATGGGCGGTTGTTTTGCCACAAAAAAAAGACACAAAGGGGCTTTCACCCCTTTGTGTCTTTTTACATTTTATCCTGTGTATCGGATAAGGTCAAGAAATACTTGGGTGTTCTGTCTGTGTAAATAATTCCCAAAAATCTTTCTCAACTCATTTCCATCTGAGGAACCGGATTTCGGAATCCTTTCGTGACTGTCAGCAGATACATTAATCCTGCCCCCAACCAGACGAGCCCAATGGTATGGGCGGCCGCTCCCAAATTAATGAAGATCCATACCGTTACAGCCAATCCGATTAAAGGACAAATCAGAAATTTTAAAAGGGTTTTCCCATCTTTTTTGCTTTCGTTATCTTGAATAAAGAATTTCCAAATTACAGCCCCATTAAGCAGAATAAAGCCAACCAGAGCACCGAAGCTTACCAGCGTGGTAATGAACCCCAGAGAGCAGAAGAGGGCAATGGGGACAGTAACCAGTCCCACGAAGATTGTGGCAACATCCGGAGTCTGATACTTCTCACTGATATGGCCAAGCTGCTTGGGCAACACGCCGTCTCTGCCCATTGCGAAGAGCACTCTTGCTACGGCAGCCTGAGAAGCCTGACAGGTTGCAATGCCGAAGGATAAAATGAGGGTAATGTTGGTCAAGACGGTAAGCCATGTGCCGCCCACGAAATTAACAATGTCGATAAAGGCAGTATCTACATTCAGCTCTTCATAGTTGGGATAAGCGATTCCGGCAAAAAAGGTGATGACCATAAAAATGATCCCAATGATGATAATCGACCAAATAATTGCTTTACCAATGGATTTTTCGGGCTTTATGGATTCTTCCGCAAGGGTGCTGATGGCATCGAAACCGAGATAACTCAAAATGACAATACCCGTTGCCTGGAGTACACCTGACATATTAAACTGCGCAGGATTGTAAAAAGATATGGTGTTAAACTGTACCAGGCCATTCAGCCAAAGGCGGATGATACAGGCGAGAAAGGCCAGGATGACAATGATTTGCAGAGCAAATAAAATCCAACTGCACTTTGACATCAGATCGATGCCGATGATATTGATGGTCGTACTGAGTAGAACGAAACCAATGGCCCATATCCAGACCGGGATAGAGGGAATCAGAGCATTGGCAAAGGAACTCCCGATAATGACAACCGTAGCGGGAAGTAAAAAATAGTCCAGCAAGATGGCCCAGCCAGTCAGAAATCCAAGGGGAGCAGAAACGCCCTTCTGCACATACACATACACCGAACCTGCCAGTGGATATTTTTGCGACATAGAGCGATAACTCATGCCAGTGAAGAACATTGCTACCATCCCGATCAAATAGCAAAGGGCGACCATTCCGCCGGCGGGTCCCAGAAAAGTTCCATACATTGCTGCCGGCGCCATTGGTATCATAAATACCAATCCATAGATAACTAAGTCTCTTGTTTGCAGCGTCCGTTTCAACGTCGGTTGCATACTGTTTTCCAATTTCATTGACCCAACCTCTTTCTTCATTTTTTATAGTGATATATAAAAAGGGCCCTCTACTTAACAGCAGAGCGCCCTTGCCCATATCTTCGGATTTCTTTGATATTTCATACTTAATGTTATAGCAAACCAGAGGAACCTTTCATTGTAAAAATCGGAACTAAGAATAATAAATCCGAAACTATAACCCCACCGCTGTTGGCAAAGATATCCGGCACAAGGGTGATGCAAGATACTACTCCCCTTATTTTCCGGTTAATTGTAAAAATCGGAACAGCAGGACTTTTGTTGGATGTTCCGATTTTTACAATGCGCAAGGAGGAAAAATCTATAGAATGAAAACATGAACGACAAAGAAGTCTTGCGATAAAAGCTATCGTAAGGCTCTATTTTTTTAGTTAAGGAGGGTAGATATATGAAGAGAATCAACTATTCATCCGGAGCACCCTTGGAAGGGAAGGTCGGATACTCCAGAATGGTCAAAGTCGGAGATCATGTGTACATCGGCGGAACTACGGCAGTGCAGTCGGATGGTTCTGTATATGGGGAAACAGCTTATGAACAGGCCAAATATATTTTCAGCAAGTTTATCGATCTGCTGGAAAGGGCAGAGGCAAAGCCGGAAGATGTCATTAAGATAAAAGCTTATGTGACAGATATGAAATTTGCGCAAGAAACCGGTGACGCATACTCAGAATTTTTTAAAGAAATATGCCCTTTGTTTACCATGGTGGAAACCCCAAAATTAAACCGACCGACACAGCTGGTGGAAATTGAATTGGAAGCTGTGATCGGGTGTGAAACGAATTAAACAAGCTGGTTTGGAAGCCGGTTGGGAAACACGCTTTCCTTAAATAATAAAAAGCAGGAGGACTCAAAAATGGAAAACCCAAATCTTGATTTTATCTATCTCAATGAAGAAGACATGATTAAGGCAGGCGTTACTGATATGGCAGGCTGTGTAGAAGCCATGGAAGAAATGTTTAAGTTATTAAAAATCGGCGACTACCGCATGGGTGGCGCCAATGCCAATTCCCACGGCGTCATGATGACCTTTCCGGACAGCTCGCCCTTCCCCAACATGCCCACGAATGGGCCGGACCGAAGATTTATGGCCATGCCCGCTTACCTGGGCGGGAAGTTCGATATGGCCGGAATGAAGTGGTACGGTTCAAATGTAGAAAACAGAAAAAAAGGCCTGCCCCGCTCCATCTTAATGCTTACCTTAAATGATAAAGACACCGGCGCTCCTCTAGCGTACATGTCAGCCAATATTTTAAGTGCTTTCCGAACCGGCGCTGTTCCCGGGGTGGGAATCAAATATTTCGCCCGGCCAGACGCCAAAGTGGTGGGGATCATCGGGCCTGGCGTTATGAGCAAAACGGCCTTTGATGCCACCATGGCCACCAGGCCGGGCATTGAGATCGTGAAAGTCAAAGGAAGAAGTCAGAAATCCGTGGACAGCTTCATTCAATATGTGCAAGAAAAATATCCCACAGTCAAAGAGCTGCAAATTGTCCAAAGCGAAGAAGAAGCCGTAAGGGATGCGGATATTGTCAGTATCGCTACTTCCAGTCCGACTGGGGACCCCAGCGTCTACCCTTATGTTCATGAGGACTGGATTAAACCGGGAGCTGTGCTTTGTTGTCCGGCATCCGCCAGATTTGATGATGATTTTATCTTAAACCGCGCCAGAAATGTAGCGGATAATATTCAATTATATGAAGCATGGGCAGAAGAAATGGAGTTCCCGGCTTACCATTCGATTCCCATTCCTGCCGTACATTGCATGGACTTGATTGCCGAAGGCAGGATGAAGAAGGACCAGATTGATGATTTGGGTGATATATTGATGGGTACGGTTCCGGTCCACAGAAAAGAAAATGAAATCGTTATCTTTTCCGTAGGCGGCATGCCAATCGAGGATATTGCCTGGGGCACGATTGTCTACCGCAATGCCTTGGCAAAAGGAATCGGAACAAAATTGAACCTATGGAAAACCCCTTATTTAGCCTAAAGAAACTAATCAATAGGAGTAAATATTATGAGAATAAAGGAACATCCAATCCTGGGAAAACCACCTGAAAAAAGAACCATTGAATTTACCTGCGACGGAAAAATAATCATCGGTCTGGAGGGCGAGCCCATTGCCATGGCCCTGGAAGCCGCAGGCATATTGATCCACCGTTATACGAAAAAACATCATCAACCCCGAGGTGTTTTTTGTGCCATCGGGAGATGTACCGACTGTGTCATGGTGGTAAACGGGCAGCCGAATGTCAGAACCTGCATCACGCCTTTAGAAGCAGGAATGAAGGTTCAGACCCAATATGGTGTGTCGGCAAAGGACCGGTAAGAGAGGGATGACAGGATGAAAGAGGGATAAGGATGAAACGATATGATTTAATCATAATTGGCGCAGGGCCGGCCGGGTTATCAGCGGCAATCGAAGCTGCCAAACGGGGTGTTAAGGTTATAGTTTTTGATGAAAACGCCAAACCCGGCGGCCAGCTTTTTAAACAGATTCATAAATTCTTCGGTTCCAAGGAGCATAAAGCTAAGATCCGGGGCTTTAAAATCGGTGAAGAGTTATTGCAAGAAGCCAATCATTATGGGGTTGAAGTCGTCTTAAATGCCATTGTTGCTGGCTTGTATCTGGATAAAGAAATCACGGTGCAAATTGGTGATGAAATCCTGCATTATAAAGGGGATGCCATCATTGTCGCAACGGGAGCCTCGGAAAATATGGTACCCTTTGCAGGCTGGACATTACCCGGAGTTATTGGGGCCGGAGCGGCACAGACCATGATGAACCTGCACAGCATTAAACCCGGCAACCGCGTTCTGATGCTTGGTTCGGGAAACGTCGGTCTTGTCGTAAGCTTTCAGCTTATGCAGGCCGGCTGTGAAGTAGTCGCTCTGGTCGACGCGGCTCCCAAGGTGGGCGGATACGGTGTTCATGCTTCTAAAGTGGCCAGGTGCGGCGTGCCCTTTTATCTTTCTCATACCATTATCAAAGCTGAAGGAGAAGAGTTCGTAACCGGTGTTACCCTTGGTGAGGTGAACAGTTCCTGGCAGATCATTCCCGGCACTGAGAAACATTTTGCTGTAGATACCATTTGCCTGGCCGTTGGTTTATCACCCATGTCTCAGCTGCTCAGCATGGCAGGCTGTCAGATGCAGGATACCCCCGGCGGATTCGTTCCGGTCTGCGCTGAAAGCGGCGAAACCAGTATATCCGGAATCTTTGCCGCCGGTGATGTTTCCGGAATTGAAGAAGCGAGTTCCGCTATGATCGAAGGACGAATTTCAGGTCTCGCCGCCGCAGAATATCTGGGCTTCATCACAGGGGAGGAGCTGGCTGGGTTGTCGAAAGAACTGGAAAAGGCTCTGCAATGTTTGCGAGAAGGAATGTTTGCCCCGGAAAACAGAGGCCAGACCATTGCCAAAACCGATGAAGGAATTGAAGTTTCCCACACTCTTCTGAAAAAAGGTTATGTGGATGAGTCGGAAATCCTGCGTTTCCCCGGTATCGCCAAAGCCTCAGGAATCCATCCGGTGATTGAATGCACCCAGAATATCCCTTGTAACCCCTGTCAGGATGTATGTCCGAAAAAGTGCATAAAAATTGGGGACAAAATGACCGCTCTTCCCGCCATTGATCCGGAAAGGGAATGCAGCGGCTGCGGCCTGTGCGTCGCATCCTGTCCCGGTCAGGCCATTTTTCTTGTCAACGAAGAATACGAACCGGGCCTGGCCTCCATAACCATCCCCTATGAATTTCTTCCCCTTCCTGTGGCTGGGGATAAAGGAAAAGCCCTGGATCGAAAGGGTAAGGAAGTGTCTCTGGCAGAGGTCACGACTGTAAGAACTGCCAAGGCATTTGACCAGACGAATCTACTGACCATCAAGGTTCCGGCTGATGCGGCAATGAAGGTCAGATTTTTCCGGAGTTTGGAGGCAGAGCCATGGGTAAAATAAAAGATCGTTTAACCCCTATCGGAGAGTTTGTTCCTCAACCGGATGACGACATGATTATCTGCCGCTGTGAGGAAATCACCAAAGGGGAAATCCGACAAGCAATCCACGACGGGATGTTTACCCTGACGGAAATCCGAAGATTCTTAAGAGCCGGTATGGGACTTTGTCAGGGACAGACCTGCACAAGACTTGTTAAAGGAATGATCGCCAGAGAACTGGGGATATCTCCGCTGGAGGTAGAGCCGGCGGCAGCAAGGGCTCCTATGCGTCCTATCAAAATGATCGTTTTGGGAAATGAAGGAAAGGAGTCCTGATAGGTATGGGATATCGTGCAGATGTTATCATCATCGGCGGAGGAATCATCGGCAATTCCACCGCCTACTATCTGGCCCAAAAGGGCTGTTCGGTGATCGTTCTGGAGAAAAGCGATTATATCGGCAACGGCGGTTCCAGCAGAAACGGCGGCGGTGTAAGGCAATCAGGGCGTGATAAACGGGAATTACCTTTAGCTATGTATGGCGTAAAGCATTTATGGCCGAATCTTTCCGAAGAATTGGAAATGGACGTGGAGTATTACCAGCAAGGCAATCTGCGTCTGGGAAAAACAGAAGCTCATATTAAAACTTTGGCAGGACTTACGGAGAGGGCTGCTTCATTGGGCCTGGATGTAAAAATGATCGATCAGGCAGAGGCCAAGGCCATCAATCCCTATCTTTCTGCTGAGGTCATGGGTGCCAGTTGGTGTCCCACGGACGGACATGCCAATCCCATGCTGGCAACCCTGGCCTATTATCGCAAAGCCAGGGAATTGGGTGTCAGGTTCATGACCGGTGAAGAAGTGGCTGAGATTAAGAAAATCAAAGGGAAGGCCAGGCAAGTGGTGACAACCGAAGATGTTTATGAGGGTGATACTATTATTTTAGCGGCCGGGTATGACAGCCGGGACATCGCCGCCACCGTCGGTATTGACGTTCCCATGACCAGGGCTTTGCTGGAAGTCCTGGTGACAGAAGCCCAGCCTGCCATGTTTTATCAGATGCTTGGCACGGCAGCTGCCGACTTCTATGGGCATCAAAGTACTCATGGTTCTTTTGTCTTCGGCGGCACCTCAGGTTTAGAGGATGTCAATAAGGATAACGGGACTCCGGTTACCAACAGTATCACCGCATCCTGCATCTGCCGGGGGATTATGAACTATTTCCCCTGCCTTTCCGATGCTAAAATCGTGAGAACCTGGGCCGGCTGGATTGATGTTTGCGTGGATCACGTTCCCGTTATCAGCCCTGTTGAGGAGGTGCCCGGACTTATTTTGGCCTGTGCCTTTAGCGGGCATGGCTTTGGGATCGCGCCTACCGTCGGGACTCTGCTGGCTCAGATGGCTGTGGGAGAAGCCCCCGTTCTGGATGTCAGTGACTTTCGCTATGATCGATTTAAAGCTAAACTATAAGAGGAATTCACTTGTCTGAGAATCACATACTATAAATATAAGGAGCCTCATTCCGCAATAAGAAGTCCTCTACCGTAAGACTGGGTGGTAGAGGACTTTTTGCTTTCTATTCTATAAACCAAGTTAATTCATATCTAACAAAATGTGCCTTTAAATAGGCAGAAAAACAATTTCTAAAAGAATTTGAGGCTAGTGACTATACTTTCCAAAATCCCTATCTCAAACTGAACCCTTACCTAATCGCTCCTTTGTCAGCACTGATTATGTTTAAAACCGAACAGGAGTCGCAAGTCACTGTTACTGTTAAGGGCAAAGAAGCCGCTGGTGATATTTCACACACTTTCCCTAAAAACAAAGTTCATCAAATACCTGTTTATGGTTTATATGGTGATTACCATAATATCGTAATTCTACGGCTGGAAAACAGTGAAGAAAAAGTTATTGAAATCAGGACAGAACCTTACAGTCAAGAAGAGTCTTATGAAAGGCTCCTATAAGAGAACCAAAGGTTGAAAGCGAAACTTGGTCTTTTGACTAACAGTTCATTGCGAGGTGCGAAATGGTCATTACGGACGCAGCGGGCAAGACGGACTTTCTGGCTCTGCAGAGCTACCTGAAAAATCTCCAGGCTAAAAGCCTGACCTATATCGTCTTTGATCCTGGCCCTGGATGGAGTGGACCTCCGGGGACACCGCCTGATTGACAGGAAGGAAACGCTGGCAGCGTTGCTGCAGGATGCCCCCGAAAACCTCCACTACAGCCGGCATGTGAGAGGAAACGGCAAGGAAAGTTTCCGCGCGGCCTGTGAGGCAGGCATGGAAGGGATCGTCGGCAAAGAAGCCGATTCCGTCTACAGCGGAGCAAGAAACGGTGACTGGATCAAACTAAAATGCGATAAAAGACAGGAATTTGTCATCGGTGGATATACTCTTTCCTATAGAAAAACGAGGGGGGTAAGTTCCTTGCTCCTGGGAGTCTATGCAGACGGGGAATTAGTCTTTGCCGGACGTGCCGGCACCGGCCTGAGGGAAGCTGACGTGAAAGAACTGGAGGGAAAATTTGCGGGCCTACAGAGAAGGGAGCCCCCTGGCCGTCATTTGTTGTCCCGTCAATTAAATCATTTGGATTCGATGTCGGAAAAAAAGAATACCGGCTCTTTTCGCTCTTTATACAGTTTATTTAGTCGCATTGCAGCGTCTTTGACTAGACCGGTTTTAATAGTTCTGGCGTTTTGAGGACAGTTCTTGATGCAAGCACAACACGTGATGCATTTTTCCTGATCAATCAAATGACTATTTTCTGAATCGATAGCCCCTACAGGACACCCTTCTGCACAAATTCCGCATTGCGTACACTCATTACTAATTGCTATGAAATCAACACTCCATAGCTTCGAATCTCCTCTATAGGGAAAGTTGCCAGGTATATTTAGATCAGAAATGTGATCGACTGATGAAACAGATAGTAGTTTTTCCATTATTTTACGTCCAAATAATTCTGCGTGATTTAAGTCACTTGCATCAGGACGGGCTTCGGCTATCGGTGTTTCGGAGCTAGAAAAGGAGTGTTCGCCAATATAGGCCGCACAGGCCATCGGTATACATCCGCGTTTTGTCAGAATATCTTTAAGCTCAAGTAGGGCATCGTCATACACACGATTACCATAAACGACGATACATACAGCAGGTGTATTACGAGCTTTAATCTCATGAAGCCATTCAATTAAAAGTCCAGGCACTCTTCCCATATAAACTGGCACAGCAACAACAAGTAATTCATTTTCTGATGTTTGTAATGGGTGTTTTCTCGCAGCTGGTTTGGTAATATCTATTAGTTCTACAGTGCTGTGATTAATTCCGCGCGCAATACCTTGAATAATTGCTTTTGTCGTCCCCGTAGGTGAAAAACAAACCAGTTTCAGTGATTGTATTTTCATAAGATGTCCTCCTTTAAATCTTTAGACTTTCTGCAGTTAAGAAAAAATTTTATTCGTTTTACAAATTCTTCATGAATTACAGTAATACAAATCTTATAATGTTACTAGGAGTGAGATTATAATGGTATAAATTATACTAGATAGGATTGATGACGAGTTTGAATAATGAGAAACTTCGATATAAAGAGCTAGGGGATTTTTTAAAAACTCGAAGAGCCAGAACTTTACCATCACAAGTGGGACTTTCATCAGCAACGCGCCGACGTACTCCTGGCTTGAGAAGAGAGGAAGTTGCCCAGTTAGCTGGTATTGGTTTGACTTGGTATACATGGCTTGAACAAGGAAGACCTATTCATGTTTCAACTCAAGTAATAGAAAGCTTAGCAAGAGTTTTATTGCTTGATAAACAAGAACGCATTCATTTGTACCTTTTAGCGAATCAGCCCCTTCCGGCAGATATACCGGGCTACCAAGAATCAGTAAGTCCGATACTTCAGCATGTTCTGGATAGTTTAATACTCTGCCCATCTCTTGTCATGGATCAGAAGTGGAACGTTATTGCTTGGAATAAAGCAGCATGTTTAATCTTTGGTGATTTCAATGAAATGAACCTTCGCGAACGAAATATAGTTTGGGCAATGTTCACAGATAATAAATATAAACAGTTATATGGCGACTGGAATCTGTATGCCAAGGGTCTGGTGGGCCGATTTCGTTCAATGTGTGGGCAATATATTGAAGATTCATGGCTTGCTCAGTTTATCGATGATCTTAAAATGCAAAGCACAGAATTTAATTTATGGTGGTCTTTACATGAAATTGAGAGTAATAAAGAAATTCACAAGCAATTGAATCATCCTGTTGCGGGAATATTAGATTTTGAAGTTAGTAATTTTGATGTTTCAGACAATTCCGGCTTAAAATTGATTGTTCATGTACCTTTATCGGAAACAGATACTGCTACAAAAATGAAATCATTGTTGGATGAGGCCACTGTCACTCTTGCTGAGAAAAAAGGGCATTTAATCGTGTGAATAGTGAGTAGGTATTTGTATGTTTCAGTAGGGTAGGAGAACTGGAACATATTCAGTAAGTTGCTAATTTTTGCTGTAGTTATTTGTGCTTGGCTAAAGTTGACCAGGGAAGAAGTATTGGATATAAGAGGTCAGATCGTTTTGGACGGTCTGGCCTTTTTTGTTCTTTCACGGATTATTTCATAGGCTTGGCTTGGCGGGTACTATTAATTAATCTTCAAACAAGTGCACGCAAAGACAGGATAAGTAGATAGATTCCAAATATTATCGGAAGTAGGTATAGTATTTATTAACAAGCATGATTTAGCATTTGTATTTCTGAGTTATATCAAGTAAGTGTATAATAGAATATATTGAATATATAGAATATATTGAATTAATTTATAAATGACTAACATTTATTAAATGTTGGTGATTTAATTCACAAAATTGTAAGCTCTCATTCTTGTATAAATCATTATATGAAGGAGTGAAAGTGAGTGGCTAAAAGAAACATTATGATTGGTGTAACCGCTTTTGAATTCGAGAACATGCCGGAGCTATTTATTGGTAAATACACGCTTGGAGTAGAGGGGGTTAGTGACTTGTTCAGCGAAATGTCTAAAGAATGGGAAGATGAGCACAAAAAATATAAAAAAGACATAAATGCTGCAATTCCTTGTAAATGCAACATGCAGATAGCTATAGCATCTTGCATGCCAAGCAAGTGTGTTTCGTTAGAGGCTCTGAGCATCTTAATGAGAGTAGGCAGAAAGCCTGTGCTAAGGTCACTCGCAATGGGAAGCGGAATTCCCCACGTTATACATCAAGTAAACAATAAAGTATTGTTTAGGTACACTTTACTACTTTTCGATACGCTGGAAGATGCACTTGAAATGGCTAAATTATTTGTTGACACTGCTAACAATCATTCAAGTATTCTCGAGAGGTGCTCATATGAAGCAGCAGGACTTATGTGACAAGTACGATTGGTAATGGAAATTGATGACAAAGAGGTCTAGGGGGTTATCAGGAAAGGCGGTATCTGTTTGGTTTCCTACTTGAAAAATGACCTAGAAATTTTGGAAAGAATGATGTCCTTATTGGTAAATAATACGATTTATGCAGGAAATATTTGCATGGAGCGAGAATTATAGAAGTATTGCTGAAAGTTAACTCCGAAACATCGGGGGGCTTATTCGTATGTCTGAAATAGGTTAATAATTATAATGTTCTTTTGAACACAAAAGAACTATTCTTTTTATCGTCTCAGGGCACGTTGGCGTTACTTCATTGTAAGTGTTTTGGGCGATAAGAGTTCGATGGATGAAATATTTAATGCGTTGGTTGAGAAGAAATTCTCACACCAGCGCATTTTGTTTTTGAGTTGAAGAGCGGCATGAGGGTGGATGTGAATGGTAAACTAAACCATACACATTTACGCCCGTGAAAGCATACAAGTTTCTGCCACAAACCATACAACTTTT
>NZ_JAMHFY010000003.1 GCF_023897015.1 Desulfosporosinus nitroreducens | reverse complement strand
AACGCTTGCCCCCTACGTATTACCGCGGCTGCTGGCACGTAGTTAGCCGGGGCTTCCTCCTTGGGTACCGTCATGTCAACTCAATATTCTCAAATCGACCGTTCTTCCCCAAAGACAGTACTTTACAATCCGAAGACCTTCATCATACACGCGGCGTTGCTCCGTCAGACTTTCGTCCATTGCGGAAGATTCCCCACTGCTGCCTCCCGTAGGAGTCTGGGCCGTGTCTCAGTCCCAGTGTGGCCGTTCACCCTCTCAGGCCGGCTACTGATCGTCGCCTTGGTAGGCCTTTACCCCACCAACTAGCTAATCAGACGCGGGTCCATCCATAATCGGTAGCATCTTCAGAGGCCACCTTTCCTTAAAGCTTGATGCCAAGCTCAAAGATTATCCGGTATTAGCCCTCGTTTCCAAGGGTTGTCCCGGATTTATGGGTAGGTTACCCACGCGTTACTCACCCGTCCGCCACTAAAAATTTCTCAAAGTAAACTTCTTGAAATTCTCCGTTCGACTTGCATGTGTTAGGCACGCCGCCAGCGTTCGTCCTGAGCCAGGATCAAACTCTCCAAAAAAAGTTATGTCACTTCAATGAAGAAGATGATTCGCTCATGATTTCTTTTGAAACTCTTTCGAGTTTCTCTCATTGGCTGTCCTTGTTGTTTAGTTTTCAAAGACCATCATTTTCTTTGGCTGTTTAAGGCCGGACTCATATCTTAGCATTTTCAACTTATGTTGTCAATAGCTAATTTATGTGCTTGCGATTAAAAACTTTACTATTTTTCAATAATAACCATTTAATCGTTGTGTGTCTTGTGGCACTCAGTTATAATACCATTTTCATCGTTTGCTGTCAACAAGTATTTCTTCTTTTCTACATTATCTTTCCTGAGGCTTTACCCCCAAGAGCGACATTTGAAATATTAACACATACCTCGTTAAAGGTCAACATATTTCAACACGAGAAGTAGTATAACTAATAACCTTTTCTATGATTAAAGCGCATCTCTTGTCTTATTTGGAAAAAACAATACTAATATGAAGCTCAAGCCAGATACAATACAAACACCGTAAAAGACGTAGTGCAACGAAATTGTCAGGCCTGACGTCATCAGATCTATGACTCCATTGGGAAGCGTTCCCCTCTTAACTGGGTCAAGTAAGACGTTAACAACATCTACACTAAATGCCTCTCCACTCACACCCTTTAAATAGCTAGTCAGTTTGGTATTTAAAACTCCGCCCAAAAGAGCTGCACCCATTGTATTCCCTAAAATGTTCATAAACATATTAGAGGCTGTCGCCACTCCACGCATTTGCCACTCCACACTGTCTTGAATCCCAACGATAAAGACTGTCCTAGCAAATCCCATTCCGATCCCAATCAGAAGCGAACCTACTCCGGCCCAGAGCCACCCTCTTTCAGGAGCCATTGTTATTAAAAACATCGAGCCCGCGAGGATCCAAAACCCTCCAATGATCGCGATTCGTCTGAATCCGAATTTAAACATAATCTTACCAGCTATCGATGCACCCATCACCCAGCCCATTGTCATAAAAGCAAGAACAAAACCCGAAATAATTGGAGACTTCCCCATCACACCTTGAATATAAGTAGGCAAAAATGACGAGATACCGATTATCACAATACCTGTCGTTAAAGTTGCTAAGTTTGAAACTACCAGTAAAGAATCAGTCCAGATCTCCAATGGCATAATGGGCTCTGCAGTATGCTTTTCTTGCAATATAAACAGATAAAATCCAACGAAAGATAACCCCAATAAAAGAAGTACCGGGACAGATGACCACGCCCAAACAGTTCCCGCCTGTATAAAAACAATCATCAAGGCACTGACCGAGATAAAAATCAGCCCCGATCCAATGTAATCAATAGTATGTTGTTGCTTATGTACTGCCTCTCCAAGAAAAAACCATATTCCTGCTACAGCGAGCATACCGATCGGCACGTTTACCCAAAATATCCAAGCCCAATGAACATATTGCACAAAGAAGGCTCCGAGGGCTGGCCCAATAATTGAAGAAACCCCCCAAACACTAGAAATATAACCTTGAATGCGCGCACGTTCTGACAGGCTGAAAATATCACCGATAATCGTCGTGGCAATAGGCTGAACAGCTCCAGCACCAATACCCTGCAGCAATCGGTAAATGATCAACATATTCATTGTTTTTGCAAAGCCACAAAGGACAGAACCAATAAGGAAAACTATAATTCCAAACGTAAATACAGGTTTTCTGCCAAACAAATCAGCTAGTTTTCCATAAATCGGGATTGTAACTGCTTGAGCCAAGAGAAAGGATGAGAAAACCCAACTAAATAGGGAAAAGCCACCGAGATCTCCAACAATACTAGGGATTGCGGTTGCCACAATCGTCCCTTCTATAGCAGCTATGAAAATTGCTAACAGAACACTGGCTAAAACAATCGATCGATTTGTCTTTATGGATTTACGAATATAAACTTGCTCACTCTCGTGCATTACAACTAACAAACTCCTCTACCTATTAAATTTTAAAAACTTCTTTGCAAAAATACCGTAATTAAGTCCTTCCCTCGCACACGCTTTAGCGAAAGAAGGACTCGGAAGTATAGTTAAACTCTTATCCAGGGGCGCAGAGACACTTATTGACTGCTCACTTTTTTTGTTTACTATTCTTTGTTACCGATAATTTTATGCTTTTCCAAAACTGCCCGGATTGTAAACCACTCCACCTCATCAGTGAGAAGATCTTTAATGGGACGCAATCTTTCTCCACCTACTTGCTTAATTGCCTCCAAGATGTGGGTTTCTTGTTCAAATGGAATAAAATCATCCCACGGAACAGCCTGTCCATCTAGACTGCAGCGCACAAAATGATTTTGAACAGTTATAGGAGTAACCTTCCTTATTTTTGCTATATCTTCTAAAGAGTATCCTTCTTTGTACATTAGAAAGGTCTGCAGATGACTGGAGACTTTCCCGTGAGAAGAATCCTCAAGATTAATTATATCTTGCAAACCATGTTCGCTGTCCGTTTGATCATCACGCTTCTCTTCGAGGGGATTATTCTTTAAGTCCGGCTTCTCTACACTTTCAGAATCCTTACAAAAAATCCTGATTGCCTCCAGAAATTCATCTCCGTATTTTTCTAACTTTCTCTCCCCAACCCCGCTGACGCGAATCATTGATCTGTGATCGATCGGACACGCTTGAGCCATTTCTCTTAAGGTACTGTCTGCAAAAATCATGTAGGGAGGGAGGTTTTCTCTAATGGATATTTCTCTGCGCAATGTACGCAACCGATCAAATAGACTAACCTCTTCCGACTCCTTACGATAAGGTTTTGGTGACACTTTTCGATTGACTTTCGCTTCCCCTTTTAAGACGGAAACTGCATTGGGCTGGAGTTTAACCACTGGATATTCTCCGGTTGATAATTGCAAATAGCCCTCTGCTACTAAATAATTTATTAGATCTTTGATTTCTTGCAACGCAACTTCGTGCATAATCCCATGCGTTGAAAGTTCATCAAACCGAAGTTCCCTAATCTTCGCTTTGCGTGAACCTTTTAAAACCTCAGCCACCATGCCAATCCCAAAACGTTCCCGCATACGATAAATACAGGAAAATACTTTTTGAGCCTCCAAGGTAATATCTACAATTTCTCTCTGATCGTTACAACTGCTACAGTTACCGCATTCTTCTTGTACGTCCTCTTCTCCAAAATACTCTAGAATCGACTTCCGCAAGCACCGGGGTGTATGACAGTAATCAACCATCCCTTGAAGCTTTTTGAGCTCATTCATTTTTCGTTCAGGCTGAAAAATGGTTTGTTCAATCAAATATCTTTGCAACACCACATCTTGAGGAGAAAACAACAAAAGGCACTCTCCCGGTTCTCCATCGCGCCCTGCACGCCCTGCCTCTTGATAGTAGGCTTCCATATTTCTTGGCATATTATAATGAATAACATACCGAACATTGGATTTATCAATACCCATTCCAAACGCGTTGGTAGCTACCATGACGGTTATTTCATCGAAGAGGAAATCCTCTTGGCTTTTTAGGCGATCTTCGTCGGTCATACCCGCATGATATTTTCCAACCTTTAAGCCGCTTTTGGTTAAAAAGCTCTGGAGATTGTCCACTTCTTTACGCGTCCCCGCATAAATAATTCCAGGTTGATCGGCATGAGCTTTTGTGTATTCAAGTAAAAAATCCTTCTTGTTCTCCCCTCGAAACGTAGAAAACATAAGATTCGGACGATCAAATCCTGTAACAAATATACTAGGTTCTCTCAATCCCAACAGTCGGACTATATCAGCCTGAACATCCTCAGTTGCCGTTGCTGTAAAAGCTCCAATTAGCGGTTTCTGGGGGAGGGATTTAAGAAAAGGCCCCAAATGCAGGTAACTAGGCCGAAAATCATGTCCCCACTGGGAAACACAATGAGCCTCATCAATCGCTAGGAAGGAAACTCGCAAAGAGTCTAAAAGGCATCGGAAACTATCTGACTCAAGTCGTTCAGGTGCAATATATAAGAGCTTATATTTACCACTTGCCACCCTGTCAATCCGGGTCCTAACTTCCTTGAGAGACAGAGAACTATTGATAAAGGTTGCTGGAACTCCGTACTGTTGCAATGCATCCACTTGATCTTTCATCAAGGAAATTAGAGGAGAAATCACGAGAGTTGTTCCCTTAAACAATAGGGCTGGAATTTGGTAAGCAAGTGATTTTCCTGCTCCAGTCGGCATAATGGCTAAAGTATCCGAGCCCTGGAGTAAACTTTCAATCACTTTTTGCTGGCCATCTCGAAATTGAGTATACCCGAAATACCTTTGCAATACCTCCAAGGCTTTGTTTATCATAATAAGAACATCTCCTTAAGGTTGTGTACTTTCGAAGCTGTCCTTATTATAACAAAAAAAGAGTGATAACGGGGTCCTTCTGAAGTAAGTTTCCTATATCTAAAGGCTAGATTGCTCTAGCCTCCTGCTTCTGTCTCGTTCCAGCCCTTTGTACCAATCAGAGGAACAAAACGTACTGCTCCCAAATCTTCTTCTATTAATTCATTTGACAGTGTCTTCTTAACACGCAACAGATGTTGATCTTCTTTTTTCCCTACCGGTATTACCAAGCGGCCACCCGGAGCTAACTGCTCGATTAAGGAATCTGGAATTTCAGGACCTCCCGCCGTTACTAAAATTGCATCAAATGGTGCTTTTTCTGTCCATCCAAGCGTGCCGTCTCCCACGCGCACTTCAATATTTTCATAACCTTGACTGTTAAATCGTTCTTCCGCAAGATGCGCGAGTAAGTTATGACGCTCAATTGTATGAATTCTCTTGGCCATTCGAGATAATATCGCAGCCGAATAACCAGAACCCGTTCCTATCTCTAAAACTTTATCACTCGTTTTGAGTTCCAATGCTTGAGCCATAAGAGCTACAATATAGGGCTGACTAATAGTTTGCTCTGCTTCTATTTCCAAGGCGGTGTCGTAATACGCAAGCTCTTGTTTATCTTCATTTACATACCTGTGTCGCGGAACAGTTAGCATACTCTGAATTACTGCCTCATCTGTGATGTCTCGACTTCTGAGCTGGGTTCGAACCATCCACTCACGTTTAGCCTCACGACCATTTAAATCATCTTTCCAATAATCTTTGCCCAAATTCTCCTCACCTTTCAATTTTTTTTATATTTTATCCGCATTTAATTTTTTTAATTTGTAAGTTTAAGGAAGTTAAGAGAAGCGAAGACGTGAACGAGAGAAAAACTAACTTTGGCACTTTAATTACAAGAAACTTTTAAACTCTTGGCATTTTATATAATGAAAAAGAAAAGAAGCCTATCCACGCAATTTTGTTAGGCTTCTTTTCACCAGTTCACGTTATATACACGATTTAGCATTCAGCTTTTTCAAGCTTCGCAACACCTTTAATAATCTCAACCAATAAATCAGCTGTCCTGTACAAATCTTCTTCCTCAATCGCTTCCTCAGTTGTATGGGGCTTTTGCATCCCAGTACCTAAAACAGCGCACGGTATCCCGTAAACATTATAATAATTGGCATCACTGCCTCCTCCGGTTGCCCCTTTGATGACTTTTAAACCGGCGGCTCGGGCTGCCTGACTAGCAATGACTACGACTTGAGACTCCTCCTCAAGCGTAAAGGGCTCATATAACCGGATCACTTCGATTTCTGCAACTGCGCCCATTTCCTCAGCACAATGTTGAAACGCTTCACACATCTGGGACGTTTGACGTTCAAGCTTAAGCAAGTCTCTGCTTCTTGATTCGCAGGCAATATTGACTTCGTCGGCCACAATATTCGTAGCTCTGCCGCCTTGAATCGTACCGATATTCGCTGTTGTTTCCTCATCTATTCTGCCTGTTGGCATACTAGAGATCGCCTTGGCTGCTGCAACAATTGAGCTTATTCCATCTTCTGGAGCAAAACCAGCATGAGATGCTCTGCCTTTAATCATCACGTTAAGCCGATCTTGCCCTGGGGCAGCAAGAATTATTTCTCCCGGTCCACCCACGCAATCCATAACAAATCCCAGGTCAGCTTTCAAGAGCGTTTTATCTAAGTTCTTAACGCCGTTGAGACCCCCTTCTTCAGCAACACTGAAAACAACCTGAATATCGCCGTGTGGGATATTTTGCTCTTCTATAGTTCTTAGTGCTTCCAGGATTGGCGCTATCCCTGATTTATCATCCGCTCCTAAGATTGTTGGCCCGGCTGAAGTAATTATTCCTCCCTGCAGTTGCGGCTCGATATTTAGGCAAGGGTCTACCGTATCCATGTGGGCTGAAAACAAGACGACTAGAGCCTTTGGCAGATTACCTTTCAAATAGGCAAAAACATTTCCGCAGTTACCTTGGAATCTTTGACCGGCATCGTCTTCTAATACTGTCATACCAATAATCTGCAGACGATTTTTTAGTATATCAGCTATTTGGCGCTCATTCTTGGTCGGAGAATCAATTCGAATAAGTTCAAAAAACTCAGCCAACAATCTTTCCCGATTGACCATTTTTATGTATGCCACCTCACAGTACCTGCGTCTCCATTGTATCGAGGGATAACATGTATATGCCAATGAAAAACTGTTTGCCCTGCAGCGGTTCCTACATTTGCTCCCACATTATAGCCATCAGGATGGAACCGCTCGTCTAACAACTCTTTAACTTTTGTGAGAAGTTCTCCGACACAAGCCATCTCCTCCGTAGTCGCATCAAAGAAACTTGAAGCATGTTTTTTAGGAACAATAAGAACATGTCCTTCACTGACTGGATACTTATCATAAAATGCCCGGGCTAGTTCGTTCTCTACAAGGTTGACTCCCTCTGGCAGTGTACAAAATACGCACTCGTTCATCCGTATCCTCCTTACTGTTTTACCCCTGCCCAATAAATAGACTTTTATGTTAATATTGCCTGTTTTTGACTCAAAGTCAAGTAATCTTTATAAAAATTCCTGCTTTATCAATTCCGAGACTCCCACTTCTTCAAGTGGGTGTTTCTTATTCTACTTTTTAGTTCTGCCATATACTGCCCAACCAAACAGCATGGATGCTACGATAATAAAGGCCGGGTGGATGTTAAGGAAATAAAGGAGCGCAACCGTTATAACTGCTATTCCCCACGTGCTGCTGGACGGGAAAGCCTTCTTCCCCATGTCATAAGCAGTCTCAGCAACAAGTACAACTACCACTGGCCGAACTGCCTTCAGCATTGCTTGAAGCTCTGGAGAATCCGAATATTTCACAATCAAACTTCCTAATAAAACTACTACAATTATCGTAGGAGCTATTGTTCCAATTATAGCGGCTAGAGCTCCTAACCAACCTGCGACCTTGTAGCCTATATAAGCTGCCATCTTCGTGGCAATTGGCCCTGGCAAGGCATTACCGATAGCTAAAGAATCCGCAAACTCTTCGTTATCCACCCAATGATATCGATCCACTGCTTCTGCTTTAACGAGAGGAATTAGTGAAGGACCTCCCCCGAATCCCAGGTTTGAAGCCCGGGTAAAGCCAATAAATAGGTCCCATATTTTTCCAAGCACGAAGAGCACCCCTTTTTAACACCGTATTAATAGGAGCATATTGTTAACTTACTCTGAAATATCTCCATCTGAAATTCAGTCAAATCCAAGGGTTTAGCGAAATACCAACAATCCAAAGCCCATAGATACTAAAATAATTAGCGCAGGATGCAATTTTAACCAAAATACAGAAACCACCGTAGCCAAAGCAATCCCCCATGTTATTAGGTTTGGAAACGAGCCGATACCCATGTCAAGGGCAGTTTGCGCTATTAAGACTACGACAACAGGACGCACTCCTTTCAGCATTCCCTTTAAGACTGGAGAATTGGAGTACTTCATTAACACCCGTGCCAATAAGATGACCGCGAGTGCGGTAGGTAAGATAACCCCAATGTTTGCCACCAAGGCTCCTAACCATCCGGCTTCTTGATAACCAACATAACCTGCTAATTTTGTAGCGATTGGGCCTGGTAAAGCATTTCCAACGGCAAGCGCATCAGTGAATTCAGAGTTGGTCATCCAGTGATACCGCTCCACAACTTCGATCTTAATGAGAGGAATAACTGCCGGTCCGCCTCCAAAGCCTAAGTTGCTAGCCCTGCCAAAAGCAATTAACAGATCCCAGAGTTGTGATAACATAGTGCTCTCCTTTCACTTAGATTTCCCAAATCCCTTTGAGAATGCCTACCAGCCTGGTAAGCTTGAATTTCTTAAGTAAGTATATAACCTTAAGTTCAGTAATTCAATACGTTTGGTATACCAAATTACTGATTTTTGTATACCAAATATGAATCGTCTTCTTGTAAGAGGAAAAAAGGTTGTCACCTTAACATTCTTAATCACAATAAGCCATTTCTAAAAACGCTTTGCTCGAATTTTCGGCATGTTTTTTCGCTACAGCCTCGGCTTCAGAGCTGTCATGTCTGCTTAGAGCCTCAATAATCGCCTTGTGTTCCACCCATACTTCTGCAGGGCGACCAGGTTTAGAATAGGCAACTTGAGTGAATTTTGTTATATACTCGTGCAAAGTATTAAGAAAATTGTGGACTCGCGGACTTTCAGCTGCTCTATAAATTATCTCGTGAAATTTATCGTTCAACTGATTAGACTTTTTTAAATTGCCCTTTTCGTGTTCATCTGAAATCTGTTTAGCTAGCGATTCCAAACGTTTCAATTCGCGAGGTTTAATCTTAGCAGCTGCAATACTGCAAATAAGCGCTTCCAATGATGTTCTAATAACTAAAATCTCTACAATATCGGCCTTAGTAAATCCGGAAACCACTACCCCTTTACGCGGCACATGGGTTACCAGTCTTTCCAAAACAAGTTTGTGAATTGCTTCTCGAACTGGAGTTCTGCTAATCCCCAATTCTTCTGCAATACTGCGTTCAACAAGCCTCTGTCCCGGTTCTAACTTTTTATCTAAAATAGCATTTCTTAAAATAGCAAACACTGAATCTCGGATATGGCCCTTGTCATCAAGCTTAATTGGTGAAAAATGATACGCCACTTTCCTTCTCCCCTTTAGAATCTTCATTATGTCCACTTTTAAAGCAATTATAATTCCTTATACTGCATAAAGGCAAGGGATGTTGGTATACCATATTCTAAAAACAAAACCAATCTCTCTAGAAACAAAAAGACGAAGCGACACCTAACCAAAAAATTTCCTAATCATATAATAGATGAGGGAATTTATTATATAAAGGAGAGTTAGCATGTTTAGTTATAGCAAACCTCTGTTCTATCCCGTTCAGGTGGAGACCCGAGACCCAGTGTTTGCCCAAATACTGCTTGAGCACTATGGCGGAAAGGATAGCGAATATTCCGCGGCAACCCAGTACCTAAATCATCGCTCAAATATGAGTAATCGTTATCTTCGTGATCTATTGGGAATGATTGCGGCCGAGGAAATGGGGCACATGGAAATGATTGCAGTCGCAATTAACAAGTTAGGAGGGCCACCCTTAAGTTTTGTTGATTCACAAGGAATCCCTTGGAATATATGTTATGTGGATCAAACCTTAGACCCCATTGGGATGCTTCAGGCTGATGTTGAAGCTGAAGTTCGTGCACGCATCCTATATAATCATCATTTCACGATGACAAACGACCCCTCGCTTAAAAAGATGATTCATTTCTTAGGTTGCAGAGAAGATGTGCATAAACTCCTTTTCAAAAAGGCTCAGATATTGATCCGAAAAGGAGCCCCACCGGAACAATTTAATGAACTAATTATTGATTATAAAATGAGTTTGAAGAATAATTGAAGACAAATACACAGGAAAAATGCTCATAAAATAAAGCAAACTGTATCTGCCATGATACAGTTTGCTCATTTCTCTCGACCATATTTTTTACCCAACTTTCGTTGCAACCTTTTCTAGCCGTTGATTATTATCGGACAATTTCCAGATCGTAGGGATCATATGCAAATTCCCCAGGCAGAATATCTAAGTGTACTATAATAAAGACTCCCATTTCATCGCATTCAATTCGTACAACTGTTCCGATACAGTGACTGCATGTCTCAACACGGTCTCCAACTTGAAACCGGTATTGGTGAAGAAGGGAAGAATCCGATTGGAATTCATGATATTTCTCAATCATAATATCATACCTCCCATTTTGTATCACGATGCCTTTACTATTGTGTTTAGGCTACACGGAAAAACTCGTTCTCGAATAATAAGATAGATACCTCACTTACTGTTAGGCAGTGGTTTTATAAGTGATTAACAACTGATTCATCCTCTGATTAATTAATAGTTCCCCTTTTCTGCATTTTGGCCTCATAGCGTTGCAATTGCAGACGCAACTCGTATAAAGCTCCTTGTCCAAAGCGCTTTAACTGCAATAGCTGAGTGTCACTTTTTTCAAGCAGTTCTTCGATAGTATCTATTCCGGCAATCTTTAGAAGGTTATAGGTTCTTGAGCTTAACCCTAGAACAGATATATCGGGAGACTCAAGTAATTTAGCACAGAGAATTTCGCATTTTTTAGCATCTTCCTTCAGTCTATACGTCCTCTGACAAAGAGAACAAACATATATAGTAATTTGTGTTTCTAGAATCATCTTGCATCCTTCCCTCTTTAAACTTTTATGACTTTTCCAACTTTAATAAAAATGAAGGAAAAGGAGTCTATTAAACATTAATCAACTTAACATAATTCAAAGTTCAATTCCCTACAATGACTGTTTAAACAGGTTGCTTTGAATCCATTCACTCCCCTCGTTCATACTTCAGCCTAACTCAAGTAAAGTCTAACATTGTACTATAACAATGTCTATAGAGGATACATATGGCCATAATCAATAATATTTATCTCAATCCTTAAATTTCAAATTCCTAGGTGAACATGAAAAGTAAGAAGCCTTTAGAAAAATCTAATTTTCTAAAGGCTTTCTTACTTACTTTTATTAAATTACACAAAAAACTTTCTCTATTTATCATCTTTTGAAGCAAGTCGTACTGCATCAATTATTTTCTGATAACCCGTGCAGCGACAGAGATTTCCAGATAACCCTCGACGAATTTCCACCTCACTGGGATTAGAATTTTTATCCAGGAGGGCCTTAGCAGATATAATCATACCTGGCGTACAGTAGCCACACTGTACTGCTCCAACTTCAATAAACGCTTTTTGCAAAGGATGAAGATTTTCCTCAGCCCCTAAGCCTTCAATTGTATACAAGTCCTTCCCTTCCGCCTGAACAGCAAGAACTAAACAGGCATTTACCGCTTGTCCATCGAGAAGTACCGTACACGCTCCACAAACACCCTCTCCGCACCCTTCTTTGCTCCCTTTAAGTCCAAGCACTTCCCTAATTAAATAAAGGAGAGTTCTGCTTTCGTCAATTTGAACCGCGGAAGGCCTGCCATTAACTGTTAAACTCACTGTGGTCTCGGCCATATGAACTCCTCCTTGTGCTTATCACATTTAAAATCGACTCCTTTAGCAGCTCTTTCGCCAGGTATCTACGGTAGGTGGCAGTAGCCCGGAGATCAGTGATCGGAGAAATCTCCCGCTCTACAATCTCTGATAATGCCTTAATTATGTCAGGATCTATCATCTGCCCCTCTAAGAAAGCTTCGACCCCTTTTACTCTAATAGGGGTTGGGGCAACAGACCCAAAAGCAACGCGAGCCTTGCTGCATCGGTTATCCTCATCAAGTTCTAAACTAACAGCAAGATTAACTAAAGAAATTGCCAATGCCTTACGCAAACCTGTTTTCCTAAAGATTGAAATTTTGTTGGAACAATTTTTAATAGAAATCTTGCTGATTAATTCATTAGGTCTGAGAACTGTTTTTCCGGCTCCCAGAAAAAAATCCGCTACACCTACCTCACGTTTTCCAGAAAGACTTACGAGGGTCAACATAGTATCAAAAACTAGCAGTGGCGGTACACAATCTGCGGCTGGGGAGGCGCTCTGCAAATTACCTCCTAATGTCCCCCGATTTCTTATTTGGGGGCTGCCTACTGTTGACGCTGCCATGGCAAGTGCAGTAAATGATTTCGCAACCAAGGGACTCGCCTCAACTTCCGAATGAGTAACAAGGGGACCTATTTCCAGTCCCTCCTCAGTTAGCTCTATCTTCTTCCATTCTTTAATTCTAGATAGGTCCACCAAAGCTTTCGGAGTAATCTTTCGTTGTTTAATATCCACCAACACATTAGTGCCGCCTGCAATTGGAAGCATACCCTCTAATTGCTGGTTTAACAATTCCAACGCTTCAAACTCACTTTGTGGAGAAAAAGCCCTAAAACTCATATGCCCCATCCTCTGCCAAACTTAGTTTTATTCTAAGGGTACATTATCAATTATAAGAACAATTACTGGGTTGCCTATTTTTTTATGTTTTGGAATTTTAATAAATAGCTTTTATCGGCAATGTCCCGAAAAGCTTCTACATAATACTTCCCTCTTATATAGATAAGTTTAACCTTCATTTTTTGTCCAGGTAACCGCGCGGCCACTGTGGAGATTGCTTCGCCAGACCGACGATCTGCAGCGAGTTTAACTTCATCTAAATAGACGTACAAGGGGGACAAATAGGGATAGGATCTTTCTTCGGCAAAATTTTGGACAAATTCTTCCTTAGTGAGCATTTCCCTGAGTTCTGGTATTAAATAAGGATAAATGTCCGCTGGCTTGTTAGCATTAATGGCCTCATTAAGACTATTGATCCGCTTTGTCGCCCGCCACTGACTTGGCACATTAAAAATCCCTGCACTTATAATTAATAAAAGCAAAATGATAAACAGTCTTATCCAAGGCCTGGTATTTCGTTGCATATTAAAAACTCCATTTCCCTTAGCGTTCGGCCCTAGTATAAGGAAGAGTATAGGCTGCTGGGAATTCTGCTTTCTTAGATACACTTACTAGCACTAGAATCGTTAAGACATACGGCAAGGCCAGCAGAAACTGGTGAGGAATAGGTACTCCTATAGCCTGTAATCTCATTTGCAAAGCATCTGCCCCGCCAAACAAGAGCGCAGCAGCTAAGGCACGGTAAGGATTCCACCTGGCGAAGATGACAACGGCCACGGCAATAAAACCCCTTCCGGAAACCATCCGATCAAGAAAAGTACTCATGAAACCAATCGAAAGAAAAGCCCCTCCCAGTCCGGCGTATGCGCCGCCAATCGCTACGCAAATATAACGAACTAACTGAACATGAATCCCTTTAGCGTCAGCAGCTTTTGGATTCTCTCCTACCGCCCGAACCTTTAAGCCAAAGGTCGTTTTCTCTAGAACAACCGCTGTAACAATAACTAAAACTAAGGTTAGATAAACTAAAATATTGTGGTTAAAGAAAATCGGTCCCAGAACCGGTATATCCGTGAGGATAGGAAACTTGAGAGGTTGAAACGACTCTACCTGGGGAGGAAGTTTTTGAATACCGAAAATCGCCCGAAATAAAAATGCAGATAGACCCGTTCCTAAGATTGTCAAGGCGGTTCCTGCGATAACCTGATTTGCTTTAACCGTAATACTAAGAAAGGCCATAATTAGGGAAAATAGTACCCCGACAAACACCGCACACAATAGACCGAACCACAAATTGTGCGTAAAAAACGTTCCGGCAAAGCCTCCTAGGGCGCCCATTAACATAATCCCCTCTAACCCAAGGTTAAGTATCCCCGAGCGCTGGGTAAAAATCTCTCCTAAGGCAGGCAAGAGAATTGGAATACTTAGTCTAATGGCTCCTGCCAGAAGACTGACCAGAAACCCTACTGTTAAAACGTCTGATTGCAAGTCCATCCCTCCATTGAGTGTAAACCACCCGGCTAATCACAAAGATGATCACTAAACCCTGAATAACGGTTACCAAAGAAAATGGAATCCCTACCATAAGTTGCATCGTATTGCCACCGACCATTAAGGCAGCGAAAAAAAATGCGGAGATAACAATGCCCAAGGGGTGCAAATTTCCAAGCAGAGCCACGACGATAGCCAAGTTGCCAAAGCCCGATGAAATATCATCTAATAACCGGTATTGCACTCCAAATACTTCATTCCATCCGGCAATTCCAGCAAGGCCTGCTGAAATAAACATGGTCAAAATGATCGTTCTCGGTACCTGTATACCGCAGTACCGCGCAACATGTTCGCTTTCCCCTACCAGCTCAATTTTCAGACCAACAGTCGTTCGCCAAAAGAAATATCCTGCCGCCATGATTAGCAAGCCAATAATTAAGCCAAAATGCAATCTAGTCCCACCAAAAAGAATGGGCAACTGCAAAGGTTGCGCAAGCAGGGCAGTTTGTGGAAAACCCTGTCCATTGGGATCCATCATCGGTCCTCTGATCAGCCATGATAAGAGATGCATAGCAATATAGTTAAGCATCAAGGTTGTTATAACTTCATTAGCATTAAACTTGGCACGCATTAACCCTGCTAACCCTCCCCACAAGCCCCCTCCTAAAAAAGCTGCCAAAAAGGTAACTGGCCATAAAAGCACAGGCGCTAAATTAAGGTTAAGACCTACGAATACCGCACAGGTTGCACCCATCATAAACTGACCATCTCCGCCAATGTTCCAAATTTGGCTCTTAAAGGCAATTGAAATACCTAAAGCCAAAATCATCAAAGGAACAGCCCTTACCAACGTTTCAGCTATGCGATTTGGGGAACCTAGAGCGCCCATAAATAAAGTCGAAAAGGCTTCGCCTGGATGCTTTCCTGCTACAAGAAGTAAAAGCGCACCCACACCAAAAGCTAAGGCAACCGCGACTACCGAGGGAAGAATACTGACCAAGATTCGTTTTGTTACAGTCCAAACTTTCAGCATGCTTCCACCCCTTCCCCCTTAACACCCGCCATTAAGAGTCCGATCTGTTCAATACTAGCCGATCTATCGAGAACTCCCATAATCTGCCCTTCATAAATTACGGCAATGCGATCAGCCAGCTGCCTGACCTCCTCAAGATCCGCCGAGATCAATAACACTCCAACCCCTTTGCCTTTTTCTTCAAGAAGTTTCTGTCTTACATACTCAGTAGCTCCAATATCTAAACCTCTTGTAGGTTGATTGGCAATGATAATTTCCGGTCTGGAGCTTAGTTCACGAGCCAGAATAACTTTCTGCTGATTCCCCCCCGAAAGGTCCTTCGCCTTGACGCTGTGTTCCTTAGCTTTAATTTTATACTCGTCCATGCGCAACTCAGCATTTTCCCTTATCGCTTTAAAATTCAGGAATCCTCGCCGTGAAAAATTCGGGCTGTCAAACTCTTTGAGAATGAAGTTTTTACTAAGAGGAAAGTTCATCGCCAACCCGGTTTTGTGACGGTCTTCGGGAATATGGGCGATACCCGTCTTAATAAACTCTTTTGGATTTTCCCCTGTGAGGTCCCGGCCATTAAGGATTACCTGGCCCGACAGCAAAGGTCTTAAACCCGTTAAAACTTCACAGAGTTCTTTTTGACCATTCCCATCAACACCAGCAATCCCCAATACTTCTCCTGCATGCAAGGTAATACTTATTTTATTTAAAGCCATCAGCCCTTTGTCATTCTTTGCGCTAAGCCCTTCAGCAACCAACTTAATCTTACCTAGGGCTGAATCCTGGTTATCAAACTTGAACAACACATCCCGACCGACCATCATGTTAGTTAAGTCGCGCTTAGTTGTTTCCGCAGTAACTTGTGCTTGGCCTACCAACCGGCCATCTCGCAGGACAGTAACTTCATTGGCAATCGTTAGGACTTCCTCTAACTTATGACTGATTAAAATGATTGATTTCCCATCTGTCCGCATGATCCTCAAAACTTCAAAGAGGTGATTTGCTTCCTGAGGCGTCAAAACTGCCGTCGGTTCATCTAAGATTAGGATTTCCGTGCCGCGATAAAGGGCAGAGAGGATTTCAACCCTCTGCTGTTCACCAACGGAAAGTTGCCATACTCTGGCTTTAGGATCGACTTGAAGGTTATATCGACGTGAGAGTTCTACTAACTCACGCTCAACTTTAGCAGTATCTAAGAACGGCCACCGCTTTGAAGGCAGGCCTAACATGATATTTTCTGTAACAGTCATGGGCCGAACAAGCATAAAATGTTGGTGGACCATTCCAATGCCCAAGCTCATAGCTTTCGATGGACTATCTATGACGACCTGAGTACCGTTCACAGAAATCGTCCCGTTTTCTGGCTGATAGAGGCCAAACAAGATATTCATAAGTGTCGTTTTCCCTGCCCCATTTTCTCCTAACAGACCATTGATCGAAGCCCTTTTTAGCTGGAAATCCACACTGTCATTGGCGACAACTCCCTTAAAGACTTTCATAATATTACTCATCTCTACTGCTAGCTCTTGCAAATTTCTCACCTCCTAAACGATAACAGCGTGTTCTTTTTTTGCAAATTGCGGTGCGTGTTCGAGAACCATCCCGAACTTACCTTCGAGGATGGTTCTCTTTCTTGAACTCGTTCTTGCATCCGTTACTTATTTATCGAACTTAGGCATTTCTATTTTCTTATCCGCAAAATCCTTTTTAACTTGTTCGAGTTTTTCCTTTACTTCAGCAGAAACTTGGCTATCTAAGCCATGGAAAGACGCTACTGTTACCCCTCCATTAGCCACAGTCAACCAATAATGCTTGTCTTCACGATTCTCAAAGTTGTTGTTTAAAATATCGTCGACAATTTGCTTGAGGACTGGGTTCCAGTTGTAAACAATTCCTGACAACACATTGTTTGGCGCTAAGACATTTTGATCTGCAACATTTCCTAAGACAAGTTTATTTTTCTCTTTGCCAGCGTCAACAACGCCTAGACCGATCCCATCCCCAGAATGCCAGATAAGGTCTGCACCTGAATCAAACATAGAGATAGCACCTTCTTTAGCCTTAGCCGCATCTCGCCAGTCACCAGTGTAGAGTTCTTGAATTTGAATACTTGGGTTAACTTTTTTAGCAGCATACTTATAGGCTTCATGTCCTCGATAAATTTCGGAGACATCTGCTCCGCCCACAACCCCAATCTTGTTGGTCTTGGTTAGAAGTCCGGCCAGAGTTCCCATCAGGTAACCCCCGTCTTCCAACTGAACATCGTAGATTGCGGTATTAGCTAATGTCTTAAATCCTGTTCCTAACGCAAACTTCACTTTAGGAAATTCGCCTGCCACTTTAATAATAGGCTCCTGGAATTGAAAACCGTGTCCAATAACCAAATCGTATCCTTGAGAAGCAAACTCTCGTAAAGCTGGCTCAATATTGGATACCTCGTAGACATTTTCGGAGTAAGTAACTTCAATTTTTCCGGCATAATCTTTTTCTAACTCTTTCATGCCTTCATGCATTGCTTGATTCCAAGAAACATCATCAACTTTACCCGGAAGGATTAAAGCTACTTTTAATGGTTTAACTGCATTCTTGTCTCCTGTCGCTTCCGCAGGTGAGGATTTAGCTCCACATCCAGACATCAGTAGTGCAAAGACTAGCATTATGGCTAGTAATAAACTGGCTTTCTTTTTCATTTTAGGTCCTCCTCATTTTTTCTAGATTTTAGTTACTATACACTCTCTTTTGCTAGTTCCCCCCCGTAACCACCACCTTTGCTGTGTTTGATAGATAGTCTGTAATTCTTTGACGTGAAATCGGCAGTTCACAAATTGGCAGTTCAATAACCTCATTGACTGCAGCTGCTATAGCCGGGGAAATCACAATCGTTCCTACTTCAGCCGCCCCTTTTAATCCCAGCGGACCTGATTCTTCATATGCTGAAACACTAACTGCCTCAATATTCGGTGAATCTAAGCTGGTAGGGAGCAGATATGTTGACAAACTGGTCTGTTGGGGTTTTCCCTGCCGGAAATCTAGTTGCTCTGTGAGAGCATATCCCACTCCCATTACCACACCACCGTGTATTTGGCCTTCGAGAGCAACTGGATTGATCACTCTGCCTGCCTCAGTCACTGCAAAGACATCAAGGAGTTCTATTTCGCCCGTCAATCTGTTAACTCTGACCTTGGCCGCCTGTGCAATGAAAGTGTACATACTATGGGGCCAGCCAATGCCTAGGTCCAACTGTCTCTCCTCTGGAAAGACAGCTTCCCCAATTCCTATCGGATTAAGAACCCCTATCTTTTTTTGCCTCTTTAAATCGTCAACAGCTTTCAAGAGAGCATTGCCACATATATATGATGTACGTGATGCTGCCGTCGAACCACTGTCATAAGTAAGAGCCGTGTCTCCCATAATGAGTCGGATTCGTTCCTTGGGAACGTTTAACTTCTCAGCCGCTAATTGAGCAAATAACGTGCTGCTTCCTTGACCTATTTCCACAGTTCCAATTCTCACGTCATATGTTCCATCTTGAAAAGCTTCTATCTCTACTTTAGCCGAATCGGGTATCCCTTTACCCAATCCACAGCTCAGATAACCAGCTGCCATTCCATAGCCAATCGTTGGATCTGTGTTCTGAACTCGTTCCCGCCAAAGCCAGGAGTTCTCTAGCAGTTCTAAAGCATCTTTAAGCCCAACCGTGTGTTCCATTTTTTGACCGAGGCTACCTTCTGCTCCCTTGAACAAGGCATTTTGCCATCTCAGTTTAATAGGATCCAGACCAAGAATTTTTGCCGCTCGGTTAAGTAAGGTTTCAACTGCGAAAGCCGCTTGAGGGACACCGAACCCTCTCATAGCACTTGCCGGGGGTTTATTTGTGTAATATAGATATCCGTCAATCTGAACATTCGGAATCACATAGGGACCGGATGCATGTTCAACTCCCAAACCTAAAACTGCTGGCCCCAGAGCTGCATAGGCGCCTGTGTCATATTGAAGGACAGCTTGATAGGCTTTAATCAAACCCGCAGAGTCTAAACCCAGCTTAACCTCTATCTTGGCTGCATGCCTTTTATAAGAAGTGCTGAGAGATTCTTCCCTAGTGAATACCAGTCGGGCTGCACGCTTCGTTTGCCAAGTCACTAGAGCTAGAAAAAGCTGAACCGTATTGCCATCCTTGCCTCCAAATCCGCCTCCGATTGTAGCAGTACGCATCCGTATTTTATCAAGGGGAATATCTAAGCACCGTGCAATTTCCTCTCTATCACAGAAAGGATTTTGGGTACCTGCAATAATATTCAAAACTCCTGTTTCATCTAAGTAAGAAACTCCAGCCTCCATCTCTAAGTAGGCATGGTCAACGACCGGGACGGTAAACGTATCTTCTATAACTAAAAAACTCTGACTAAAGGCCTCTTCGACCTCTCCTTTGCGAAACGGCAGGTGCAACAAGAGATTTCCCTTGTCGTGAACTGATGGACTGCAGTTAGCCTCTGATGCTTCCTTAAGATTATTGATCACCGGGAGAGGCTCATACTCTACCCGAACTAATTCTGCGTATCGATCTGCTTTTTCTGGAGTATCTGCAGCAATCAAGGCGATAGGCTCTCCGTAGAATCGAACTTTATCCTTCACAAAAAGCGGCTGATCCTTGATTATATTTCCAAATAAATTTTCTTGCACATCCGCCGCACTAAAGCAATACACCCCCTCAATACCAAGGCAGGAATCGGTATCGATCTTTTTAATCCGGGCATGTGCTTCAGTAGCTCTTACTATTCTTAAGTGCAACATATCAGGAAAGGAATAATCACTGGGGTAAACTGCCTTTCCAGTTACTTTTTCCAGAGCATCCACTCTAGGAACCGAACAACCTGATGCATGCGACATCTCTTTATCCCTCACTATATAATTTCAAGAACAGATGGAATTACTTTGTGCTTAAGCACATCAATCAAGCCATAATCCGTTAATCCAAGCTCAGGTACAGTGGGTAACGAAATAAAGGATAACGTCATAAATGGTGCGGGCAAGTCACATCCCAGACCGATCGCAAACTCATTCATACTATTAAGTTGCTGCATAACAAGATCAGCGGAAAGTGGACTCATGAGCCCTCCTATGGGCAAAGGCAACACACCCAGAACCTGACCGTTTTGCACAGCAACTAGCCCTCCTTGATTTCTTGCGATCTCTTGTGCGGCCAGATACATATCCTCATCATTGGTACCGACAATCACAAGGTTATGATGGTCATGCGAAACCGAAGATGCCAGTGCGCCGGACTTAAGATTAAAACCTCTAACAAAGGTTACCCCAACTCTGCCATTCTTTCCGTACCGTTCGACCACAGCCAATTTTAAAATGTCCTTATCTATGAAAGGTTTAACTTCGCCACTAGAAATCTCTAACCACTCCTGAGTTGCAAAATTGATGATTTGATCCGGATAGAGATTAATGACTTGAACTTTTGCACGTTCGCCCTCTGCCAAAACAGCAAAGTCTTCGGGGCTTAACTTAGGTGACAGCTTAACCGTTGAATTTAGAAATTCCGGAAATCCGTTGCCTGAAAATTCCTGCCTGAGCTTTCCAGATTCCGCCACAATTTTTCCATCTTTAAAAACATAAACTGGTTTGATCTTATCCAAACTATCCAGTAACACAAAGTCTGCATACCGCCCGGGAGTTAAGGCGCCCAACAAATGATCTAAACGAAAATGTTTAGCTATGTTGATCGTCGCCATCTTGATCGCAGTGATGGGTTCCAAGCCCAAATCGATACTCTTTTGAATGTTATAACTGATATGTCCCTCACTGGCTATATCAATAACATGTTTGTCATCCGTGCAAAACATTAAGTTTTCCGTCGGCACATGGTTTTCAAGAACTCCCTTGACCAAAGCTTCAACATTACGCTCAGTGCTTCCTTCACGTATTAGTGCTTTAATTCCCAAACGCAAGCGTTCAAAAAGTTCATCATAAGTGACAGATTCGTGATCATCAGAAAGCCCTGCAGCAGCATAAACGTTTAATTGATCCCAATTAAGTCCTATCGCATGCCCATTCGCTATTTTTCCCTGGGCCCTTGCACTCAAGATCTTAGCCAAATACTCTTCTCGAATACCTAAAATCTTTGAGGGATCCAACTCGCCTAAGCTAGAAGAAATATCTAATTTTAAAAGTTCTGCGACCTCCACTAGGCCTAATTCCCCTCCGGTAGTCTCTAAACCTGGTGCGGTGGGCACTCTAGAGGATACCTCTAAAAAAATCCTATAAGGCAACTCTTCAATATTGCTCAGCAATGCTTGCAGACCTGAAAGTCCGGCAACATTGGCAATTTCCATAGCATCAACAAACATTACTGTTGTCCCCCAAGGTACAATAACACTGGACAAAGCCTGCGGTGTTAACAAGGTCGGTTCTATATGAACGTGAGCATCCATAAAACCCGGTACAGCATATCTCCCTTCAGCATCAAACGTATTATTGGCTTTCACTTCCCACGTGGGGTTAATAGCTACAATTTTCCCGTTCTTAACTACCATTGAACCGGGGAAAACTGTTTCCGTGAAGACATCGACGATTTGCAAATTAGTAATGTGCAAGTCGGCCTGTTCTATACCAGAGGCCACTCTAAGCTCTTGAGCAAGAGATTCAACGCTTTCTTTCATTGACGACACCTCAAATCTTTCTTCTTAGTACTGTGAATTTAAAGATTCCTGGGGCATAATACTCCTTTGACCATAGAACGGGTTTTTGGTGGATATCATAGCCGAGTTCATCAAGATATAAGATGGGAGTGCCTTGAGAAATGTTAAGGATTTCTGCCAGATGATCATCCGTCAAATAAGGTGCTATCTTCGTCAAATCCATTTGGACGGAACAGTGACAATATTGTTCCAGAAAACTAAAAATTGGAGGTTTTAAATCGTTTAGTGAATAATTGTTATCGATAATCAAACTTGACGATAGATGATCGATACAATAGATAGCAGGCTGTCCATTGGCTAATATAAGCCGTTCTACGACAATAAGTTCTTCCCCCACCGGGATTTCGAGACGCTCTGCAGCCTCTTCATCCGCTTTGATTACCGAAGGGGTCACAAAACCTACCGAAGGGGTATATCCACAATCAGCCACCTCTTCAAGGAACTCCTTTTCCAGGTCTAAGCGAGAAGTGACTTTTAAAACATGCTTGTTAATAATCGTTCCAATTCCCCTTCGCCGGGTGATAAATCCCTCACTTTCAAAAGCAGCCAAAACATCACGAACCACCGACCGACTGATCCCTAACTTTTGGGCTAAAATTTCTTCAGGAGGCAATTTCCCCGACTGATCAAAAGCGCCTTCACGGAGCATTGCTAACAAGATTTTATGAGCTTTTGATGACAGTTGTTCGTTATCAAGCTTTGGAATATGCGGCATAAAGCACCTCTCTAAGTTTAATCAATTCCGAGACTCCCACTTCTTCAAGTGGGTGTCACCGAAGTCACGATGTTCAGCTTTAGCTGAACGAGTTCACTCGTCAGTTTCTTATGAGAGGATGAACCTCAGATAAGCCTGAATAAATGTGGATTTAAACCAGCAACAAGTAATAGGTAATAAGTATGACTAATAACAAGCCCTATTTTATCACTATAAATCAAATAAATCACGCTAAAGTTAGGTTGTATCCAGAGACTTTTAGTAAAACTTTAGCCAAAAACCCTTACACTAAATATATAAATAAAAAGTGCCGTTGAAGGTCTAGTGATTCCTAGATCTCCAACGGCACCATTGCCACAAATTTTTTAAGGAGTAAAAACTAATTGTATTGATTATAACAATGTTATTAGTTTTGTCAACTATAATACTGAAAATTGATAAATTCTGAACATCTAAATTATCATTTACCTTGAAGCAAGTGAACGGTCCATTTCTTTTTCACTTACCAATTTCCGTTTGATTTGGGATTGAACTGCCACTTCAAAGATTATTGGGTAGATTTTCTTTACTAATTCTGAAGGGAGCTTTAGTTCATCGCCCAGACTAGTAAGCCTTTGCATAACTTCCTTTTCTCGAGTATTATCCTTCACCCTATCCAAACGTTTCTTATCCGCAACTTTGCTCACTATTTGCATTCGAGCTGCTAACCGTTCGATAATTGTATGATCAATGTCGTCAATTTCATTACGCAGAGATTCAAGGGTCTCCTCCTCATTTTTCCGGCTGCAAGCGAAGACTCTATTCACTGCTTCAGCCACAACACCCAATTCTCCTGCCAGCTGAACAAATTGTTCAGGATGCAATGATTGAGGTCCATCACTTACCGCCTCTGCCGGATTTGGGTGCATTTCGATCAACAAACCATCCGCACCAGATGCAAGTGCTGCCTTAGACAGGGACGAAATCAAATCTCTTCTGCCTGCAGCATGACTCGGATCGACTATAACCGGCAGATGAGAAAGCTCTTTAGCGACCCCGACTGCACTAAGATCTAAGGTGTTGCGTGTACTGGGTTCATACGTGCGAATTCCCCTTTCACAAAGGATAACACGAGGATTGCCTGCGGATAAAATATATTCTGCAGCTAAGAGCCATTCTTCTATCGTAGCTGATAAACCCCTTTTAAGGATAATCGGTTTGTTGATTTTACCGGCCATTTTCAGAAGCTCAAAGTTTTGCATATTCCTAGCACCGATTTGGATGATGTCAACCTGCTCTGCTACTAACTCAAGACTTGCAACATCAATGGCTTCAGTAACGCAAAGCAAATCTTGTTCTCGAGCGGCTTGCACTAAATAATTAAGTCCCTCTCGACCCAAGCCTTGAAAACTATAGGGGGAAGTACGTGGTTTGAAAACCCCGCCACGCAGGATTTTTCCTCCCGCCTTTTTTACTGTTTCAGCGGATTGCCTCATCTGAATACTTGACTCAACTGCACAGGGTCCACCTATAAGGATAATTTCTTTGCCTCCTATCGTTACCCCATTAACCTCAATAGCACTGCGTTCAGCCTTTAGCCCTGCTAATTTTAAATCTTTCATAATAATAGCCCTCCTTCAAATTTTAATTAAAAAAGTCCACGGCACATCCCATTTACAGGGACGAAAGCCGTGGACTTCCGCGTTACCACCCATTTTGACCAAAATCGGTCCTCTCAACTAAAGGTACAGGTATATCAAAAACTCGTATTTGTCGAATTCCGTAAGGTCACTTAAAATAAAAAACTTCTCATCCCATGCAGGGACGAGAAGTTATATCTCGCGTTACCACCCAACTTAAGCCAAAAAGGCCACTCGACAAAGGTACGGGAATTAATAATCCGATACCCCCTTCCTGTTAACGGTGAAGAACCGTCCTAGCCTACTTGATTTCGTTCAGCCGGCAGCTCGGGAGGGAACTTCATCTATCACTACACATAGAAGAGCTTACAGTCGAGACTCTTCCTCCCTGAAAGGTAATAAACAGACTACTTTTCTCCGTCTTAGCCTTTAAAGATTTAATTGAACTTTATTATAACACGCCCAATTATTTTGTCAACTATTTTATGCGAGGTTTATTTCCATATTTTCGGAACCTATTCATTACCTTTTTAGAGTAATTCTAGTTAAGCTAGTTGCTATATATTCTTTACGCGAGGTTAAAGTTATATAACTTGAAGTTACAGCCATAAAGAAAATGAAATAAAAAACAGAGCCCGGCAACCCGAACTCTGTTGGATGACTTATTCACGTTCTACTTAGGATTTGGACCAAGCCAATAAGGCTGTAGCGATTGTAATCAATGCCAAGGCGGTAATATAACTTGTCAATCAGTCTGAATTTGCCATGAAGTTCATCTCAAAACATAGCATAACCTGTTTTATTTAGTTTTATACATGAGTTCCTAAAGTTTTTTTATAGTCTTTGAATGCCCTAGCTTAACTCATGAATAAATAGCCCGCTTCTTAGTTTGGGTTCAAACCAAGTCGACTTTGGCGGCATCAATTGACCGGCATCAGATACTTCAAATAATTCATTGATTGAAGTCGGAAACATCGAAAATGCAAGCTTCATATCACTGTTAACTCGTTTTTCAAGTTCCTTCAGCCCCCTTATTCCACCAACAAAATCTATTCTTTTATCAGTTCTTATGTCTTTGATATCGAGCACTGAAGTTAGTAAATGATTTTGAAGCAATGATACATCCAGCCCATATACGGGGTCCGTTGAACGGATCTCGTTTTTTGCCGTTAGCTTATACCAAGCTCCTTCTAAGTACATTCCAAATGTGGCCTTTTCTATCGGTTTATAGGGTTCGGCTCCCATCTCTTCAACTAAAAAATCTTTAGATATTTTAGTCAAAAATTCTTCTTTGCCATAACCATTTAAATCTTTCACTACACGATTGTAGTCTAAAATCATTAATTGGTCGTGTGGAAAAAGCACAGAAAGGAAGAAATTAAATTCCTCTTCTCCTGTATATCCCGGATGTTCCGCTCTCCTCTTTAGTCCGACTTTTACGGCTGAAGCTGTTCTATGATGCCCATCTGCAATATAAATGCTATTTATCTTCTTGAATTCATTATATATTGCTTCAACATCACTTGGATTATCTATTTTCCACACATAATGCCTGACCCCATCTGGAGCAACAAAACCGTATAATGGTGTATTATTTTTCACCTTATTTACCAGTTCATTAATAATCTTCTGAGACCGATAGGCTAAAAATATTGGTCCTGTTTGAGCATCACAAACATCGACATGGTTTATTCTGTCAACCTCTTTGTCCTCTCTCGTTTTCTCATGCTTTTTTATTACATTATCCAGGTAGTCATCAATGGCTGCACATCCCACTATACCGGTCTGGGAACGGCCATCCATCGTTAGTTCATAGACATAATAGCAGTTTTGCCCTTCCTTAATGAATATACCTTCCTCTATCATGTCCTGAAGAGTATCTCTCGCTTTCTCGTAGACCATAACATCATAAGGATTAAAGTCCATATCAAACTGAGTTTCTGCCCTATCAATTTTTAAGAAAGATAAAGGTTCCTTTAATACTTCCTCTAAAGCTTCTTGACGATTATAAACATCATAAGGAAGTGCTGCCACTTTACTTGCAACATCTGCCCTGGGTCTTAGCGAATCAAAAGGTCTAATAGTAGCCAATGCTCTTCCTCCGCTCCATCAAGTTAATCTCACTTAGCCTACTTAATGATTCTAACTTTTAATACCCCGTCAATTTCTCTGATTTTCTTTGCTAATTCAGGGGTCGAAGGGGATTCAATATCGAGTACAGTATAAGCATACTTTCCTTTGCTTTTATTAATCATGTCGGGAATATTAATATTTTCTTTAGCGAACGTTGATGTGAATTGGCTGAGCATGTTCGGTATATTTCTATGATTAATGGCAATACGTCCAGCTTGATTACATACTCCCATATCGCAAGTTGGGTAATTGACTGAGTTTTTGATATTCCCGTTTTCAAGGTAGTCCATTAGTTGCTTTACTGCCATAATTGCACAGTTATCTTCTGATTCACTCGTTGAAGCGCCTAAATGAGGAACGGTAATGACCCCTTCAACTCCGCACACCTTGGGATTAGGAAAATCCGTCACATATCTGCCGACTTTTCCAGACTTCAAAGCTTCAACAATATCCTCATCAATGACTAAAGAATCCCTTGAAAAATTTAATATTTTAACTCCGTCCTTCATCATCTCAAAGGTTTCTCTGTTAAACATTCCTTTGGTTGAATCCGTTAAAGGCACATGAACCGTAATAAAATCACATTCTCTATAGATTTCTTCTAAAGACTTAGCCTGCTTGATAAATTTTGAAAGCTTCCAGGCCGCATCGACAGAAATAAACGGGTCAAATCCATAGACCTCCATATCCAGCTTATTCAAGGCATTAGCAACTAAAACCCCAATCGCTCCAAGTCCTATGACCCCTAGTTTTTTCCCTTTTATTTCGGTCCCAGCAAACTTTGATTTATTCTTCTCAACTAGTTTAGCAACCTCTGGATCTTCTTTACAGGAATTGACCCAGTTAACTCCTCCAAAAATGTCACGTGAAGCGATAATCAGTGTCGCAATTACAATCTCTTTAACTCCATTGGCATTGGCGCCAGGAGTATTGAAGACTACGACTCCATTTTCAGCACATTTTTCCAGAGGAATATTGTTAACTCCAGCACCAGCTCTTGCAATAGCGTCTAACGAATGGGGTAACTCTAACTCATGGACACTTGAACTCCTTACCAGTACTGCATTGGCATCATTAAATTGATCAACCATTTCATAATGCTTAGTAAATAGGTCTAAGCCCACATTAGCAACAGGATTCAAACAATTAATTTTAAACATAATTATCCACCCCTAATATTTATTTGCCCGATGTCCCGAAATCTTTTCGCATTTTTAACGTTTTATTGTCTTAGTGGAGTTCCACTTATGCGTCAGGCGTCATCAGATGTGATCAGATTTTGTTCTCAGCTTCAAATTTCTTCATGAATTCAACCAACAACTTGACGCCTTTAGTTGGCATCGCATTGTATATACTTGCTCTCATACCGCCAACAGTTCTATGTCCCTTTAAGCTTTCAAATCCAGCTGCTTTAGCTTCCTTAATAAACTTAGCATCCATTTCATCAGAGCCTGTAACAAAAGGTATATTCATTAAAGAGCGATCCTTCTTAACAACCGTACCTCGAAACAGCTTACTGGAATCAAGGTAATCATATAAGATTGAGGCCTTTTCCAAATTAATTTTCTTCATAGCCTCAAGTCCGCCAAGATTCTGAACCCACTTAAATACCTTACCGCAAATATAGATTCCATAGGCTGGAGGGGTATTATAAAGGGATTTGTTATCTGCATGCACCTTATACCGTAACATTGTGGGGGTTCCTAGCAAAACATCCTCCGTGATTAAGTCTTCGCGAATGATGACTACCACTACGCCTGCAGGTCCAATATTTTTCTGAACACCAGCAAAAATAAGACCATAGTTTGTTACATCTACTGGTTCAGATAATATATCAGAGGACATGTCAGCGACTAAGATCTTGTCTCCTGTTTCAGGTAATTGATTGTATTTCGTTCCATAGATCGTATTGTTATGACAGATATACACATAGTCCGCATCGTCAGATATCTTTAAGTCTCTTAAATCCGGTATATATGAAAACATCTTATCTTCAGAGGAAGCAATAACATTGATCTTCCCAAATAGTTTTCCTTCAGCAATCGCTTTTTTTGCCCATTGTCCCGTATTAATGTGATCAGCTACTCTATTTTTCATTAAATTCATGGGAATCATGGCAAACTGTTGGGATGCTCCTCCTTGAAGAAATAAAACCTTGTAATTATCCGGAATGTTCATCAAATCTCTCAATGTTTTTTCTGCGTCAGTAATTATTTGTTCGAAAGCTTTTGAACGATGACTCATCTCCATAACCGACATTCCTGTGCCGTTATAGTCTAGCATCTCCCCTGCTGCCTCTTTAAGCACTTCTTCCGGTAACACAGCAGGACCTGCAGCAAAATTGTAAACTCTTGACATTTAAATTCCTCCCTTTTTTTCTATGTATTTAAATCCATCACAAAGAATCTGGTAACTCCTAATTTCATGGAACCAGGATTAGGACCATTAATAGTAATTGCTTATAGAATATTCCTCCTTTTTAAAATTATAAATAAAATGGTTAATATTGGTTGACAAGAGAAAAACAAAACCCACCCCAGTATTGGGGCGGGAATTCCGCGGTGCCACCCAAGTTTTAACCGATTATAGGTACATGAAAACAAACGCTTAAAAATATAAAAACCCCTTGTCCCAAATAGGGACGAGAGGTTATTCCCGCGTTGCCACCCATGTTGCCGAATCGGCCAACTTATGTCCGCTTTATCGGGCGGAACCCGTCACAATTCTTCATTGGCCACTCCAGGATGGAATCCTTCAACTCAGCAGACTGACTTGCACCAACCGTCAGTTCTCTAAACTCTATGAGCTGGGGACTTCCTTTCATCGTGTTAAGTGTGTTTTTGATTATCTAGATTCTAATCGATTCCTCTTATCCTGTCAAGTCTTTCCTTTTTATTTTCTATTTTTTATTTGTTTTTATGTCTTCCCCATTCTTCATTGTCCTATCTATATTTCATAAGTGCTTTCTGAAAACTTTCGCGGGCTTTTTGAATATCTTCTAGTACCCCTGCCATCGCTTAGCTCTATCAACGTTAATTCCAAGTTGGTCCAGAATCTTCATGACATGATGATCGATCATATCTTCGATACTTTGCGGATGATTATAAAAAGCTGGCATGGGCGGAACCATTCTAACTCCAATCCTTGATAACTTCAGCATATTTTCAATATGGATAGCACTTAGAGGAGTCTCTCTAGGACTAAGTATTAGCTTTCTTCTTTCCTTGATCATGACACCTGCTGTTCGAGAAATCAGATTATCATCATAACCATTGGCAATCGAACTTAAAGTTTTCATACTGCAAGGCACAATAACCATTCCATCTGTAATGAAGGAACCACTCGAGGTTTTTGCCCCTAAGTTCTTATTATCATAGACAACCGTGGCTAAACTTTCTACCTCTTCTAAGGAATAATTCGTTTCTATTTTTAAATTTTCTTTGGCCCAGTCACTTATAATAAGATGAGTATTCAGGTTATCTCTGTCTTTCAAGGCCCTTAATAAATTAATCGCGTAAATTATTCCCGTTGCCCCTGAAACCCCAACTATTATCTCCATATTCCATCACCTCCCAGAATGATTTTTTAATTTCATCTTACCAGTTTTCACTGAGAATGACTTATTCCTGATCCGATTGTAAAATTCCTTCTTTAAATTCTAGAGAGTAATCAATGCAGTCTCTGCTAATCTCTCAACAAAGGTAGATTAACAAATCGCTGTAGTTCCATAAAGGTACGTATAGTTTGTCGATCTTAATAAGTGCTATACTTCTCTATGCCTGCAATAATCCCCTGCCTAAAGCTTGGATGAAGTTTCTCGAAGTGTTTCTGATCGTCTTTAATTTCCCCTTATTATGGTGATGCTATTTATTTTTTTGTTTTATTAGCATTTAGCTCTTGCATTAAAGTTTAATCTTGAGATACTATTATAAATATAACAAGGATTTTGGTTCTCGCCTTAGGGCGATCATAAGCAAAGCAATGGCGCTTTGAAATCACTCGAACAAACGAGTATTTCTAATGCGCCGTTTTTTATTTGCACCTGTTAAAATGTCCTAGCTCATTAATTACAAAAGGAGGTATTTGAAATGGAAAAGCCTCAAACTGTAACTACTGGCTTTACTTCTTTGGATAACGTCATTCAACATTTGAGAATGGGGGATAATGTTGTTTTTGAAGTTAGAAACCTTGAAGTATATAAGAGGTTCGTCACTGCATTTATCCAAGCGAATATTGATTCATCAAAAAAGATAATCTATATTCGCTTTACACAGCACGATCCGCTCATAAATAATGACAGTATTGAGGTTTTCCCAGTCAATGCCGATAACGGATTTGAAGAGTTTTGTTCCCAAATCCATGAGAAGATTACTCTCGAAGGACGAGATGTATTCTATATTTTCGACTGCTTATCTGAGCTTCTAGATCGTTGGGCTACTGATTCAATGATTGGAAATTTCTTCAAGGTTACTTGTCCCTATCTTTATGAGCTAAATACTATTGCATATTTTGCAACTTTTAAAAATCATAACTCCTTCCATACCACAGCAGTCATTCGTGATACAACTCAGGTCTTATTTGATATTTTTCAAGTTGACGCTAAAACCTATGTGTATCCTCTGAAAGTCTGGAATCGTTACACACCGACATTATTCCTGCCTCATCTTGTTCATGGAGACCGATTTATACCTGTAACCAGCAGTGGGGATGTTGCTGCGCTCTATTCTAAACTCGGCGAAAATGATGAAAACCCTGAAAGAGATCTTGATTATTGGGACCGTCTATTTATAAGGGCCGGAGAACTCCGAGCCTCCCCATTAACTAAAAATCAAATAACAGAGCACATTAATCAATTATCTAAAATATTCTTGACCCGCGATGAGAGGATTCTCGAATTGATTTCGGTGCATTTTTCCCTTCAAGATATATTGTCCGTAAAGTCACGTTTAATTGGTTCCGGATTTATCGGTGGTAAAGCTGTCGGAATGCTTCTGGCACGGAAAATTCTAATTCAAGCATCTGAAACATGGAGCAGCAAACTAGAACCTCATGATTCATTTTATATTGGCTCAGATGTTTATTACTCTTATCTGGTTGATAATAATTTATGGAAACTTAAAATGGAACAACGACGAGCCCCCCAAGAAAGTCTGGGAACAGCCTTAAACCTCAGAGAGAAAATTCTCCAAGGACAATTTAATGAGGCAATAAAACACAAATTCCTCAGGATGCTGGAATACTTCGGTCAATCCCCAATTATTGTACGCTCCAGCAGTCTTTTAGAAGATGGTTTTGGAAATGCCTTTCCGGGTAAATACGAAAGTATCTTTTGTATTAATCAGGGTACCCTGGATGAACGCTATCAGCGCTTTACTAAGGCCGTTCGAGAAGTCTTTGCCAGCACTCTAAGCGAAGAGGCCTTAACTTATAGGGAAAAGCATGATCTTAGCAATTCAGAAGAGCAAATGGCCCTCCTTGTCCAAAGGGTTTCCGGATCTAATAAGCAGGACTACTTTTTCCCGGATATCGCAGGGGTAGGATTCTCCTACAACACGTACGTTTGGGACCCTCAGATAAATCCAAACGCTGGTATGATACGACTTGTGGTCGGGCTGGGTACCAGGGCTGTGAATCGCCTAGAAGGAGATTATGCTAGAATTGCCGCCTTAGATCGGCCCCAATGTATCCCATATGACGGACTGAGAAGTTTTAAGGCCTATTCACAGCAAAAAATTGATGTACTAAACATCCGTCGTAATCGGCAAGAATGTCTTTCAATTCAAGAACTGATGGATCAACCGATCGACTTGCATCAAACAATGATCGCCGAACGAGATCATGAAACTGAACAAAAAATCCAACAACTCGGGCTAAAACGCAAAGAATCCTGGGTTTTTAGTTTTAATCCATTCTTTTCACACACGGATTTCCCTTTAACCTTTTCTAAACTTCTCAAAACCCTCGAATCCGCCTATCGTCATCCGGTTGATATTGAGTTCACAGTGAACTTCAATAGCAATGGCAACTATCAGATTAATCTCTTACAATGCAGACCCTTACAAGTTCAGGGGTTTAAAAAACGTATAGAATTCCCTGAAGCACTTCCATTAAACCAAGTTCTTTTTAAAAGCAAGGGTTGCTTTATGGGTGGCAACATATATACAAATATCCATAAAGTAATAATTGTCGAGCCACATGCTTATAACCTGCTAAGCCAATCTGACAAATACGAGGTTGCCAGAATCGTTGGCAGGCTCAATCAGCAAATCAATAAAGAGATAACGACTGTTCTGCTCCTAGGTCCCGGAAGGTGGGGATCGCGTATCCCTTCATTGGGAGTTCCCGTTGCTTTTGCGGAATTCAATCATGTTTCTATTTTAGGCGAGATCGGCTACCATAACACTGGATTCCTCCCGGACGTATCGTTTGGAACTCATTTTTTTCAAGACATGATCGAAAGCGAGATTTTTTATCTGGCCCTTTTTCCAGAAAAAAATGAAACAATTTATCAGTTAGATCTGCTAAAAAACTTCGCTGAAACTACAGTGGATATGATTCCAGAAAAATCAAATTTGAGAAATGTGATAAAGGTCTATAATATTACCCCCGGGAAACCCGGATTACAATTAATTTCAGATATTTCAACACAAGAGATCCAATGTTTTTTCACTGATACTTAATAATCAGCAGAGTACGGGGGCCCACTCCCACTTGAAGAAATGCGAGTCTTACGATTGGATAAAAAGGGATACCTGGCTCAAAAACCAAGTATCCCTCTTATTCGTACTTCTTTATAATCTCTTCCGCTACCAGAACCTGAGGAAGACGCAAGTCCATGGCTTTTTTCTGGATAAGGCGGAAGGCTTGAGGCTCGCTCAAATTTAGTTTTTCCACAAGCATCCACTTCGCCTGTTCAACAATCTTACGCTCATCCATCCGCTTCTTTAAACTATCCCGCTCAGTTATTAATTGGGCCATCGAATTTCGTACTGATAGGGCGAATCGAACAGTTTGCAACAATGTTAAGCGATTAATGGGCTTAGGCAGAATCAGTGCATTAATTTTCTCAAGACTGCATTGCATATCAAGCAGATGTTCCGGCCTTGCGATTACTACTATTCCTGCAGATGTTTTCTCGTGAACATCAAAGACCAGATCTGTACCATGTTCATCGGGCAGCGGAGTACTTATAATTACTATATCTAATACGGTGTTAAAGAAATTCCTGCGCGCTTCACTGGCTGAATGAGCGCAGCTAACCGGATAAAAACCTTCTTTTATGAGCATCGTTTGCATGCTGCTCGCCATTTCAGCCTTTCCACAAACGATTAAAACACTCCCTGCGCTCACTACAATCACCCCTTTGAGCAGGGATACGACAGTTAATAAGATTTCAGATACTTATCAATCTCCCATGCATGAATGGAGTTATCATAGGCTTCCCATTCCAAAGCCTTTGTGGCTAAATATTTATTAAACGTATGCGCACCAAGTGTCGATTGAATTAAAGGGTCTTTCTTCATCTCTTCAAGAGCGAACAAGAGATTTGAAGGTAACCGTTCAAGATTAAGTTCTTTCTCCTGTTCAGGCGTCAAATTGTAAATATTAACGTTAATTGGATCAACCAGCGGCAAACGATTGTTTAAACCGTCAAGTCCTGCCTCCAGTACTAACGCTAAGGTTAAATAAGGATTACAGGTAGGATCAGGACTTCTGAGTTCGAGCCTTGTCCCCTCTCCCCTAGGTGCAGGAACCCTCAGTAAAGGACTTCTGTTCATATGTGACCAGGCGATATGCACTGGAGCTTCAAAGCCCGCTTTCAATCGTTTATAGGAGTTTACAAGGGGATTGGCGATGGCTGTAATTCCTTTAATATGACTCAATAGCCCTGCAGCAAAATACTTTGCAGTTTCAGATATATCGGTGGTGCCTGGGCCTCTGCTAAAGAGGTTGGAACCATTTTGGGTCAATGACATATTGATGTGCATTCCCGAACCATTGACGCCGGGAAGCGGTTTAGGCATAAAAGTAGCATGCAGACCATTTCGTTGAGCAATGATCTTGACTACCATTTTAAAGGTCATAATATTATCTGCCGCAGTTAGAGCATCCGTGTATCTGAAATCAATTTCATGTTGCCCCGCCGCTGTCTCATGATGCGATGCTTCGATTTCAAACCCCATTTCCTCTAAGACCATGCAAATCTCCCGACGGGTGTTTTCCCCCTGGTCAATGGGTGCCAGATCACAATAGCTAGCCGAGTCATGGGTAATCGTGGTTGGCTGACCTTCATCGTCGTTGTAAAACATAAAAAACTCACATTCCGGACCAACTTGGAAGGTATAGCCTAAGTCTTGCACTTTCTTTAAGGTTCGTTTGAGAATATAGCGGGGATCTCCTTCAAACTGAGAACCGTCATGATTTTTAATATCACATATGATTCTTGCAACCTTGCCCTGTTGCGGCCTCCAAGGAATGACTGAGAAGGTACCCGGATCTGGGAAAAGAAACATATCAGACGATTCAATACCGGAGAATCCCGCCACAGCTGAGCCGTCAAACATAACTCCGTTTTCGAAAGCAATGGCAAGCTGTTTATCTGTGATCGCAATGTTCTTCATGTTACCGGCAATATCCGTAAACTGCAGACGAATAAATCGAACATCATTTTCCTTTACAAACTTTAGACAATCTTCTTTTGAAAAATGCAATTGAGGTGCTCTCCTTTCTCAAAGTGAAAAATATGAACTAAAATCGCCATTATTAGACTTATTATATCCCATATAAATCTTGTTTGCAGTCATAGTTCATAATCCTTACCAACCACAATAAAGATTTCCATAAGGTCTTGTATTATAAAGAATTAACTTAGAAAATGGTTTATCTAAAATCTACTCATAATTCCCGCCAAAATATCCTACATAATCTTTAACATAGCGATTAAGCTGTTACGGGTATAACTTTACGTTATATACTTTCTGGAAGGTCCCTTCTCACCATAACAACTTTCTGACTAGTTAAAAAAGACGCTCCTAAGAAACTGCACTTAAATCAAGCACAAAATTTCTTATGAGCGCCTTTGCTCTATTCATTAACTGGTTTATACACTTAAAGTAACATAGAGACCACCTCACATTCAACTGTTTTAGCCCATGTATACAATATATATTTTTTTACTTGGTAATTTGACAAATTAATCTAACAAGGCCGAAATTAGTGTTTATTCCATCATCTTTTTCTCTTAAATTTTCTGCAATCCCATATTGATTTACTCCAAGGGTCGAGACATTAAAGGCGGCAATATGGGAGGATCATCATCGCCCAAAGTTTCAGGTGTACCGTTTAAAATATAATACTAATCAATCGTTAAACAACTTTCAACGATGGCAGTAAAAGCAACCGGAAGAGGGAGCAATCCCAGCTCATTCGTGGAAACCCACCGTTGCTTATCAAGCTTGTTTACTTCCTTAGGCTCTGCCCAATACTTTTCATCTATTTCTCTCAGGGAGGAAGCGTTCGTCGGTTCTGCCCGAAACGTTTCAGACAGATCAATAATTGACCAGATTATTTTCCAACGCCGATGGCTAAAGGTATACCAAACTGGACCATGAAACTCTATCCCTTTCTCGAATTGGCCTTTCACTTGAACATCAAACGCTCTATCAGGCACCGCCTGTTTGAAAAATTCAAAGCAATCATCCATAGTAATGACAGGCAGACCGTCCTGCAAGCTATGAATATCCCCGAGACTCAATTCCACACCTGGGAACTCCCATAGATCAGCCAATAACCCCTTGGAAGGGCGTTTTTGAATATATAACCGGTTGCCTTTACGCAGAACAAAAATCAAGCGAGTAACCTCTTGGCGTTGAGCCTTGAGCTTCTTTACAGGGTAGCGCAGGAAGTCGCCCTGCAAATACCCCTTGCAAACTTCGGCTAAAGGACAACCTTTACAGTCCGGTTTCGTGGGGGAACAAACCATCGCGCCTAGTTCCATCAAGGCCTGATTGAAATCCCCCGGCTTTTGAGCTGATTGCCATGCCATAAGATGATCTTTAAAGTGACGATAGCTGCGAACTGTCTCTACCGGTTCCGGCCAAGCCAAGAGACGTGATACTACCCGCTTTACATTTCCATCTATAGCCGCTACTCTTTGCCCAAAGGCAATACTCGCTATAGCCCCTGCGGTATAATCCCCGATCCCCGGAATTTGCAGAAGTTCATCATACCCTCTTGGCATTTTTCCTCCCAGTTTTAGAATCAGATAGTTAGCCCCTTCCCACATACGACGGGCTCGGGAATAGTATCCCAGTCCACTCCAGATCGTTAAAACATCCTCAAGGCTTGCCGTACCAAGTTTTTCAACGCTGGGAAAGCGGTTTAAAAATCGTTCATAGTACGGAATGACCGTCTTCACCTGAGTTTGTTGGAGCATGACCTCCGACACCCAAATCGCATATGGGTCTCCGGTCTTCCGCCATGGCAAGTCCCTTTGCTCCGCTGTATACCAAGTTAATAATCGTGCAGATAAACTTAAACCCTGATCGTCCGCATTACCATTTGAGATATCATCTAATAAATCCATCTTATGTCGTCTCCTATAGTTGCATAAATTTGTTCAGTTTAATAACTATTACTTGTTGATTAATACCAATCCTACCATGCAAAATACCACCCCAATAATTTGGTTAACTGCAAAACCCTCTTTGTAAAACAGTATTCCTATGGGAATAAGCATAATAGCAAGAATAATATTTGCTACCAAAGATCCGACGCTTAAATTCCACCCCGCCCTATACGCAAGCAAATAACCTAATTCAAGGCCTATTATCGCAACACCCAAGGCAAAGCTAGTCCAATTTAACTCATGAAAGGATTGAAAAAAACCCTTATCCGTTTTATAAAAAGGAAAGGCTATTAGAGTTAAAACAGCTGCAGTCAAATAGGTAACCAGCAAAGCCGAAAAGGGGTTGGCACTGTGAGGGGTAGACTTTTGACACACATTGTAAATAATATTTGATGTGACTATAAGTACAATAGGAAAAAAATACATTATCATTATCAAAAACCTCATTTATTGCATATTTATTCCTCGTCTATTAAACCATAAAAACAAGCGCTAAGCCTAGTAGCATTTCGCTTGTTTTAGCAACATTCTAATTCCTTCAAGAAACCCTATTGACCAAATTTAATCTGAGATCCAGAAGTTTTTAATGACAGGAAGCATACTGTCTAGTGATCCAGCGTTGCACACCTTTTTCCATTCATCAGGAAACAATTTTCTATAGGATGCTTTTGAAAAGCGTTCATCTATTAGTAAGACAATCCCTCTATCTTTTTCTGTTCGAATCACCCTGCCTACTGCCTGTAAGACTTTGTTCATCCCAGGATAAAGATACGCAAATTCGAAACCCTGATGGCTTGCTGTTTCATAATATGTGCGAAGAATTTCTCGTTCCATGCAAACCTGTGGCAAGCCAACTCCTACTACTATCGCTCCTGAGAGCCTATCCCCAATCAGGTCGATACCTTCGCCGAAGATCCCGCCCATCAAAACAAAACCCACTAGGGTTTGCTCGGGGTTATGTGAAAATCTTATTAAAAAAGCCTCTCGTTCCTCTTCAGTCAAACCGGAACTTTGGCAGATTACGTCTACTTGAGGGTTTAGTGCCTTAAATCTTAGATAAACTTCATTCATATAATGATACGAAGGAAAATAGGCTAAATAGTTCCCCTTTTTGTATAGAACCGCCGCCGAAATCGCTTCTGCAACTTGCTCGTAAGTCGCGGCCCGTTGCTTATACTTAGTAGATATACGATCATTTATCAGCAGACAAAGATGCTCTGGGGGAAAAGGAGACGTTAGTTTAAGTTTGTAAGACGTTTGGTCCCCGCCTAAAATGTTCATAAAGTATTCCATTGGACTCAGTGTCGCCGAAAAAAGCACAGCGGAGCGACCTCTTTCTAGAGCTTCCTTTAGGCGCATAGAAGGATCAAGGCAGAACAACTTAATTTTAAAATCATCCCTTGTTAAATACTTATAAGTAACATATCGCTCATTATAACTATCTGCTGTTCTGGTAAAACTTAACGCCTGGAAATAGTGTTCAACCAGTTGTTCCCGCCAAGAAAACAGTTGCTCGTTCGTTTTTAGGAAATATTCAGCCGCTTTAACAAAGTTCCTTAATGCTTGAATCAGTTTGGTTGGGGATTCCTTTCCAACACTCTCCCCATTTTCACCAGCTTCTGTGCAACCCTTTTTTTCTTTAACTAAAGCAGAATTAACTTTTGTCAAACTTTTAGTCAGCCTCAAGTCGTCTTCTTTTGTTAATCTCTTTAAACTCAGCCAAGATTCCTTCCCCAGCTCGGCTGAAAACATATCCCTTGCTCTGTCTACTAAATTATGTGCTTCATCCACCAAAAAGGTGTACTCTCCTCCTTCTAGAAAAAAGCGCCTTAAATAGACGCGTGGATCAAACACATAATTATAATCACAAATCACCACATCTGCCCAATTTGCCATTTCCAAGGAGAACTCAAAAGGACAAACAACGTGCTTGCGAGCATATAGCTCGATTATTTGTCGTGTCCAAGCTTGTTCCTTAAAGACGTCCTCCACAGCTCCTCTCACCCGATCATAATATCCTCGTGCAAATGGACAGTCTTCGGGCAAGCATGACGCTTCGGGAAGAAAACACAGTTTACTTTTAGCCGTTAACGTCAGACGTTTAATATCTAATCCTTGTGATTGTATATCTGTCAGGGCTTTTTCGGCAACTGTGCGAGTAATAGTTTTCGCAGTAAGATAGAAAATCTGCACAGTAAACCCTTCAGCCATAGCCTTTAAGGCAGGAAACAGCGTGCCAATAGTCTTTCCAATACCTGTAGGGGCTTGGGCAAACAACTTCTGACTTTGTTTAATCGTCTGATAAACGGCTACTGCTAATTCACGCTGACCTGGTCTATAGGTTCCGAAGGGAAATTGCATTGTCCGAATGCTTTCGTCTCTCTTCATCGCCCATTCTTGCAATTGACATGCCCATGTCAAATACTGCTCGACCAGACTAAAGAAGAACTCTGTTAGTTCTGTCCGAGAAAAATTTCTCAAGAATTTCTTGGTTTGGACGGTATCAAGCTGAACATAAGTAAGCTGTGTCTCCATTGTTTCTAAGCCTTCTTGCATGGCATACATAAATGCATAACATCGAGCTTGAGCCCAATGCAAATCACTGAATGATTCATCGATCAAATCTAAGTCCAAGGAAGTGGTCTTGATCTCATCAATACAAGCACCGGATTCCTTCATTATGATACCGTCGGCACGACCTTTAATTTCTAAGCAGAGGTTTTCGCTTATGCTCTTGGGCACCCAACCGTCTTGGGTTTCCTGATTAGGATAAACGTAACTGAGCGTAACTTCAGGTACATAGTCTGCTCCACTAATTTTTTGGATATATTGATGGGCTTTGATTCCTTCCAAGGCCCTTGAAGCACCTATGGATCCTGGTTGCAAGTCTCCGCGTCTGAGTACAAATTCAACCAAATTACGCACTGAAATTTTGATTATCACAATTGATTAGATCCTTCCTCAGAACATTTTTCTTTTCGCTAAAAAAATAATACCGCCAAAGCAGAGGACGACAGACATGCCAACGATAATCACAAAACCATAGTCAGATGTCTGAAACGGAATTCTTACATTCATTCCGAAAAAGCTAGCCAGCATAGTTGGTAGGGCTAAAACAATCGTAATGGACGCTAAAAACTTCATCACCATATTTAAGTTATTAGAAATAATAGAAGCAAAAGCATCCATCATGCTACTCGAAATGTTGCTATAGGTTTCCGCCATCTCTACTGCTTGTTTATTTTCTATAATAACATCTTCCAGCAAATCCTGATCCTCTTCATAGATTTTCAAAACCCTTGTCCTTAGCATTTTTTCCATAACTTTTTCATTGGATTTCAAGGAAGTCGTAAAATACAAAAGACTTTTTTGAAGATTTAACAACCGAATTAATTCCTTATTCTTCATCGATTTGTGAAGTGTTAACTCAATTTCGTTAGTCTTCTTTTCAATCTCTCTTAGTAAGGTTAGATATAAGGTAGCACTTTTATAGAGGATTTGAAACAAAAACCGGGTCTTCTTATGAGTATTCATTCCGCGGACTTTCCCGGTCGCAAAGTCCTTAAGAACTTCAACGTCCTGCAAACACACTGTCACAAAATGATCTTCTGTCAATATGATTCCAAGAGGAATTGTATCGTAAATGACCGTCGCATTTTGAATAATCGGCACATTAATAATAACTAAGATTTGGTTACTCTCCGACTCAATTCGGGGCCGCTCTTCATCGTCTAATGCATCCCTGATAAAATGATCATTCTCAAGTCTTATCGCCTTAGTGACAAGAGCTATTTCGTCTTCCGTCGGATTTATCATATTTATCCAAGAGCCCTTTTCCTCTGGTTTGTCAGTTTTTACGATATTATTTCCGATAGTATTATAGACTGCTAACATTTTTCTTCCTCCCACTTTGGATCTTCCAAACCAGTCTTTTACCTTTTAAAAAGGACGAGAATCGCTCTTTTATTAATACCCTAATTTCATTGATCAATCACACTCTATAGGTTACCATTAACTAGGTTTGTTTACAATTTTCCCAATAATTTTCATCATATCAATTATTAACTTTAGACTGCATAAAAAGATTCGAAAACCGCAGGAATTTCTATGTTCAAGTAGAATTATATATCTGAGATATATGAAAAGAGAGTAAGAGGTTAAACGATATGTGGGGAATAGGGAAAAGGGATTTTGTCTTATTTTTAATGGCCAGTGCAGTAATAGGCATTACACAAAGTATAGATACTTCCTTTTTTAATAACTTTTTGAATGATAATTATCAACTAACCATATCTCAAAGAACATTTCTAGAAATACCACGTGAATTCCCAGGGTTTGCAGTTGTCTTTGTAACTGGTTTATTGTTTGCCTTCGGAGACGTACGGACGGCTGCTGTGGCAAACCTCCTTGGAGGTCTGGGGGCTCTCGGACTGGCATTCTGGTCGCCTGAATATCTGCCTATGATTGGTTGGCTGACGCTTTACAGCATGGGCCAACATTTATTTATGCCCATGTCCAACAGTATTGGAATGAACCTTGCAACAGACGGTCAGATGGGGAGACGGTTAGGTCAGATCAACTCGGTAAACACCGCTGTCTTTCTGGCGACAAGTCTGGCAACCGCTTTTTTATTTAGGTTTATTAAAATAGACTATCATTTGGCCTTGTCTATTTCGGCAGGTGCCTTCTTTTTATCCGCTATTCTTATATTATTAATGAAACCCCACTCTGGCAAGAGAGTCGGAAAACGCTTTGTCCTACGCAAGGAATATAAAGTCTTCTATGGACTTAGTATTCTTTATGGAGCAAGGAAGCAGATTTTCATTACCTTTGGACCTTGGGTCCTGATCAAAGTATTTGATCAAGGAGTAGCTACTTTTGCCGTTCTTAGCTTTCTTATCGCCGGATTGGGAATTGTCTTTAAGCCTTTTATTGGTTATTTAATTGACAATGCGGGAGAAAGATTTGTTCTGGCTGGAGAAGCTGTGTCTTTAATCTTTATCTGTCTGGGTTATGCCTTTACTCAAGGAATATTTGAAAATTTGGGTATGGACAAAATTGCTCTATACACTATTTGTGGATTATTTGTACTAGATCAAATGCTGGCATCCGTGAGTATGGCCAGAGCTACCTATGTCAAAAAAATCGCCCTTAGTCCAGAAGATGTTTCTCCCACATTGTCTATGGGAATAAGCATCGACCACATAGTCTCTATGTTTGTACCATTTTTAGGCGGTTTTATCTGGACTATTTTCGGCTATGAATACGTTTTTGTGATCGGCGCCGCTATTGCAGCACTAAATTTGTTCTTGACCACCAAGATGCAACGATTTTATAAACTGCCTAATAATGAGTCTGCCGTCTAAATCCATTACAGATAGAAATTTTCACTTCATACCTCGTTCAGCTAAAGCTTAAGATCGAGACTTCGGTGATTAAGTCTCCAGTACGATAATCTCCGGTGGAGATTATCGCCGAAAGCGCACGGCCCGTAACGAATACTATTGCGCTAAGGATAGACTTACGCCGAAGGCGCATATCCATCAGACAAATACTTTCGCGCCATAGGATGGACTCTGCCCTGCGGAAGCAGAATAAGGAATACCCACTTATAGAAGTGGAACTCTTCTTTGAATGATAATTGATGAATTTAAAAGTTCCCCCTTGGCAGACATAATAAAAAGGACCCGCATCACCAACTTTTGAACGGTGTTGCGGGCCTTAATACTTACTGACTTATTTAATGACACTTTTACCCATCAGGTATTTATCGACTTCCCTTGCGGCAAGCTTTCCTTCTTGGAGAGCCCAGACTATGAGACTCTGACCTCTTCTCATATCGCCTGCGGTGAATACCTTATCCACATTGGTCTCAAAAACCTCATATTCTGCTTTCACATTGCTGCGGGGGTCTCTATCAAGCTTAAGCTCATTCGCTATCATATCTTCCGGACCTAGAAATCCCATGGCCAGAAGCACAAGGTCAGCTTTCCAGACTTTGTCGCTCCCTTGAACTTCTTGAGGCACTATTCTTCCAGAAGCATCCCTGACCCAGGAGATTTCTACCGTGTGAACTTCCGTGACCTCACCGTTTTCATTTCCCACAATCTTTTTAGTGGATATAAGGTAGTTTCTAGGATCCTTGCCATACAGGCTTATAGCTTCTTCCTGACCGTAGTCCACATTTAGCATCTTCGGCCATTCAGGCCAAGGATTATGCTCTTCTATTCTCTTAGCTGGCGGTTCAGGCATAATTTCAAACTGAAAGGCACTCTCACAACCATGCCGTATAGAGGTGGCTACGCAGTCCGTTCCTGTATCCCCCCCACCGATAACGATAACGTTCTTACCTTTGGCGCTAATGAAATTGCCGTCCTGAAGATTTGAATCCAAGAGGCTTTTGGTATTAGCCTTTAGAAAATCCACAGCAAAGTGAACCCCCTTAAGGTCTTTTCCTTCAACGTCAAGTCCTCGCGCTTTGGTTGCACCGGCGCACAGTACAACTGCATCATATTGATCAACCAATTCCTGCGAACTGATGTCTTTGCCCACCTCAGTGTTAAGCACGAATTGGATTCCTGATTCCTTCAGCAGTGTAAATCGTCTTTCCACAATGCGTTTTTCAAGCTTCATGTTCGGAATCCCGTACATCATTAAGCCGCCAACTCTGTCGCTTCTCTCATATACAGTTACGTCATGTCCCACGGCCTTTAAATAGTAGGCAGCAGATAGTCCCGAAGGGCCTGAACCGACAATGGCAATTCTCTTTCCTGTAGCCTTACCCTTCCTGGGTTTTACCCACCCTTCGGCAAAAGCTTTCTCAATGATTTCATATTCGAGACTGTTTATGGTAACAGGCTCCATGATATAGCCTTCTGTGCAGGCCCCTTCACACGGTGCAGGGCAGACTCTGGACGTAAATTCCGGGAAAGGGCTGGTTCTGGTCAGCCTTTGGTATGCTTCCTCCCACTGCCCCTTATAAATAAGCTCATTCCACTCCGGAATAAGATTGTGAAGAGGACATCCCGAAGCCATGCCATTTAACAGCACACCGCCGTGACAGAAAGGGACTCCACAGTTCATGCATCGTGCACCCTGAGTTTTGATTACCTCAGGATCTCGCGACAACCTTATCTCGCCCCAGTCTTTGATTCTTTCTTCTGGAGATCGTTTTTTCGGTTTGATTCTCTCATACTCTAAAAATCCAGTTGCTTTTCCCATTTCAGTCCCACCTCGCCCTTAAATCCTGGAAACATCTTTAAAATTCTCTTCAAATGCGGCCATCAAGGCCTCTTCGCCGCTTAAGCCCGCCTCTTGAGCCTTAGTAATGTTCTCCAGCATACGTTTGTAATCTTTAGGAATAACCTTAGTGAATCTCACCGAATAGCTTTCCCAGCTGTCAAGAACTCTCCTGCCTTGAGGACTGCCGGTGCTCTCTACATGTTTTTGTATCATTTCCTGGATTTCGTTCATTTCTTCTTCAGATTCAATTTTCTCCAGTGTCACCATCGACTTGTTGCAGTAAACTTCATCAAAATCCAGAATATAAGCTATCCCACCGGACATCCCGGCTGCAAAGTTCCTTCCTGTCTTGCCCAGGATAACTACTTTACCGCCTGTCATATATTCACAGCCATGGTCACCTACGCCTTCGACTACTGCTTTTACCCCACTGTTCCTGACACAGAATCTTTCCCCAGCTATCCCGTTGATGTAGGCCTCCCCTGAAGTTGCCCCATAGAAAGCGACATTTCCGATCAGAATATTCTTCTCAGGCTCAAAGTCAGAAGTTTTGGGAGGATAAACCACAATTTTTGCGCCTGAAAGGCCTTTTCCTAAATAGTCGTTTGAATCTCCTTCTAATTCCAGAGAAAGCCCTTTCGGAGTAAATGCACCAAAACTTTGTCCGGCTGATCCTACAAAGGTAAGCTTGATTGTATCTTCAGGAAGTCCAGTTTCACCGTATCTCTTGGAAATTTCGCTTCCGATAATTGTGCCGACAACTCGGTCCACATTATTGATCTTGAGTTTAGCTCGGATAGGTGTTTGATTCTCAAGAGCCGGTTTACAGATTCTAAGCAGCTTTTTTAAATCCATTGATTCTTCCAGCATATGGTTCTGAGACTGAGTGTTGAATCGGCTGACATCGGCACCGGCGTACGGTTGATAAAGAATTGGGGACAGATCTAAGTGCGCCGCCTTCCAGTGCTTAACTTTCTCTTTGGTTTTAAGTCGATCCGAACGTCCAACCATTTCATTGATTGTCCTAAAGCCGAGTTTAGCCATGATTTCGCGCATTTCTTGAGCGATAAATTTCATGAAGTTCTCAACATGGTCAGGCTTTCCTGTGAAGTTTTTCCTTAGATTTTCATCTTGAGTCGCTATCCCTACAGGACATGTGTTAAGATTACAAACCCTCATCATGACACATCCTAAGGCAATTAGCGGTGTAGTCGCAAATCCGTATTCCTCAGCTCCCAGCATTGCCGCAATGACAACATCCCGCCCTGATAGCAACTTGCCATCTGTTTCAACAACCACTCTATCTCTTAGCTTGTTTAAAACCAAGGTCTGATGAGTCTCGGCAAGCCCCAGCTCCCAAGGAAGTCCCGTATTTCTGATACTTGTTCTTGGGGAAGCACCAGTTCCTCCGTCGTATCCACTGATAAGAATAACGTCTGCTTTACCTTTAGCCACTCCTGCAGCGATTGTCCCTACTCCAACTTCTGAAACGAGCTTGACGTTAATCCGCGCATCCCGATTGGCATTTTTCAGGTCAAAAATCAGTTCAGCCAAATCTTCGATTGAATAGATATCATGGTGCGGCGGAGGAGAAATAAGATTTACGCCCGGGGTTGAATGCCTTACCCTGGCGATTTCTGGATAAACCTTTCGTCCCGGAAGCTGGCCGCCTTCACCCGGCTTTGCTCCCTGAGCCATTTTAATTTGAATCTCCTGGGCATTCACTAAATAGTTACTGGTAACGCCAAAACGTCCTGAAGCCACCTGCTTAATGGCACTGTTCTTCGTGTCTCCGTTTACCATGACCTTAAATCGTTCGCTGTCCTCTCCGCCTTCACCCGAGTTGCTTTTCCCTCCCAATCTGTTCATGGCAATGGCCAGACACTCGTGGGCCTCTTTGCTTATAGATCCGTAGGACATAGCTCCGGTCTTAAACCTTTTAACTATTGACTCAACTGATTCCACTTCTTCTATGGGAATGGTGTCGCCTGCATTAATCTTAAAATCAAGAAGACTCCTTAAGGTGTAGATTTCGTCTTCGTTTATCTTTTTTGAATAATCCTTATAAAGAGGGTAATTTCCTTCTCGGCATGCTTTTTGAAGCATGTAGATGGTTTCAGAATTGTAGAGATGGATTTCTCCATCCTCCTTACACTGGAAGTATCCGCCTATTTCAAGGGAGTCCGTATACAGTGAATTCTCATCATAGGCGCTTTCATGCCGCATTTGATTTTCTAGAGCGATCTCTTCAAGTCCTATTCCTTCCAGTCTGGAAGGTGTCATTGTGAAATACTTATCAATAAGCTCCTTTTTAAGGCCTACTGCCTCAAAGATTTGAGCTCCGTGGTAACTTCTCATGGTAGAAATGCCCATTTTCGTGAGTACTTTGAGCACTCCTTTAACCGAAGCTTTAATGAAATTCTTTTTAGCCTCTTCGTAATTCAGTCCCTCTAACAGTCCTTTTCCAGCGAGGTCTTTAATGGTTTCATAAGCCAGATAAGGATTAATTGCCGTAACTCCATAACCAATCAGCGTACAAAAATGGTGTACTTCTCTCGGCTCAGCAGATTCCAGCACAATTCCCAGATTAGTTCGGATTTCTTTTCTGATCAGGTGGTGGTGAAGTCCTGAGGATGCCAAAAGTGCTGGTATTGCTGCCAGCTTCTCATCGGCGCCCCGGTCTGAGAGAATAATGATATTAGCGCCTTCATTGATCGCCTTGTCCGCTTCTCTGAAAACACTTTCTAAAGCCCTTTCCATAGACTTTGCCCCTTCCGAGACTTGATAAAGTATGGAAAGGGTAGCAGCTTTGAGCCTGCCATCATTTCGTTGCTTAATCGTTTGAAGCTGTTCATTGGTTAGTATCGGTTGCTCAAGGGACAAGCTCGCTGAGTTTCTTTGATCAGGGTCCAGAAGATTTCCGGTATCTCCAAGCAACATGCTTCCCGAAGTGACTATGTCTTCCCTTATTCCGTCAATGGGAGGATTGGTAACCTGGGCAAAGAGCTGTTTGAAATAAAGGTACAGCATCTGAGGTTTCTCAGATAATACAGCAAGAGGGGAATCCATACCCATGGCTCCTATAGGATCTACACCCTCTATTGCCATAGGCTGAATAGTTTTAGTGATGTCCTCAAACGTATAGCCAAAGGCTTTCTGTTGCTTTATAAGGTCTTCCCTTATCTTCTCTTCCTTAACATTCTCAACCGAAAGATCGCTGAGTTTGACGATATGGCGGCTGTTCCATTCTTCATAGGGATGCATCATCGCTACACTTTGCTTTACTTCTTCATCTGAAATGATCCTCTTCGCTCGGGTATCAATAAGCAACATTTTGCCTGGTTCCAGCCTGCCTTTATATTTTACATTTTCAGGCTTGATATCAATTACTCCGACTTCTGAAGCCAGAACAACTTTGTCATCTTTTGTAACATAATACCTTGAAGGTCTGAGTCCGTTTCTGTCCAGTACTCCACCAATGACCACACCGTCTGTAAAACCCATGGCAGCGGGACCATCCCAAGGCTCCATTAAAAAGTCATGGAATTGGTAGAAATCCTTTTTTTCCTTAGACATCTGCTCATTCTTTTCCCAAGGTTCAGGGATCATCATCATTACGGAGTGTGGAAGCGACCTGCCGGTAAGGTGAAGAAATTCCAGGCTGTTGTCGAACATCGCAGAATCACTGCCTGACTCATCAACGATAGGGTAGACTTTCGAGAGATCATCAAACAGCGGGGAAGCGATACACTTTTGTCTCGCCTTCATCCAATTTACATTCCCTCTAATCGTATTTATCTCGCCATTGTGAACAATGTATCTGTTGGGATGAGCCCTCTCCCAACTTGGAAAGGTGTTGGTGCTGAACCTTGAATGGACCATAGCGAGTGCTGATACAAAATCAAGGTCGGAAAGGTCAAGATAGAAATCTCTCAGTTGCTCTGCTGTAAGCATGCCTTTATAAACGATAGTTTTAGAGGAAAGGCTGGCAACATAGAATGTCCCTCCCTTATCTTCGCACATCGGGACCATGACTTTTTCTGCTTTTTTTCTTATGATATACAGTTTTCTTTCAAAGTCCATTTCATCTGATATGCTGGTATTCTTTTCGATAAAAACCTGAATAAATCTGGGCATTACCGCCTTTGCGCCTTCGCCGACTGTAGTCATATCGATAGGGACTTCCCTCCAGCCAAGGATCTTCTGGCCTTCCTCCCGGGCAATTTTTTCGAAGGTTTCCATCTGCGTTTTTCTGAAATCATCATACTTATGTGCAAAAATCATGCCTACGCCATAGTTGCCTTTTTCCGGCAAATTAAAACCCAGAACATCACATTCTCTTTTGAAGAAACCATGAGGAATCTGAATTAGTATACCGGCACCGTCGCCGGTATTTTCATCCGCTCCGCTTGCCCCTCTGTGACTTAAGTTTTCCAATACAGTTAAAGCTTCTTCTATAATGCCATGAGACTTTTCACCCTTGATATTCACAACGAATCCCATACCGCATGCATCATGTTCTAATGCTGGATCGTAAAGTCCCTGTTTCTTTGGCAAACCATAACTTTGCATATAACTCACCCTTCGTTGCGAATTTAATATTTATAAAACAAAAAAGCGCCCTCAAAAGAATGCACCTCAGATCTGGAAGTACAAAACTTTTTCGAGCGCCTTTGCCCTGCATTATTAAATTAAATTCAAGATTAAACAATTTAGTTTGTTTAATTAAACTTAACATAAGAACACAAATGATTCAACTGTTTTAGCTAGATTATACAGTAAACATGCGAAAAAATGTCCTATACCTGTCGACTTACACAAATCCCTTTGCTTGGCATCAAATTCTAATTTAGCTCCTTATTTATAATTCCCAGACTCGCACTTCAAGTAGGTGTTCCTTATTCTTCTTCGGTGACGATAGTCTCCAGTGGAGAGTATCCCCGAACGCCTTTCCCGATAGACCCACTCGGCGCGAAGGAGGTAGACTCCTCCACCGAAGTCTCGATGTTCAGCTTTTAGCTGAACGAGTTCACTATTCCTGCTTACGAAAAACGAATAAATCGGCAACAAAACAAATCTTAATAAGAGAAGCCCTTCGGAATGAGCAACTCCAAAGGGCTTTGAGCTATATGTCTGATTTTCAGGGGCATTAATCCCTGAAATGATCCCCCTCTTTTTTTATAATATTCAGGTTTGGCTGACAGCCGCTGCTTGAATTTTCGCCTTCTCCTCTTCTACAAGCTGACGCCGCAAAACTTTACCTACGATCGTCCTAGGTAATTCATTTCTAAACTCAACAAGACGCGGGACTTTAAAAGCGGCTAACTTGTTCCGGCAATAATCTATAAATTCTTGCTCAGTTGCTTCGGTATTAGCTTGCAAGACAATAAATGCTTTAACCGTCTCGCCTCGATAGGCGTCAGGCACTCCTGCCACAACTACTTCTTTAACTTTAGGATGTTTATATAAAACTTCTTCAATATCGCGGGGATATACGTTGAACCCCCCTGCAATAATCATATCTTTCTTACGGTCGATAATATAACAGAAACCCTCTTCATCCATTCTTGCCATATCGCCAGTATGCAACCAGCCATTACGCAAGGTTTCAGCCGTCTCCTGCGGTTTTTCCCAGTATCCTTTCATTACTTGCGGACCACGAATACATAATTCTCCTATTTCCCCTATGGGGAGTTCCTTATCACCCGTTTCCAGATCAGTGATTATATAATCCGTGTCGGGAAGAGGTAATCCAATGGAGCCAGCTCGCGTAGGGCGGTCAAGCGGATTGCAGTGGGTTATTGGGGATGCTTCGGAAAGTCCGTATCCTTCCACCAGATTTCCCATACCATGCGTCACCACACCAAACTTCTGAGCAACCTCTAAGGGCAAAGGAGCGGAACCACTCGTGCAAACTTTTATTTCAGCTAAGCTCTCATGGTATTCCGCAATGCGGGGGTGCATATTCAAGGCCATAAACATAGTTGGTGCCCCAGGAAACAAAGTAGGCTTGTAGGCACGAATCGTTTCCAATACCTGATCGGGGTCAAAACGAGGCAATATTATCTGAGTAGCGGCTACTGCCACTGCATAATTAACGCAGTCAGTCATGCCATATACATGAAATACTGGCAAGATCGTGAGAACTCGTTCAGCTCCATACTTCATGTCAATTGACCATTCAATAACTTGTTGGGTATTAGCGCTAAGATTATTGTGAGTGAGCATAACCCCTTTAGAGATACCCGTAGTACCACCAGTATATTGCAAAACCGCCAAATCTTTTGCAGGATCAATGGTTACTTCAGGAAGAGCCGGCTCACATTTGATAAGATCATCGTATGAATACATGTCCGGGGCTGCTTTGACCGGTGCCAGAAAATTAAACACTATAACTCTTTTCAGGGGGGTCTCCTGGAGTACATTCTTTACACAAGGATACATCATTTCAAACACAATGATCGTGGTTGCCCCTGAATCATTCATCTGATGAGCAATTTCCGGTTCAACATACATAGGGTTTGTCTGGACGACGATCGCACCCAATTTGAGCAAAGCAAAGAAGGCGACTTCCCATTGGGGACAATTAGGACCCATCAGCCCCACACGTTCCCCTTTTGTAACACCCAGATCAGCTAAAGCAGTGGCAAAGCGGTTGACCTGATCACCGAATTGTCTATAAGTAACGGTATGACCTGCAAAGATCATAGCAGGAGTATCCGGCATTTTGGAGACTGTCTCGTCAAACATCTGACCTAGTGACTTATTGGGATAATCAATATGGTACCTTACATTGGCAGGATAGCTTTTTATCCATACTCTCTCGTTTTCCGTCATCCCTTTTCCTCCTCTTACTTTTAGTTATTTAATCATAGGCATAAATAGAGAAAACAGATCTTTTGAATATCTTCGCCTTATGACCTATAAAACTAATTCTTAAATCTTCTCACCTTTTCTTCTTGGCATCACTCTTCTTTGCATTATTCTTAACCACCTAACACAGGTAAGACTTGTCGATCAACTTTTTTGCATCACTAATCTCTAGTTCTGTTTTTCTTTTAACAGCCTGCGTAACACTTTTCCCGCTCCGGTGGCTGGTAAGGACTCGCGAAATTCCACATAGCGCGGGGCCTTGTATGGGGCCATTCTTTGTTTAGCCCAGTCCATAATGTTCTGATCCGTAATATGAGTGCTCTGACCCGATTTGAGAACGACATAGGCTTTTACTACTTCTCCTTTTTGGGCATCGGGTACACCTGTAACTGCTGCTTGTGCTATCCCTTCATGCCGCATCAGCATGGCTTCCACTTCCTCTGGGAACACACTGTACCCGCTTACCTTAATCATCTCTTTGAATCGTCCGCAGAAGATTAAATAATTTTCCGCATCCAACTGCCCCATATCTCCAGTGTATATCCATCCCTCACGCAGAGTCTGAGCACTTTCTTCAGGCTTATTCCAATAGCCTTTGAAAGCACCTGGAGTGGAGATAACTATTTCTCCCATTTCTCCAACAGGCTTTTCCTTGCCAGTTTCCGGATCAACAATGCGTATCTTTGTTTCATAGGTAGGAATACCTTGTGTTCCCCACTTAACAGCATTCGAAGGCATAAAGGTGTCCGCGGTGTGAGTCTCACTTAGACCGTAGGCCCCCTCACAAATCTGGCAGCCTCCCGTGAACTTAGCCCAAGCCTCAGCAATCTCCTGGGTCAGGTTAATCCCAAAACTGGTACCCCTAGTTGTTCTTAAGGAGGAAATATCATATTGTCCAGCATTTGGTACCTGCATAACTGCGACATTCATAGGAACAACGCTATACCACCACGTACATTTGTACCGATCAATCGCTTGCAAAATGGTAAGCGGATCAAACCGATACAAAAGCACCATACTCGCGTTAGCATAAATCGGGCAATTAAGCCCCAATAACATCCCAGCGATGTGGTAAAGCGGTACCACAGTAAGAAAAATATCCTTCTCCAATATTCGGTTGCTTTGTGTTGCAGCCGCGGTTTTAAAGAGAGCATTACCGTAAGAAAGCATAGCCCCCTTAGGTTTACCCGTCGTGCCAGAAGTGTAAACCATTAGACTAATATCATCCATGTTAACGTCCACAGCGGGTACTGAGCCTTTCACATCGTTTATAACCGAAAGCATGTCTTGAACATCCGATATGATCGGCTTAGGTTTGCAAATCTCGGCTGGGACATTCAACGAAGGTTCATCCGGTAGAAAATCCCCATAATTCGTTAGAATAATCTGCTCGATTTTAGTTTTAGATTGTACCTTAGCAACAACATCGTACAGACTGTCCGCCGCTACAATGACCTTAGCTTCCATATCAATTAACTGGTACTCCAGTTCCCACTCCTTAAATAATGGACTGCAAGGACTAACAACCGCCCCGATTTTCTGGATGCCATAATGAGCAATAAAATACTGTGGACAATTGGAGAGAAAAAGTGCTACACGCTCACCCTTCTTGACTCCAGAACTCGATAAAAAGGATGCAAACCGCTCGCTAAGATCATCTAACTCCCCATAGGTAATCTCCCGCCCATACCATATAATCGCAATCCTCTCCGGATTTAGACGAGCATTACCCCTCAAATACTCGTGCAAAGGCTTCTGCCCCTTAAAATAAGTCAAGTTCGGATCTAAATTACCAGGCCAATCTTTGCGTATTAGTTCATCCATAGCCTGCCTCCTCAAATTTCTTTTGTAAACTTGACATTCCATAATTATACAACTTGCTGAAACTCTCCTTTCCAAGTGAAGTTGAAACAGTAGTTTACATATTAATATGAATTTTCTGATAATTTATATTAAAATTTTTTACACCTCTATAAATCTATTTTAAATTCTTCCTCGTCCCCCCGTTCCCACCCCCGTCGACCAAAAAGAAAGGGGACAATTGCATAGTGAACCCATTCGTGGGAGTTCACGATAAAGCGAGCGCCGATGCTGAAGGCCAATTTCGCCCAGGTTCACATCCTGCGCCACCCAGAGGTTGGCGAAATTCCTTCAGCAACTAGCGAACCAGTGAACGGGAACGTGGGTGAACGGGCAATTTCCCCTGTCTTTCACAAGACCCCAAAGACGAACCCAAGACCGTCCCCAACGTCGCCCGTTCCTTCCACTCCCCTCGTTCCTACCCCCGTCGACCAGAAAGTAAGGGGACAATTGCATAGTGAACCCATTCGTGGGAGTTCACGTTAAAGCGAGCTCCGATGCTGAAGGGCAATTTCGCCCAGGTTCACATCCTGCGCTACCCGGGGGTTGGCGAAATTCCTTCAGCATCTAACGAGCCAGTGAACGGGAACGTGGGTGAACGGGCAATTTCCCCTGTCTTTCACAAGACCTCAAAGACGAACCCAAGACCGTCCCCAACGTCGCTCGTTTCCTTCCACTCCCCTCGTTCCTACCCCCGTCGACCAGAAAGTAAGGGGACAATTGCATAGTGAACCCATTCGTGGGAGTTCACGTTAAAGCGAGCTCCGATGCTGAAGGGCAATTTCGCCCAGGTTCACATCCTGCGCTACCCGGGGGTTGGCGAAATTCCTTCAGCATCTAACGAGCCAGTGAACGGGAACGTGGGTGAACGGGCAATTTCCCCTGACTTTCACGACCCCAAAGACGAAGCCAAGACCGTCCCCAACGTCCCCCGTCCCCTCGTCCCACCCCCGTCGACCAGAAAGAAAGGGGCAATTGCATAGTGAACCCATTCGTGGGAGTTCACGATAAAGCGAGTTCCGATGCTGAAGGGCCAATTTCGCCCAGGTTCACATCCTGCGCCGCCCAGAGGTTGGCGAAATTCCTTCAGCATCAGCGAGCCAGTGAACGGGAACGTGGGTGAACGGGCAATTTCCCCTTTCTTTCACAAGACCCCAAATCCCTACACTATCTCGTAAACGCCAGCAGCCCCCATACCGCCCCCAATGCACATAGTCACCATACCATACTTCAACTTCCGCTTGCTCATCTCACTTAAAAGTGTAGCTGTAAGCTTAGCGCCCGTACACCCAAGTGGATGTCCAAAGGCAATCGCCCCACCATTAACGTTCACCTTTGCAGGGTCAATCTCCAGCGTCTTTAAGATCGCCAAGGACTGAGAGGCAAAAGCCTCATTTAACTCAAACAAATCGATTTGATCAAGAGTCAAACCTACCTGCTTAAGAACTTTAGGAATAGCCTTGATCGGTCCAATCCCCATAAGTTCCGGTTCCACCCCGGCCACAGCAAATCCGCGCCAAACTGCAAGAGGTTTCAACCCTAAAGCCTTGACCTTTTGCTCCGACATCATAAGAGTCATTGCTGCACCATCACTGGTCTGAGAGGAGTTTCCCGCCGTCACCGAGCCCCCAGTCATGAAAGCAGGCTTCAGCATGCTCAAAGATTCGGCCGTAGTCTCTGGACGAATCCCCTCATCTTTGCTAAACCATTTTTCACCCGGTTTTCCCCATGTCGGCAAGGGAATTGGAACTATCTCATCATCAAAGCGTCCACTGCTCTGAGCTGCCCAGGCTTTCTTATGGCTTAAGGCAGCAAATTCGTCTTGTTGTTCACGGGTAATTTCATATTTTTTAGCGACATTTTCAGCAGTTATGCCCATTGAAATATACGCCTCAGGTGCATTTACGATCATATAGGGATTCGGGGCTGGTTTAGTCCCGCCCATCGGAACCATAGACATGCTCTCGATTCCGCCGCCAATCATAACATCCGCTTCGCCCAAACGAATTCGATCGGCTGCCATAGAAATGGCCTGCAGTCCGGATGAACAAAAGCGATTGACTGTCACGCCGCAAACATCAATTGGGAGACCCGCACGCAAGGCCATGATCCTGGCCACGTTCATCCCCTGTTCTGCTTCAGGAAAAGAACAACCTATTACACTATCTTCAATATCTTTTGGTTCAAGAGCAGGTACATTTTTAAGGATGTCCTGGATAACATATACTCCTAAATCATCGGGTCTGACCTGTGCCAAGGACCCTTTTCCTGACTTTCCAACAGCCGTCCGTTTGGCCTGCACAATATAGGCTTGTTGCATCTTTTTCCCCCCTAATTCCGTAATGGCTTCCCTTTAGCAAGCATGTGGCGAATGCGATCCTGGGTCTTTGCTTCGCCAAGCAAGCTCATAAAGGCTTCTCGTTCAAGATCTAAGAGATATTGCTCATCAGCCAGCATCCCTGCAGGCCGATCTCCACCGGTCATAGCGTAGGCCAGCTTATTGCCCAAATACCGATCATAATCAGAGATATAATTTCCTTGGCGCATTCCATATAGGGCTAACTCCAAAGTTGCACGAACACCCGGACCTGCAAGTTTAACTTTAGTTGGCAGATTAGGCCTAAAATTACGAGCCAAATCAATGACTCGGGCCTTAGCATCCAGAATGACGTGTTCAGAATTCATGCTGTAATGATCATGATCCCGCAAGAAGCCAAGCTGACGGGCTTTTTCAGCGCTCGTCGAAACTTGGGCCATGGCAATCGCTTCAAACCGCTTCCCAAAAAAATAATCCGGTGAAACTTGTATACCCGGCAAAACTCCTTCCATCGCCCTTACTGCCATTTCTTTAGTTCCGCCGCCGCCAGGAATCAAGCCTACCCCCACTTCGACAAGTCCCATGTAAGTTTCTGAAGAGGCCTGAATAGCGTGGGTATGCAAGCAAATTTCCGCACCCCCGCCGAGTGTCATCCCGAAGGGAGCTGCGACGACAGGTTTCTTGGCATATTTCAGTGCCATTGTTTCATTTTGTAAGGCACGTATCATTAGGTCTATCTGATCCCAATTCTGTTCTTCAGCTTCCAAGAGAATGAGCATAAGATTTGCACCCACGCAGAAATTCTTACCTTGATTTCCGATAACCATTCCCAGATAGTTATCTTCAACTTCTTGCAATGATTTTTGGATCATAGTGACGATATCTTCACCAATAGAGTTGTTAGGTGAGTGAAATTCTAAGCAAGCCACACCGTCTCCAAGATCTATCAAGCTTGCTCCATCATTCCCAAATATAACCTTACCTGCTTTATGCGCCTGCTTAAATGAAAAGGAGTAAGGACTCAAGGCTTTTTCATGATATGTTCCGGTATCGTAATAAGCCGTCTGTCCATCTTCTGTCTTCTGATAGAAACTCGTATGTCCTTTAGAAAGCAGTTCCTCCACAAGTGGGGGAATCGTACCACCTTCGGCAAGGATACGGTCCGCAGTTGCCTTGACTCCCAAGGCATCCCACAACTCAAAGGGACCCAGTTCCCAGTTGTATCCCCAACGCATTGCTTGATCGATTGCTGTGATGTCATCCGCAATATCTTTAACGATCGTTGCAGCATATAGTAAGGATGCCTTCAAAACATTCCAAGCAAACTCTGAGCCAATATCATCACCGTTCACTAAGGTACGAAGTTTTTCCGGCAAACCTTTTGCCTGTTTTGCCTTTTCTAAAGAACCAAATTTCACAGGCTTCTGTGGGCCATATGTCATGGTTTGAATGTCTAGGACTTCAATGACTTTTCCTATAGGGCCTTTAGACTTTTTGTAAAAGCCCTGTTTGGTTTTATCACCCAACCAACCATTTTTCAGCATGGTTTGGATAAACTCCGGCAATATAAAATCATCTTTTTCTGCCGGTACGCCTTCGGCAACGTTATTGTTGGAATGAATAAAAGTATCCAATCCGACGAGGTCTATCGTTCGAAACGATGCACTCTTCGGACGACCCATAACAGGTCCGGTCAAAGCATCAACTTCTTCTACAGTCAGACCTGTTCGAAGCATTTCCTTAAGTATTACAGGAGAGCCGACTGCACCAATCCGATTGGCAATAAAATTAGGAGTATCTTTGGCCATGACAACTCCTTTACCCAATACTCGCTCTCCAAATTCGCTCAGGAATGTGATGACCTCTGGATCGGTATTAGGCCCAGAAATTATTTCCAAGAGTTTCATATAGCGAGGGGGGTTAAAAAAGTGCGTTCCCAGGAAATATCTGGCGAATTCTTCCGGGAGCCCCTCCACCATAGCTTTCAAAGAAATACCCGACGTATTTGAGCTGACGATTGTCCCCGGACGGACATTGGCAGCGATCTTTTTAAATAAGTCTACTTTGATATCGAGACGCTCTACTACAACCTCAATTACCCAGTCTACTTCACTTAAACGCCCCAAATCATCACTTAAGTTCCCTGCCTCAATTCGTTCCGCAAACTCCGGGACTAAGAATGGGGCAGGATTCATTTTAACCAATTTACTCTTATTAGCTTCAGCAATGCTATTTCGAACCTTACGGTCCTCTAGGGTCAATCCGGCTGCTTCCTCTTTTGCTGAGAGCTTGGAAGGGACAATATCCAACAACAGGCTCGGGATTCCGGCATTGGCAAAATGGGCTGCGATGGTACTCCCCATCACGCCTGACCCCAATACCGCTACTTTATGAATCTGCATTTATATCCTCCTCTCATTTCTTCGCTGATGCATCTTGGCGCAGCAATTAAAAGCTATTCAATCGACCAATCCTTTAACCTGAAACCCTCTTCTTCCTTGTAGCGACCAACTAAATAGTCAAGGAAGCCCAAATACTCCTTATAGTTACACTTAATTCCCTCTTCGGCTAACGCCGCTATGAACTTTTCCAGATCGGGCGGACATCCCCAGATTGGGATTGCCTTTTTAATATTGGGATTATTCTTATTCAAGTGACAAGCACATTTTCCAAAAAGGACGGTCTTGTCAAAACCCTCGGCCGCTAGTCTCTGCTTGCCACTGACGACCTCTACATTTGGAAAGGGCTCTCCCTTAAAGGCTGAAGAGAAAAGAATTAACATGGGATTGTACACAACCGAACAGCCCGTACATAGACTACTGTCATACTTTCGGATTGCAAGTCCCGTAATTCCCCGCTTTTCGAACCCTGCCGGACCAGTATCTGCTTCCGACCATTCCCAATCATAGTCAACAAATTCCTGAAGATCTGTAACCTTTTCCCCTTTGACCTCGTAATCTGCCAAATCCATGCTGTATCCATGACGCTTAGCATAATTAGTTAGATGTTCCACCTCCTTCCCTTGATAGCCTAAGATGGCTGACCCCACAAGGTCGCAGGCAAAAGAATCACGCGACGCTATCAGTACATCCTTACGAAATGCTCTTCCAGTAGGTCCCGGACCTTTCTCCAAGGTATAAAGGCCATCGATAATGGTCAACGCCACTGGTAACTTTTCAATAATACGGGGGAACATTTGGCTCAGCTCATTATCCCCCACACCATGACAAGCCTGTTTGGATTTTTTATTCAAGCACCCTTTGAGGTTCTTAATGCCTAAGGACACTTTAGCCTGATTATGAGTTTTTAAGACCGGAACATTGATAATTTTGTCTGCTTCCAACGCTTGTTTGGCAAGATCAATTTGAAAGCCATCTCCATAATCTGTTGAGCTAAACTCTCCTTGGTTAAAATCCACAAGCTTAACTCCGTAGCGCTCCTGTAATTTCTTATATCCTAAAGTTTCATAAACGACATTTATATCAGGTATCAGGGATTGTAGAGCACCTTCGCCAATTGTCAAATCACTAAAGCCGTGTTCCGCTAAGATGCGTACCAAGGCATCCATCACTAAACTGGTGGTAATGACACCATAAGGCGGAAATGGTAATTTGTATTCCCAACATACGACGTTTGGTTTAATTAGGATTTTGTCATTTGTCGCAAGTCCTGCAAATCCATCACATAGGCTTAAGCACTTCTGAAGAGACTCATAAACATCCGTTACTCTAACTAGAGATACCGCTTCCTGAAGCATAGAAACTACCCTCCCTTTTTTGGCAATTGGATTATTAGTCATTATTCATAGGAATAAAAACCTTTCTTCGTTTTCCTACCCCATTCTCCCTTGGCAAATTTCTCCACAATTAATGGGGAAGGCTTATCTTTGGGGTCGCCAGTTTCTTGATAATGTTCCATAGTGACATAATAGGCCAGATCTATACCTGTAAGATCTATTAAACGGAAGGGCCCGATCGGATGCCCTAAAGCATTGGTTACTGCCAAGTCAATCTCTTCAGGAGTGGCTATCCCCATCTCTGCAAGAAACTGGGCTTCATGATGAAGAGCGACGAGGATGCGATTAACTAAGAAGCCGTAAATCTCCTTCTTAAGCCAAACACCGTTTTTGCCCATTTTTTCGCATAACTCCATGGTTATTTGGGCAGTTTCTGTGGACGTATGCGGTCCTTGAACGACCTCAACTAGTTTCATGATTAGAGCAGGATTAAAAAAATGCATATTGCAAACTTTATCAGGTCGATTCGTAGCATCGGCAATTTTTGAACTGACAATAAAGGAACTATTTGTGGCTAAAATCGCGTGAGGAGGAGCTATTTTATCCAGGTTGGCAAAGAGATCGCGTTTTACGTTCATCTTTTCGACAGCAGCCTCGATCACAAAATCTGCATCTCCAATGGCCTCTTCAAGGGATTGAGTAAATGAAATATTCGCCATAGCGAGATCAACCTGTTGTTGAGTTAATTTTCCTTTAGCAACTCTCTCCGGGAAATATGTGCGGGCAAATTCCTCAGCCTTGCCCAGCATTTCCGGATTAATATCTGTACAACTGACCTTATAGCCGGCCAAAGCCGCGCTCAAGGCAATTTGATGCCCCATGATGCCTGCTCCAACGACCCCAATCTTCTTTACGTCCTCGATTTTCATTTTTATATCCATTCCTTTCGCTCGCTCAAGGCACAAAACGTAATGAAATAACTTCATGCCAAGCATAAGAGAACCGACTTAACGAAACCTTAGAAAGCTCCTTCTGGAATATCAATGGCCGAAGTATCCCCTTCCTTAATAACCTTCACTGTTGCCATTACATCAGGCACAATATTTAGTAGATAAAATTTGGCAGTCTGGATTTTCCCGTTATAGAAATCTTTGTCATCATCCCCTTGTTTCAGTTTTTCCAGGGCAACTATAGCTTGTTGAATTAGTAAATAACCCCCATAAAGTTCAGCTGTAATACGCAAAATCCTTGTACTGTATAAAGGAACGAGTCGGATATTTTCTTTAAAGTAACCTAAAACCGTACCCAGAAGTTCCTGATAGGCTAATAATGCTTTACCGAGAACCTTAAACTCCCGGGCAAAAGTGTCGTGATTCTGGTTCGCCTGGACAAATGTTGCAATCTCCATTAGCCATTCTTTAAAGATATTCCCTTTATCCAGATTCCATTTACGACCGACTAAGTCCATTGATTGTATGAAATTGGTCCCCTCCCAGATAGAGTAAATCTTGACGTCCCTAGCTTGACGCGCCACTGGGTATTCCTCGGTAAACCCATATCCACCAAAAACTTGAATGGCTTCAGTAATCATTAACCACCCTTGGTCAGAGCAATACGCTTTTACTAGAGGAGTGATAACTTCAATGGAACGTTTGGCTTTATTGACATCGGCAGGATCATCCCCAAATACGATTAGATCCTGATAATAGTAGCCCTTAAAGATCATAGCTCTCATTGCCTCTAGGGTCGCTTTTTGGGTAAGAAGCATACGCCTTATATCCTCATGCTGAATAATGGGAACCCTGTCCCCTTTGGGATTGTGAATAGGTCGACCCTGAATACGTTCTCTAGCATAGTGAACTGCATTATTATAGGCTACTGTCGCCACTGCAAGGGCACTGTGCCCTGTATCCAAGCGTGAACCGTTGATCATCATAAACATTTGGGCCATACCCTGTCCAAACCCTTTTTCATCCGGGGCGCTTCCTAACAGGATACCGCGGCATTGCCCTTCATCTCCGAAACTAAGCACTGCTGTAGACGAACCCTTGAGACCCATTTTATGTTCAATCCCAACCGTAGCAACATCATTGGATTCTCCCAAACTGCCGTCTTCATTAACCCAGATCTTTGGCACAATGAATAAAGACAAACCTTTGGTGCCGGGGGCGGCGCCAGCCACTCGAGCCAGTACCAGATGAATGATGTTATCTGTAAGATCGTGATCCCCTCCGGTGATAAAACACTTAGTGCCTTTCAACTTATAAATTAAGGGGTTGTCTGTAGCATAAGCCTTGGTTGTCATATCCCCAACATCAGAACCGCCGCCTGGTTCAGTTAGGCACATTGTTCCTTCCCAAACTCCCTCGAACATTTTCGGAGTAAAAAGAGCAATCTGTTCCGGAGACCCGAAGGCTTTGATTACGGATGCTATACCCCCGCACAACCCAACATAGGGAGACAAAGATGGGTTTGCACCAATAATAAACTCACGTACAGCTTGATTAAGGATCTCCGGAAGGGCGCCTTCTCCATCTACATCACTGTTGCTGGCTCCCCACCCATTTTCTTGAATGAATTTGAATGCTTTATGAAATGAGGGCGGAACTGTAACCTTTCCCTCTTTGAAGATCGCTCCGATTGTGTCACCGTCATCATTCGTGGGAGCGACAACGTCTCTGCATACTTTTAAGGACTGATCAAGAATTCCATCAACATCCTCTATGCTTAAATAGTCCTGAAAGCGTTTTAAACTAAGAATTTTTCTTCCGTCCAGCCACTCTTTTATAATAAACTTGTGGTCACGATTGCTAAATATATATTTACTTCCCATGGATAATCATCCTCTCTCCTAAGACTTTAAAAGTTATAGTGACTTAAATACTACAGACCTGGTCATATCAAGGTAATAATCGAGTCAATTTCTTATCTTCTTTTAAGTCATCAAAACTATCCTTGAGTACCAATATTCTTCACTATTTTTTCTTAGACCTAGGTGACATCCCGGCAATAGCGCGGACAATGTCTTTTTTAGACTCTAAGTCGTACTGGGAAGTTATCGCAATCTGCTCCATAATCGGTGATCCCCCGCCATGGTAGGCACCGTATTGTGTTGGTCCCGAAAAACTGGAGAGACCAAAATCAGCAAAGTTCAACCAGAACTTGATTTGATCCTCGATGGGAATCTTCGGGTTTCGGTTAAGATACTTTTCCAGCAAATGTTTAGTTTCTGGATTTGCAAGGTCCTTTTCATAAGGAAACGTTGCAGGCATACCCCCTGCTATGTTGCAGAGAATCTCTTGCTCATGGAAGACGGCTTCCCCAGTTAGACACCTTCCAACGTTGGCATAGATTGAGTTTGGGATATAGCTGCCCGGGCCATACTTCATGACTCCTACTCCTGGGATATAAACCTCTGGCTTGCCAAAATCAGATGCCGTATAACCTGCTGCATATCCCAGTTCACCTGTCATGATCAGCTTGGACAGCATCTCACGCACATGCGGGGTGCTCTCAATTCCATTTATTTCAGCCGCCAAACCGCTCAGACCAATGACATAATCAAGCATTGCTGGCTTGCATCCAGAATATGAATGGCGGTGGAACAAAGCAAACAATAGGGCGGCGATCCCCCCATGCTGGGTTTCTCCGCATAGGAATACGCGTTCCCAGGGAATGAAACAGTCTTCGAATATTATATAAGAATCCGTATAGCCATATTCAATTCCCCTTTGATAATGCTCGCGCTTGCGAGTATTGTGAATATGGACAACCTGCTTAATGCCTTCATAATCCGAAGGGACAGCAAAGGCCAAAGCATAAGCCTCTTCCCCTTTTTTAAGGGCCCGGTTAGGCACTACCAATATTTCATCGGATATCGAAGCTTCAGAAATATGGACCTTGGAACCACGGACTATAATGCCGTCACTTCGCTCTTCTACAACGTGGACATACATGTCAGGATCATCTTGTTCGGCTGGCCGCTTCAGACGTTCACCCTTGACATCGGTCTGAGCGCAACTTGCTACAAGATCTTCTCTTTGAAACCGCTCCAGCCACTTAAGCCAGTTGTCATGATAGGCAGTTTTAGCCTTAGGGGACTTCTGAGCTTCAAAAGAAACGGCATTGATAGCGTTGGCGGCATCTATACCCATACACCGTTGAATGCACTGACCAACCTTATTGCACATAAATCGAGTCATGTCTTGCTTTTTATGTAAATCTTCTACACTCTGGTGAATGTGGTTAAAGCGATTAATGATTTCTCCTGTAATGTGGGACGTCGCTGTACAAAGATCCTTGCTGGCGGGATCCCAGGCCGCGTCAAAGGTCAAGCCCATGACATTGATGGTCCCTTCTTGACGCTCATCCAACCTATCCATTTTCTGTCCATTGCAATAGAGGTTGTTGTTCATTTTGCCTAATCTCTCAATATACTGAGCTCTTGTTCTCATAGTCAAACCCCTTTCAGTTCATAGTTTAATCATCCAATCCGTCGATGCTTACCCTCGTTTGTCAGATATTCTTACATGATCTTAACCCTAACGCCCCTGAAATCTTGCAGGTCTTTTTTCCAAAAAGGCTTTCATGCCTTCTTTTTGATCCTCAGTCGAAAAAAGAAGACTGAAACATTTATGCTCGTACTGCAAACCTGCCTCCAAGTCCATTTTAAGCCCTTCATTCACGCATGATTTAGCCAGACGTAAAGCCACAGCACCTCGTTCAGCAAAGCGTGTTGCCATTTTCTTAGCCTCAGTGGATAACTGATCTGCAGGCACTACTTTATTAACAAGACCTATGCTCAAGGCCTCATCTGCCTTAATAAAATCCCCGCCAAATATTAGTTCTTTCGCCTTGCCAGCACCGATTAGACGAGGTAAACGCTGTGTTCCTCCTCCCCCTGGCAAAATACCCAGCTTTATTTCGGGTAAGCCAAACAGAGCATTGTCGGCAGCGATTCGTACATCCGCAACCAATGAAAGTTCACACCCGCCACCTAAAGCATAACCAGCGACCGCCGCGATGACTGGCTTAGGCATATTTTCGATTAAGTGAAATGCTCGATGCGAGGGATTATCGCTTGTTGTCACATCCACAGCGGATGCAGAAGCCATCTGACCGATATCCGCTCCTGCGGCAAATACCTTATCCCCACCTGTGATGATCATGACACGCACAGACGGATCAGCAGCTATAGTTGAAGCAGCTTCAGCCAACTCGTAAAAGACCTGATTGTTTAGAGCATTGAGTACCATGGGGCGATTAAGAGTAAGTACTGCGATTCCCTCTTCAATTTCCACAATTATCGTTTCATAAGCCATTTGAACAACCCCCTAATTTTGTTCGTTAAACCATATCGATTTTAAATTTTCTGAATATTTATTTACCACTCATCTTTGCAAAAAGCATGCCTGATTAGAAGTAGCGGTGATGACAAAGAGGGCATAACAGCTAGAAGGTAGCGATAATTTCTAAAAAAAAACTCCCAACAGGCAGATCCGCCCGTTGGAAATTACTTAATCCGTATGGAATTAGATACAAAGCTCGATTCCTTAACTATAATATAGTGCGTAAAACGCACATGCGCCTAAACCCCTTTTACCGTTAGCTGGGCGAATTACTTTATACCATACCGACGTAACTTATCGTAAAATACTCGCCTAGAAAAGCCTAATGCCTCCATTGCCTTCGTACGATTATTCTTATGAGTGACTAAAGCCGATAAAATAAGTTCCCTTTCCACGGATGCGATAATCTCTTTTACAGAAGAAGAGTCCTTCGTGTTATCATATTGATCGAAAGTAGACGGTATTAATTGAGCAGGCAAATGATACATTTCGATAATCATACCGTTACACACGATACTTGCGTGTTCTAATACATTTTGCAATTCCCTAATGTTACCGGGCCAGTCGTAATCCTGAAAAAAACCTACGACCTGGGGAGACAATATCAGCTCATGACCAACTTCTCGAGCAAACTGACCAAGGAAGGTTTTAGCCAGAGCTAAAATGTCATCTTTACGCTCACGCAGTGGAGTTAAATTAAGAGGAACGATATTTAAGCGGTAATATAAGTCACGTCGGAAAGTACCTTGTTTGATCATACTTTCTAAATCTCGGTTTGTGGCCGCGATCACCCGAATATTGACTTTTATTGGTTTGGTTCCCCCTACTCGTTCAAACTCTTTTTCTTGTAACACTCGCAGTAGTTTTGCTTGCATGGTATAGCTCATATCCCCAATTTCGTCCAAGAAAATTGTGCCGCTGTGAGCCAACTCAAATTTCCCTAGCTTCCCTCCCTTTTTTGCACCCGTAAAAGCACCGTCTTCATATCCAAAGAGTTCGCTCTCTATTAAGTCCTCGGGTATAGCTGCACAATTCACCTTAATCAGGGGCATATCTTTACGACGGCTGCTGTTATGTACTGCTCTTGCCAACACTTCTTTGCCTACACCGCTTTCACCGCGGATTAATACTGTACTATCCGTGCGCGCCACCTTGGCAGCCAACACCAATGTCTCTTTCACGTTCCTGTTTTGTCCTACATATTCCTTGAAGGAAAGAGGCAGTTGTTCCCACTGTTCTAACTGCTCTTTTAAATAGTCCGCCAGTCCCTTGGTTTGTTGCAGCTCACGGTTTAATTCAACGACTTCAGTTATGTTTTTAAATGTAGAAACACAGCCAATAATACTGTCGCCATTATATAAAGGAAAGGAGCTCCCTACCACATCGATCCCTAAAGAATCCAAATAATCTGCACCGCTGGTTGGCTTACCCGTTCGCAATATTTCAATCGCCGCCGCTTTTGGCTCAATCTTGTCTAATCTTCGCCCTAATACTTTAGCCACAGGCACTCCAAGAATTTTAGCATAAGCCTCGTTTGCATAAACAATAGTCGTATCGGAATCAATAACAAGCACTACGTCATGAATATTATCCAATATATGAAACAATAGTTCTCTGTCCCATTGTGGAAAATCGCTGGTTGTGACAGCATGGACTCCGACACTCATGCTTTTCCCCCATTCTCTTTGCTTTTTATCACCATTATATAGAAGCTGGTTAATTGAAGTAAAGGATAAATCTTTAAATAGTTCAAATATTCTTGATATAATTTAATGCCTTTAGAAACACAAAAAGACCCGTCCAGGCCTTTTTGTGTTTCTAGAGGCATTCGTGCAAACCGTTGTATACTAAAACGCACAACAATTTTCAGTTTAAACAGGTCCGCCCTGCATATATGACAGATCAAAAAGGACTCGTTAACAGTGATTTAGCTTTTGAGCATGACGTATGCCAAGCCGGATAAAACTCTCTCCTTCTTGTCGTTAGAGGCTTCTAAAATACAAACTAAGGTGTTTTTCGATCGCGCTTTAATAGAACCAGAGCACGTAATCTTATCATTTGGTCGGACTAATTGCTCAAACCGCACATTGAATTTACTAAGCGTCCCTTCTTCACCGATCCAATCTGTTAACATTGCACCCATTTGGGCCATTGTTAACATGCCGTGCACTATCGCCCCCTCCAGACCGGCTTGGCGGGCATAATCATCATCTAAATGAATTGGATTAAAATCCCCAGTCGCCTCCGCGTATTGACGTACTTGCAAGTCACTAGGAACCCATTCTCGGATAGGAAGCGGTTCTGAAACCTGATAATCTAATAGGCTTTTCATTCGCCTTCCTCCTTAGAAGGTGCAATTAAGACAGAACTACTGGCAAATACCAATTCTCCTGCCAAATCATAACCAGTAGTTTCGAGCACTAAAAACATCTTCTTCCCTAGCTTGCCACTGCGTTCATAAACATCTTTGACGCACTTCTTATAATTAAGACTATCCCCCACACAGAGCGGACGATAGTATGTTATATTCTGTTCTCCGTGAATCATGCCAGGTGCCGGCAATTCTACTCCGGGAATGTTTGCCTGAACTAATGTTCCCACAAAAGTTGCTGGCACTTGGTCATTGAACCGAATCCCAATAGCTTCTGCGAACCTGCGCACATCTTCAAGTTTAATTTTCAATGGGAGCAACCTACTCTCAAGGCCAATTAATTCTTTGCCAATTATTATATTCTCCGCCCTCCTTCCTTTTTGCCATAGGTAATTGCCACTTTTTAAAGACCCATTTTCTTCTTAAGTTCGCCCAGTTTGATCTGTATTATTTCTAAATCTGGATCAAGAGCATTTGCCACCATATATTCATTTAAAGCTTCATAAAGATGGCCAGCACGTTCCTTGCAAATACCCTCACCTAAATGACGCATAGCTAAGCTCTCATGATCGAGGTCATCCTCGTTATGTCCAATGTGCACGATTAACCTCCTTACACCTTTTGAAAGGTAAGTTCACATAGCCCGCTGCCGTCTTCCTCATTTTTATAAGTCATTTGCACGGGAGTTCCAGCTTGTTCTGCTGCCACTTGACAAGCTGCCAAGCAGAAGGTCTGGCAGTTGTTTATCCCTTTTTCAGCGAACTTCTTGCCTAGGCTGCAGTTAAAACTGCGCACTTTCAAGACCCTTGTCGTTGCTTCTGTGACAGTCCAGGCATCTCGTGGACGCAAAGCTAAAATGGCAAGTTCAACATATCGTTCAAAGACATGGGGAAAACGAATCCCAGTTTGCTGAGCTACACGTTCAATCATATCTGCCGTCCTATCTCTGTAGGCGTCAGAATCAGCGTTTCTTATTACAAGGTTCATAAAAGTTTTCCCTTGTTTTACCAGAAATTCCTCGCTGGTTACTTCGTCTGAGCTAAACAGACTTTCAATTGGGAATTCCTTGTTCACAGCATAAATTAGCTCCTTAGGCAGATCATAGACATAATCCTGACCGGGGTTTATCTTTAGCCTGCGCCCAGGTGCTGCCTCTGCACTGGGGTTGCCTTTGACTTTTTGCAAAACCTTAAAATCCAAAGCCATACTTAACTCCCCTTTGTTTATAAAATGTTCAATTATTCCCGAATAAGTTAAGAATTACGTTGTTTTAATTGAGCTGCCCTTTCCTCCTTATATTTCTGGGCTAACTGATCACGGGGGACAAAATTCAGTTGTATAGCATCAATAGGACAAACCTTGACACAATCACCACATCCGGAACACTTGTCGAAATAGCGTCCAACGATTCGATATTCACTGGGATCACTCTCTCGTCCTTTCCAGACTTTCGTCGGACCGCACACGAAAACTACCGATGGACATACACTCAAACACTTGCGACAGTTTAAGGGATCTTTGCATAAGTCGTAGTCAATGCCAATTTGAGCAATCATTAGATCTTCCTCCTTTTACCAGTTTTCGGCTAATCCGGGCAAACTTTGCCTGTCAATTAATTCGATAGCGCCACTTGGGCAGGCCGTTACACAGAGTCCGCACCCAAAACATTGATCTAAGTCTATATAAGCTTTGTTCGTGTAAACCTCAAGATTTAGAGCTTTAAACTGACAACGGCCCAAGCAACTTTTACACCCTGTGCATTTCTCTCGATCTACTTTAGCCACTGTATGGCCCTTGAGCAGAAATTTAAAGTCATAATCGATCCTGTTACGCACCGCTACACACCCAGGATACTCGCATTGGCAGAGTCCCCCAATGTAGGGTGTGCCAAATACGTCAACCGTCTGAACTCTTCCTTCCTTGTGGTTCATCATTGCCCATTCTTTTGCTTCCTCCGGGGTAACGAATTCTACCCCGCCATGATAAGTCTCAGGCCAACGTTCCCACTTATACATTCCAGGTCCGATGCCCATACACGTGAAGTTTTCCTCATCAGGCATACCCCTTTGCACTCGACGACATCCGCACGTCATTTTAGCCAAAGGATATGCAATATCCAGAATCTGAAGATATTCATCAAGGGTGACTACCTGTCCAAAATGTGTTTGATAGGCATGTTCCAAGGCTTCGCGTTTAATTTCGTCCTCCCATTCTTGATCCCCGCTGATTCTAGCCTTAACTAACTCTGCCACCACGCCGGCACCCATCCCAGCTGCCTGTGGGTCTGCATCAGCACCAGCCGCTTCTTTGCCCTCTTTGCGAACTTTATATAAACGTCTTGCATAGTTTTCCGGGTTGAGATACCATTTTTCTCCGTTACTATATTTATCACATACCCAACACATTCCGTGATACCTCCTTCTTTTTTGCCTGAATACATCCATTTAGCAATTGATCTACCAGGTGTGCCTCATTCTCAACTGGGGCATCAAATACGGTTACACAAGAGCCAACACTGAGTATACTGTGGGCGTCGCTCCCCCCGGTTCCTTTTTTACCTAAAATTTTTGTGGCCTTACGCACCGCATTTATTTCCTCCTGACAGCTTCGGCCATTATAGACCTCCAAGGTGTCTACAAAGTCAAAGATTGATCTCCTGCACATCACCTCCACTTCAATCGGTTCCAAACCACGTTCTTCCCTAGAGAATGGGGATAAGGCAAAATCAGTTCGAAAAGGATGCGCAGCGACCATCACCCCCTTCGATTCCCGTACGAATTGTGCTAATTTTGGCAAGTCATCTCTAAGGTGTAACAAGGATTGATGAACACCATATACCAATATTTCTCCAACAGATGTGCTTAATTCAATTCCACCATAGACTTGAAGACCGCTTTCCTTGTGCAGTTTGGCCAACTCCCTTGGATCCCAACAATAATCATGATCGGTGATGCAGACACCATCTAAACCTTTCTGACACGCTGCGTGAATTAAGTCCCAAATGTTCATACGGCTGCAGGCCGAGCCCTGACTGGAATGCGTATGCAAATCAAACTCCATACTAGATTTCTTCATATTCCTCCCCGCTTAATTTCGATCCTTTGCTATTACTATTACTATTGCTATTACTCTAAGCAATTTCCATGCCAATGAATTACTATAAGACTATCTTCAGCGGATACACACATCACTTTAAATATATTTAAGAAAAATACCATTACTCTGGCGAGTCCGCAACAGCTCTCGGGAATAGCCAAATATAATTCAGATTTCAAGAAACTTGTCCTTCATAATCCTTTAATCATAAAAATAGTTTTCAATATGTTTTAATATCGCACACCAGGTTTCGGTCGATGTTGACTTTTATGTACTCTCGAGACTAAGCAATGTTGAAAATGGTTGGGATGCCTTGGGAGATCTCTCGAATGTTATAAGAAATAGCCACGATTGAAATCGCGGCTATTTCTGCCATCCTAACAATATCTCCTGAGAAAGACCATAGATGGACATTGTTGATGAATACGAAACAACAATCTCTCCCCATTTAAGCTCCTTTCAACAGTAACCGTATGTTCGATATTTAATACTACTTAATATTTAAGTCCCCACAGGATAGCATCAGCCAAAAGCACGGTTCTTAATAGGAATACCGTTCCGAAGATAGTGGATTTACTGCCAATCCACGTCTTTATTTTCCTGAACACCCGCAAGCTTCTCCGCTAAGTTTTTCCGGTGCGCGAGATTGATCAATCGACTGATCATAATGCGTTGGGCTTGGGGAGAACCTGCTCCATGCATAGATTCTGTCAGGTAACCTACAGCTGCTGTCCCCATCGTCAGGTTTTCTATCAACCGGAGCATCCGCTGACGACTTTCTGCTGAGATGTCCGACTTGCCGATAAAATACTTTTTAATTAATGGCCCTACCTCCACGTGAGCGAAGTCTTTTTCTGATGGCATTGTAACGAATGCTCCTCCTGCAACATCTTGCGCTAAGCGAGCTATTTCATAGGGAAAACGAGTGACATTTTGTTTGCAGATATTAGCTAACAAAATATCAACGAGATAATTGCCAGATGCCGTTTTACGGCCCTCTGTGGAACAGGCAATTCCGCAAGAATATAAGGTCTCGTTAAGGTGGCACATCTCCACAATCTTGTCCTTTACATGGGAAGCCCGAGAAACGCCATTGTACTCCGCCATGGCCTGAGTAGCCCCGATTAGTGCATCACCAACCCCAACCTTGCACGATGTATTTTGCCATAAAATCAGAGATAACCGGATTAAAGAATTCCTTCTCTGAGGGGAGAGTAGCCGGTAATCCCCCTGCTATTTCTGCGAGAATCTCGTGTTCGCGGTAGACATTAATCCCTGCATGGTAACGACCTACATTTGTATAGACGATATCTGGGATTTGAGTTCCTGAAGGAGCTTTTGTGGATTTAACGGAAGAGGCGTATATATGGAAAACACTGCAACATTGAATAACTTAAATGAAGAAAACCTTTTTGAAATTATTGGAAAAATCGCATCGTTATTTCATCAAGTGATACCGATAGAGAATACTGTGATAATAACTGATAGAGAAAAATTCAGGCATTATTTTATGGGTTCAGAAGCTGTTGTAAAGCAATCTAACTTAATAGGGAGCCCCATCCCCGAAAAAGGACATATCCCTGTAGTCTTAAAGACTGGTGTCCATAAAATAGGCATTATGCCAAAGGAACTCTATGGCGTAGCATTTAAATCCTCAACCTTACCTATAAAAAATAATTCCGATACAATTATCGGAACCCTGACTCTTGCGTTAAGTTTAAAAGGTCAAACTGCTCTACAAGAGATAACTGAGAATATTTCATCTTCGGCTGAACAACTGTCAGCTACAACAGAAGATTTAGCATCCTCCGCATTATTATTATCCGATAATGTATCTGAGGTATTAGAACAAACTCAGGATATTCTGCAACTGATAGAGCAAACTAATAACATATTAGATTTTGTAAATAGTGTTGCCACTAATTCGAGGCTCCTAGGCCTAAATGCGGCTATTGAGGCTGCACGAGCTGGCGAATTTGGGCGTGGTTTTGCCGTTGTAGCCGATGAAATACGTAAAATGGCCGAAAATAGTGCAAAATCAGTTACTGATACTAAGAAACTCATTTCAACGATTGATAATAAAGTTAATCATCTTATGCGAAAAGTTGAAGAATTAATGAATGTCGCACATACTCAAGCAGCAGCTAACCAAGAAATGACAGCTACCATTGAAAGTTTCACCGCCACTACTCAGACCATGCGAGCGGTATCAGAAATTATTTAAATAATTTCAACAAGGTTATGAGTTGCTATTGCATAAGCAGCATAATTGGAACAAATAAGGTTGAACTTATACTTGAATTAAAATATAGACACCCTTCAAGGGCGTCTATATTTTAATTCAGGATGTTTTTCTCAAAAATTACTCACTTACTTAGACTTAGTTAATCGAGGCAAATCCCAGAATTCCTTTTTTAACGGGACCTCATAGGTAATTTTAGTATATTGTTCTTTGTCATAAGTTTGCCCCCTTAAGAGGTCAACCAGAAAACGTTCACCACTGCGTTTGTCTTCAATGACGACCATACGACTCGGGTTGCTTTGCTGTCTTTCCAAAATAAAATCCCCTTATCAAATTAAAGTTTACTCACAAACAATAAATCATATCTGTTACAATTCGATAAATATTTAGAGATTCCTTCTTTGATTGTGTCAAGGAATCGATGATTGCGATTGCGACCTTAATATATGATTGCCAATTTGGGGATAATATATTAGTAAAATTTTAATACAATTAGTCTTGAGATAGATTTATAAATACTCGGAAACGGAAAGTAGGTCATACATGGAAAATTCATGGGTTTCACTCTTGCCTTTTATCGTTGTCATTCCAATAGCGGTCTTAACTAAACAGGTTCTGCCAGGATTGTTTGCGGGTTTGATCCTCGGAAGTTATCTTATACAACCGGATCTCTTTGGAGGCATTATGACACTTATCTCCTATCTGATCAACAATCTGGTAAAACCCAATAATATACGTATAATTATTTTCCTCTATGTGTTTGCTGGCCTCATTAATTTAACCAGGATGACTGGAGGAATTAAAGGTTTCGTTGACTTAGTAAGTCGAAAAGTAAAAACAAAACGCTCGGCTATGCTTCTTATATGGCTTTCAACAATTGGGACCTTTAATAATCCCAATTTTCGAATTGTAACTGTCGCACCTATCATGAAACTGCTGAAAAGGAGATTACCGATTTCCACTCAGAAGATCGGCTTCATGATTGAAGTCACCTCAAATCCGGTTGTTGCGCTTGTACCTGTAGCGACTGCCTTTGTCGGATATATGGTATCTTTGATAGGGACAGCGTTGCAACAGGTCGGCATTAATGAATCCCCTTATAGTATCTTCATAAAGAGTATACTTTTTAACTTTTTTTCACTTATTATTATTGGAATAGGAATTTACTATAGCTTTTTTAGAGAAATGAGCAATCATATGCAAGGAGATATGGTTGAAGATTCTGATGCCCAGCGAGAGGAAGAAGAGTTGCAAAAATGTATACAAGCTTATGAAAAAGATACTCCCAGCAAGCCTCTAAATCTATTATTGCCTTTGGGTATAATCTTAGTTATGACTTTGTATTTAAGTTGGCGAAATGGTCAGGCTCAGGCAATAAGTTTCTTTGATGCCTTTGTTAAGGCAGACGCACTTGGAGTTATGCTTGAGGCACTCTTCGTTACATTATTTTTATCTTTGCTTCTTTTCCTTTTGCAACGTTTCAGCGTTGCAAAAATCGTTACTCATTTCATTGATGGAGGCAATGAGTTGGTCTCTGTTATCCTTATGCTTGCCTTAGTTTGGGCCTTATCCGCCGTCTCTGAAGATTTAGGGTTTTCCACCTATATTGCTTCAAATTTGATTGGTTGGATCCCCGAAACCTTTATAGCACCTGTAGTTTTTATCTTAGGGAGCTTTATAGCTTATTTTATTGGTTCATCATGGGGAACCTGGGGCCTGTTAATGCCCCTCGCAGTAACTCTCGCCCACCAAACCGGATCAAATATTATCCTCGTCATTGGCGCCGTTTTTGCGAGTGGAACGTTTGGAGCTTTCGCCTCCCCTTTGAGTGATAATTCCATAACGCTCTGCGCAATACTTGATCTGCCAGTAATGGAATATGCGCACTCAAAGTTAAAACCATCGTTAATTGCGGCAGGCATAACCACGATTTTATTTGGAATTGCATCACTGTTTATTTGACTTAAGGCATGCCTGTATTATTCAGGTAATTTCGAAAGTGCATTCTTACTTCCAACGATGACCAATACATCTTTTTCATCTATGACATCCTCTGCTCCTGGCGCAACAATTATATGCTCTCCCTTCTTCTTGATGGCCATGACATTAATTCCACACACAGCTCTTAGATCTAATTCTCCAATCGTTTTCTTAAGAAAACGGGAAGGAGCAGCAATTTCAAAAATGCTATAATCTGGTGATAATTCAATAAAATCCATGACATTCGATCGAATTAAGTTATGAGCTAAGCGTAGCCCCATATCTTGTTCCGGATAAATAATTTGATCTGCTCCGATTTTTTCTAAAACCTTTCCGTGCTGAGACGATTGAGCTTTGGCAACTACAGTAGGAATTCCCATTTCTTTCAACATCAGTGTAATCAAAATATTTGCTTCTAAGTCATCCCCCATCGCTACAATTGCAACATCAAAGTTTCGCACTCCTAAAGCTCGAAGTGTCTCTTCCTCTCGTCCATCAGCCTGTACCGCTTGGGTCACATCATTCATGATGGCATGGACGGCATGTTCGTTCTTATCCATCGCTAAAACATCATGTCCTAAGTCGCTTAAGGTTTTTGCGACACTTGTTCCAAATCTGCCTAATCCAATGACTACGAATTGTCTACGCATTAACAACTACCTCCTTTAGCCAATCAGAATTCGTTCATCCGGATATTTAAATTTGCTTGATTTTTCTTTTTCTGAGCAAGCACAAACCGCAGAAGTCACTGTAAACGTCGCATTCAAAAAAGGTAAGCCTAATCCGTCTTGAGTAGCTTGAGGTAAGGTAAGTAATAATGTCCCAAACAAGATGAGCAAAGCAAACCCTACAACCAACACCCGAGATGGTGTGAGAAATTTACTTAATATGTTCAAATCCCATTCTCCCCATAATTCTTTATACTAATTATGCCTTAATCTGTCCAAAAACAATATATCTAATCTTACCCCTGGGTGACTTTTATCATTAATATGTATAAACTACAGCTTGGTAAACCAGCATAAAAAATAAAATCAAACTTTACTAAAAACATTAAAAAGGGTTTATAGTGAAATCTGTAGAAGTAAATCTACTTAATAATAAAGCAAAGTGAGGTGGTCAACATAACAATGAGCATTCTGATCGGTATCGTACCCTTAGTACTTATCATTTTAATCATAGCAAGTGTGATAGGAATTAAAAAAGGCAACGAAGAATCTGTGGAAAGAGGTAATGAAATGATTAAAACTGTCTATGTTTATTTGATACTATTCGCAACGTTGATGATGACGATTGGGGGGACAGTAGCTGCTTTTATGGCCGTGGCTGATATTGTAGCACCATCTGGTTATTATCAGAGCTTTGAGCAATATAAGATGCAACCCCAATATAAAGGAGAGATTCCAACGCCTGCTAATCCAACTCAAACTCTAAGTGATGCAGAGTTAAAAGAGCAATACGATCGAATTGTTAATGATGAACGATCCTTAACCAAACAAAGAGCACAAAATAGCTTAATTAAGAGCTTCGGTTGGATTATCGTTCCTCTCCCGATATTTCTATATTTTCAGCGCAAGGTGAAACAACCTGTTTAAACTCTATTCTATATATAATTGGCTAGTCACCTAAAGGAAAACCTCCCCAGTCAAAAGACCGGTGAGGTTCTTCTTTTTAAGAATTCAGCTAAGAATTTCATTTAAATTGAAGTATAATCCAGCATTAATACGTCTAAAAGATAGCAAGGGCGGTGAACGGTATTTGCATGATGATGAAGCTCAAAACATCCTCAAAGGGGATGAAGAATTAATTAAATATATCCTAGCAGGAAATGGCGAGCGATATGGAGATATCGTGGAGCGCTATCAGACAGGGCTATATAGGACAGTTTATTATTATACTCAGAATGTTGAAGACGCCCGAGACCTCACCCAAGATATTTTTATCAAGGCCTATAACAATTTGGCTGGATTCAAACAGCGCTCTGCGTTTTCCACTTGGCTCTACCGAATTGCAATAAACCATTGCCTCGATTGGTGTCGGAAGAAAAAACCCACATATGTAGAATCTTTCAGTCTGGATAATCTCTGTTCTGACAAAGACAGCCCAGAAGACTTGTTTCTACAGCAGGAGATTACCTCTGAAGTACACGCAGCAGTCGGGAGCCTGCCGGCAATCTACAGTACAGTCCTTATCCTATACTACTTTGAAGACTTCAGTCCCCAACAAATTGCAGACATAACGGAAATACCCAAAAGAACGGTGGAAACCCGCTTGTTTCGGGGTCGAAAAATGTTAAGAGACAAACTCCAACCTACATCTTCTGGAGGTGAAGACCATGACCTGTTATCGAAGTCGAGACAACTGGCACAGCTACGTTAAGAACAGTTTGAGCGAGGCAGAACGAGACGAAATGGCTTCTCATCTATCGAATTGCCCTGAATGCCGCAGTATCGTTGCAATTATTCAGGAGACATTAGAGAGCTTGGCAAAAAATCAAGTAATCCTCTGTCCTCCTCTAGATATCAAAATCAACGTTATGAAGGCTATTGATAAGCATCGGTATAGGGAAAACATCGTTAGCACTAACCCCTTCCACCTTTTCGAGTTGAAAAACTGGGGCGTTAGCATGATCGCAGCAGGAATCCTCCTTTTCGCCCTGAACCTAACCACCTTGAACCCTGGATCTGAAAACGGTCAGATGACCGAATTGCATACCGAGCTAGGTAAGCAATTCACTATACCCTTCGATAAAATGAGCCAAGTTGCTAACGACGCTCTTGAAAAAATTGAATCTCTGAGTTTGTCAAAATAGAAAAAGGGGGGTTACCCATGAATTGCAAATATCATCCCAATGAAGAAGCCCAAGCCATATGCGTGAAATGTAAAAATCCAATCTGCTCGGAATGCACGATTAAAGTAGACGATAAAACCGCCTGCCGCAAGTGCCTTGAACAAAATCTCAGTTTCAACCCAGCGTCAACAAATTCACCTGTGGGCATCCCTAGAAAAACCTTTCTAGAGAAATTCCTATTTCTCTGCTACAGTCTGATTCCTGGTGCTGCGCACATGCATTTGGGCCTTTTTCGGCGTGGTCTTCAGCTGATGATCATCACCTTTGGCGGAATCGCTCTTATCAACTTTATTGGTTTGGATTTCCTCATTCCTTTTATAGTAATACCCACTTGGTTTTTCAGTTTCTTTGAGAGCCATCATTTAAGGAAGCAGTTTGAAAACGGGCAGACTATCGTCGATCAGGATCTCTTTGACCGTCAATTGTTTGACTATACTCCTCTTTTAAAAAATCGTCGCATAATTGGATCTACAATAATAATAATCGGCCTTCTCAGCCTTATAAGGCAAATAGACAGATATTCATTCTTACCTCGTCTGATCGGAAACTGGGATTATTACAACTTACTTAGAGGGAGTTTAATTCCACTCTTGCTTATCTTAGGCGGTATTTACCTTGTCGTCAAAGCGACCCGTCCACAACCGCCCAAGGTGATATCAGACCCTGAAATATCAGAGAATCAATAATCCCAATTAAGGTATCCATCGATCAAGGTCTTAATCACAAGCATGCTAACGTTGATAAAAAAACATAACTTTGGTTATACTCTATATATCGGTGCGTGACATCAGGAAGTAATTTTGCAGTTTCCTGAACACGACGATATCCACTAAGAACTAAAGAGGTGTTTATTTATGTTTAATGACAAGATTTTGACTTGTCGGGATTGTGGCCAAGAATTTGTTTTCTCCGCGTCAGAACAAGAATTCTTTGCAGAGAAAGGGTTTACGAATGAACCCGGAAGATGTCCCCAATGCCGTGCAGAAAAAAAGGCTCAGAATCGTTCTTCGGGCGGATATAACAATAACCGTCAAGAACGGGAAATGTTCCCTGCCACCTGTGCTACATGTGGAAAGGAAACCACAGTTCCGTTTCGACCGTCTGGTGAGAAGCCGGTATATTGTCGGGACTGCTTCCACCCCGCCCCGCGTAACAATTGGTAGACATCCATATATTAAAACCTCCCAGGTCAAACCGAGGAGGTTTTTTCTCTTTTTCTGATCTTTGCTTGCATATTAGCATACAATTCTTCGGAACACTCTGGACAAATATCATGAGTAAATTCCGCTTCAGAATGTGCTTCTATGTAACTCTCAACTCGATTCCAGTAGCCCTTATCATCTCTAATTTTTTTACAAGATGCACATATTGGAATAAGTCCTTCTAACTCTGTAATCAGAGAAATATCTTCTATAACAATAACTGCATATCCCTGTTGATTATATTCAAAGGGCGAGGAACTAACTAATATCGCCATTTCTTGGCCTGTAAGAAATTCCAGTTTTCCTTTTGCTCGACGAGTTTCTGTTCCCACAATCGCGTCCAAGGCTGTATTCCTGACTATGCATTTAGGACAAACTGAACTAAATCCACACCCTTGAGGATGGTCTCGATGATGAACACACCGTATAACTTCACCACAACTTGCTTCCTTAAATTCTCCCCCCTTATATCCGAAGAAGGCCTTTGCCGATCGATTTAAAGCATGAACCTGGCACTTTGGATCAAGGAGCAAGGCTAACTGAGGGATAGTATCAAATAAAATTCTAGTAAACCCCTTTTGTTTCAATAATTTCTCCAAAACTCGCACACTCCTTTCAGAATATTAGTATTTCAATCTTACTTATCGTTGCATAACTTTAAATTAATGTTTTCAAAAATATAGTTCAATCTAAAAGTTACATAATTTATAGCTATATTATACTATAAAATCTAAATTATCTGTATTATTGGCAATAATTTTAATCAACTATAAAAACCTCCCGGTCGAAAGACCAGGAGGTTTTACATTAATAATGAATCTCGGATCAAATTATTTATGTTCTTTATTTAAACATTTCACAGTAGCTTCCATAACCCTCTTCAACTAGTACTTCTTTAGGAATAAACCGCAGAGCTGCAGAATTGATACAGTAACGAAGCCCAGTTGGCTCAGGACCATCCTCAAAGACATGCCCGAGATGTGCATCCGATTTTGCACTCACAACCTCAGTTCTCTTAATTAAATGACTAAAATCAGGCTTTTCCTTTATCTCTTCAGGCCTGAGAGGTTTTGAAAAGCTAGGCCACCCACAACCAGAATCGAATTTGTCTTGAGAGCTGAAAAGAGGCTCCCCAGATATCACATCAACATAAATTCCTTCTCTGACATTATTCCAGTATTCATTTTGAAAAGGTGGTTCTGTCCCTCGTTTTTGAGTAACTTCATACTGTAACGTTGACAGTTTAGCTTTTAGCTCCTTTTCTTGTTCCTTTTCCTGACTCCAATGTTCATTGAGAAACGTATCCCGTCCTGATCCTTGTCTGTAGGCACCGTATCTTAATGGAAACTTCTTATAATAACCTTGGTGATAGTCTTCAGCGGGATAAAACGTCGCAGCTGGTATAATTTCCGTTACGATAGGATTCTGGAATCTCTTGCTTTTTTCCAGATTTTCTTTAGACCGCTCGGCAAAATTCCTCTGTTCCTGATTATGATAGAAAATGGCTGTTCTATAGGCTTGCCCTAGATCAGCAAACTGTCCTCCTGGGTTTGTAGGGTCAATTTGTCTCCAAAAAACCTCTAATAATTGAGTGTAAGACAACAAAAGTGGATCAAAGGTAACTTGTACCGCCTCATAGTGCCCTGTCTTTTTAGAGCAAACGTCCTCATATGTAGGATTTTCTAAATTCCCGCCAGTATATCCTGACTCCACTTTAACAATGCCAGACAATTCTTCAAACGGTTTGACCATACACCAAAAACAGCCTCCCGCAAAGGTAGCAAGTTGGAATTCGTTATTGTTCATAATTTCTTCCTCACATTCTCTCTAAATCATCTTCGCCACTTTAGTTATTAATAGGCATATAATCAATTGAAATTAATATAAATTAGAGTTATTATCAGAACCCATTGTTAACTTATCAAACGATTCTCATATGCTATTATTTGATAAATCACGATAATCATACCCCTTATTAAGTTGATGGGTCTGATTAGAAAGGTTTAAGCTAAGGAGCCTACTGCTACAAGATACGAAAATGTTTACTTTACATTCTCGGAATTTATGAGATAATTATGATAATTGATGAACGGTCATTCATTATATCAATTAGAAGAAAGGTGTGAGGTTGGTGTCCCTCTTACTTAATCCACAAAACTATGAAAGTCCGCAAAAAGATTCTCAATCAAAGGAAATAATGGAGAAAACTATTGCTTTTTTTGAGGAAAAAGGGCTCAGAAGCATCAAAGAAGATGACCAGGCAAGTCGATGGTATACGGATTTCTTAAAACTAATTAAAAAAGAACAAATTTTTTCTACTTTATTAACCCCGGCAGGATATGGTGCACCTGACTCACGATTTGATCTAAGTCGAGTCTGTGAATTTAACGAGATAAGTGCATTTTATTCCTTGTCGTATCAGTACGCTTACCAGGTTTCCATTCTTGGACTTGGACCGATTTGGATGGGAGATAATGAAAAAGCAAAACACTTAACGGCAGAAAAACTAAGAGAGGGTGCTATCTTTGCGTTCGGATTATCCGAAAAAGCTCATGGTGCAGATCTTTACAGTAATGAAATGTCATTATCTTCGACTAGCGAAGGGAACTACCGTGCTAACGGTGGAAAGTACTATATTGGTAATGCTAATGAAGCAGCACTAGTATCGACTTTCGCTAAATATAGCGACTCTAAAGATTACGTATTTTTTATCGTCGATAGTCAACACCGCAACTACAAATTAATTAAAAAAATCTCAACTTCTGGGGTTCGTGCCGCCTATGTAGGAGATTACGAACTGATCGATTATCCAATCACTCAGAATGAGATTCTATCAAGTGGGCCTTTAGCTTGGGATTCTGCCCTTTCTAGTATTAACATTGGCAAATTTCAATTAGGATTTGCCTCTATAGGTATTTGTACCCATGCTTATTATGAAGCTTTGAATCACGCCTCAAACCGTGAATTATACGGTAATAAGGTCACTGATTTTCCACATATCCAGAAAATTTTCACTGAATCCTATGCCCGACTGATTGCCATGAAGTTGTATGCCTTAAGAAGTTTAGATTATTTCCGTTCTGCCACTGACAACGACAGACGTTATTTACTCTTCAATCCCATACAAAAAATGAAAGTTACTACTCAGGGGATGAAAATTATTGAAATGCTCCTCGATGCTATTGCTGCCAAAGGATTTGAACAAGACACATATTTTGAAACGGCCATCCGGGACATCGGTATGATTCCTCGCTTGGAAGGGACGACTCATGTAAATATTGCCCTCGTAATTAAGTTTATTAACAACTATTTCTTTAATCCTCAAGAATACCCCATTATTCCCAAACGGGACGATCTTGCAGACGATTCCTATCTATTCCGTCAAAAGGCAGGGAAACTTGCGTCTGTCCGTTTTCCAGACTACCGTTTGGCCTACGAAGGAATTCAAGTCCCCAATGTAACTGTTTTTCAAGAACAAATTGAACTCTTCCGTTCCTTCTTAGAACAAGCCAGCCCTAATCAGGAACAGCTAAGAAATATTGACTATATGCTCGCTTTAGGTGAAATGTTTACATTAATTGTTTATGCCCAGCTGATCTTGGAAAACTCCAAAATCCATACTATTTCTTCCGCCTTACTGGATGAAATTTTCAGCTTTATAGTTCGTGACTTTGCTCAATTCGCCTTAACTCAGATTTCAAATTATAACAATTCTGCACAACAAGAAGATTTCTTAAAAGCCATGATGAAAAAGCCTAACTTAAATTCTGCTGCCACTCAAGCGCTTTGGGAGACAGAGGTTAAGCCTTTAGCAGGTACCTATCAACACGCTTAACCCTATTTGATTCTACGCAGTTTAGTCTGGCTCTTTGTTCTTGATAAAGGATAGACTTTGGGTACAGTTTGTTTTTGTCTCTTCTCTGATTTGAGACGACGGTTTCTTGACCAAAAACCCACCGATACTATAATTACCATCGCTAATGTCAGTGTCAAATAGCCCATTATGCAGCACTCACCCTTCCAACCGAACAATATATTAGTTAATTATATGCAGAGGCCAATCTACTCAATTCCAAGCTTATATCATGTTTAAATTATTATCTTCCTAATTATATTGCCAAAGATTTTTAAATAGTATCATAAATAAAACTTATCTAGCACCCAACCACAAGCATCGCCATGGACGGCCAAGTCTCCTTGGAGCCCACGAAAACACTGTTTTCGCACGGATTACTCTTCTTGCAGACACTGTCTTCGCACGGATTAGCCTTCTTGCAGGATGGCGAGAAGGGACCTTCACCAGAAAGTTTATACTGTTAGTATAAAAAGAACCCTTGAGATTTTATCCCATGGGTTCTTAGTTTTTTACTCGAACTGAATAGCGGCTCCCACCGTTCCCGGCCCAGTGTGCACCCCTATAACTGGCCCCACCTGAGTAAAAACCGTTGTCTGAAGTTGAAAGGCATATTCTAAAGCTTCCTTCAGATATGTTCCAGCCTTATGTGCAGCACCGTGAGCTACTACCAATCGGATTGGTTTCCTGCCTTTAGTTAAATCTTGATAAGCCTGCACAACACTATCTAACGCCTTCTTCTGACTATGCGCTTTTCCATAGGTTTGATATACCCCGTCATCTCCTACCCGGATGATTGGCTTAATATTCAAGAGCGAGCCCATGAAACCTTGAACCCTCCCGATACGCCCCCCCTTTTGCAGGTACTCCAACGTATTTAAAGTGAAAAGCGTTTCGATATTTTTTCTGGCCTTCTTAATGTTCTCAAGAATCCATTCAGTATCTTGACCCTCTTTAATATTCCTTGCAACTTCCATTACCATTAGTCCTGCACCCAGGCTAATGGTTTTTGAGTCTACGAGGTGGATCCTTTCTTTGAACTTCTCCTTGGCCAGATATGCAGCATTAAATGTACCGCTCAAAGCAGAAGATATATGCACGGAGATAATTTCTTGATATTCCTCTAGCAACTTACTGTATAAACAGCTAAACTCTTCCGGAGTTGGTTGTGATGTTTTTGGAAGTATCTTATCTTCCATTAAACGTCGATAGAAGTCTTCACTTGTAAGCTCCCCATCAGAATACTCCTGCACTCCAAACCTCACTTTAAGAGGGATTACATGAATATCAAAATCCTTTTTAACTTCTTCCGTTAGGTCAGCTGTACTATCTGTCACCAGGGCAATCCTTTTCATTAAAAACCCTCCGTTTTATAACATTCCATCTATCTTCAACATTCGGTAAATTCCGATGAATTCCTCCACTCCTATGAAAGAAATTTTATTTGAAACAAAAAAGGCTGAAAGAATGGTATCTCAGCCAATGTTTCTGTATATTAGCAGTTACGCAAATCTTAATTTCAGGTTTTGGGATATTTCTTGTAACAATTCAAAAGAGCGATTGATACTGGCATTTCCATCCCTATTAATAAGACAACAACGAGACGGGGCTAACCAGGAACGATCATAAATCAAACTATCATCCAGTCCATGATGGTTAAGAAACTTCCATAAATCAAGCAAACGAGCAGTCAGTGATTGGATGGTCTCTGAACTTAATTCGCTGGTCAAAGTGGGGATGACTCCCCAGGAGATTATTTTTCCCCGTCTCAAAAATTCTTTTACTTCATCAATGTAACGAACCAAAATGTGTCCCCAGCTAAAAGCATCGACCGAAAGAATATCTATATCTGCTTTTAATAGAAAGGACCAATCAGGATTCCCGCATAAATGGACACCTTTCGGACCCGGCAGTTTAAACAAGAAAGCCCCGTATTCCACTTGAGCAACTTCTGAAGTATAAGCACTTAGCGAGTTAAAGATCATTTCTAATCCTGGTTCATCCAGCCAAACAAAGGGTGTAGAATGAACCTTCTTCAATTGATTATATTGCCAAGTTATCTTATGATGAAGAAAATCATATAGAATTTCGCGAACAAAATCATTGTAAATCATTGGTTTTCGTTCTTCGTCGCAGATTTTCAGTCCAAAACTAATTGGACCAACTGTCTGCCCATGAATCATTTTATAGGAGGACAGATCCTGAGCTAAAAATCCATTAAACGCTGCTGAAGATTCTTCAGATAATGCAAAGTAATCTGGGCTAATACTAGCCTCGAGATATTCGTCAAGTTCCTGTGCAAAGCGTTCATGGGAGAAATGAAGACTTTGTTTTTCTTCATTAACTATGATACCTGGGAAATGCTCGGCAAATTGAGCATACATATCTTCCTTAAATCGAAAACGCGGTAATTGAGGCCAAAACGGAATATCTAAACTCAGCGCCAATCTCTGAGCCTCTGGTAAATCAGTGTGCGGCAAAATGCCCATGGCGGTTGTTACAGCTTGACCTGACAGCATTTAGAACAACCCCTCTCCGTTAGTCAGAATAGTCCTTTAATTTATTACCTTGAATTATACTAAACTCTAAACTGACTTATCGTGACTTGAATCACATAAACAAATTAAACAACCTATATATGGCAAAATAACTCCGGAACATACTCAAAATGTCCTTCCAGCAAGAGATTGAATACTAAGAACCTTAATCACAGTATCCCTTATACCGTAGTTTTTCTAAATGCTCTTTTAAAATAGCTTCCAAATTAATTCCATATTGCTCTTCCAAAACAAACATCATTGTTACTGCTGTCTGAGCCACATCTACCAATTCTCGAGCCACCATCTGCATGGCTTCCTCTTCTTTCATCCGCTGACTCTCTCCACTGAGCCCTCTAAGTTTACCAATTGCCTGAGCTAGCTCACCGGATTCTTCCATAATTTTAAGAGCTGTACTTTCCAGGGAGGGGCTCAAACGATTCAAACGAGGAAGAGTTACGGTTTTTGAAACGAACCCTTCTTTACTGAATCTATTATTTTCAGTCATTTCACCACGACCTCTCGGCTTATCTTATCTATCACAGTATACATTATTATGGATGTGCAAATCGACAGAAACAACAAAAAATGAGCATTTTTGATACTTCAGCGGACCAAAGACTCCACTTGTGAATCAAAAATGCTCTTCTCATTATATCTGGCGGTTGTAACTTCCCCAGTCTCTTATGATCTATAGTTTCTGCATTCCTAAGAAAACCTTTTCCGGAGTAATCGGCAAATGATTCTCTCTAACACCGACAGCATTATAAATTGCATGAGAAATGGCAGGCGGCGGAGTATTAGCCACCACTTCTCCAATTGATTTTGCCCCAAAAGGACCCGTGGGTTCGTAGCTTTCTTCAAAGGCTATTCGAACCTTCCCGACATCCTTGCGACTGGGAATTTTATATTGCATAAAACTGTTCGTAGCCATCTTTCCTATCTCATCATATCTTACCTGTTCATAGAGGGCCATTCCGATTCCTTGAGCAATCCCGCCTTCGGCTTGAATACGCGCAAGATTTGGGTTAATCACTGTACCGCAATCTATGACTGCCACATAGTCAATTAAGTCTACTTTTCCAGTTTCTTGATCAACTTCTACTTCAGCAAACCCTGCAATATAAGGCGGTGGGGATACTTCACACCCCTGCGTAGCATAACCCACTAACTGAAGTTTTCCCGTACCCAGGATGGTAAGTTCCGCTAGCTTAGCAAAGCTTATTTCTTGATCCCCGCTTATAGTACGGACTGCTAAGCCATCGAATTCGACGTCTTGAGGGGCAACCCCTAAAATTGCTGCACTCTGTGCTAGTATTTTATGTTTCAACTCTTCTGAAGCCTTCACCACTGCTCCCCCCGCAACATAGGTCGTACTGGAAGCATAAGAACCTGGGTCATAGGGAGAAGTATCCGTATCTCCGGCATGAACAATGATCTTCTCCATGGGAACTTCTAAGATCTCTGCAGCCATCTGGCTGAGAATTGTGTCACAGCCCGTTCCCATATCCGTAGCCCCAGTGAGCAGAGTGAAATTTCCATCATCATTTAAGCGAATTTCAGCAGAGGCAGTCCCAATATTAGCAATCCCTGAGCCTTGCATCGTGATCGCCATCCCTACTGCTCTCACTTTATTGTAACCGACTTCCCGACGCGGGAATTTTTCCTCCCAGCCAATCAGCTCTTTGCCCTTGGCAATACAGCGATCTAAGGTTGAACTGCCTAGCATGACTCCCTGCCCGGTAAGAAAAGTTTCCCCAACTTTACTGATATTTTTAAGGCGAATTTCCGTGGGATCCATCTTTAATTGTTCAGCTAACATATTTACAGTCGATTCTAAGGCGAATGTACCCTGAGTTGCTCCATATCCTCTAAAAGCCCCAGCTGGCATTTTGTTAGTGTATACGGCCTTCCCGTCAAACCGTACCGCCCTTGTTTTATTATAAAGCGGGAGCGTGTAATGCCCTACACAACCTAAAACAGTCGGAGCATGCTCTCCATATGCACCAGTATCCGATAAAACCTGCATATCGATAGCTCTAATAAAGCCCTCTTGGTCTGCACCTAACTTAACCTTTAATCTCATGGCATGACGGCTTGTTGTAGCGCTAAAGGTTTCTTTTCGATCATAAATGATCATCGCTGGCTTTCCTGTTTTCAAAGTTACAAGGCCGGCAAATACATCCCCTGCCCCGGTTTGTTTTCCGCCAAACCCACCACCTATTCTAGGCTTGATCACCCTGATCTTACTTGCCGGGATTTGTAAAGCTCTTGCCAACTGCCTTTTAATATGAAAGGGGACCTGTGTAGAACTGACTGCAATTAACCTCCCTGCATGATCCAAGTAGGTAAAGGCCCGATAGGTTTCCATCATAGTATGCGCTTGAGCTTGTGGATAATAGACATCCTCTACCACCACAGCACAACGTTTAAATTCTTCGTCAACATCTCCAACTTCTTCATGAGAGGAAGATGTAATATTGTTTTCTTTTTGCAGTCCAATCTCAAAGTTACAGCTTAAGTCCTCTTCAGGATGAACGACTGAAGGATGCCCAATGGCCTGCTCAAAATCTAAAACAGGCTCCATCACCTCATATTTAACCTTAATTCTTTTCATAGCCAAGAGCGCAGTTTTTTCGTCTACCGCCGCAATGATAGCCACTTCATCCCCTACATAACGCACAATCTGATCAAGGATTAGACGATCGTAGGGTGAAGGTTCAGGATAAGATTGACCAGCTAAAGTAAATCGAGCGTTCGGGACATCCTTAAAGGTCAGGATACATTCTACACCCTCTAAAGACTCCGCATTGGAAATGTCTATTGACGTAATCTTGGCAAAAGCGTGTGGGCTTCTGAGGATTTTTACCACTAAAGCATTAGGCATAGCTAAATCCTCAGTATACACAGGTTTGCCCATGGCAATTGCCATTCCATCTATTTTACGAATGCTTTGTCCGACATTTTCCATTCTAAGCCACCCCCAGATAGATCTTTATCGCTCTAAGCTGTCCCATGTAACCCGTACAACGGCATAGATTGCCCGTTAAATAGTGAATAATTTCTTCCTCTGTAGGGTTAACCAGCTCATTCTTCATAGCTAAGACGCTCATTATAAAACCTGGACTGCAAAAACCGCATTGTTCAGCCCCTTCTGCGCTGAGTATTTGGGCAAATTCCTCTGCTTCCTTGGGCAGACCTTCTATAGTTGTGATTTTCTTGCTATGTGCCCGCAGAGAAAGGACAGAACAGGAAAGCATCGATTTACCATCCATCCAGACAGTACAAAGCCCGCAACAACTTGTATCACAAGCCTTCTTAACACTCAGAAAGCCATGGGATCTGAGTGTATCCGCTAAAAACTCATCGTTAGCGACTTCCCATTTAACAACTTTATCATTAATCGTTAGTTCGATTTGCATGCCAATACCTCCATTATTCCCCGTTTGACAAGCGCTCTGCAAAGGGCTTTCCGATAGGTTGCTGTTCCCCTCGTATTCGTTCCAAATGATAACTCTTCAGATGTCCTCTTCGCTGCTTCTTCAATTGTTTCTGATGTTGCACCTTCCAGTGATAACAGCGCAGAAGCACTTATCGCAATCGAGGCTTTACTTGGCCTGGCACCCACAGCAATCGTCCAGCGATTATTCAACATAGAGACGGCCACATTTAAAACCGCATAATCGCTGGCAGAGTTTCTGAAACTCAGATAGGATGCTTGACGCTTGGTTTTCTTAATCCATAATCTAACCAGGAGGTCCTTTTCTTTAGGTCTAGCCAGAAAGTCCGCCAAAGGCATTCTGCCGGCCTTAAATAGCTCAACCTCAGTGTCCAAAGACAACAAGGCCGTGATTAAATCAGAAAAACCGTATCTAGAATAAACCGAAGCACCCACAGTTACGCCGTTCCTAAACTGCACTCCAATAATGTCACGAACGGATTGAGGAAGCACCCCATTATAATGCTCCGTTAACAGAGGATGAGTTTCAATGTCTCTCAGGCTCGTCATAGCCCCAATCTCAATAAAACCATCCTTTTCCTGTATATAATTAAGCTTAAGCTTAGTCAGGTCTATCCCTGTATTGATTCGCTTTTTGCCCATTTTCAGAAAAGCACAGCCTCCAAGAATGGTATTATTTCGTTTATCAGATAAGATCTGATAGGCTTCTGCTAGGTTATCTGGTTGAACTAAATCAAGAATAGTAAACACACTTGCCCCTCCTCAGTGACTCTAATTCTTTTGCAGAAAAAATAAACCCAAGCAGACAGGTTTCAACTCAAATTGGTGAGAGAAATCTGCCCGCCTGGGATCTGACCCTGCGGTATAATCCAAAAACAAATTTAGACCTATAAATAAAGTCTTTGGATCTGTACAATTGGCATATTGCCTTTAGTACATCTTTCGCTCATAGTCGGACCATTTACGGCAGTCCGGTAGAAACTTGCAGACCATATCTCTGCTACTATATGAACACTATTTATTTGCTGACCTAGAGTTTATTCTACAAGAAACTTAATCATAGGTCAATACATTTCCGAACATTAACAGCGTAATTTTGTATATTGTTCGATCAAATTCAAGATTGAAGTAGCCTTTTCACAACAAATCTGTATATTTAAAAACAAGGCTGCAAGTTAATCTTACAGCCTTGTTTCCTGAACAGAAGTCCATGTTTAGCTATTAGTATTATCAATCATTAAGTTTCCTTTAGGCCGAATGATAAATCCCTTTAAACTCATCGACTGCTGCATCTATATTAGCGGTATAGCCCATCTCTTGAAGAGTCACTCCAACAATTTGGAGTGCTTTAACAAACATTTCTTCAGTGGCATTCCCCATGTGCCCTATTCGGAAAGCCTTTCCAGCTAAAGCGGCTAAAGCTCCAGCCACGATAACACCTTTCGAAGCTAACTTCGATCTGAACTCCGCATCATTTAGACCTTCAGGGTAGATTATGCAACTCAAGGTTGGAGCTGCGACCGCTTCTTCTGCCAAGGGCTTCATGCCAAAGACTTTTAGACCAGCTCTCACAGCGCGTCCAAGAGCTAAATGACGACTATAACGGGTCTCCAGTCCTTCCGCCATAACTAGTTCCATGCCCTTATTAAAAGCATAAATCATGTTAACCGGAGGCGTGGCAAAGTATTTCACAGGCTCATTCATGACTGGGAGCCAATTCTTAATATCTGTATAGTACCCCATAACAGAAGGCATCGCTTCACGAGCGGCCAAAGCTTTTGGTCCAAAGGCCACAATCCCCAGTCCGGGCGGAACGCCAATTGCTTTTTGAGATCCTGTTAAAACAACATCTATCTTGTAATCTGGGTGACCGTAGGTTTTTTGCATATCCTCTTCCATGGCAGCAGAGGCACATACTCCATCAAGAATAAAGAGCGCACCAGCTTTTTTGACAACTGGAACCAATTCTTCAACATTAGCCATGACTCCAGTTGACGTGTCAACATGAGTTACAGTTACTGCCTTAAAACCGCCTTCAGCCAATTTTTCTTCGACTAATTCCTTACTGATCTGCTGACCCCACTCCGCTTGAAGAGTCTCCACTTGGATGCCAAAGACTTTTGCCAAGGGAACAAAACGGTCTCCAAAATAGCCGTGACTAACCACAAGCAACTTTTCTCCTGGAGCAACAGTATTGATAATTGCCATTTCCATCGCCAAGGTCCCTGAACCTGCAATCACAAAAACTTCGCCATCTGTGTTGAACAATTGCTTACTTAAGTCTAAGCTGTTCTTAAAGATTTTGGCAAATCTCGGATCAGTGTGTCCCATCGTCTCACTGGAAAGAGCATCATATATTTCATCCACAACTGGTGTAGGGCCTGGGACAAGCAGCATTTCTTTATTACGCAAAATATCCATCTCCTTTTTAATAATAAACACTCTGTATCAATGGGCTCAATAAGGGATTAAGCCCCTGGACAATTAACTACACTTTCGAAGGAGTTAAACCGCTCGAAGTATGTTCTCTTATCAAGTAAAATTAATTAATATAAGTACGTAAATGAACACAAGTCATGATTACTATGATTATCGACCTTTCTATTGTCCTCCCTTCGTTGCATACACCAACCATATAAAATTATTACCAAACAACTGCTGGTTATAATGGATACACTGAATCTTTGAGTATTAGAAAACTTGAGTGCCAAGCCGCAGGTGAAGGCCATAGTACAAAAAAAGAAGACCCCAACGACAGATCCTGCTCAGATGAAGTGAGAGAACCTGTCAGCTTAGGGTTGCGGATCGCAATTTACCCAACGGAATAATCCAAATACAGATTAACTTTTTGATAAGTCTTGCAATCTGTTAACTTGGATTTGACTCCTAGGACACTTTCGCTCATAGTCGGACGATTTACGGCAGCCCGGTAGAAACTAGCAGACCTTATCTCTGCTTTTATATGAACTAATATTCACTTGTCATGATTATATTTTACAAGAAATATAGAGATAGGTCAAACATTTTTTCGAACGTTTACTAGATTGATTGAGAGAACGTTCGATATTTAAGATTCGCTCTTGCTGATCAACGAATATAAGATCTCTAATCCCAAAATAATTCTTTCCATTTCCTCTGCACTGGCATTCTTAAGAGTATCGTAGATGTAGTTATTCATTAGCTCTTGTATGGCATTATTTTTTTGCCATTCTGGAGATAATGAGAGACGCACAATCCTCCGATTACTTTCAGGAATTTCTCTAATAACTACCCCTTGGCTGACTAAGCGATCCACAATTCCGGATACAGTACTTTTAGAAAGACCTAAACACTCACTCAACTCATTCAAGGTAGAAAAAGGGTTCTTATGCAGACCCATAATTAAACCAATTTGAGGTCCAGTAAAACCATATTGCCTGGATTTTTTGTAGAGATAATCCCGATATACCTTGTGAATGGCTTTAAATAGAGATACTACTCGTTCAGAATCTTTACTCCAGGATTGTTGCAATTCGGGCTTCTGATTCTGTTCCATCTAATACCTCCCCCTTGACGAGACCTTTTTCGGGTTCTTTATTTTTAGATTTTTTACTGTTTCTCATCATTAGAACCATGAAAATAGCAATAACCACTGCGAAGACAGTTATGGCAATCACATAATTCATGGCATCCAGATAAGCCTGGGCATAAATCATCTTTCCAAGAGTTGTCAGCGCTGACCCTTGTGCATCTCCTTGCGTTAAGCCGTTTTTCAGATAAATCCCTTGCAAACCCTTCAACAAAGAGCTTGAAGCTTGATTAAAGGAGGTAATCTGCTCAGTAAGCCGAGCGTAATTTTCGCTTGATCTTGTAGAGATCATGGTCGTCATAAATGTTATAGCTAAGGCATTCATTATACTTCGAACGGTCGTGGACAAAGCCGTTGCCTTTCCAAAGAGATGCCTGGGCACATCGTTCATTCCGGCCGTATTGACAGGCATCATCGAAAAGCCAAGTCCAATCCCTCTTAAAGCTGCTACTAAGGTTATTGTTGACATTGCAGTATTCATATTAAACCTGGACATTTCATAGGTAGCAAAGGCAACGATGATAAGACCTGGAATCGTAACGACTTTTGCTCCGTATTTGTCAAACAGAGCACCGCTTATGGGCATCATTAATCCTGAAGCGATAGCGGATGGGAACAGGATTAAACCAGTTTCCATTGCCGTATACCCTCTTATATTTTGCAAAAACAGAGGCAGTACATACATACCACCCATCATTGCCAAAGTCGTTACACCTGAAATAACTTGACTTAATGTAAAATTATATACTTTAAAGACCCTCAATTCAAGCAATGGCTCAGGATGGGTTAGTTCATTGACCACAAATATGAGAAGACTAAATAACCCAAATGTAAGGATAAGTGGAAATTTAACATTTCCCCAATCAATTGAATTACCTTCACCGAAGACGTACAAAAGGCTGACAATACCAGAAATCGAGGAAATAAATCCAACGTAATCGAAATTCCCTTTGTATGGTTTCAGGGGGGTCTCCCTAAGTAACAGCGCTGCTACTATAACGCCAATCACGCCGACTGGAACGTTAACATAGAAAATAAAGCGCCAATCCATATATTGAATGATATATCCGCCCAGGGTAGGTCCAATAGCAGGAGCGGACATTGAAGCGATTCCCCAAAAACCCAAGGCCTTACCACGTTCATGAATGGGAAAAATCTGCATAATGTAGGACATACCCACTGGCATAATAGCACCGCCGCCTATTGCCTGTATCACACGAAAAGCGATCATGGTATTAGTACTCCAGGCAAAGCCGCATAAAAACGATCCTATAGTAAAGAGGCCTAAAGCCCCAATAAACAGCTTTTTTATCCCAAACGTATCACTGATAAAGCCGGTTATAGGCACTACAGCACCCATAGCAAGTGTGTATCCCGTTAGTATCCACTTTACTGTCTCCAAATCAGAGCCAAAAACATTCATCATTTTGGGAATTGCAATATTAACAATACTGCTGTCTAGCATTACCATAAACGTACCGATTACAACGACAAGCAAAGCAGACCACTTATATAAGCCGCCATCTGCCTTTTCTGGTGTGTCATGTCCTGTCATATTTCATACACCCCATCACTTAATATGAATCTTCACGACAGCATTAGTACCAGGCAGCAAAGTGACATCACTATTATCAAATTCTATTTTCACAGGGACCTTTTGGATGACTTTCGTGAAAGTACCGCTTGTTGATGAAGGCAGTAAGGCAAACGCAGAATTTGAAGCTTGACCAACATACTTAACTGTCCCAGAAAATGACTTATTCGAAAATTGGTCAATCGTAATATCTACCTCCTGACCTTGTTTTATCTTTGTAAGCTTTGTTTCTTCAATATTAGCACTGATATATAGCTTTTCTGGATCAACGATTATGGCAACGGTTTGACCTGTGGAAATAAACTCCCCGACCGTTCCTTGCTTCTTGATAACCATTCCGCTGATAGGTGCTCTAAAAACAGATTGATCTATGTTAGACTCCTGAGGGTTGCTCATCCCCTGACGCCCAAGGATTTGATCCTTAATAACCTTATCACCTTCTTCAACATTCAGTTCCAAAAGCTTCCCCGAAATCTGCGGACTCACGCTTACTAGATCACCCGCCACTCGGGCATCCTCTGTTGAAACGAAATATGAATTTTTATACCAGTAATAGCCGCCAACACTGGCCAAGGCAATCACCATCACGACAATTATTAGAGAGATTAGTTTTTTTCGTTTGTCAGCCATATTCTTCACCTACCCCTATTTAATAAGGCCGATTTCAGCCAGCATTCCAGGTTTTAAGATTGAATTGGGGTTATCTACTTGAATTCTCACTAAAACACTTTTACTGCGAGAGTCGATCACCGGATCTATCAGTGAAATTTTCCCCTTGAATTCTTGATCTTTAATTTCCGCAACTTTAACAACAACTTCCTCTCCAACACTTACATCCCCCATAAGTCCTTCAGGCAGAGAAGCTTTTATATACAACGAGTCAACATTTACAATGGAAATCAGAGTAACACCCGGGGAGGCTAATTCTCCAACATTAATATTCTTTTCACTAACTATTCCAGAAATCGGAGATACTATCGTTCCATTAGTCAACTGAGTTTTAGCAAGTTCTAAGGCTGCTTGGGACTGAGCGACTTGTGCTCGCAAGACATTTAAAGACTCTTCTGTTTCTCCTAGGATTAACAGATTTAGCTGATCTTGAGCCGAGTTGTATTGTGCTTGTGCCGCAGCTAGCTGAGTCTGAGCGGTTTCAAACTGAGATTGAGATATTGCTCCGGCTGATAAAAGTTGTTGGTTTCGATCAAAGTTATTTTTAGAATTAGTGTAGCTTATTTTAGCACTGTCCAGAGCTGACTGTGCTTGAGCTATTTGCTCTGGTCGCGCTCCAGCCTGCATCTTAATTAAGTTTGCCTGAGCTGTATTAACTCCTGCCTCAGCCTGTGCCACTTGAGCTTCAATATCTTTTGTATCCAGTGTAATCAAGGAATCACCCTTTTTTACTACTGAGCCTACTTCAACAGAAATATCAGATACTTTAGCCGATAGTTTGCTATTGATCTGGGCCTTTTCGTTAGCGTCAACGATTCCTGCCATGACAAACACAGGTTTACTTACTTCAACAGCAGTATCGGTTTCAATTTTTTGACTTGTACTATTACATCCTGTAAGCAAAACACTCATAATTAATAGGATACCGACCACTCTTTTCATTCCAATCCCCCTTTTTCGTTTCTATAAGAATTGTTCGTATGCGTACATTTGGAACAAGATTTAATTTACTGCGATTTTAAAGTTATGTCAATAGCTATTTTTTACTTTTGGTTTTTTTCATTTTGTCTTTTTATAGTGATCCACATATGCTGACAATAAAAAAAGCGTCCTTTATTTTTAAGAAACGCAATGGAATATAACGGAACGAGACAAATTGCTAATTCCATATAATGGATTATAAGCTAACAAATAGCATTAACGCTAAATGGCGTTTGAACTACCTTAAACTGTTAAGTCTTATGAGGAGGAGTGATTTTTATGGACAGATGGAGTCGCAGGCATCGCAGGCATCGCAGGCGTTTTTGGCGTCGGTTTCCTTTGATAATTATTGTTCCACGCTGGGGACGTCGTCGTCGTTGGTAAATTAATCAAAAAATTATTGGCATCTGCACTTCTAGTGCAGATGCTTATCTATTTGTTGTCGCTTAGGATTTCTTGTATTTTGACATATTGAGCCTCTGCCTCATCCTCATCAATAAACCACCATACCCCTTGATCTTTTGATTCACTGTTAAAGGTATGGATCAAACCAGCAGATATAGCCCCTCTGCCCCAAGCTACAAAAAGCTGAGCAGGAGAATTGACGGGATTAACCCCAGCACCATAATAAACAGGTATCCCATATACCTCAGTTTCCTCATAAATCTTGGCCTTTGTCATTCCACATGGGTTGCCCATTGATTTCCCTCCTTTCCGAATTGATTATTGCTTCACTCTAACAAACAAATAGTCTATAATTGCAATATACATAAGAGGACAGATAACGTCAATGAATTGGGGGAATTCTATGTTTACTCAGGCTTATTCACCTGAACAATCTGCTTTTGGCAAACTTGAAAATGGTCGGGATGTACTTATTCTCTATGTCAAGGAATTTAGCGAACAAGTCCGGTCCATTAACCAGTCCGGCCTTTCTAAATATACCTATCATTGGTTTGCAACAGAACATAAGGATGCCTATGTCCTGCAAGTAACTTGGGAAAACGAAATTCACATTGCTATCCGCTTTAACCCTCAACATTTTGGCCTAATTGACCAATTACTTCAACCTAAAGATGTTATCCTCACAACAACTCCCATATCACTCCTTATGGAAAAAGCTCAGATTAGCGACTATAACTTTATCGAATTCAACGATGTACTTACCTTTAGTAAATTATTGTTTGAAGTACCCAATTCCGAAAGTGAGAGTTAACATATAACAGCTTTTATCAATACTATTTCCTGAAAAGAAATCGTTGCAAATTCCTAGGACTGTCGTATAATGAGAAAAGATTGGCAAAGGTGCCGACCTGTTTTTTTCAGGTCGGCTATTTTTATTTAGGGGTGATCTGATCTACATGGCAAACGAAAATCTCGTTATCGATACTTCAATCCTACTAAGCGAACTCAAGGGCGCGAACCAGGAAATGGGTCAAGTCATTGAATCCATACGGCAAATAGCCCAGCACACAAACCTCTTATCTCTTAATTCTGCCATTGAAGCAGCCAGAGCAGGTGAAGCTGGTCGTGGCTTTAGCGTAGTAGCGGATGAAATTAAAAAACTGGCCACACGAAGTTTAGCTTCAACTAAAGAGAGTACTGCGATCATTGAAAATATTCAAACTAAAGCAAACGAGGTAATGGCTGTACGAATGGCTGATGTGGCCTATGACACGATTGATAAGATTGATCGGAACCTTTTTGAACGTAATTGCGATGCCCAAGCCTGGGCTGGTTTCGATAAAGTTAAAAACTGCTTCTGCACAGCCATTAGTGACCGTTCATCGATTGCTAATAGCTTATTAAAAAAACTAGTTGATATTTATGAGGTCTATAATGACCTATACGTAATAGACCCTGAAGGAATAATCGTTGCCGCTGGCGTTCATCACGAACTCATCGGCCAGAGCATGGCGGATAAAGACTGGTTTAATGCTGCTAAGGTTGAAAATACCATATCGGTAAGTGACCTTTACTATTCCACGGTTGCTAAATCTCATACCGTGGCGTATACATGCCCAATTCGTAATGATGGAGGTCAAATAATCGGATATTTTTCTACTCGATTCAACTGGAACTACATCTACGACATTATCGATTCTGCCCGAATAGGCAAGAATGGAGATATATTCATTATAAACAGCGCTGGATACGTCATTGCCTGCCGAAATCGCAAAGGTATACTTACAGATAATTTGAAGCACCTTAAGGCTGCCCAATTAGCTATTAATGGGGAAACTTACGGTTATCTTTTCGAAAAAAATACTATGGGTACTAAAATTTATGGGTATGCACATACACGTGGTTATAACGCCTATAAAGGAAAAAACTGGTCAGCTCTTGTTAGTGAAAACCTCTAACAGCCTTCCTGCGACACTAGGATAGCGATCCAGATCAGTATGAGGCAGAAATTTGCTGCTTACGAACTTGTCCATAAAAGCAGAATTAGCATTTAGCTCAAAATATGTTACTTTTCCCGCGATCCCTTCTGCTTCCAGACGCTTGCCACGGGACAAGAGCACTTGGCGGGCCGCTTCACCTGAACTGTTACCTAGGCGCACGATCGCTGTCCTTGGAAGATCAGGGTAGAGACCTATCGTAACGGCAGACTCAATTGGAAGATACTGACCGAAGGCTCCAGCAGCATAGAAATGACAAATTTCTCGCCAATCACATCCAACATTTTCTATCAATAGATCCGTAGCTGCGTTGACTGCCCCTTTAGTCGCCATAAAATTATTAATATCGACCTGAGAAACAACAATGTCTTCCCCAGAGGTTGCTTCATGGGCAGGGACTATAACAAACTCCTTCTGTCCATTCTGAAAACGGGCAGTTCTATTAATGATGCCGCTAAGGAAAAGTCCGGCGAGTGTGTCCACCAGACCTGAACCGCAAATACCGCGAGCAGGGAGATTACCTACTGTTGAATAATTCACCCAGCCTGTCTTTGGATCAATGGAAACATGATCAACTGCCCCTGGTTCTGCCCGCATACCATAGGTTGTAACCCCGCCTTCCAGAGCCGGTCCGGCTGCACCAGCACAGGCGACAAGCCACTCTTCATTACCTAACACGATTTCCCCATTTGTCCCTATGTCGACAAAAAGGGAAATGTCAGACTGTTGGTGCATGCCACTAACTAATATTCCTCCTATGACGTCTCCACCAAGAAAACTGCCTATACTGGGCAAGCAATAGACTGGGGCCAAGGGGGCAATATCAAGGCCAATTTCTCCCGCCGGAATCAATCCCGGATTATTAACAACCGGAGTATATGGAGCGCGGCAGATTGAAGCAGGGTCTAGACCTAACAAAAGATGAATCATAGTCGTATTTGCCCCTATTGCTGCCGCGGTAATCTTACTTGTCTCAGTTGGCAGCGGATAAAGACGCTTTATCAGACGATTGAGGGTATTCAAAACCGCCGATTTCAGGCTTGCTAAACCGCCCGGTTCTGATGCATGACGAATCCGGGTCAGTAAATCCTCACCCATGGCAATCTGATCATTATAGTCAGCAGCATGTTTAAGTACCGTGCCATCGCAGAGATTGATCAGGTATACAACCACGGTTGTTGTTCCAATGTCTATGGCCAACCCGTAGTGTTCTTGGGCAGTATCGCCGGGTTCTATGTCAATTAATTTCCAGGCTTGTCCAGTGTCTGCTACGGTGGCTGTAAGTTGCCAATTGGCACCCCTGCATATGCTGGGTATCTTAGGCATCATTGCCAATGGTACATATACAAAGCCGCCGCAAATGCGCTCTAACACTTGACGTATTTGGTCGACATCTGCCCGGTTATCTTGTGGGCCAGGCGGGTTAAGAGACAAGAATACCTTCCTGGTAAGGGGCTCGAGCTTATTTAGAGGGGATTGAACCTGATCCGAAAGAATCACAGGCTTCTGATTATTGTTCGACTTATTGTTTAACATAATCGTACCTCATTTTAATTTTTTAAATTATTTTCTATACTATCATTCTGTAAGAGATTTAAGGTATCCAAATTTGTTGCCGTTTTATATTATTTTGAATTCATGACTAACTTCAATAGAGTTTTTTTGGCCAGGGGAAAAACTTTTCTCTGTAAACGTCACATGATTGCTGCGATCAATCAATAGCACTGTAGAAGACCTTGTTCCATAATCCATACCTTTAATAAAGATTGAGGATAGCTGTTTCTCAAAAGCATAATTAATCCCGGTATTCGGCAATTCGTGATCCATTGCCTTTTCTTCATCGGCCAAAATCTCAAAAAGAGCTTGAGCTTTGATCAAGGTTTTATTTTCTATGTAATTGGCCAGTGCTTGTTTCCCTTTTAGGACTTTTGGCCAAGGTGTATCTATGAGATGATTACTAAGACCATAGATCCCAGGTTTAAGTTCCTTAAGCTCCGATGTTTGTTTAGAATAATATACAAGACATGATGAATCTCCTGCTATGAGATTAAACGAATTATAAAGTTCGCGATATTTTACGACATCTTGTAAGTAATTGGTTGGGCATTCATTCATACATAAAAAGTCACTGACCAGCTTCCCCCTGGATTCAACATTCGTAAGCTGTTGAGAAGGATCTCGATAGTTTGTCAGTGCTGCAAAACGCCCTGAACTGGTTATTCCCATCCAAGTTCCCAGCATTTCCAAATCTCTGCCAGCTAAAACCCAAGGGTAAGACTCCCAGAAATGAGCCTTTTCTGTTGGCCTCTGGAAATACTCATCCCTATTAGCTGCGAGAATCAGACGATAATTCGGATGGCAGTTATATGCAAATAAGATCAAGCACATAATTCTGTCCCTCTCATAAGAAATAATTCGCCAAAGCCAAAGACACTCCAACATGAGTGTCTTGTTTATTATAAGTCATTCTATAATAGATCGTAAAGAAAAAGCGGCTAAATTGTTAAAAACTGTATCTGTAACGTTTCGTCATGTGGATTTTACTTCGCGCTTTCGATACAGCAAGGAGCAGTGGACTCCTAATCTCCGAGCTGCTTCGTCTACTCGTCCATTGCATTCTTCCAGAACTTGATTTACATACTTCTCTTCCACGGCTTTCATAACACTTTTTAGAGTTCCTTGATAAGCTATATTAATCTCAGGAAAACATTCTAAATCATAATCAAAATTCAAACTAACGGAAACCGTATCGGAAAATCTGGTCAAGTATAACCGGACTACTAAATATGATTACTTTGACCAAAGCAAGTACCCCGAATATTTTCCAGCTGGATGTCAACCGCAAAAACACACTAAAAGGCAGAAACCAGCAAACATCAAACTCTTTACTCACAGATATACAAAAATTCTTCAATGGATGGCAAGGAACGCCCTGCGATAATGTTCTGTAAGATTCCCAGGTCGGAAGAACTAATAATGCATACCTCCGAACTTCTTAAAAAGCGGAAGTCCCATGAATGATCGCGGCCGAGAAGGGACTGATGTCCTTTTGAAAACAAGGGGCTGCTACTCTGTGAACTTTCTTCGTTCATTTTGCAACAGTCCCTTCACTATCGCAAACCCGCCTGCCCCCTGAGCCCGCTGCCTTACAGTCTCCCCGCTATTTTCCCGATCAGCCCGCTTACCTCACTCTTATACTTTTCGTGAGCTTCCGGGTCCGCCGGAGCCAGCTTAGTCAGTTCCTTCAGCAGCTCTTACGCGGTTATCCGACTTCCTACTCATCGTTTGACATCCCCTTTGTATCGGTTGTTTGTCATACTCTCTCCTGAAAGAACGAGCAGGATCTCCCGAGTTGCTGTGTAATCATTGTATAGCATGCCTGGCTCTTCGACCCCGGAGAAGTCCCACTCTCCTCGCCGTTACGCAGAGTAGGATGCTGTGATTATTAATTAATTTATAAACTTTAAAAGTTTATCATAAAAATTGTCGCATAATCACTAGACCCAATTCGTCGACAAATAGCTAAATACTTAATCTCTCGAAATTTTACCCACTTTTTTTGCGATAATACTCATAAGCTGCTTCTATATGAAAACCAGTCTTTTGATAAAGCTCTAAGGCATCGGCATTTTCGTTATTGACGTCAATTGTGATACCCGATCTTCCTCTATGCAATAAATCATCTACAATAAGGTGAAGCAGCTCTTTCCCGTAACCCTTGCTGTGATATTCAGGTACAATACCGAACCCAAATATCGACACGTCTTCTTCCTCTAAATTCACTGAAACCACACCAATAATCTCATCATCTAAAACCGCAAAGTATTGTTCTCTTGTATCCGATGAAAAGCAGTTTTTAATTAGGTTCTTAGATTCTTCACGGCTGTCGCCGAACACCTTCATATTAGCCGCAATTGCTTTTTCAAGATCCTTTTGCTCTGCCTTTGACAGAATTAAGCGATACCTATTAAGACGAGTATAACTCGCCCTATCAAATCTCATAAAATACTCAGTATGATCATAATCAGCATTGAGAGCATCAATTACCCGTTTACCCGGAATTGATGGGCTTTCGCATACAAATAGAAGTTCGGGAATATCAAATGCCCTTAATTCTTCAACTGCTTTTCCTAATAATGACTTGAAGTATCCTTTTCCTCTAAACTTTGGCAGAGTGTAGGCAGTAATCTCTGCCTCATTTTTTGTCGGGATAAACATAGATAACATACTTATTAACTTGCCATTTTTATAGAGCAGGAAAAAACTTTTAATCTGTTGATTGATGTTCAATGACGAATCTAAAAATACGCTTCCTCTAAGGCTATCATGGTCAATACAAATCCCTTCTAAATCAAGTACCTCCGCGATAGCCTTTTGACTTAAACTTACATAAGCTCTTATAGTCATTTTTGCCCCAAATTGCCTCCTCACTGTATAACCCGCATCCTTTTACATCTGCAAAGTCCTTAAGAGATAATACCATACCAATCAGTTACTAAACACATATATTTAAAGTTATTCTACTTTCAAATAAGTCCTCAGAAGGTGCTCCGTTAGTTATTATAACACTTTCATCATGTATAATTGTGAGAATATACTAATTATCTTATCTAAAGAAGAGTCCACTCCTTATTTTTAAAGGCATGGACTCTTCAAACTCTATTCACTCAGCTCTAAGGCAGGACAAATATAACCATATATTATTTAGCAGTCTGGTTGCGGTAATCGAAGACTCGCTTGGCTTTACCTGCACTCCGTTCCAAGGTACCCGGTTGGACAATTTTCAAGCGAACGTTAATTGAAAGAACACTGTGGAGCTTCTGGCGGATGTAGCCGGAGAAGTCCTCCAACTTTGAATAAGGCTCGAGTAAATCTTCACGAGTAAGCTCGACCACCACTTCCAGCTCATCGAGAAAGTTACGTCTGTGGACATTGATGACATAATGGGGACCGATACCTTCGATCGTCATAAGAACGCTTTCAATTTGAGAAGGGAAGACATTGACCCCGCGAATAATTAGCATATCATCTGTTCGACCGATAATCTTACGCATTCGAGCCGTGGTTCGCCCACACTGGCAGGGATCCTGGGTAACGCGGGAAATGTCCTTGGTTCGAAAGCGGATCACTGGGAAAGCTTCCTTAGTCAAGGAAGTAAAGACTAACTCGCCTTCCTGGCCCGGCTCAAGAACTTCACCCGTCTCTGGGTCAATCGTCTCAACGATAAAATGGTCCTCAGCAATATGATGACCGCATTTGCAAGCGCATTCCCCAGCAACGCCTGGCCCCATGACCTCACTTAAGCCATAGTTATCGGTAGCAAGAATGTGAAGTCTGGATTCGATTTCGCTGCGCATTTCCTCCGTCCAAGGTTCACCGCCGAACAGCCCGATCTTTAGCTTCAATGAAGAAATATCAATACCCATCTTCTCGGCAACCTCTGCAATATAGAGGGAATAGCTCGGGGTCGATATTAGTACAGTAGTACCGAAATCTTGCATTAGCATGAGCTGTCTTTCCGTATTCCCTCCCGAAACGGGTACTACCAAGGCCCCGGCCCTCTCCAATCCGTAATGGAGGCCAAACCCTCCTGTGAAGAGGCCATAGTTAAACGCTATTTGAGCAACATCTTCCGAAGTGACCCCTGCCAGACTGACCATCCTCGCTGTCAGATCCGTCCAGGTATTGAGATCATTAGCCGTATAGCCGACAACCACAGGACGGCCAGTCGTTCCGGATGAGGCATGAACCCGTACCACTTCTCTCTGGGGAACAGCGAAAAGACCAAAAGGATAGTTACCCCTTAAATCGTCCTTTGTCGTAAATGGTAAGCATTTTAGATCGACTAAGGATTTGATCTTCTCAGGAGTTATACTTAACTTTTCGAATTTCGCACGATAATGAGGCACCTTATTGTAAACCCTGTTGACTGTCCACTTCAGCCGTTCCAGTTGCAGGTCTTCCAGTCGGCTGCGACTCATACATTCTTGTTCAGTATTCCAGATCACCATAAAACCAACCTCGCTTCTTTGGAAATTTAATAACTCTTTTCACAAAATAAAAAATAGCTACCACAAGAAAGGATAGCTATTACACAAACAATTGCAAAATGCTTCATATTCTGCCATCCTTCCATTCTATTAATATGCTCAACCCTAAACCACTTGCCAATTCTACCTTGCTACAACCTGTGAAACAGATCACAGGTTTTCTACATTATTCATTCTAACTAACTATTGTTTAATTGTCTAGAGTTTTTTCCCCTTATGTATTTCATATTATATACCTACAGGGAGGTTACTCGCATACTTATATACGTCTAATACCTGTTTAGCCGATAAAGTACTTCCCAGAATCCCCGCGCTGCTGCCAAAAATATATCCGCCCTCCATACCCTCAATAGAAGTTGCGGTTAATAATTCTAAGACTTTTTCAGTCCTGTTTTCCTCTGCAAACCATCCCAGATCGTATCCACCCATTAGACAGAGCCGATTTTCCGTCGCCATTCTGACCTTTGCTATATCAGCAAGGGAAGAAAAATCGAGGGAATGCAAGCCATTAAAACCTAAATTAATTATATCATCTAATACCCGCAATAAATCTCCATCAGCATGGAAGAAAACTGGAGCCTTTTGGCCCCTGAAAAATTCTGTTTGCTCCGCAAGTCCAGGGAAAAAGTCCTTACGCAGAGCCGCAGGGGATATAAACGTTCCACTCTGATATGCTATATCGTCCGCAACGATTATTCCGTTTGCCCCCGAAGCCAAAGCATTTAGCCCAAGTTCGATATTAGCAGCTACAGACTTAGCGACAAGTTTAGGTATTACAGGGTCACATTTAGCGATTGCCAGCAAATAATCGGTAAACGAAGTGAATAGCTTAGCAGTTCCTTGAAAAGGGCCGTCGATTATAGCAAAAACAAAAAAATCTGTCTCTTTTCTCCATTGTTTGAGTTCCTCCCAAACCTTTCCATTGTCTTGTTGTGACAATGCAGGGGAAACTGCTAACGCATCGAGTCCACACAGTTCACAAGCCTCTACTCTGTCTTTAAACATTACGCTCTCTTTCAAACTTAATAAGTCTGCAATAAAACCATCTTCAAGATGAAACTCTCCTTTAGGTAGGCGATCCACCTTCTCAAATCGTACAGCCGCCATTATTCTTTCGATTTTAGTCATCACTTTGCACTACTTCCTCTCTATAGGATTGCATTCGAAAGTTCGTTCCTCTTTCATTCTTCAATTCCCTGTAATTTTATGTAATCTCCTTTAAAAGAGGTTATATAAAAGTCCGATTATTCTTTAGATTCATAGTTATTATAATCTTTCAGTCAGATTAATACTAGACGCATCAAAATACAAGCCACGCTTTGCTCAGCGCGGCTTGTATTTTTACAATTTTATCAATTAATAGAAGAGACGATTAGTGTATCCTTGATACCCTTGAACACCCTGGCCTAAGAAACCTTGACCTTGAACACCTTGGCCTGCGAAGCCTTGGTCGACAACGACGGTTCTAGTAGTCTGTTGATAAACATGCTGAGGAACATCGATAATATTCTGACGGTTAATATTCACAATAGGATGAATAACTGGGACCATTCGCTGAGTGTAAAAATCTCGAACACAATATTGCGGGGGGCAACAGATTGGTTTACATCCATGCATTTAGAAACTCACCTCCTTAACTTTACTATATGCAAGAAATATATTTATGGTATAATATTCCAACAAAACATTATCCTGTTTGAAACGAGATATAAATAGACCCCAAGCAAATCCAGAATTTGCTTGGGGTCTATTTATATCTCGTTTTCTGATTTTTTATAAATAAAGCCTCTCCAAATCTACCTTTGGTACCAGGCCTTCTTGTGACGCTCTGCTCAGCAAGGATGCAACCGCTTTATATCCGATCTTGCCGATGTGTTCGGTGAATTCGTTAACGTAAAGCTTAATGTGCGCCTGAGTTACCTCAGCAGACAGCTCTTGGCTGTGGTGCAACACATATTCGCTCGACGCCTTCGGGTGGGCCCAGGCATATCTGACTGATTCCTGAATCCAGCTGGTGATTGCAGACAGATCAAGCGAGCGTCGAGCAATAATAGCTCCCAGCGGAATCGGCAGATTAGTGTCTTGCTCCCACCAATTTCCTAAGTCTGCCATGAGGGTAAGCCCATATGCAGGATAGGTGAAACGCGCCTCATGGATCACAAGCCCTGCATCGACTAAACCATCACGCACCGCCGGCATAATCTCATGAAAAGGGAGCACTGTAATCTCGCCTACTCCCCCTGGCACATTTTGCGCTGCCCATAACCGAAAAAGCAAATATGCGGTTGACCGTTCACTCGGAACCGCCACCCGACTGCTATGCAGTTTCGCAGGATCAAAGATGCCGCCTGCTTTATTTGAGGTCAGTAGCAATGGCCCGCAGCCCTTACCCAAAGCACCCCCACATGGCAACAGGGCATATTCAGACAATACCCACGGCAGGGCCGCATATGAGATCTTAACCACATCAGGGCCGTCGGAACCAGCGGCCATACCATTCGTAATGTCAATATCTGCGTAGGTTACATCCAGCTTAGGTGCCCCGGGTATCAGCCCGTGTACCCATGCATGGAAAACAAACGTGTCATTGGGACAAGGAGAGAATGCAATTTTCACGCTAATACCTCCGTTAATACTTCACAAGCAGCTTCCAAAACGTCCAGTGCCTCTTTAATCCGCCATGCAGACCGGTCACGCGGACCCACTATGTTTGAGATCGCGCGAATCTCCAGAACCGGCAAACCGCGATCAAGCGCTGCAAATCCAACACCAAATCCCTCCATCGCTTCTGCTGAGGCGTCATTTATCCGGGCAGCCAGTTCTATAGCTGTCTCAGACGTCCCTGTAACGGTTGAGACTGTGAGCACCGGGCCGGTATTAACAGGCAATTTCGCATCTTGCAAGGCCTTCGTAATGCACTTTGCTAAGTTAGCATCAGTCAGAATTCGGGTCATTCCGAAACCCAACTTCTCCAAACTATTGAACCCATCTGAAGTCTCTGCCCCCAAATCGGCGGCGACGATCTCTGTCCCTACCACGAGTGAACCTACTTCAGCTCTGCCAGGGAAGCCTCCACCGATACCTGCACTAATAACCAAGCTGTATTCGGCTCCAACAAGCGCCTTAGTCGTATTTACTGCGGCAACAACCGCACCGACGCCCCCCACCAAAACATCAAACCTTGGATCTCTGTGTAAAGCTCGCCATACCGCATCCCTCTCGGCCGAAACTGCCGTCACTACTAGGACACGCAATTGAGATTGCTGTCCGCAAGGAATTATACTAGTTGGTTTTTTTAATCTTTGTTCTGAATCCAAAAGAAATACTCCCTTATATGAGATTCTAATTAAAAGATTTCCATTTAGAAAATAGTTTTGACAGACAAAACTAGGGCAGAAATCCTTGCTCCACAAGAATCCCAACCCCAATTTATATGTTAGCAGTTTCAGAAGTGCAGATGCCAGAGTAAATGGAGTTACACTGTTAGGAAGCTTGCAACAGTTTCAAACCCGATTCTTTCCACAGTTTTAGCAAATCGTTCCCCTTTTAGACCATTTTCACGATAAAATTCCATAGCCTTATCCACAATATTGAGCGCCTCACTAATAGAGTATAAACCAGGCAACTCTCTTCCCACATGTTGTTTTTGACTGAACATTCCTCCGATAGTAATCGCTATTTGGCCCTGTTTTCGCCCTTGCAATCCGATGCATCCAAGTTGCGGTTTCGAACAACCATTCCTGCATCCACTAATCGTTACTCGGAATTTATTAGGAAGTGCAATATCGTATTTCCCTGTATAAAACTTTTCATTAATTTGCTTAGTCACTTCTGCCGTATCGAAAAAGCTAACTTGACAAACATCCCCTTTACAGGTGAGTGCCGGTCTTACCCTCATCCCCGTACTTCCTGCCGACAGCCCCGCTTCCTTAAGCTCACGTGCGACAGTCTCTAAATCCTGATACTTGATCCAAGGTATTTCTACGTTTAAGCGTTGGGTTAAGGTAAAATAACCCCTGCCATAGTTCTCACTGACCTCTGTGATCTTTCGAGCTTCCTGGGCATTCATACTGCCTCCCTGTATTAACACCCTGCAGGAAAAATGAATACCATCTTTGTAGACGATATAGCCTCGTCCTTTTAACGCCTTTTTCTGTTCATCAGTTAACTCCATTTTAAGTACTTCTCCTCCCCTGCTCCTTGATCTCTACTATAATTCTTGAATTTCATTTTAATTTAATATCTAACGGAAACCCGCCCCCTGTTCCCTGAAGGAACTTCTCCAGAGCTTCATAACTCTGGGCTCCATGGACTGCACGACCATCAACAATGAAACAAGGAACACTTTGAATTCCCAGATGCTGAGCTTCAGCTATATCCTGGGATACAGCTTGTTTATATTTCCCGCTAAGGAGAGTCTGCTTAAATTCTTGACTGTCCAGTCCAATCTGCCCTGCCAGCTCGATTAAAACGCCTACATCATTAATGTTCTTTTGTTCTTGAAACTGAGCCGCAAAAACTGCATCATGATATGCATTGCCAAGCCCCTGTTCTTCCGCAAATTTAGACCCTTCCAGGGCTAATCTTGAGTGCTTGCTCTTTTCATTAAAGTTCATATGGAGCCCGTACTTTTTCCCTAAAGCTTCAACACCAGCCTTCGCTCTGGCCAAATATTCCGGTGATTTCTCAGGGAGTTCAATCCCCTCTGGCCTAAGTTCAAAAGCTTTCCATTCTACAGTTAAATTTTTATCCTTGGCCAACTGGTCAAGGGGGACTTTCCCTATCATACAAAAGGGTCATAAGAAATCCGAGAAGACTGTTATTTTACTTGACATCAAGATTACAACTCCTCATAGAAGGGCAATTGCTCGCCCCTGATAGTTGCTATTCTCCACAAGTAATCGTTACCCATGCCTTCTCTCTTGTCTTCAATAAATCCTTTACTTTTCAGTAGATTCAAAGTGCTTCGGTTAGTGGCATATCCAGATAGATACTTTGCCCCTTGTTCTTTAGCAAATAGTCGCAAATTGTTAAGTATCTTTTCCATAGTACCCTCACTTAATAGATCGAAGTCTTCATTCTTAACTAAGACGATATCATTAATGAAGATTTCCTGTTTGTTAAGCTTTGAAATGTGAAGACTAATTAAAGCTTCTTCAAAGCCTAATGTATCCACCCACATAATCTGAGGTATCTGAATCCCAAGTAAACCTGCAAGTTCGGGACTATTACAGTAGGTAGTATAATACTCCTGTAAGAGTTGAACTAGTTGCTGATTGTATGCTCTAGCCTGAACAGAGATATTATATTGTCCCGGATACTGAAGTCTTATTTCATCATCACGAAGCACCTTTATTCCAGGGTCTCTTCCAATTTCAGATTTCAAGTCATCTACAGGAAAAAGACTCTTTATTTCTTCCCCCGAAGGATTCCATTGTTCAGAATAGATACGCTGTGCCTTAACCGCCATCTAATGTCACACGCCTTTCAAAAAATACAAACATAAATTTCTTTAACGTTTACAGAACAACTTAATTCCATGCTTCTATACTTACAATAATACAGTATTTAGGATTAAACGCCAACTCGTCCCCTTCAATAGTCCCGTTAGGATTTCGCAATTACAGTTTTCCCTACCGGTTGTGAAATTGGGCTGCCCATGAAAAGCTTACCACTTAAAGCACCTGCCATGGTTTTTATAAAAACATAGCTCCAAAGAAGAGCAAGTGAAAATGTTAACAAAGCACTAAACCCATAAGTAAGGGGTGTTAAATAGATTGAGGCTATTTTCTGACTTGCTATTGTATAGGCTGCCAAGGGGAAGATAAACGCCCACCATCCCAACCCAAAAGGGATTCCACCCCTTCGCATATGATGAATGAAAATCAGTCCAGTAATCCCAATTACCCAAACACCAAAACCCCAGATAATCGTTGCCCCTAAGTAAGCAAGATCGATGGATGTTAATATTCCAAGGTTTTCGGCATTTTTTGCAATATCAATGATGGCAATAGCAGCAAGACCAACAGCACTTAACAGGATCCCGAACGACGGCGTCAACTCCGCGGGAGGAAGCGCATGTTGGGCAAGACGAACAAAGATCACGGCACTAATAAATATAAACAAAAAGAAACCTATCCCCAGCATAATTGTGTTGATAATGAAAATAGACATGCTCCAAGCGGGCTTATAACTTAAACTTTGAATTAAAACAACATTCCCCAACAATAATGTTGCCATATTAGCTATCGGTGCCATAATCCAGGAGAAATTAGTCGTTTCTGGTTTGGGTGCCACTTCAACCTGAATAATCCTAAAAGTCGTGTAGAAAGAGAAAAAGGTGACTCCCGCTAATCCTATCATCCAGGCAATAGTCGTAATTATGAAAGTCAGGGATCCGCCTAGATATTGACTCCAAATTGTATAGATATTTGTTCCTACAATGATAGTAGCTACGGGCATCGTAACGAAGAAATTGCTTGCGACTGGATGATGAAGATCCCTTCGAACATACTCAAAAAAAGAAATCCAGCGAATAATCCATGGAACGAGAACCAAGAAATAAAGAATATCAGCCAGTGCTGCAACTGCTAAGCTCAACACGTTTCCTGCGGGAAAGACATACTTCCATTGATATAAGATATTTGCAAGTCCCCCTGTACCCATGACTACAGCGAACCATCCAGGTGCTAAGTGTTTTATGACGTGACGCTCAAGCATATCCTAAAAATCCCCTCTATAATTGTCGCCTTTAAAATTGACCTTATAATCCAAATCTTTTTTATTGAGTATGTTTAGCGATCTCCTCTTCTTGCAATCATTTCAATCTCCACTTGAGCCCCAAGAGGCAATGAGGAGACACCAATTGTAGTACGGGCAGGATAAGGTGAAGAAAACTTAGCTTTATAGACTGAATTCATAGCATCAAAGTTTACCATGTCTGTTAGAAAAACGTTCACCTTAATAACATCATCTGACGTCAAACCGGAAGCAACTAAAACATTGAATAGATTTTGAAAGCATTGTTCAGTTTGAGTAGTGATATCACCTAAAACAAGCTTTCCTGTTGTGCAATCTATAGGGGTTTGCCCCGAAAGATAAATGAGATCACCCGATTCTACGGCATGGGAATACGGGCCGATTGCAACCGCCCCTTCAGCAGTGTAAGCTTTTCTTGGCATTTGAAAAAACCTCCTTAATTTTTCAATAGATATAATTCAAGGAATAAGGGAACTATAATTTCGTTATCTAAAAATATGAAAGATTAAACGTTATTACTTAAAGAAGGAGCTGAGAACTTTGACCAATGCTGAAGATGCCTATAAAGAACAAAAGCTAAGTAGAAAGACCAAAAAAGTAGTAATAATTTCTACTCTGGCCGTGGTTCTGCTGGGTATATTAGCTTTAATTGGTATGCATTACACCTCACAACCAAACTTTTGCGCAAGTTGCCATCAAATTAGTCCATCTGTAACCTCATGGGCCCAAGGAAAACACAAAGATGTTACTTGTCTAAAATGCCATGCCGATCCTGGTACAATCGGTTACGTTAAGCGAAAAGTCGGTGGTTTAAAGGAAGTATATTTACATGTTACTAACCAGGTTCCTAACAAGATAGAGGCAAGGTTAAATACTGAAGCTTGTATTTCCTGCCATACTGGCAGCGATTTTCCCAAGGCAAAGAATCTTCTCCTTACTTCCGGAGATCTTGCGCCAAAGTTTCCGCATGCAGAAATTATAAAGAATAAGACTTCTTGTCTTACTTGCCATCTGAATGTGGGACATAGTCAAGAATCAACAAAACAGTAAAGCTGGACAGAAAATTAATTAGCCTTTACTTGTTTAAAACCAAGTTAAAGGCCTTTTTATTTAAAGAGAATTGGATACCTTATCGCCTTATTATTAATTAAACCATTGATACATCACAAAAGCATCAACTAATCCCTTTTCTTTGTGGTTAAATGCTTTGGGAAGTGTACCGACAATCTTAAAACCACATTTTTTCCATAATTCAACGGCGGCTTGATTTGTACTTACTACATAATTATACTGCATTGCTTTAAATGCATAAGCCTTAGCCTCGTTAAGAGAATGCTCACACATCAGTCTGCCGATTCCTTTACCACGGACATTAGAACTTACAGCATAGCCAACATTGCAAACGTGAGAACCTAAACCCGGTTGGTTAGGTTTTAAATAATAGGTACCTCGAATGAGTTCATTCTCGACTGCAACATATGTGGCTAAAGGTATTTCCATCCAAATTTGGAATACTTCTTCTTTAGTGATGTTAGGAAAGAAAGCATATGTATCCCCTTTTTGAAAAACTTCCTGCAAAATAGTCCATATTTGTTGGAAGTCTGATCCTTGAGCTTTTCTAATCTCAATCATTTTTCTTATCCTTCCGCAAAACGCCTGCATTAACTAAACAGTGACACAATTAGTCTAATTAATAATAAGAGTCTCGCAAACTGAAATCCTACCACCCTTTACGACTGCGCCAAAATTCTGGCTGTATAAGTACCAACAAAGTAAAGAGCTCTAATCGCCCCAGTAACATGCATAGAATAAGGACGCTTTCACCAAAGGCGTTGATTGAAGAAAACGTAGTGGTCGGGCCAACCACTCCAAAACCCGGACCAATGTTCCCTAAAGTGGCAACTACTGCGCTCATCGCATCAAACGGTTCTAATCCTGTTGCAGCAAGAAGAAGCGTGGCAAATGCAAAAATCGATAAAAAGAGAAAGAAAAAAACTGCTACTGTATTAAAAATCACAGGATCGACTGTCCTTTTAGCAAAGCGTACATTGATAACCGCCTTAGGATGAATTGCTCTTCTCAACTCTACCCAACCAAGTTTAAAAAGAAGAATAATTCTAGACACTTTCATTCCTCCTGCCGTAGAACCCGCACATCCACCGATAAACATAAGGCACAGAAGGATGATCTTGCTTACAGACGGCCACTGATCATAGTCCGCTGCAGTAAACCCGGTAGTGGTCATGATTGAAACAACCTCAAAGAGCGCCTGTCGCAACGAATTGCCTCCCCCAGTGCCCATAGTCCACCACAAACTTAGGGTAATCAGAAGAGTCGAGACTACAATAATCAGCAGATAAAACTGAAACTCAATATCATTGAAAATCTTGTTTATCCCAGAGCGCCACGCCTGAAAATATAGTCCAAAGTTAACTCCAGCGATAATCATGAAAATTATAATAATGAGTTCGATCGCCAAATTATCATAGTACATGATGCTGGCATTTTTTGTAGAAAATCCTCCCGTCGCCATCGTTGCAAAGGAATGATTAATAGCATCAAACCAATTCATACCTGCGAGCATCAGTAGGAAAAATTGCGCTACTGTAAAGCCCAAGTAGATTTGCCACAGTTTCAGGGCATTATCTCGGATTCTAGGGAGAACTCTTTCGGAAGTCGGACCCGTAACCTCTGCATTAAAGAGATGAACTGCACCGGTCATATTAGGCAGAAAGACAATAAATAAGACAATGATTCCCATTCCCCCAAGCCAATGTGTTAGGCTTCGCCAAAGGAGAATGCTCTTAGGGAGAATCTCCACATTGTCAATGACACTTGCGCCTGTGGTCGTTAAACCTGAAACTGATTCAAACAAACCGTCAAGAAATGTTGGAACTGCTCCACTTAAAACAAAGGGTAATGCACCGGCCAAACCCGTCAATAGCCACGCACCAGCAACAATAACAAATCCTTCCCGCACACCCATGCGGCCTTCTTTTTGTCCGTGAGTTACCAGTATGAGCCCTGCAACTAAGGTTATAATTATTGAGAGAGAAAACGAAAGGATGTCCCCCTCTTGCCAAATCAAAGCCACTAGAAAAGGGATTCCCATAAACCCAGCATAGGCAATCATCAGACGGCCAAGAATGTTTTCTACAAATGAATAGTTCACTTTCTTACCCTGCCTTAAAATGTTTTACATATTTTTTTAACTAAATTTGGGAGCGTAAAGATTACAACGCGATCTCCGGCTTGAAGTATCGTGTTTCCATCAGGAATAATAAGTTCATTTCCTCGAACAAGAGCACCAATCAAAATATTGTCTGGAATTTTTGCATCTTTAAGTTTACGACCAATAATTGAAGACTTTGCAGAAACCACAATTTCCATTGCTTCCGCTTTGGCACCTTCCAACAGAGACACAGAAACGACTTCCCCTTGACGTACCTGGCGCAAAATAACTCCAGCAGTTAGGAGTCTTGGAGAAAGAATCACATCAACTCCCACTTTACCCATGAGAGACATATATTCAGAACGACCTACACGGACTATCGTCTTTTGGGTTCCCAAGTCTTTAGCTAAAAGGGCAAGTAATAAATTCAGTTTATCATCGCTCGTTAGGCAAACCACAGCATCTGTTTCCCCAACCCCTTCTTCGATTAACAGATCAATATCCGTGCCATCACCACAGAGCACAAGTCCCTTATCTATGATCTTGGCCAATTCATTGCAGCGTTCTCGACTTTTCTCAATGACTTTTACTGAAATTCCTACCTGATCTAAGATTTTTGCCAGATGTCTCCCGATGCGACCAGCCCCAATGATCATTACACGTTGTATCTTTGTTTTTGTCTCCGAGAAATGTTCGCTGAATTCCTCAATAGCAGCCTGTGCCCCAACAAAAAAAACACTGTCCTGCGGTAACAAGCAATCCGTGCCATGGGGTATTATCATTCGATTCTGACGTAGAATTCCAACAACGAGTATTTGATCCGGTAAAGTCAATCTCTTAAGTTCTATATTGACATACGGAGACTCAGCTCTAACCCGAACTTCCAATAAGCGTACTTTACCATCTCCGAAATCTTCAACATCCAAAGCCGCAGGTGTGAGAAGAATGCGACTAATTTCAACCGCTGTTACCATTTCCGGATTGATCGTCAAGTCTATCCCCAAGGCTTTATTAAAATCAAGCTGATTTCTCCCTGCGTATTCCTGATTTCTTACACGAGCAATGGTTCGGGATATCCCTGCTTGTTTGGCTGCCATACAGGCGATCATATTAACTTCATCCCGATCCGTTACTGCAACCATTAGGTCCGCTTTCAACAAACCGAAATCCGCAAGAATTTGGGGACTAGCTCCGTTACCGCTGATCGTCATTACATCCAAGCTGTTCTGAACGATGAGACGTCGCTCTTCATCCTGCTCAATCACTGTAATTTCATGTCCCTCTTCAGATAATCGCTGGGCCAAACTAAATCCAACTTTTCCGGCTCCAACTATGACAATGCGCATAGCTTTTGTGTTCTCCTTCCCCTTAGCCCAAAATAAGCAAACTTATCTTACTTCTAGTTTAATGGTTTAATTTTCTTATTTTAGTACATTATGAATAACGTACTGCTATTCGGCAAGGTATACTAAAATTCCTTTATTTATATCAATAATATAGAGATAATAGTTTTCCTTATAAGCAACATTGTCCCCTTCTTTTACAAAATGATTCCTTGATAATTTGGCCAAAAAGATTCACCCTCATCGAGAATTGACTAATTTATTTCCTGACCAATATGTGATAAACTATTTCAATTACTAGCTCAAAGGCGGGAAATAATTATGCTTATTGGAGCACGAACTGTCAAAACCGGACTTGCTGTCGCCACAACACTCTTTATCTGTAATGTATTTAGTATTGAACCTGCGTCTTTTGCAGCCATTACCGCAGTGGTAAATATGCAGCCTTCTGTTAGCAAATCAATAAATAATGCCTGGGAACAGATTGGCGTCCATTTGCTGGCCATCGTTTTTTCCCTAATTATGGGTTTGCTCTTTGGTACAAATCCCATTTTCATAGGCACTACGGTTGTATTTCTTATTATCTTTTGCAACTGGATAGGTTGGCCTAACGGAATCGTTATGGGAATTGTCTCAATCATATTCATCCTCGATTCTCCTCGAGAAACCTTTCTTATCCACGCTCTTTCCCGATCCCTCAGTATCTTTGTCGGTCTTGGGGTGGCCTTACTTATTAACCGAATTCTGGCCCCGCCAAGATATAAATCCAAATTTATGAGTACTCTAAACGATCTTGTCCAACTCACATCAAAGTATTTCTTAGAAAGCCTTAACACCTTCATTCATGCAGGAAATTTCACCTACTATCAGAGGCCTGATCCTCAAGAGCAACAAAACCTGCTTGATGAGGTGACTAACCTCTACGAGCATGCCAGAGAAGAAATGACAATGGACGATCATCCTCCCTTTATTGAACGACTATTGGAGATCTGTCGAGGCTTTATCGAACGCGGAGAAAGCATTAATCAAATGACTGCACAACGAGTAACAAGAAGAAGAGAGTCCTATTCCCCCGAAGAACTGCAAGAGATCACGGCGGAATTCAAAGAAATTCTGGATATCTTGTCTCTTGGATATGAGAAGCTTGCCGGACTTATTGACTCTCTCTCCTCTGGAGTTACCGAGAAGAAAGGTTCCGGTTCTTATACGGAGGATATAGGGTATTGGGAATCATTTGACCGTGCCATTGATGATTGGAATCGTAAAGTTTGTGGGGTCTTCTATTTACGGGCTTTAATGGAAGTATCTGTTGTTGCAACTGAACTGCGTTGGGCAAATCGGCGTACCATAAACTTGCTGAATATGATTAACAAACAATCTGAAAAGAAACTAAAGAAAAGTGTCTGATTCCCTTATGCTCCTAAACATCGAATGCCAGCACAATGTGCTGGCATTTAAATTTCTAGGGGTTTATAAATAAGAGCACGTACTGATCTCACCTAACACCAATTAAAATCGTTTATTACCCTAACTATTATCTTACGATAATAATTGAGCAAATCACCACTCAAATTGATGGTTTGTTCAACCTTATAAGATATCTACCCAGCTACACACACCCTCTCGGCTGAATATAACCGGATTTCTTACACATGCATATATCCTCAGACATATGGTTGAGTAAGAAAAACTCAACACCTAATAAAGTCTTAGCTCGATTTTTTAGGATAAGTTGGAACCTTCTTAAAACAATCCTTGTGGACTGCAAAAAAGCTTTTCCCCACCCTTGAAAATCTTCCCTCCGATTTTATATAAGCGTTTATCACCTTATATAAAGTCTTTGGCCGATTAATTATACACCCCTTGAGGAGCATATATAAATCTTGGCTCAACCAATACGTACCCTTATAATCAATAGTATAAACTAAGTCACTTATAATACTCTGGTAATTATTACATCTATTCTAGTTTACTCTAATTCACTTGTTAGACTTAATTTAATTAGCCCAATGATACTTGGTAAAGAGGTCTTCTTCCATTGGATCACCAAGGGAGTTATAGAGGTTCTTATTAGGGGAATAAAGGATCCATTCCTTTTCCTTCGGATTCTTCAGAGATAAATTCTTCGATATTTCAACAGCTGTATTGAGCGGTATCATCGCATATAATTCTTCCATGTCCGAATTATTCAATCGAATGCAGCCCTGAGAAACATTTTCACCAATAGTCGCAGGAGTATTCGTACCATGTATTGCATAATTCATATTTGACAATTCCATTGCTCTTGTCCCATACACATTATCTGCTTTAAGAATATTCTTATCCGGATTCACAACCTTTTTGGATATGCGCAGAATCCCTTCTGGAGTTGTGTCAGCTTTACCCAGGGCAACCTTATAGTTACGAATAATTTTATCTTCTGATATAACGGATAAACTATTACTTTCCTTATCAATGGCAATGGACAGGGGCATAAAAGGAATATCCTTATCATAGAGAAGATTAGGCTTTAGGGCATCTTTCACTACAGAAACTAAGTCCTTTTCATTCGATAACTCTACAAGCGAAAAAAGCCACCCCCCGTCTCTTGTCGGAAAAGTAGTGACAGCATTCTTTAACTCGTAGGGTTCCTTGGGTAATTCGGTTAAATAATTATAAGGGAACGCCTGACCGAGAACCTTTAAATCTTTAGGCATATACCCATTTTCCTTAACAAACTGGTATAAAGCACTCCTAACTACAGTTGCAGTCTCCCATAATTGACGTTCTTTGTTATTCATGGCAACCTGATTGTCTGGAAGATAAATATAAACTTGGATATTCCTATCTCCGCCTTCCCATACTGCCATACCAATTTCATTACTCTTTTCGTCCATCGCCAATACTTGTTTGGCAGTTCTGGGATTCAACTCGTATTCTATTTTTAGCTTTCCAACAAGTTCATTAACTAGTTTTTCTCTGTTCAAATCTTTTTCGGGAATGATTATGACAGATTGATTTTTAGGGAGAAACGCAATACTGTTGGGCTTCATCTCTATAATTTCATAAGGCAACATATAAGTATAATTGTGGTTAGAATAATTCAGCGTTCTTGATTCTTCAAACGGCAAGAAAAGGAACGCCCCAAGAACGCTGAAGATAATGGCTGTAATAAACAACAGGATTATTTGTTTGTTACTAAATCTCGCAGGTTTAGTAATCTCAGATATTTTCTTTTCAGTTAGTTTCATCTCTCGCTCAATTCTTAGCGCTTCTATTCTAGCAGGTACAAACCCTTTGTTGAAAGAATGTTTTACTAAATTAAAAGAGCGTGTTACTGCCTTGTGATATAAAATTAAATACTTGTCTATTCTTGTGGTGTAGAATTTCTCTAAGTATTTCTTGGCCTCTAACTCTGCGTCCATTCCAACGTGAAACATTGCTTCCCCATTGTCGGCTTGCCTCTGCAATAGCTTCTTCCAAAATAATGGATCGTTTTTAGACAGATAATAACCATTATCTAAGTAAAATAAGTTTGCCTTAAGATTAGAATTAGACTCCAACTTAACACATCCTTTATACTTGTCTGCTAACTTGTACAATCTATAGTATTCATAAATCAAACCAATTAGACTCTTTTTCCAAGGCCTCAAAGAACATTTAAACTTTTTTTACTAATATCCAAAAAACGACCATTCACTTATCATTAGCAGGTATGGTATTTGTATTTAATATGTTATAAAATAACAGAAATAGTCAGAGATGCTAATAAGTTAAAGGAGTATATATGAAACTTAAAGGATTTATTTTTGATCTGGACGGGACATTAATCAATTCACTGCCAGTCGTACGAACTAGTTTTGGTCGTACGCTATTAAAGTTTTCTGGTCGTGAATACTCTGACAAAGAATTATCTTCCTTATTTGGGCCATCTGAGGAAGGAATCTTCAAGAAACTTTATCCAGATTTATGGAGGGAAAGTCTGCAGTTTTATCTAGACGAATATGACCGTCTTCATGTAGACTATGCTGAGCCCTTTCCAGGTATAATTGAAGCTCTGAATCTCCTGCAAGAACGAAAAATTAAGTTAGCCCTTGTATCCGGCAAGGGTGCTGGAAGCATGGAAATATCTTTAAAGCACTCGGGATTAGAACATTTTTTCGAAAAAATTATAACCGGTTCAGAGCATCGAGCCAGTAAACCCGATCATATTCGCCAAATCCTGGATCTTTGGCATTTTTCACCTGAAGAAGTCGCTTATGTGGGTGACATAGCATATGATGTACATGCTGCTAAGGAAGTGGGTGTTTTATCCATTAGTGCGCTTTGGGCTGAAACCGCACAGATCCATAAAGTGTTGGCTGCTAATCCTGTCTGCGCCTTTGAGATGGTTGAATCATTTATTGAATGGATTAGCAATACTCTGTAAAGAAGATGCGGGATTGCATCCGTTTCTTATGAAACGTATCCTCAAAGGCAGTGATTAAGAGAACGTTTTAAAAAACACATTTTACAGGTGTAACCTTATTGGACAATCAATCATACTATAAACCAGGTAAGGCAAGATCTTTCACTTCCGTAACATTCTTCCTCTAGTGTTAGTCGTCTTATGGACTGTGCAAACAGTCCTATGAATAAGGGGAGTGATGTTATGCTTTACCGAAGATCTAATATCTGCAAACCAAAACCTGTTATACCCCAATGCGGTCAACTTCCTGGAACACTGTTGCGAATTTTTATACCGCCCGGCGCTGTTATCAATCTATTAAACCTTGTTGAGGTTGCTTCACCTAGTGGAATTTGCTTAATTATTCGTTTGCCTTTCCTCGGTGGCGGATCTGGTAACGCTATGAATCTGGATTCTATCGTTAGTGCAGTTCAATCAGCTGGTGGAAGAGTGGAATTCGCTTAGTAATCTGCAGCGGCCTCTTTGGCCGTTGCCCTACATAAAAGTTATTACTTAGAGTTTTTCACAGGAAGTTGTTAGCGCTCCCGCTTTCAGCCTTTTTTATATGAACTACTTTTATAATTCAACTACAATAAATTGTAGAATTATGTTATTGTTGAACATAGGCATGTCGACACAAAGGAGGAGTATGAATGCTTGAGCTACAAAAAGTATCTCTAGAAATACAAGGAGATAAAGGTTTTGAGATTCTCAAGAATATCAATTTAAAGTTTTATGAGAAAAAAATATATGTTGTTACTGGTCCAAATGGCGGAGGCAAATCGTCTCTGGCCAAAATTATTATGGGTGTCTATAATCCTACCTCAGGCCAAATCCTACTTGATGGACAAGATATTACATCTATGAGTATTACTGAGAGAGCTCGTATGGGTATTGGCTATGCTTTTCAAAGTCCCCCACGCTTTAAAGGAATAAAAGTCAGGGAACTACTAAAAATGGCGGCCTCACATAATCCGGAAAAAGTAAATATCTGTGATCTCCTCTATGATGTTGGATTGTGCGCACAGGACTATCTGAACAGGGATGTGGATGCCAGTCTCTCAGGCGGAGAAATGAAGAGAATTGAAATCGCCACTGTACTTGCGAGAAATCTAAAAATCGCGGTATTCGATGAACCTGAAGCAGGGATTGATTTATGGAGTTTTCAAAAACTCGCTGAAACCTTTAGAAATATTCATATGAAATATGATACAACAATCATCCTCATCTCTCATCAAGAACGCATTATGGAGCTCGCCGATGAAATAATCATTATGTCCAGTGGCATGGTGAGCGCGCAATCGGAACGTGATATAATCCTTGCTGGAATTATGAATAATGATTCTTGTGCATGTAGTACTAAATGTGTGAAAGGGGTTGGTCAAAGTGCTGAATGCGTTGGATAAGCTGATGCTGGAGAAAGTGGCCGATCTTCATGAGATTCCACAAGGGGCTTTTAACATTCGTAAAAACGGAGCTGGAGTTCAGCGCAATACAACTGCTAATATTGACATTATCACCAAAACTGACAAGTCAGGAATTGACGTGATCATAAAACCCTACACAAAAGGAGAAAGCGTTCATATTCCGGTTATTGTTACAGAAGAAAACATTAATGATGTTGTTTATAATACCTTTGAGGTTGGCGAATATTCAGACGTTGTGATTGTTGCTGGATGTGGAATACATAATTCAGGACACCACAAATCTCAGCACGACGGAATTCACACTTTTTTTGTTCGAAAAGGCGCCAAACTGAAATATGTAGAAAAGCACTACGGGCAAGGTGAGGGAAAAGGCCAACGAGTTTTAAATCCTAAGACGATTATCGAAGTAGAAGAGGGTGCTGCAGTCGAACTAGAACTGATCCAAATAAAAGGGATTGACCAAACAAAACGGGATACAGAAATTCGTCTAATGGATAATGCAAAGCTCGTAGTTACTGAAAGGCTTCTCACCTATCAAGATCAAGAAGCTGAATCAAATATAACCGTAGAATTATTAGGAGTAGATTCTTCCGCACAAATAATTTCCCGTTCGGTTGCTCAAAACGATTCAAAGCAAGTATTTTATTTTGATCTTATTGGCCGAAATAAAGGTCGTGGTCATATACAATGTGATGCCATAATCATGCATAATGCTCAGGTTCTTTCTACACCGAGGATTTCTGCTCATCATAGTGAAGCACAGCTTGTTCATGAGGCCGCCATTGGCAGAATAGAATCGGAACAGTTAATCAAATTAATGTCTCTGGGATTCTCAGAGCAGGAAGCAGAAGATACCATCCTTAATGGCTTTCTAAAATAACACTCTTGTGTTACTCAACGTATAGTTACTCAGTCCTCATTTTTGTACTTATAGTTAAATACAGCCTGCCATATCGTCTCTGCCAGGACTTTCAAATTTAATAAAATAAGGCTGGAAGCTCTTAGCGCATTCCAGCCTTGTTTCATCTTTAATTCTTGAAATTGCTTAACCCAACTTCTGGCCTTTATCCTACTAATTCGAATCGCTCGCTAGTTTATACAAAGCTTCATCCGCTACTCGGTATACCGTCCAATCATCCATGGAAACTGCCCCAACCTTTTTGTAGAATTTAATCGAAGGCTCGTTCCAATCTAAACACCACCATTCCAATCTGCCACATTTTCTGTCAATAGCTAATTTAGCCAGGTATGACAAGATAATCTTCCCCATCCCTTTTTCTCTCATTTCAGGTTTAACGTATAAATCTTCCAAGTATATACCGGGTCTTCCTAAAAATGTAGAAAAGTTGTGGAAAAACAAGGCGAAAGCTGCTGGTTCATTTTTGTATTCCCCAATAATCACCTCTGCATTTTTTTGTTTAAAGAGAGATTCTCTTAAAACTTCTTCAGTAGCTACAACTTCAGGCAACATTTTTTCATAGTCTGCCAATTCCTTAATAAAACCTAAAATAAGTGAAACATCTTCAATTTCAGCGAATCGCAATTTGAAATCCGACAAACATGTGTCAATTAATTCTTTCATACTCTCTCCTTATTAATTTCTTATTTGATTAGAGCAATCTAATTGACATACCTAATCAAATAGACTTTTAATGATGGTTAGATAATTTGAGGAGGTTAGGTTTTGAAATATCTCAACCCATTACTTTTGGCTATCCCAATCAGCATTTTCGTACATCTGACGGATTACTCGCCTGTCTTACTTTTTGTTACTGCCTGTTTAAGTATAATACCTCTTTCCGGCTATATGGGCAAAGCCACAGAAGAAATTGCTATTTATGTTGGCCCAAGAGTAGGCGGTTTGCTGAATGCCACTTTTGGTAATGCCGCAGAACTTATTATTACTATTTTTGCTCTAAAAGCAGGACTTGTCGAAGTGGTCAAAGCCTCCATTACAGGATCTATTATCGGGAATCTTCTTTTAGTGTTAGGACTAAGCATGCTTCTCGGCGGTTTTAAATATAAGACCCAAAAATTTAACAGGGCAGCCGCTGGTATGCATACTTCCATGCTCCTTATGGCCGTGACGGGATTGATTATACCTGCAGTCTTTCTCAATACACATTCTAATCCTGCTGCAGAGCCCTTAAGCCTTGGAGTTGCTGGAATTTTAATGACGGTCTATATACTTAGTTTAATTTTTTCTCTTCATACACACAAGGATGTTTTTCGACCTAGTCAAGAATGTTCAGATTCCCCAAATTGGTCAAAACTTAAAGCTTTTTCGATTCTGCTCATCGCTACTTTTTTTGTAGTCATTGAGAGTGAATTTCTAGTCGAAGGAATCGACCCTGTCGTTAAAACCTTGGGTATTAGTGAGCTTTTCATTGGGGTCATCGTCATTCCGATCATCGGCAATGCCGCAGAGCATTCTACCAGCGTATTAATGGCCATGAAGAACAAGATGGATATCAGTTTGGAAATTGCTATAGGCTCAAGTACTCAAATTGCGCTCTTTGTCGCACCTCTGTTGGTTTTCCTGGGATACTTTATTGGGCAACCCCTCGACCTATTGTTCTCTGGGTATGAACTCATCGTTATTATTATGGCTACTGTAATCACGGCGATTATAAGCATGGATGGCCGTTCCAACTGGTTAGAGGGTGCACAACTTTTAGCAGCCTATTTCATTATGGCCTTAGCTTTTCTTTTTGTTTAATTACTAATAACCATATAATCTCATAAGAAAGAATTCTTTTCCCCCGAAATGAATTTTCTGCTTACTAAAAGGACCCTTAGCTGGAAGTAAAGAGATGCCAGTCAAGGGTCCTTTTATATTTAATTGTGCAACTCGCTTCCCTTTATGCCCGCCATTAGTCAGTATTTACTCAATTGACTGCTACGCCGTAATAACCTTTGTTAATAGTTCATAAGTACATAAAAGCAAAGAAAAAATTTCATACTAAAAATATTGAATTGAAAGGAGGTTCCTATGAAAAACTTATCACGAAAAGCAAAAAAGTGGCTTCTCATTGGCATACCCCTATTAGTTATCTTTGGCATTTTCATCGTAGCACAGTATGAGCGGACTTCGACCACATATTACTGCGGAACGACCTGTCATATTATGAACCCCCCGTACGAAACCTCTCTTCACAGTACTCATCGTGAAACAAACGGGGTAGGCTGTAAAGAATGCCACATTCCACATAATAATATCGTCGAACAGATTGTATACAAAGGATATTCAGGTGCCAGGGATTACTATAAAAACACCTTTGCCCCACCCGATGTGTTACATACAACAGAATGGAGCAGAAACATACTTCAACGCAACTGCCTTAATTGTCATTCTACGGTCGTTGCTCGAATTAACACCAGTGATGGAAAACAATGTTTTGAGTGCCATCGTGGAGAGCCGCACGATTCTCCCACTCAGCCTTTCAGCAGTCAACAAATTCATACGGCAATTCGTTAATAATGGAGGTAACTTTTAATGCAAAAATTTTGGCGTAGCTCTCTTTTAATTAGTCTTATGCTGATACTAACAGGATTTTTAATACTTGGTTGCAACCAAGATTCATCACCAACTCCTCCAACAACAGCAACGATACCAGAGGGAGAACTCGATCCAGCCGTCTGGGGGAAAGCATACCCTGATCAATATGCCAGCTACCAAAAGCAAAAAGAAGAAACAAAGGGAAATTCTAAATACGGAGGTTCCCTCCCTGAATCTCATCTGAAAGAATCTCCGGCTCAAGTGAAACTATTTGCAGGATACCCTTTTTCGGAAGATTATAACGAGGAACGGGGCCACGTTTGGGCTTTGGAAGATGTTACAGGAACACTGCGTGTTGGCCCAAAAACTATCAGTTCTTGCTGGAACTGCAAAAGCCCCAATGTTAAACCACTCGTCGACAAAATGGGAGATTCCTTCTGGTCAACTCCTTTTAACGATTTAAAAGATCAAATTAAGCACCCAATCTCCTGTGCGAACTGTCATGACCAAAAAACTATGGCCCTCACTATTACCAGTGTACCCCTTCTCGATGCCCTGAAAACCAGAGGAATTGACCCTGCAAACTTTAGTCGGCAAGAGATGCGGACTATGGTGTGTGCTCAATGCCATGTTGAGTATTACTTTAAACCAGATAACAAGAAAGTCACCTTTCCTTGGAACTACGGTCTAAAAATGGATGATGCAGAAAAGTTATATACTGAGATAAGCTTCAAAGACTGGGATCATAAAGAAAGCCAGGCTCCAATGCTTAAAGCTCAACACCCAGATTATGAACTCTTCTCTACAGGCGTTCACGCAGCAAACGGTGTCGCGTGTGCGGATTGCCATATGCCCTATGTAAAACAAGGTCAAAGCAAAATTTCCTCACATCATCTTCAAAGTCCACTTAACTCTATCTCTCAATCCTGTCAAACCTGTCATAAACAAAGTGAAGAATACTTAAGGAATCAAGTTATAGGCACCCAGGATACTGTGTTTAAAGCAAAAGTTGCATTAGAGACTGCGCTCACAGACGCCATCAATGCCATCACAACTGCCTCCAAAAACCCTGCTGCCAAAGCAGATATGATGAATGAGTCCAGAACTTTGCATCGCCAAGCCCAGTGGCGATGGGATTATGTATCTGCTGAAAATAGCATGGGATGGCACAGCCCTAAAGAAGCCTTGAGGATACTAGGTGAAGGGCTTGACTTAGCACGGCAAGCACAACTCAAAGCAAATTTGGGGGTAGGGGCAGCCGTTGAAGGTTCGTCTGATCCTAACGCAGGGAAAACTCCTGGTTCAGGCACAGCGGTGGATGCCGCCGGTCCAGGTACAGCGCCAAAACAATAAGCTTTAGAAGCATACGTTGATCATCTAAAAACTTTTAAATATTTAACACATGATATCCACTTGAAACCGCATCGGTCAGCCGTTGCGGTTTCACGCAGCTCTCAGGGATTTTTCCAAAAGAAAAACCGCCTTAACCTTTCGGTTCTAGCGGTTTCGTGGCAAGTTTCATTACATCCCCTCACGAGTAGTCGTCATCTTTTGGGATTTTCACTACATCAGTTTGCGTACCACAAAATTGTCTTCAATCAGAAGCCAATTCTGTGGAAAGTCGTTTCCTAAAACCCAATAGTAGAAGCCTCTAATCCCAAGCTCTTTGACTAAATCAAACTTGGCTTGCATACTCCTTGCATCCTCAAACCAAACTTCATGTTGTTTTCCCTCTTCATCTGTGTATCTAAACCACGGAGCTTGAGAGACTTTGTCATAGTTAATACTTACACCGTAACGAAGGGCTAGTTCCAAAGCTCGTTGCGGGCTAATAGACTTAGCAAACTTACCTCCAGCTACATAAGGCAGGGTCCAGTCATATCCATATAAAGGCATCCCCATCATGATCTTCTCTTTCGGTACAACAGATACGGCATACTGCATTACGTTTCTCATCTGAGGCAATGGCGATACTGCCATTGGTTTTCCACCGGACCATCCCCATTCGTATGTCATGAAAAAGATGAAATCAACGACTTGACCGATCGCCTTATAATCATGACCCTCATAAAGAACTCCGCGTTGCTCTTCCCTATACTTTGGTGCCAGTGCAGCAGAAATGTAATACCCACGAGACTTTAATAATTGCCGGGCCTTCTGTAAAAATCGAACATACCGCACTCGATTTTCAGCTCCCAAATACTCAAAGTCAAAGTCAAGACCCCTGTATCCTTTCTCATTCATAATCTGAAGCACTTGATTCAGCACTCGATCTTGCAAAGTTTCGCTCGTCAAAATTGCAGTGGCAATTTCTGTGCTGAACTGTCCCTCCTCAAAATTGGTTAAAACCAAAAGAGGTAAGACTCTGTCCTTAAAAGCAGCATTAAGCGATGGCTGATCCTCAACGGGGGTTAGATTCCCATCCCGATTAACCGCATACGTAAAAATAGCCAGATATGTCAGGTGCTCGCCTACTTTGTCGACAGCCTCGGCCGAACGGCCTCTGGTCATTCTCGGATCGATGTATGCGTTTGTTTCTATGGGTTGCTTTGGTTTCTGAGGCAAATAAAGCCGTAAACCAACCGGAATATTATTAGGATCTGGAATCTTGTTGATTCTGACTAACTCTGCTACTGAGACATTATAACGGCGGCTGATTAACCATAGGCTTTCTCCCGGTTGAATAAAATGATATCGCCCTGTTATCGGTATTACAAACGTTTGCCCAACGACCAATCGATTAGGATTTGGAATCTGATTGGCATCCGCAATCTCCTGAGCGGATATCCCATAATCTCGGGCAACCTTGCTGAGAGTATCCCCAGACTTTACCACATGAATTTGCATAAAAATCCTCCTCTAAGCTAGTAAAACTCCCTTCTGCTAATTTATGTTCAGAGAATGATACTCGCGCCTATAGAAAAGCAAAATGACGGCAAATGTTTGCCGCCAACCTGAATATTGAATTGGTAGGTTATTGATTTTTGATAAAAGCGTTACCTCTAAATGAAATGAATCTGACGAGCTTCTTACTTATGGTTTAGCCTCCCCTGATTTGACATCCACTTTCACATCGTAGAGTGTACTCCCTTCTGCTCGGTCCGTTAAGCGTTGGGATGTAAGAGCGTTTACTGAACTGTCTCCTGGCATATTTTCCTTTGAGAACAGGCCTTCCGTTACCACGACCCCTTGAGGAACAGCAGTCGTTAACTTAAGATTAAACTCTACCTCTCCTCGCTCATTAAAGGCGATCACCCTCTGCCCGTCTTGCAATTTCTTGTATTCCGCATCTTTGGGGTTCATTTGGAGACAGGGCGCTTCCTTCTTCTGCAGTAAATCAGGTCGCTCGTTAAACGAAGAATTTAACGAATATAAACTGGGGGAACTCATTAAATAAAAGGGGGCATCATCCTCGTAAGGATCAAAATAGCGTGGTAATGGCTCAGCTTCATTGGGATTGTATAATTCAATTTTACCAGAAGGAGTAATAAAGGCTGTTTTGTAGTTCTCGGGCAAAGAAAGTTCTACTGGATGGCCTGCTTGGAGTTTCACTCGGTCTACTCCTTCCAGCCAAGGTGTTGGCGGATCAATCAGTCGATTAATCAGGTCATCGGCCTTTTGAGCAAAGAAAGCCTCTTCAAAGCCCATAGCCTGATCGAGCAACTGAAAAACCTCCCAGTTAGACTTAGCTTCGCCTACAGGTGGTATAATCGCCGCCGCTCGCTGGATGCAATAATGCCCATAGGCCCTGTATATATCCGGGTGTTCTAAGGAACTGGTAGCCGGCAAGATAATATCCGCGTAACGAGCTGTATCAGTCATAAATCGTTCATGAACGACCGTAAACAGATTCTCTCGCATTAGTCCCTTGATAACCATCGTTTGATCAGGGGCTACAACGGCCGGGTTGGAGTGGTACACGTACATGCTCATGATCGGCGGTTTTGATAATTCCGTCAGGGCATACCCCAGCTGATTCATATTCACGACACGGGTTGGCTCAGGCAAGAAATCTTCACGGGTTACTTGACTCGTGTCAAAAGCCGAGCCGGAAGAAACACTTGCCAGCAACCCGCCTCCCGACTTACCCCAAGCTCCGATTAGTGCAGGAAGACAAGTAATTGTTCTGACCGTCATTGCACCATTCCCATAACGGCAAAGCCCTGATCCCAAAGCAATAAAAGGTGCACGAGCTTTGCCGTATTGAAGCGCCATTTCTTCGATCAAACCCACTTCAATCCCAGTAATTTGGCTTACTCTATCCGGCGTATATTCGGGCAAAACTTCTGTTCCAAGCTGTTCATATCCCTGGACATACCTAGTAATGAAAGGTTGGTCTATCCAACCCTCACGAGCCAGGATATGCATTATACCGAGGGCCAAAGCACCATCTCTTCCAGGTCTTACTAACACTACCTTATCAACAATCTGCACTGTGGGATTTTCGTAGGTGTCAACGAGCCAAACTGTCGCACCACGTTTTTTGGCTTCACGGACCTTATTCAGAAGGTGGATGTTTGTAGCCAGCGCATTCGTGCCCCACAAAAGAATAAAATCGCTTTTTTCAACTTCATCAGGATGAGGTGCGAGGGTCTTCCCCATAACAGATGCCCAACCATAACCCTTAGCTGAGGAACATATAGTGCGGGCCAACCTGGAGGCTCCTAATCTATTAAAAAAAGCCTCCCCGCAATTCCGTTGAACAACACCCATGGTTCCCGCGTAGGAATAAGGTAAGATAGCTTCCGCCGTATAATCAGAAATGATTCCCCTCCAACGGTTGACAATATGTTGAATCCCTTCCTCCCATGAAATAGGTTTAAAATGGCCAGCTCCTTTTTCACCAATGCGCAGGAGCGGACGTGTCAACCTCTGTGGGGAATGAACTGTTCGTTCATAATGAACCATTTTGGGACATAAAGTACCTTTAGTAAAAGGGTGTTCCTGATCACCCGTCACCTTTACGGCTTGTCCATCAACAACTGTAACTAAAAGCCCACACGCGTCAGGACAATCGTAAGGGCAAACTGAGCGTTTTACTTCAGAATTCATACTACACTTCCTCTTTAAACACAGTTTTTTGATAAGCATAAAATTCTTTATCGTTCTTTTACACCGATTTCGACATTTGGAGATGCCTGTACAGTATAAAACCATTATATAAAATTATTAGCTCCTTTTCTGCTGGTAACTCCTCATATTTGTCCAGAATCCTTACTTTTATAGAAATTTTATTTTCCCTAGTTTCTATTTTGCGATCAAAAGCATTGGGTTCTTAAGAGCATACACTCCCCACCAACCTGAATTGAAATTCCCCTTTGAAAATGTTAATGCAACAATAGCAAAGACCAGAGCATAGATAATTGGCACAAGGGCGGGGAAATACCTTTCCTTTGCGCTGTCGGGCTTATGTTTGGACAATCTTGCAAAAAAGTAACCAACAAAAATCCCCACCATAACTGAACCTGTTAGGGCTATTAATGAAAGAATCAACTTCCTTGCATCCCTGCCAAGCTCGTATAACCTTAGCCCATCTGTGATCGACGAAACCATGAGAAGTCCTATGGTGAGCAAAAATGGTATAAGAATCATCTGGGTTGCCAAAGAAGTTCCCAGATACCTTTTATTATATAACATAGTTTGACACTCCTATCTAATATTCATCACTGTATTCACAAACCTGCCCCCGTATAGCCACTTTTCCTTAATCCTCACAATTCGGCAAAAACTTGTTTAGTCCTTCTAATATGCAAAGCAAAGATTATTTCTTTTAGTCACCCTCTTCCCCCCATTTCACAGAATCTAGACTTCAAGCCCAATAAACTTTCACAATTTGCACCTTTTCCTTTAACATATTTCGGATATCCTTAGGAAGTAGCACTTAGTCAGACGAAGAGAACTCCAAAATAATACTCTACCAGAATTGTTTTGATTGCCATAATCTCTACGATCCTAATTAAATCCAGAAAATAAAGGAGGAACATATTATGGAAGAAGAATTTCGCTCAACGTTCAATGATAATTACGGCTCTTCAGATAACACTAACGCGGTAAAGGAAATCGAAATATTGTCCGCCGTACAACAACCTATCCCCCACCATAAACCGAAGAGAAAGGTTGTTGCCTACGCAAGCCTCTGTTTAATCAGTGCCGTCATTGGCGGCCTGACTACTGTTGCAACAGTCCCTTATATTTACCCGGCAAACACTTCCTCACCACTGCAGACAACTAATTCCTCGTTTACACAAGTTGCTAATTATACAGCCGATGCAACTATTTACCCTGTAGCGCAAATTGCTAAAAATGTTGGTCCCGCAGTTGTGGGGGTTTCAAACCTCCAATCGAGTCGAGGTTTTTCAGGAAACTCCAATCTCCAGGAGGCTGGAAGCGGCTCAGGTTTTATCATTGATGCTGAAAAAGGCTATATTGCGACCAATAATCATGTGATTGAGGGTGCCCAAAAAATCACCGTCAGTCTAAGCGATGGGCGTACTCTTGATGCGAAACTCATTGGCGCTGATCCACGTACAGATCTTGCGGTATTGCAGATTTCGGATACAACAAACCTTACCGCAGTAGCGCTAGGAGATTCTTCAAAAGTTGAAGTAGGTGAATCTGTGGTTGCAATTGGAAATCCTGGCGGCGATGAATTTGCACGTTCCGTAACCACGGGAGTCATCTCAGCCACCAATCGCACCCTAAACCTCCAAGGCGTAGCGAGTTACAATCTAATTCAAACAGACGCAGCCATAAACCCTGGTAATAGCGGCGGACCGCTTGTGAATTATCAAGGACAGGTTATCGGCATTAACTCGGTGAAATATGCCGAAACAGGCTTTGAAGGAATGGGCTTCGCAATTCCAATTTCAGACGCCTTGCCAACAATTCAACAGCTGATCGCTTCAGGAGTAGCCACGCATCCAGCCCTTTTAGTCAGCACCGATGATCAATACAACACTTACGCTAAAACTAACAATAAACCCCAAGGGGCCTACATTTCAGGAGTAACGCAAAATGGTCCAGCCGCAAAGGCCGGAATTCAACAGGGCGATGTCATTACCAAGATTAACGATGTCCAAATTCAAAATTCTTCGGACCTAATTCGTGAGCTCTATAAAAACAAGGTAGGCGACAAAGTAACCATAACCTATATCCGGGATGGACAAACTAAGCAAGCAGAAGCAATTCTAGGAGAATTATCTTCGACTTAAAAAATCAATCGTTAGCGGAATAAGAACGACAAGGCTGAAACAAATTCGTTTCAGCCTTGTCGTTCTGCATAAGGAACTCTTACTCAATTATTTTCGTCTTAATCTGTGTTCCATTAGCATATTTTTTCAAGAGTTCTCCGGCATGTTGAAGATATTCTTCAATATTAATTTTGACATTAAAAGAATAAATACACATCAGTATTTGGCTGACATTATTTGTGATCATTGCTCTCTCCGAATCACTTGTAGGACTTCCAAAACTACTAATTGAATCTGTTAACACGGGAAGACTATTTATATTTACAAGGTCTTTACCGATGCCTTTGTACTGTTCTCCTTCTTTACCTATCCTCAAGGAGATAGGAGAATGCAAGTTTTCGACATTATACGACCCGACCGGTAACATTGACTTCAATGATATTAGATTATTAATGTCAACAATATTGTTTACTCTATAAACTCCTTTTCCTTGTAAGACCCTTCTAATTAATGCTTCTGAAGACAGCCTGTATCTACTGGGCGCTTTACCTAATCTTTTATAAGCTTCTCTTCCATCATTAATCCCGGGTAAGGCTTCTAATTCTTCTATATGTATTTGCCGTTTTAGAACATCGCAATAATTATTTATTTCCTCCCATAGACTGTCAGCACTGCTGTCAACCTTTACATTTGCTTGAATACATCCAAGTTTAATATTAGGACAAATTATCTTTAATTCGCTACATATCATAATGTCTATCAATTTCATCTAACTCCTTATTCCTATTCAATGGTATATATTGGGATGAAACACCCATAACAATCACTACGCCACCAATTATTGCACTCATTAGTATCTTCTCATCTAAAAATATTGAAATGTAAATTAGGGATATAAACGGAGTCAGGTAAAGTAAATTAGAGATAATATGAGTCTCTCCCTCTTCTAAAGCTTTAAACCAAAATATATAAGAAATACCATTAACAAAGACTCCATTATAAATAATCCATAGCCAAACATTAAAGCTTGGCAAAATAATTTCTGAAAACATCAATACCGTTGGAATAATGAATATTAATGCCGATAAGAAATAGATAAAAACACTTATTGTTTTGTCAAAGTTATACTTTTTACCTAGCACAGAGAACAATGCAAAAACAAAAGCTCCACTAAGTGCCAATAGATCTCCTTGGAAATTGGTTAAATTAAATGTTGCTATATTTCCTTTAGTAGTTATTACAATTATCCCAAAAAAGCTGATCGAAATTCCTACAACCTTTTGTATCGTGAGCTTATCTTTAAGTATTATAAAGGACAAGACGAGCACCATAATAGGCCAAGTGTAGGCCAAGATAAAACCTTCGGAAGCTGTTGTTTTACTGAGTGCTCCGTACAAAAAAACATAATACAAATAATTCCCCAGGAAGCCAAGCAGAAACATCATACTATATTGACTCTTGGTATATATTTTCAAGAAATTAACTTTCTTCTGGAATATTATTAATATCCCAAGTACTAGCGTTGAGAAGAATGTCGAATAAAACAAAATCTGTAAACTATCCAGCTCCAATAGCATTTTTTTTGTTGCTACGGGTATAGAGGCCCATAATAAAATGCAAAGAACTAAATTAGTATAGGCTATATTTTTTTTGTTTTTTAATAACCGTAATTCCAACTGTAATGCACTCCTAATAATAAATTGGCTGGAAAAAAATAAAAAACTATTCTAAGATAGTTTTTTGATAAACCTGTTTATAATTATAGCTCCTTTAGCAGTAATAGTCTTTTCTAAAATACAGTTGTCTTTTAGCATATTGTTAGATTTCTAATTCTAAACTCTGCAGGTGTGATCTTTTCCAAATCCTTGAATACTCTCGTAAATGATGAATTATGTTTATACCCTATTATTTGAGTAATTTGTAAAATGGAAAGGTTTGTATTTAAAAGCAGTTCTTTTGCTTTTTTCACTCTCAAATTCTGAATATATTCAACTGGTGAGACCTTCAGGTTATTTTTGAACCATTCACTGTAATAACAGATATTATAGTGTTCAATATCTGCTAATTTTTTTAGGTCTATATCTTCCGTAAAATGATCGTTGATGTACTTGATTGAAGGAGGTATATTTCCATCGGCAATAAAATGATAGCAGTAAAGGAATAAGTCATTAAGTGAACCAGTACCTTCTTTGTTATCAGCTTCATTTAACAATAAATATCTTATTGCTTTCCATCTATCATCGAATAAAAACTCCCTCCCACCCATCATTTTTTCCATATCATATTTATTAAGCATCTTATCGGATATATCTAAAACCAAGAATTCGTTACTCTGCTCAGACCCAAACGTATGTTGGCAATCAGGTGGGAGAAAAAACAAATGGTCTTCTCTTAGAGTTAGTTTTTTAGAATTAGTTTCTATATAAAGCATCCCATGCATGGGTAAAATTAATTGTGCATACGTATGTGCGTGTGAATTAAGTCTGGAATCATATACCCTGCGTTCACATTTAATACACTCCAATGCATTCACCTTTTCTTCTAAGATTAATATAACCTGTTCAGTATATTATAGCATGAATATTAGTAAGCTCCAGTATATCAGTGTTTGAGAGCTTTCATTGTCTTCGTATCTATCATGCATCATGCATAATTCCAATGATATTTACACAATTTAAAATGACCTAACTAAATATTCGCCTAAACGTTAATTACTTGAAAGAAGGATTGGGAAAAATGTCAACTGATTACGAATTTATTTCTTTAGATCTTTACCAAGAATGTATCGAGCCATTAGACACTGACTCTCAGACAAAAATGTTTGCAGGAAAAGAGCATAAGGCATATCAACACGCCTCCCAATGGACAACTATTCATCCAGATCTTCCATGAATATTTCTTCGTTTAGAAAATGATAATCGCATGTGCTTAATTAAAGAGCATTAACAAAACTTGAATTAGTTTGTTAATGCTCTTTCTATGCTTCCTTCAGTTTTATACTGTATCTTTCACTGCTTTAGGGCACTTTCGGTGATAATGTTATACTCTTAACTGTCTTATAACAACCCCTAAAACAGCGTAAGCTGACGTTCGCCATACCCTCGCTTGTAACCTTTTATAATTTCATCCATTTTAAAAAGAATTCCCAGCCTTTCACACTCACTCTTACACAACTTCCAAAGCTGATCGGCTTTTGGTGAACTGCACTCGTAAGAATTACCAAATTTACGAATGTAGCTCTCTTTAAGATTCGGAAAAATTTCATCTAATTTTTTGTAATACCAATCCCTTTGATTTTGCCTGAGTGTTACGCCGAAGGCAGGGTATATAAATTTTGCACTGTTTTCATGGGCAATACGAATAATCCCACTAATGTTCTCCTCATTATCCTCAATAAACGGCAAAACTGGCATCAGCAGTACCCCCGCAAAAATACCGTTCTCAGACAACTGTTTAAGGGCAGAAAAACGCTTCGAGGATACTGCCGCATTAGGCTCGATCTTTTTGCAAAGCTCATCATCACAAGTGGTAATTGTCAGCTTAATGAGAACAGGAGAATGCTGGCGTATTTTTTTTAACAGATCTATATCCCGTGTAATCAAATCACTTTTTGTAGCAATCGAAACGCCAAAGCGATAAGTGTTAATAAGCTCTAAGGCACCTCTCGTCAGTTTATATTCCTTTTCAAAAGGGTTGTATGGATCGCTCATTGCGCCTGTACCTATGACTCCCGTTCTGCGCTTTGACTTAAGCTCACGATGAATTAAGGTAAGAGCATTTTCCTTAGCTCTCACCTTATCAAAGTTTTCAACATGGTAACACTCGCTTCGGCTATCGCAATAGATACACCCGTGATTACACCCTTTGTAAATATTCATGTTATAGTTGTTTCCAAACCAATTATTGTCCCCACTATAACCGGATAAAATAGCTTTTGCCGGTATGAAATCCATATTAAAGCCCTTTCTCTAATCATTCACAGCAATATAAATATGTATTTCTTGATTTTCCATATCATTAGAATTATTTTGATATTCTTCAAAGTCTGAGCTGTATTTACGGTCCAGCGATAATCCCCACAGATTTGACCAAAATTCGGCTACTGCATGTTGCATGTGCCCCTTGACAATGAACTTGGCATAGTTCCCACGCGGGATCATTTTTACAACCATCTTTGCTATGTCAGTGGCTTCGCTAACCTCGCAGCACGCTAAAAACCTATAAGGCTTTGTAAAGTCTCCTTCATAGTCAGTATAGAGCCCAATCCCTTTGGCATTAATCTTATTAGATATAGAATCATAGACCCCTGCCTGCAAGAATTCTCCCCAAAGCATTCCTATATCTGTCATTGCCCGGTTTTCTTCATTGGTGGTGGTAACCATAAGCCCGACTACTGTCTTTTCTTCCACAAGAACAACTTCATAATCCATAGTCTCGCCCTCCTTTGATTAACGTCACACGGTACTTAATGATCAGTTCCTCCGTGTAGATCGTTGATATACAAAGGATACCATGGGTAATATGACGACATAGTGTCATATTACCCCTATGGACTATTTATATTGTTTTAAAGTATCTTCTAACCTTTCAATTATAATATCCTGAATATGCTTAGGTTCTATAACCTCAACAAAGCTGCCGAAAGATAGAATATATCCATAAACCCATTCATCTTCAGGATATGAAACACTTACATTAAAACTTCCATCGGAATTTTTAACAATCTCATTTTCGTCAAATTCATCATATACACGATAGGCGACAGATGGTTTAAAACGCAATTTTAAGTCAACCCTCTGGAAATTGATTCCTTGGGCGGGCTCGTTCACAAGTTCTTTCACTGATTCTTTTTCAAATGATTCTTCAGTCATTCGTAGATTTTTCATTCGATTAAGTTTGAAGATTCTAAAGGCTTGTTTTAATAAACAGCGACCCTTCAAATACCATGCTTTATCCTTAAACCACAGTTGCAATGGCTCTACAGTTCTGAATGTTTTTTCTCCGTAGGAGCTAAAATAATTGAAGGTAATAACTCTTCTGTTAACAATTGAGGTTTTTAACAGATTGAACGTTCCTTGGTCCTTACTGCCCCAATTGGAAAAATCTACTTCAATCCAATTATAATCTTCTTTATTAAAGAGTGCCCCTAACTTAGCAATAATAGTGTCTACGTCAGGATAATTTATAGCATTTAAGGTTTGCAAAGCAGTTAGTATTTCAGTCTGTTCAGTATCTGACAAGACTGATCTATTGAGCACAAAATTGTCAAGGAGGCTGATTCCTCCGCCTTTGCCTCTGCTCATATACACCGGTATCCCAGCGTTGCTTAAGGCTTCAACATCTCTGTAAATTGTGCGCACAGACACCTCGAACCGCTCAGATAATTCTTTAGCGGTTATTGTTTTGCAATTAAGAAGGCTATATACGATTTCAAACAATCTATTAATTTGCATCTCATCACCTGTTATCATTATACCTTAAGGATATGACAACCGCATGTCATATTAAGATCATTAACCCTCCGGTCCTTCTTTTACCCTTATTAAAAACCCATCTGCCAGATCTTTAGCGATTTGTTGACATTTCTTGTTGTAGCGATTGGAAAATGGATCATTAAATCCGTGTTTTCCATTTAACACGTGTACATCTACAAATTTCTTTTGTCCAAGGGAACTTGTCAATTCCCGAACATTAAATGACTTTTCTTCTTCAGCGAAGATTAATAATACCGGGCAATTGGGAGTTATGCTTTCATAGTCCCTTATTCTAGAACCATAGTAACAAATTATTCCGTCTACCGAATTTTCAAGGTCACTGCAAATCCATGCTGAGGTTGCTCCTACGCTAAACCCTAGTAGAAATACATATTTATAGTCTGATTTAGCTTTCAACAGTATTGACTTAACTTCATCCACCATTGTATAGAAACCGATATGTTCAATGAAGTACTGGTAAGCTTCTTCTTCTCTACTGTAATCGAAATAATCGCCCGACTTCACAAAATTTGGACATAAAACATGGTATCCAGCCGATGAATATTGTTCACAAATCAATTTGAGATGCTGATTAATTCCATATATCTCGTGTAAAACGATTATTACTGATTCCTCATTATTATTAATACTATCAACCATCGCATAGACTCCAACCTTTTCATATTTATAAAGGTTATTTCACATAATTCATACCTTTTTAATAACTTCAATTTCCAACCTTGTTTAATGAAAGCTACCAATCAAAAATAAGGGATTTTACGACCGCAAAATACTCTCTTAAATAAACGTTCGGCACGATATACCAGGGTGTTGGGGACGGAATACCCACCGGGATTAACCCATTGCGCTGAGCAAGAATTTTTGAGCGGAAGAGATGAAAGTCATTCGTGATCACCGCAACCGTCTCTGAGTTTTGAAAGCCCGCTTGACGGGCTAATATTTCTTTACTAAAGCGGAAGTTTTCCATTGTGCTTGTAGATTGATCTTCTTTAAGAATGCGTTCGTCTTTAATCCCATGATCCACCAAGAAACGGCGCATTCCTTCCGCTTCAGAAATTCCTTCGCCAGGACCTTGCCCCCCCGAAAGGACTACTTTCACCTTGGGATGCGCCTCCAAATAGTTTAGACCCTTTTGCATCCGCTCCCAAAGTGTCCAGGAAAGTTGTTCTCCATTCAGACCTGCCCCTAAAATAATCAAATAATCCACCTCGACAACTGGATCTGGGCGAGAATTAGCAATGATCTCCCCCTCGATTACCAGAAATGAGATCAATCCAATCAAGAATAAGGAAATAATACCCTGACGGAGCTTAATGAACCATGGTCTATCTTTTCTTAAAAGGATGGATTTCCAGAAAAGTTCCTTGACCACAACCGATAAAATCAACATCCCTCCCAAGACCCCTGGTAAAATCGTTCCTAAATTAATTCCCCCATTAGATAAAAAGAGCAACAAAGTATCTAGAATACCGATAGTTCCTAAAAAGAAAAGAAGCCCTCTCACTTTTCGATTGATTTTCATCACTCCTTTCTATGGCCTTATACCAGTTAAAATTCATCGGAATCAGTCCTAATTCAAATGTACTTTTCAGGCTTTTCTCCCCCTGAATATCCCTGTCTTTAATTCGTTAATATATTCTTGCTTCTCTGGCATATTTGTTAAGGCAGCATGAAAAATTGCTAATTCAATATCATAGGGCACCCTAACAAGTGATATTGTAAATGGACCTTTATTTTTATCATCTAAATTCCCTTCAATTATTCCATATGAAGCTTCGGTTATATCAAGTGGATTGCCAACACTTCCAACATTGAAAATTGTCTTTCCATCGAAATTATCTACGTGAGCGCCATGTATATCTCCGTATCCAACCACATCTGCTTCAAGATTAAGTGTTGATGTCGCTTCAAACAATTTTATTCTCTTGCTTTGTTCAGTTGAAAGGTAGACTCTATGAAAAAGATCATTCGGCGATGCATGACACAGTCTTAATAGCTTTCCACTTATATAAAATTCTTTATAGATTGGCAACTCCTTCATATAGTTTAGTCTTTCGACTCCCAGAATACTCTGATGCCACGTTAAAATTTCATGCCCCGTTTGTTCTGTCAAATAGTAGTCCCAATTGCCCTTAATCACTACTTCGCAATGTTGTCTAATTATATCTACGGTCTCAGCTGAACTTGGTCCTTTTCCGGCTAGATCTCCAAGACAAAATATTCTCTCGATCCTTCTATTTTTAATATCTTCTAATACAGCTTCTAAGGCGGGCAGATTCCCATGAATATCAGATATTACTGCAATTTTCTCCATGTTGATCTCCTTGCTTTTTAATAACTTGTGTTGCCAGTTATGTGATTAAAACAACCTAAGCTGACATTCCGCACCTATCCTTCAGAATGCCTTCCTTTTCAAAAAGATTGCTATAAGTGTACTTAATGGATATCTTCCACTTCTTAGAGCAAATCCCTCCTAGCGTTAAAAATCTTATCATTGTCTTATTTTTAAACTTACTCAAAACAAGGCTAGAAGCAATAATAATCGCTTCCAGCCTTGTTATTTAGCATTTGTCGAACACCCGTAGTCACTTCAATACCTTTTCAACAAATACACTTACCACTTCAGGATCAAACTGAATGCCAGAGTTTTTCAGCAGTTCTTCAATAGCGACCTCTTCAGGCAACGCACTGCGATAGCTTCTTTCGCTGGTCATGGCATCGAACGCGTCAACTATAGCTATGATTCTTGATTGGAAAGGTATATCTTCTCCCTTTAAGCCTTTAGGATACCCTTGTCCATCCCATTTCTCATGATGATATAAAATGTATTCCGCTATTTCTGCCATATCATTGACAGTACTGAGTATTCTGTAGCCAATTTCAGGATGACGCTTAATATCTTCCCATTCATCCTCTGTTAGCGCACCAGGCTTATTAAGTGTTGTTTCTTCTATTGCTATTTTCCCAATATCATGAAGTAAACCAACGGTCTTAAGTTCTTCGACTTCTCCTTCAGGTAATCCTAAAGCTTTCCCCATACATTCACATAAAGCCGATACTCTATGTGAATGTTGTTCTTCTCGCTTATTTTTCTCATGAAGGGTGCTAATAATAGCATTGATCGTTTTCCCTCTCATACTTGGGCTCTCATATAATTTCCTCTTATACATATAATCTTCAGCTTTTTTAAGGATTTCTCGGATATCTTCTTCTCTGTCAATTTTTGTTTCCCAGCCAAAAGAAATAGAGATCTCAATGGAGCCTATTGTTTCTTTTAAGGCATGTGCTTTAATACGCTTAACAATTTGTTCTGTTTCATTAGTATCTGTCTTGGGGAGCAGTATGACAAATTCATCTCCGCCAAGTCTAGCGATAACATCATCCGCTCGGCACCCTCTAACTATCACCTGGCCGACCTTCTTAAGGAGTTCATCCCCCATGGCATGACCAAAGGAATCATTAATAAGCTTTAAGCCATTAACATCTGCCATAACAATGGTTAAAGGTAAATTTCTCTGTACGTTTAGGCGCTTTAATTCCTCTTCAAAAAATCTTCTATTATATAGGCCTGTTAATACATCCTTATAGCTTAAATATTCCAGTTTTTGTTCCAATAGTTTGCGTTCACTGACATCTCTCCAGATTGCATGTAAAACTTGTTTACCATTAAGCAATATCGGAGTTAACATTATCTCAACTGGAAATTCAATGCCATTTTCCTTTTTAAGCCACCATTCAAATTTGTATTTACCTTTATTTTGAGCGTATTTATTAATATCTAGCGCTTTTTCCATAGAAGGAATTCCATCGGGTTGCCTTTCAGGTGAAAGCTCCCATGTTGTTTTACCAACAATTTTACTCTTTGAATCATAGCCCAAAAACTCAATTGCTGCTGGATTACAATCGATAACTTTATAATCCTCTAATAATAATATTGCATCGGATGAACCCTCAAATAACTTGCGAAAAGTATATTCACTGGATTTTAAGGCATCCTCATTCAATTTTTGTTCGGTAATATCTTCTACCATACATATTTCACTTATACTGCCTTTATACTCCAGATTCAAGGTGGCCACTGTTATCTTAGCCCAAACTACAGAACCATCGGGCTTAATATATCGTTTACTCATATTGAAGCCCTTTATCTTCTTGTCATTAACTAAAACTGAATTCTTCAAATTTCCCTGAACATCATCAGGATGAGTGATGGACATCCAGTCAATACCAACGACTTCTTCCATTTTTCTACCAATGATCTCCGCAAACTTTGGATTTATCTGATATAGCTTTCCTGTTAATGTATCACTTAAAGCAATACCTAAAGGTGCTTGCTCAAACATAGTTCTGAATTTCTCTTCACTTATACTTAACTTCTTTTCGCTTTCAACATTCTGATTATAATGAAATCTAAGTTCTTCTTGAGCTGCTGTTACTTGTTGTATATATGCTTGAAGTTCTTCATTTTTGCGACGCAAATTAGACATCAACCGAACTAATGTATAAAATAATACAGACACTAATGAAATTACTATAAACAAACTATTATTATCCAAGTGCAACTCTCCTCAAAACACAGTAACTAGATAATTATATCATTGTTTTGAAGAGAAATTTAACTGTCTAATAGTAAATAATGTGACCAACTTTTTTTCTGAAAAAAAATATCTTTTTTGTCACTTTTAACAGACCTAGTTAGTGAACTCGTTCAACTAAAGTTGAAGATGCAGAATTCTTAGATGATACGATAAATTTCGTAATAAATTCATAATACCTCTTGCATTTGGGATTACTACTCGTATAGAATCTACTAGACTATAATAATTGGAGGTTAGACATGAGTAGATGGAAAGTTTATGTCACCAATGAGATTCCTAAACCGGCCCTCGATATGCTCGAAGAGTATTGCGACATGGAGGTTAATCGATCGGGCCATGTTCTAGAAAAATCCGTTTTATTAGAGAAGGTTAAGGGCAGAGATGCTATCATAAGTTTGCTTACTGATCCTATCGATGCTGAGGTGATGGATGCCGCAAAAGGGGCCAAAATTTTTGCTAACTATGCTGTAGGTTACAACAATATAGATATCCCCTCCGCTACTGAAAGAGGCATTATGGTCTCTAACACACCGGGGGTTCTTACTGATACAACGGCAGAAATGGCTTGGGCTTTATTGTTTTCTGTGGCGCGAAGAGTCGTGGAATCAGATAAGTACTCCAGAATGGGAAAATATAAAGGTTGGGGTCCAATGCTTTTTTTAGGGCAGGACGTAATGAACAAGACCGTTGGGGTAATTGGTGCTGGAAGAATTGGTTTGTCATTTGCTAAAAGGGCAAAAGCCTTTGATATGAAAGTACTCTATTCGGACGTTGCAGCTAATCCGGATTTCGAAAAAGAAACCGAGGGTCAATACGTCAGTCTGGAAACTCTTCTCAGAGAATCCGATTTTGTTTCCATCCATACTCCGCTTGTCCCAGAGACCTTTCATTTAATAAGTACAAAAGAGTTTAAACTAATGAAAAATACTGCAATTTTAATAAATACCTCCCGCGGTCCAGTAGTGGATGAATCCGCACTGGTGAAGGCTCTGCAATCCGGGGAAATATGGGGAGCGGGTCTTGACGTGTACGAATTCGAGCCTGAGTTTACTGAAGGACTATTGGAACTGGATAATGCTATCGTTTGCCCTCATATTGCCAGTGCCACAATCGATACCCGCACCAAAATGGGGATCATCGCTGTGACCAATATTTTAGCGGCTATGAGAGGGGAACTTCCTCCGAATTGTTTAAACCCAGAAGTATTTAAAAAATAAAATTCAACTAAATTCACATGGGAAGTGGTGTTTCAAATGAAAAAAGTATTTGCAGACAGAATGTCTTTGCTTGGTACAGAAACTGCTTTTGAAGTATTGGCAAAAGCTAAAAAGTTAGAAGCTGAGGGTAAAGATGTCGTCCATCTAGAAATTGGCGAACCCGATTTTGACACCCCTAAAAATATTATTGATGCCGCCTGCCTTGCCCTAACCAGCGGATATACACACTATACTCCCGCTCCCGGTATCCCAGAAGTCAGAGAAACAATAGCTGGATACATTCGCAATCATAAAAAGGTTGATGCCTCTGCTGAGGATGTAGTTATCGTCCCAGGCGGAAAGCCGATTATGTTTTTTTCCATCATGGCGACTGTGAATCCTGGCGATGAAGTAATTTATCCGAATCCCGGCTTTCCGATATATGAATCCGTAATTCGGTTTGTGGGAGGAACACCTGTCCCTATCCCATTGCGAGAAGAAAATCAGTTTCGATTAGATGTTAATGAACTAGCCCAGTTAATTACACCAAAAACTAAAATGCTTATTATTAATTCCCCAGGAAATCCTACCGGTGGTGTTCTCACAAGTGATGACATTAAAGCGATTGCAGACCTGGTGAGGGGAAAAGATATACTTGTTCTTTCTGATGAGATATACGATCGAATCGTGTATAGTGACACTCCCCTTCTTTCTATTGCCTCGTTGCCAGGTATGAAGGATTGGACCATTATCTTAGACGGATTTTCAAAAACCTATGCCATGACGGGTTGGAGATTGGGTTACGGGGTAATGCACCCTGAAATTGCGGCTCGAATTGCTCAACTTATGGTCAATTCTAATTCCTGTACTTCCGCATTTACTCAAATGGCTGGAAAGGAAGCACTCACGGGACCACAAAAAGAAGTCGAAAATATGGTAGCGGAGTTTAAGAGGCGCCGTGACATAATGGTTAATGGCTTAAACTCTATTTCCGGAGTGAGCTGTCTATTGCCTGAGGGGTCATTTTACGTATTTCCTAATTTCAAATCCTTCGGTAAAGACACAAAAGAAATAGCTGATCACCTCTTGTACGATGCAGGAGTTGCTTGTCTGGGAGGCACCGCCTTTGGATCATACGGTGAAGGATATCTCCGTTTCTCCTATGCAAACTCGGTAGCGAATATCGAGAAAGCTTTAGAACGTATCGAAACTTCGTTACTTAAAATCAGATAGTCAAAATTACCTTTTTCAAATTTATAATTTAAAACCGCTGGGCTTTATAAGTACCCAGCGGTTTTTCCTATCAACGAGAATTCAATGTAAAAGGGCAAGTATCTTTTCCTTGTTAAAACCTACAACAGTTTCATCCCCCACCAAGAAAGTGGGAACACTATTAATGTTCCTGCTTTGCAACTCTTTTAAAGCTTCCTGATCAGTACTGATATTCTTCTCCTCAAAAGGAATATTGTTCTGCGAAAGAAACTTCTTCGCTACTGTGCAATATGGTCAGGTATTGTTGGAAAACATAGTTACATTTTTCATTGTTATATCCTCCTGTTATTTATTTTATTATTAGTATCACATAAATTGCAGTTTTCATTCGTTTTATCCTATACGATTTGCAAGCCCTCAACACTGACTCCATGGTAAATCTTCACTTACTGTTTTGAATTGAGAGACGAGTTCATAATATACACTAGATAGAGTTATAATTCCAATTATCAATAACCATACTATACTGGGGAGGCGCACTCATCTATGCTAAAGATTGCATTATGCCAACTGCCTGTTAAAGCCGATAAGCAAGAAAATCTTACCCAAGCTGCAATCATGGTGCAAGAGGCTGCATCTGCCGGGGCACAATTGGCAGTTTTGCCAGAAATGTTCAATTGCCCGTACGATATCCATTGCTTTAGGAACTATGCTGAAAATATACTCTCTGGAGAAACTGTGAACCACCTCTCTGCCCTGGCTCGCACCCACGGTCTTTTCCTCATTGGCGGATCTATTCCAGAATTGGTCGGTGAACTCCTTTACAATACGAGCATTGTATTTGATCCAAAGGGTGAGATTATTGCCAAGCATCGCAAGGCACACCTATTCGATGTATGTGTCAAGAATGGGATTGAGTTTACGGAGTCACAAGTACTGTCTGCGGGAAATACCACTACAATATTTGAAACACCGTGGGGTAAATTCGGTGTGGAAATATGCTATGATATTCGCTTTCCTGAATTAACTAGGAAAATGGCTAAAGAAGGGGCACTCCTTGTCATTGTTCCTGCTGCTTTTAACATGACCACCGGTCCGGCTCACTGGGAATTATTATTTCGAAGCCGTGCTCTAGATAACCAGATCTTTATGCTGGGCACTTCTCCAGCCCGCAATTCCGAGGCTTCCTATGTTGCCTACGGCCATTCCATAGCCGTCAATCCTTGGGGCCAAATACTTGCACAGTTGGACGAAAAGCCGGGAGTTCTGATAGTTGATCTTGATTTTGCTCAGATTGAAGAATATAGGGATGCACTGCCAGTTTGGAAGCAACGCAGAGAAGATCTCTACTAAAAATTGGATTTCTGATGCATGAAAATAGCCGATACTTTGGATACTTTATCCATTAGAGTGTTTTAATACACATTAAATTAAGTATTGTCTGTTCTACACTCACCTGTTATAATTCATACATATTCTTTTACGTCTCTCTCAAATAAACTATCGCAAATGAAGCTCAAAGGAAGAACCTAAGTGAAAGGAAGTATGGTAGGACGGAAAAATTATTTTTATAAACTAGGAAAAGTTCAGAAAAAGAGAAGATCTAAACTCATTATTTACACAAAAAATAAAGATTGAGGGGAAAACAGAATGGTTAGAATGGTAGGTAAGAAAAAATCACTTATTCGCTTAGGGTCCATGCTGTTAATTACAGCATTAATGTCTTCAGGTTGTGGAAGTAATTCACCCGCTAAGACAGAAGATAAACCAGTTAAAGTTGGAATTATTGATACTTATACCGGCGGTGCAGCTGTATATGCCAGTGACTCTTTAGACGGTTTTAAATTAGCTGTCAAAGAATTTGCCGATAAAGGTGGTCCAAAGATCGAATTTGTTACTCGTGACGACGAATTCAAGCCGGATAAATCAACAAGCTGGGCTAAAGAACTCGTAATGCGTGAACAAGTCGATTTTCTGGCAGGAACTACGAATAGTGCAGGCTCACTAGCTGTTTCACAATATGCTAAAGAGAGCAAAGTACCCTTCATCGTATGGGGTGGAATGAGTGAAAAAATCACTGGTGAAGCTGGACATCGTTATGTATTTAGCACTTTGCCAAATACTGCGATCATAGGAAAAGCAGGTGCCGCCCAACTCTCCAAATCATCCTATAAAAAGGTTTGGTTAGCCGGAAGTGATTATGAATATGGTCACTCTTTGATCAATAACCTATGGTCCAATTTGACAACACTTAAACCCGATGTTCAGAAAATGGATGAATCTTGGTGGCGCGTTGGAGAAACAGACTTCACTCCATATATTAACGCTATCCGCAGCGCAAAACCTGATGTGCTGGTAGTTGGTACTGGGGGAGCAGATATGGTAGCCTTTATGAAAGCAGTCAAAGCAACCGGGCTAAATAAGGAAATCCCAGTCTGGGCACACACCAGCTACGATCCTTCCACTCTGAGACCCTTGGGAGACCAAGCTCCAGAGGGTGTCATGGGTACTAATCCTTATCTGTATAATTATCCGGACACACCAGAAAACAAGGCCTTTGCTGAAGCGTTTAAGAAGGAATATAATCGTGAACCCGCTGCATTTGCCTTATATGGTTACATGGGCGGCAAGTTCCTTGGTGAAGCGATTGCTAAAGCCGGAAGTACAGATAAAGAAAAGATCATTGACGCTATGGAAGGATTAACGATTGATACCCCGGTCGGCAAAGCAACCCTGCGAAAAGAGGATCATCAGGTGGCTATTCCCATGTCCTATGGTGTAGTTGCCAAAGTTAATGGCGTCTTTACAGGCGGTGACCTTCATACCTTAAATTCCGAGGAAATTATGCCCTCTGTTGACCAAATCCTTAAGGCTCGGTCAAAATAGTATGGGGTTTGTTAATTAAGAAATAACGGGATAAATAATGGGCGGTGCTGCTAGGTACCGTCCATTTATGCAATCATTAATGACGGGGGAGATTAACCCATGGATTTTGCTACACTCGCTAGTCAGTTTTTCATTGGACTAAGTCGCGGAATGATTTTCTTTATTGTTTCTGCAGGACTCACTCTCATCTTTGGGGTCCTAAGAATTACTAATTTTGCTCACGGTGCACTTTATATGGTAGGTGCATTTATTGCTTATTCAGTCTCAACTCTATTTGGGCAAGGTCCTTATGGCTTTTGGTTAGCCCTGCTGGTTGCCCCTATCGCAGTCATGTTCATTAGTTTGGTGATCGAACGCGGGTTGCTCAGATTTATCTATAACAGGGATCATTTAATACAGATGCTATTGACTTATTCTCTTGTGCTTATCGCGGGGGATCTGGTCAAAATAATTTGGGGAACAGAATATAAATCTATGCATATTCCTGAAGCTTTAAGGGGTTCCTTTAATCTATGGGGGGCTTCTCTTCCCTGGTATAATGCTTTCTTGCTGGTTGTCGGACCTGTTGTTGCACTCGGTTTGTGGTTCTTCTTATCCCAAACTAATCTAGGTAAGATTTGTCGTGCAACAGCTACGGACCGCGAAATGGTGGATGTCTTAGGTATTAACAGTACCAAGGTATTTGCCATGGTTTTTGCGCTAGGTGGGTGGCTTGCCGGTCTGGGGGGAGCTTTAATTGCTCCAACAACCACCATCTCCATGGGTATGGATGCCAGTATTATCATTTATGCCTTCTTAATCGTGGTAGTAGGTGGCCTGGGCAATATATGGGGCGCACTCATTAGTTCAATTATTATGGGAGTTGGGGAGGCCTTTGGGATATTATTTATCCCTGGAGTTGCTATTATAATTCCTTATATTATAGCGGGTGTTCTGCTTATCCTACGACCTTCTGGTTTACTAAAATCTGCCTGGTAGAGAAAGGAACACAGATATGTCCACGAATAATTTTAAGTTAATTGAAAATCCGAAGGGAAAGTTTAATACCTATCTAGGCCTGGGTATAGCAGCAGTCGGCATTATAGTTCTTTTGCTAGCCCCAGAGTTTCTAACCCAATATTATGTCTACTTGCTAGCCACTGTTTTTACAACGGCTTTACTCGCCACAAGTTTGAATTTGGTTCTGGGATACGGTGGACTGCTTCATCTCCACCATGGCGTTTTTTTCGGAGTGGGCGCCTATACAGTGGCGATCGTTACAACCAAAACTTCATGGCCATTTGCTATTGCCGTCTTGCTCGCCCCCCTGGTTGCTGCTCTCATAGCCTTTGTAATCGGATGGTTTTGTGTACGTTTAAGAGGCCTGTATTTCGGTATGCTTACACTGGCACTAGGTCAATTGGTTTGGGCCATTGTCTACCGCTGGAATGCACTAACCAATGGAGATAACGGAATTCATGCAATACCTGTTCCGGAATTCCTTACCTCAATCAATTCTGTCTATTATGCAACTCTTTTAATTCTAGTCATTTCTTTAATAATTCTATATATAATCACCAAATCCCCTTTTGGACTCATGTTACTTGCTACTCGTGATAACCCTGTTCGCTCTGAAAGTGTTGGTGTCAATGTCAAAAGGCATCGCTTGACAGCCTTTGTAATTGCCGGATTCTTTGCAGGAATTGCAGGTGTCTTATTTGTCTTAGTTGAACGCTCTGTTGCCCCTTCTCTTTTATTTTGGAGCGAATCGGCAGAGGTTCTGATTATGTGTTTAATGGGTGGACTCACTGTTTTTATGGGTCCAATGTTGGGTGCAGGTATTTTAGTCCTTTTATCTATGGTTGTTGGTCTGTACACAGAGTACTGGCTTCTTGTCCTTGGACTGCTGTTACTCCTTCTGGTATTGTTCTTGCCTCAAGGTATTCTTGGTTATCTTATGGAGATTTATAACAAAAGCCAGGATAAGAGAGGAGAATATTAATATGCTTCAGGTTGAACAGCTCAAGAAATCGTTCGATGGATTTCAAGCCATTTCAGATGCTAACCTTTTGGTTCCAAAGGGTGAAGTTGTAGCAGTTATTGGTCCTAATGGCGCAGGAAAATCCACGTTATTTAATTTAATAACTGGACACTTGCAGGCGGACTCCGGCCATATCCGATTTCAAGGTAAAGAAATCACGAGTATGGCTCCCTATAAAATCTGCCATAGAGGAATGGCCAGGTCCTTTCAATTGATCAATATTTTCTCAAGTCTTACGGTTTTTGAAAATGTGCAAGCTTCAGTCATTGCTAAACATCGCTTAGATCAAAACTTTTTCAGACCTGCAAAAAAACTTTTTATTGAAGAGACATTGGAAATTCTGGACAGTTTCGGATTGTTTGATTTTAAAGATCGTTCGTGCAGTGCTTTATCTTATGGGGACCAAAAAGTCCTAGAAATTGCCATTGCCTTGGGGAGCAAACCTGAACTCCTTCTATTAGATGAGCCTACAGCTGGAATGTCATCAGAAGAAACCCGCAGAATTGTCAATCTTATTAAGCACTTATCTCGTGAAAAAGGCCTTACAATACTGCTTACTGAACACGATATGGAATTAGTTTTTGATGTTGCCCAAAAAATTATGGTACTTCACCAAGGTAAAACAATTGCTCAAGGTCTGCCACAAGACATCAGAAATGATAAATCTGTGCAAAATGCCTATTTGGGGGAAACTGGATGATGTTAGACGTTAGAGACATTCATACCTACTACGGATTAAGCCATGTTCTGTTTGGTTTATCTTTAAAGGTCAATCAAGGAGAGGTCGTATCCTTACTTGGTCGTAACGGGGTCGGAAAGACAACGACTCTCAAGAGTATTATTGGAATTACCCAGCCAAAATCCGGACAAATCTATTTTAAAGGACAAGACATTGCGAAAACCCCTACTAAGCGGATGGTTAAATTAGGGATTAGCTTTGTCCCTGATGACCGCAGGATTTTTGCAGACTTGTCTGTACGTGAAAATCTCGAGATTGCCGATGGCATCAAAACAGGGGTTTGGAATTTGGCCAAAGTCCACGAGTTATTTCCTGTACTCAAAAGAACAGAAAACCGACGGGGTGGGAACTTAAGCGGAGGAGAACAGCAAATGTTAAGTATTGCCAGGGCCTTACTTGGAAATCCAGAGCTTCTGATTTTAGATGAACCTACCGAAGGTCTAGCGCCTTTAATCGTAAAGGAATTGGAAGAACAAATTATTCAGCTTCGTTCAACCGGGATATCGATTCTTTTAGCCGAACAAAACCTCAAATCTGCTTTAAAATTAGCCGATAGGTGTTATGTTCTTGAACGAGGACAGGTACGCTTTGAAGGTACCGTAGATGAGTTAGCCGAAAATGAAGAAGTGCGTTCGAAGTATTTGCTGGTATAAGAAGCAATTGCATTATTATTTGAATGCAAAGGCCTTCCATGCTTCATCTTGAAGTTTGGAAGGCCCCTTATTCTTTACACCACTATTTAGGCAGTTTAATTTCCTTAATTCCCGAAAATCTGAGCTGCCTCTTTTAACACATCATCCGGCAGATTAATTCCGATAGCCTTTGCTGTGTCTTTATTGGCATAAATCTGCATATCAGACATGGTCATGACTGGAATATCCCCAGGGTTCTTTCCATTTAAGATCTCTACAGCCATGTCGGCAGTCTCTTTCCCAAGCACAGTATAGTCTATACCGTAGGTTGCCAGCCCCCCATCCTTAACCATTGAATCGGCTGCCACATATACAGGCAGCTTGGCGTTATTGGCAATTTGGGCTACTAAAGGCATCGCAGAAGCAACTGTGTTATCATTGGGTGAGAAGAGAACATCGACTTTACCTACCAGAGATGTGACCGCCTGCTGTACATCAGCGGAACTGGTCACGGTCGATTCAATAATCGTTAGATTATTTTTACTAGCATACTCTTTTAGATTCTTAATTACAGATAGAGAATTGGTTTCACTTGAATTGTATAATGCGCCAATGGTTTCAAAATTCGGGGTGATCCGCTTGGCCAACTCCATTATTTTCTCAGCAGAAACAGCATTTGAGGTACCCGTTACATTACCGCCTGGTTTTTCAAGATTAGTCACGACTCCTGATCCCAAAGGATCAGCACAAGCCGCGAAAAGCACGGGAATATCCTTTGTTTGACTTACAGCAGCCTGTGCTGAGGGTGTAGCAATAGCGATGATAAGGTCATATTTATTGTTTACAAATTTAGTGACGATTGTCTTTAGCGTAGACTGATCACCTTGGGCATTCTGATAATCTATTGAAATAGTCTCACCATCTTTAAAACCTTTCTCCTGTAACTGATTGACAATAGATTCTTTGATAGTATTCAATGAGGGATGTTCTACAATTTGGACGATACCGATAGTCTTCTTTGCTGAAGTCTTATCGGGAGTTTCAGTTTTACTTGGTGAGCAGGCGGTTAAAGAAATCAATAAGGTTATGGTCATTATTACGGAAATCATCATTCTTGCCAATTGCTTTTTCATTATAATACCTCTCTTCTAATTTAATATTTCTGGCAACTGCATGTTCTATTCTTACAAACAGAACGGTGAAGATAAAAATAAAACGTCTATCCTTAAAATAAGGACAGACGTTAATCTGCGGTACCACCTTAGTTAATGCACAAATAATAATGCATCCCCTCATGCAGAGTGCCAACACACCCTTAGCCCAATAACGCTGGCTCTGCGTTGGTAACTACTAAAGCCTGAGCTTTTTCGTTCCACCCTCTGGGGCCCATTTACCCGCTCCATTACCTGCCGAGCTTCCACCTTACTCGACTCTCTGTGAGGTTGGTCATGCGGTTTTACTTCCCCTTCAACGGTTTATATGATAATAACACCCCTATACCATAAATTCAATACCATTTAGAAATATTATGCCCTAGCTCATAATCGGAAAGGTATTTCCACCGTGAGGCATTACATAGATGGATTCAGGTTGCTGACCAAGCATTTGGGTCGCTAATTGCCATGCCTCTGCTGGAGAATGGGCGGGAACCATCTTCACCAGTTTTACCACATCTTCTGGTAGAGAACTAATCAAAATAACTGGTGTCTTTCGGCAAATGCTCGCTGTTCTCAAACTTACAAAACCAGGCATAGTAAAATCAGCATGGAGCCTAGCACTCATATCCTCTACCTCGCCATATTTAAAATAATCCTGAAAAGGTTGAGAACCTATCCCATCTGAGCATTCACTAACCAGGATAATAACGCCACCCTCTTTCACAGCGTAAGTAGCATTATCTAAGGCTTTAATTGATTGGTAAAGTTGAATATCTTTAGGATACCCACCGCTTGAAACAATAACCAAATCAGCTTTTTCTTTGATCTCAATGCCGAAGATTTCTTCAGTAACCCTGCACCCCGCTAAATGAGCCTGATGTAACTCACCCGCCGCAATATAGACAAACTCCTTCTTCTCGTTGACAACGACATTAAGGATGAAATCTACGCCTACTAGACGAGCGATTTCTAACATATCCTCTGCAACTGGATTGCCTTCCATTTTTCCGGTCTGAATGTTTGGATTAAGTCCTGAGGGCCCTGCTTCTTTAAGCGCCAAAGCATGGTTTTTCTGGATCATTTCGTAGCCACAGACTCCAGGAGCAATCGACTTACGTCCGCCACCAAAACCTGCCAGCAAATGATAGGCTATTCCTCCGGTAAGTATTACCTTGTCCGCTTCCCATACCCGACGATTAACTTTGATAGGGGTGCCCTGTTTGGATAAACCTAAATCAACTAAATCAGGGGCATTACACTCATGATCGTAAATTGGAACTCTATCCAAGACCTTTGCACCACAAATGGCCGTGTGTTCTTCAACCGTCTGCAAACGATGATCACCAGTTGCCGTGACGATGGAGATATCCTTATCTGGAACACCAGCCTCATTTAGGACATCCAGTAAGATAGGTAAAAGAACATCCGCCCTAACCCAAAGCCGAGTAATGTCGCTAACCACAATTACCACTTTGTCTCCAGGTTTCACCACCTCTATCAGGGGAACCGTGCCTAGGGGATGAGCCACTGCCTGGCGCACAGCCTCTTCTATATCTATTATTGGCTGACTGGCTTTCGCTTCAATCTCCTGAATCTTTACTGCAGATGGTACTTCAAAAGACAAGATTTCTTTACCATAGGCAAGTTTAAAGCTATTCAAGGTTTTTCCTCCCTTAACCTTTATCATGTTTTACAGGGCCGGATTCTCTCTGGCCCGATAAGCCATTTCCAATAGTTGCGCGGTATGCATCACCTTTACTGGATTCCCTTGGCGATTCAGACCGTCCGCGATATGCATTCGACAGGCAGAGCACCCTGTAGCCAATATCTCTGCCCCAGTTTGATGAATAGATTCCACTTTATGGTCATTGATTTTAGTCGAAAGTTCGTAGTGATATAAGCTGAAAGAACCCCCACTGCCACAGCAGGTATCCACTTTAGTCATTTCTTCAAAAATCACGCCAGGAATACTTCTGATAATCTGTCTGGGTTGTTCTTTAACCTTCAACCCTCTGACGAGGTGACAAGGATCGTGGTAAGTGACCTTAACTGGTAACCGACCCATTTTGCCCTCAAATCCCTCCAAAGAAACCACCAGTTCTGTGAAATCCTTGACCATGGACCCAAGCTTCTTGGCCTTTTCAACATAGCTCGGATCATCCTCAAGTAACTCAGCATACTCTTCCTTCAGGCTTAAACCACACGTGCCACAAGCCACGACAACAGCATCAACCTTTTCTTTCAGGAAAACATCTATATTTGCCCTCGCCATTGTTTTAGCAGTTTCGTAGTCCCCATTAATCCGAACAGGAGTACCACAACAGTTTTGGAGAGAAGGAATTACAACTTCCACTCCGTTTTGATTAAGGACGTTGATAACTGCCCGACCGGTATCTGTATAAATATAGTTGATCATGCACCCCGTAAAAAAAGATACCCTCATGGTTGCTTCAGGGACTTTAACCACTTCGGGATACATGCTTTTAAACGGTTTTTGAGCGAGAGGAGAAAGGAGTCTTCTCTTGTCTATTCCCAAGGACATTCTTGGCAGCATTCCTTGCCCATTAGGCCCTTTGCGGAAGACTAAGCCTTGAAAAATTCGTCCGGTCCTCATTCCCGTGTTAAATACCCAACGGTTTTTCAAAACTAAGCGAAAGATTAGATTCTTAAGCGGAGAAAGTCCTTTCTTCTCTGCGATCTCCTTACGGGCCGCTTCTACTAGCTTGTCAACTTTCACTCCACTCGGACAGTTCACAACGCAGGCCTTGCACATTAAGCACAACGACATCTTGTCAATAAAACCCTCCGTTAAATCTAAGTCTTTACTTATGACTCCTCGAATGAGCTTAACTCGCCCTCTGGCGACTGTGGATTCTGCCTGCAACTCTTTAAAAACAGGACAGACATTTTGGCAGGCACCGCAACGAATACATCGGATAACTTCTTTTTGCCAAGACTCTAATGAACGATCCATTTCATCACGCTCCAAACATTACGCCAGGGTTTAAGATATTATTAGGATCAAGTGCTTGTTTAATTTGACGTTGAACTTCCAGTCCAGCCTCCCCAGTCTGAATTGTAATGAATTTGGATTTCGCCCGCCCTATACCATGCTCACCGCTTAATGATCCACCCAGTTCTACGGTAGCTATAAAGATCTCGTCGATAGCCTTTTCGACCCTTGCCATCTCTTCCTGATCCGTCTCATCAGTAAGGATGGTGGCATGCAAGTTGCCATCTCCGGCATGTCCCAGTATCGCAACAATAATGTTATATTTAGTCGCTATTTCTTGAATACGGTTCACAGCTGCCGGAATACTGCTGCGCGGAACCGTCGCATCTTCACCGATAATGGTCGGCCTTAACCTCGACACGGCTGCGAAGGCCGAGCGGCGCGCGCGCCACAATTCTTCTGCTTCCTCTTTAGTCTTGGCAACCCTGATCTGGACTGCTCCTAATCTACTGCAGATTTTTTCTATCTTTCCAATCTGTTTCGCCAATATTTCCGAGTCCCCATCAACTTCGATTAAGAGCACGGCACCCGCCTCTGTGGGCAGCCCAACTTTAGCATATTCCTCAATATTTCTAATGTAAATGTTGTCCAACAATTCGAGTGAACAGGGAACTAGTCCCGTGGCAATGATTTCTGATACCGTTTCACAGGCTTGAACAATCTCAGGAAAAACTGCCATCATAGTGCTCTTAGCTTCTGGTAACGGAATAAGTTTAACGATGATTTTAGTTATGACACATAAGGTCCCCTCTGAACCGGTAAATAACTTTGTCATATCATACCCGGTCACATTTTTAATTGTTCTTCCACCGGTATTAATAACTTCCCCTGTGGGAAGTACTACCTCGAGCCCAATTACATAGTCTCGAGTGACTCCATATTTCACGCCACGCGGTCCTCCTGCACATTCGGCCACATTGCCGCCCATTGTTGAAAAGGCCTGGCTGGCGGGATCTGGGGGATAAAACAGGCCTATTCGCTCAACTTCGCACTGTAACTGGCCAGTAATGACGCCGGGTTCCACCACAGCAATTAAATTTTTGCCGTCAATCTCAAGTATTTTGTTCATTCTTTTAAGAACCAAGATAATACAATCCCCTACAGAAATAGTTCCCCCGCTAACATTTGTTCCGGCCCCCCGTGGAACTACCGGAATCATCTCTTGATTAGCCAGCTTGATTATCTGTACTACTTCTTCGGTGTTACTTGGATACACAGCTACGCCCGCCAAATCCTTCTTAAAATCCGCCTTAACAAATGAAGCGTCGTAGGTATAACAATACAAATCTTCCAACTCTGTATATAAGTTGTCTTTTCCAACAATTTCGCTAAGTTTCTGAATAATCTCTGGCCTCAACTTGTTCCCTCCTCGAGTCGGATCCTTTTTTCTACAGAATTCTTCATTATACTAAGAATAATATATTATTTCGCTATTTACAGCTAATATCCTTTAAAACTAAGAATGGAAACCGACAAATGCCAGTCTCCATCTCATTAGCCAAACACCGTTAACTGCTATCTTAGTATCGAGAGTATCGGTTTACCTCTCAATGAATGGCGATTTATTATTTAAGTTCGTAAAGGAGCGCCTCTGCTTTAGTTATCCGCTCGACGACTCCAATATGTACCAGATGCTCTAAGTGAGATAATGCCTCTCCCGAAGCGAACCATTTCTGTGAAAAAGGGAAGTCAGCCCATTTCTTATGACTCAAATCCCAGTGCATAGTTGCTGCCATTTCAACAGGTGTCTTTCCACCATCTCTTAATATGCCCCTAATCTCATTGAGGCGTTCTTCATGATGACTCAGAAGCTCAGTAATTCTTTTGCGATGATCCCTGATAATGGTTCTATGAGCCGTAAACAAATAATCGATTTCATACTCAAATACCTTATTTAAGCTCTTGAAATAGGTCGCTAAAATATCCTGTTCGAATCCCCAAAAGGTTATATTCGGGGTTATTTCATCCAATATATGGTCTCCTGAAAAAAACAGTTTATGCTTTTTCTCATACAAACCGATGTGGCCTGGCGTGTGCCCTGGAATATCCACTACTTCGAAACTATAATCTCCAATATCTAATTTTTCCCCTTCATATAATGGGTTGAATTCAAGAAGCTCAGTCTCTCTAACCCCAAACTCTTTGCCAAACTTAGATACGCTTTCGCTTTCAAACCCTAATAGTTTGTTAAGAACTTTAAAAAATACATTCTTTTGGGAAGCTTGATTGAAAATTTCTCCATCAATCTTGCTAAAATAAATTGCATGTACTCCCTGCTTTCTAAGCATAGGTGCCAGACCTGAGTGATCAGTATGCATATGGGTTATAAAGAGATCCGTTTTATTTAGGTCGATGTTTAGCTCTTCTAGGCCGCGCATTAACTCACTTTGGCATTCTGCAGTGTTAAATCCTGTATCTATAATCAAATTCTTGTTATCAGATATAATGACGTAACTGTTGATAGCCTTTAAAGGATTTTTAGGGAGAGGTATTTCGTTTTTGAAAATATTGGGATAGATTTCAGTAATCATTTTAATGCCTCCAAATTAATTCGCTATCGAAAGGGTAACACTAGTATAAAAGACTGCACTAATGTGTTACAAGTATCTTTAATATATTATACCTTGTTTTACCAGTAATGTAACCGTTCTCTTAAGTCCTGTTAGCTAATTCGGTCTTAACATCCACGATATTTTTTAATTAAGAAGAATGAAATAACCCCTTGTGATTATATCAATTAATCCCAAGGGGTTATTTCATTTACCAATTCCGAGACTCCCACTTTAAATGGGTGTTCCTTGTTCTACTTCAGTGACGATAGTCTCCGGTGGAGAGTATCGCCGAAGCCGTGGTCCCAATAGGAATGCCTACCGGCGTAGGATAGAGTATCGCCGAGCGCCTTTCCCAATAGGAACACTTGGCGCAAAGGAGGTAGACTCCCCCACCGAAGTCTCGATGTTCAGCTTTAGCTGAACCAGTTCACAAAAATTGGGATTATCTTTCAATCATTCGCTGGATAATTGGTTTTTGTTGTAATCCTTTTAACCGCTCTACTTCCTGACCATTGTTGAAAAGAATCAATGTCGGATAGCCCACTACACCGTATTTCTCTACCGTTTCTTTATTTTCGTCAAAATCTAATTTTACAATCTCTACATTATCTACATTTTTGGCAACATCATTTAAAACAAAGCTTAACATTTTACAAGGTCCGCAAACCTTTGAATAGAAATCAGCTAAAACCTTACCTTCAGCAATTAATTGCTCTAATTCCACCCCGTTAATTTCTCTGACTGCAACCGCCATTTTACTTATCTCTCCTTCATTTTTGAACGATTCTTTGACTCCAAAATTAGTGCATTAATTCCTGTTGAACTGCTATATACCCACGGTACATACGATGGTGGGAGCGACGCTTAATTAAGTAACTATTAAACTCCTGCTCTCTTTAAGCGAGATTTCCTTTCTACTATGCGGACGAGTTCAGTGTAAGTTTTCAATATATTTTGCAACCGCTTGTGCTGCAATAGCCCCATCACTGCACGCGGTAATAACCTGTCTCATGTGCTTACTCGTAATATCGCCTGCACTATAAATACCCGATGCTTTGGTCGCCATGTATGAATCCGTCTCGATGTACCCTTGCTCATTTAAAATTCCTAAGCCTCTAAACGCCTCCGCTTTCGGTTCTAGCCCGATATATTCAAAAGCGCCGTCTGCGTGCACGGTGATCTCTTCACTAGTTACCGTCGATTTGGCCCTTAGTCCCTCGAATTTGTCTTCCCCCAAGAATTCAAGAATATCATAAAACTCATAAATTCTGACATTGGACATTGCTCTTAATTTAGAACAAGCTACCGGGTCAGCGGTTAAATTAAATAACGTTACAATGGTCACTTCCTCTGCCAAACCTGCTAAATAGAGGGCTTCTTCAACGGCACAATTGCCACCGCCGGTGACGATTACCTTTTTGTTATGATACTGTGCTCCATCACAAATAGCGCACCAGCTGATACTCGTTCCCGTAAACTTATCTTCACCAGGTACCCCAAGAGTTCTTGGCTTAGTACCAGTGGCAATAATAACAGCTTTAGCCTCATAAGAGTGGCCTTCTTCACAAATTAGTTTTTTTAAGTTGCCTTCTGCTTGAATGTCTATTACTGTGCCATAATCAAAGGCAACCTCCAACTCTTGGGTATGTTCAAACATTTTAATAGCTAATTCCGCGCCATTAATGGTTCCCATTCCAGTATAGTTTTGGATTTCAAAGGTATTAACAATTTGCCCCCCTGGGGCCAATTTATCTAAAAGTAATACCTTCAAATTTGCTCTTGCTGCATATATAGCTGCGGTCATTCCAGCCGGACCCGCACCGATGATTGCTACATCATACTGAATCATTGTCTTCCCTCCAAAAATAATATGGTCGTCCGCAAATTATCGCCTAAATATTATTTTAACAGCGTAGGGAAAAGGAGGGTATAGCCTAAGCTAACATATTTTGCGCCCTTTTCCTGTCAGTAATTTTAAAGTCTGCGAACTACATGGATCATAAACTTAGAAGTACCTCAGTCCCTTATGAGTTAGGAAAAGAGGCACTTCATAGCAATTAAAGCCGTTCTCTTAGAGTTGAACAGTTAGACCAGTTTCGAATTTATTCTCATCAATAATTAAGGTAATTTTAAATTCACCTGTTAACCCTTCTCTGCTGACTGGGAATTCAACGGCCCTATCATCGCTTTCGAGGAACGTACCCACACACATTGCTAAGAATGGGCGTTTGGTTGTGGGGACAAAGTAACTTTGAGTTGTATCTCCTTCGAACTGAAGCAGAACCATTTGACCTTTCTCAAAGGTTGCTTTAAATATAACTCTATCTTCTTCGAGACCGATTTTAACATTGTATAGCTGAGGAACCAAGCCTGCTTCCTCGGCTGGTGGGATCGTTAAGAACTCTTCAGTCACGCCTAGGGTTCCCAGTAATTCTCCTTTGCCGAGAGTCAAGACATCTTCAGCACAATATAGCTTTAATTTTTCAGCACGATAGTAGTTAGCCGGTATTTGCATTTCGTACATTACAACATCATCTTTTAGCTCGACAGTAATGGAATTAAAGATCGTATTTTCTTTATCTTTGCCTGTATACTGTACAGGTGGCCTATTACTAGGCTCGCCATTCAAGTAACCGATACCTCCAGAGTGCACTAAATAGTGACCTTCAGCATAGTACTCCACATTACAAATGTACGTCGAGAAGAATTCAGCGCCTCTCTCTTTACCATACTGCCAGACTTGCTCAATTTCCATTCTTTCGGTATCAATTCGATATCTTACTCCACGGGAGAAGTTGTCTTTGGCCGCCACATAGTTTTCCTTAACCTTAGATCTCCAATGTCCATTGTCGAAGACAAAAATATCTCCATCGGGTAATACGACACAAGCGTGCTGTTCATATTGCCAGTCAAATTCACCGTCCCCTACTGGAGTAAAGAAGTATTTATCCACGAGTTCTTGAGGCCAGCCTTGAGGGTCACCGATAACCCAGTTCAAAGCACCTGTCTCATAATCTAAGTTAATGATGGCATCTTGATGGCGTCCGGATAACGTTAAGGAATTTGTCTTTTTGTCATACCAGACCGCATTATTGTGGAACCAATCATGGCTGGAATGACTCCCCGATCCCGCAACATTTTGCGGTAATACTTTTTGGTAATCCCAGCTTTTCAGAATCTGGCCAGTTTTACGATCTACTAAGACGCACATATCCTCCACAGTCCCTCTGGGTAAGTCCTGAGTTAAGATGAGGATATTGCCATCTTCCATTTCAAATTGGTCATGATGATAACCACTTGGAAGTCGATATTCTTTATATATTTTACCAATCATCCCCATTTCATAGAGACCTGTAACATGGTAAGGAGGGGTAACCAAACGATGCGTCCCCAGCAATAAGCGGCCGTTTTTTACCCGCTTAATATCGAAAGCCGTATTTAGGGTACCATACCAGCGAGCATCCCCTTTATAGTCATAGGCAGCAGTGCTTGCAGGAGAGGTGGGACTGACAAACATCATATTGTCTCCGAAGTATTCAGGGGTGGTTTCTATTTTGCTTGGCAATTTGACTGAATCAGGCGCCGCTTCGGTTTGAATTGTTACAACGGTTTTCTCCCCATTAGTCAAAACTAACTCCACTTGGTTCGCATAATCTGCATAAAGGCCATAGACAGGAATCATATGCTCAGTAGCTGTTTTGATTTCAAAGGTGATATCTCCAGCAGTTTCTTTTCCTTTAACCGTAATGGTTACATCTGTAGGCTCTGGTGTTTTGAACATAATAAGAGCTGTTAATGGTGCAATGAGATAAGGATTTAGCTTGACATAAGGGTTACTAAAGGAGTAGTCTCCTTTTTGGTATTCCGCTAAGAAAGCTTCTTCAGTGCGAAACTGCTCGCTAATGATGTGTTCGAACTCTTTAAATTTCACTGTCATAAGTAATCGCTCCTTAAAATTTCGTTTGACTTAAATACTAAAAAATGAAATTTGATAGTGGAAAACCTACAATTACATATAACGCGAGCATGGTGACAACAATAATCGATCCATATTTACTAACATCCTTCGCTTCCACCCAATCTTTGTTGCCATATAAAATAGCTGCATAAGGAGAAGCGGCTGGTGTCAAAATTGCTATATGCAAGGCAAAGGTTAGTGCTGTCGCGACCGCCATCGGATTGGTGCCATTTTGTAAGGAGAAAGAGTATACAATGGGCATTAATAAGACACCCATTACCCCATTGTTGGCAACATTAGTAATTATCATCGAAAAGATGATGAGGATTGTTGTAAAGACGATTGGCGAACGATTTCCCAGTAAGGGATTTAATACTTCGACTAAAAATGGCTTAATACCCGTCGCATCTTGAGTTAAGGCACCAGAGATAACCATAGCCATTGCTACCAAGAAATAGACATCCCAAGTAACATAACGCCCAGTGATCTCTTTAAAATCGATAATTGGTTTATTATTGATTTTAAACAGACTTAATCCTACAATAAACCCAATGACAACCCCCCAAGGCCCTATCTTATTGATTAAAGCAACAAAGCTAATGGTCTTGGGTAAAATACTTGGCAAGAGAATTAATCCTAGGTAACCAAACAAACATCCAAATAATATTTTTTGTCGCAAATCCATTGCTGGTAGCTTTTCTTTCTCAAATTGCTCTGTATTAATATTAGCAATTCTGCTCATATCCGGTTTGAATACAAATTTAATCAATAAGCTAAATACTATAATGGCCAAGGTGGACATAACTAAACCAAATAGCATATAAGGCAAATAATCGAGCTTCATTTTAGACACCTTTTCAAAAGAGGCTACAACCATTAGGGCTGACCCAGTAAATGGTTTCGCAGCTTGACCTGAGATAGCCCCAAACATAGTACCAATAACCATAATTGAAGCGTATGCGTCACCCTTCTTATAACCAACATTTTCAAGTACGCCATAAAGAATCGCCCACATCAAAAGCAAGGCTGGCAAAATATTAGCTGAAAGAGCTGCCAAAACATAAGTAGTATATATAAAGATAAAGCTAAATACGACAGGCCTTCCATTGATAACTTTTCTGGTTAAAAACCATCTGCTAATATAATTTGTAATACCGTGGTGCTGAATTGCGCCAAAGAGGATCATAGCGAAAAACACTAAGATAGGGACCGTATCACCAAAGGATTTAAGTAGAACCTCTGGCATAGTTGCATAATCAGATACTCCTAATGCAATCAAACCTAATAAGCTGGGCCATAAGATACCGACAAAAGACCACAAATAAATTACACCGATAAAGATCCCTAAGACTTGCATGCCTACTGGAGTCACCGGAGTAAAGGGCTCTAACATCCCAAAACCGAACATTATAATAATACCAATCACACAGTGGACATAATATAGAATATTGTTTGTTTTTTTAGGCTTTGCATTTGTACTTGTAATTTTAATCACATCCTTTTGCAAAAAATATAAATTATACTGTAGTTAATATCCTTCTTCGCTAATTCGATACAATCTCTCTATGAAAATCCCGCCCTCCAAACTATCAGTATTACTAATACCATCTATCAGTTAAGCCAATCTTACCAGCAAAACCTAAATAAAAACGATAACCTATGTTAACGTTTTTATTCTATTCCCAACGACCAGTCAAATAATATTTCAGACATCTAACTTAGAGATTATGACTCCAATACTACAACACCCATTGCTACCTCGAAAGACAAATTTTCTATAAGAACCGTATAAAAGAGATTTGCGTCTTAAGGATTTATGGCTATAACTAGGGCTTGCTGATTTATCGAAAAGTCTAGATTTTGCAAGGGTTTACGGGTAGTGTCTTTAATAAATAATGTGCATGAAAAAACAGCCTTTGGCGTCTAAAACCGTGCACCTGGAGTTAAAACCAAATGTTGCACCGGTGCAACATTTGGCCCCTCTTTGAAATTTCCATCCTCATACCGGCTGCCCATCCTTAGCGGATTGCCCAAAGTCTGAGTTGGATATTAAGGTGGAAAAATCGATAGAAGCTATGGAATTTAAACTCCATAGCTTCTATATATTCGAAGATCTGTTAGTAATAGGCAATAATTCTAGTAATCCATCATCTTTTCAGCTTTCGCGTAGTTTTCCAATCGTTTTTCATCCAGGATGATAATACCTTCTTTTTGTTTATCTATAATACCTTCCTCCTTTAATACTCTTAGAATTCGTGCCACCGTAACTTTATGGATACCTAAGAATCGGCTAATTTCCGAATTACTATACCCTTTATCAATCAATCGTTTTCCTTGGTTAGTTTGAGCATTCTTCAACAAAAGATTACATAGGCGATTGGCAACCTTGCCTTCTTGCCTAGCTTGAAAGGAGCCTGCTAATTCTCGCAGCTCCCACATGGCCATATATAGCATTTGAGTTAAAATTTCGGGTTTATCTTGTACATATTGGAAAAATACTTCTTTAGGAATCTTATAGCAACAACAATTGCTTCTAGCAACAAATTGATTCGTGCTAATTCCATCACTATATAAAACTAGGACCCCCAATAAAGAGTAAATCAGGTTATTATTTGATTCTTTAACACCATAAATGATTTCGTCCCCTTTTTCTGTGATGGCTGTCCGATAGCAGGTACCACTGACTAAATAATATATCGAGTCAACCTTTTCCCCTTGCCGGATAATATATGATTTTTTCTTAAATTCACAATAAACAACGCCAGGCATTTTAAGCAGGTCCATGCGGGCTCTCCTTCTAAGAATCTTTCATCCACGTTCAAAATGAGGTTTATCACCCTCCATTTTAAATAACGGCAACAGAAACAACAATCCAATAATATATAGTACTCCTGCTGCTTCATACATAGCAACTAAAGAAAAGGTTTCTTTAAGCAGTCCTGCTACACTCATCGACAAAACCATAGCTCCGGTATACAAGGGCATCAGAATCCCATTCACTCGGCCAATAAACTGACTTTCGGAATTTTGCATCATCATCATGTTAATTCCGATCATAATGCACGGAAGCACTAGTCCCATGAATAAATTTATTAGATATGTCAACCATGGGATCGTCGAAAGTCCACTAATTGCTATACAGATTGCAGCGATGAACATCCCGAAGGCCAAGAGTTTTTGTGGAGCAATGGCTTTAGCAAAAATCATAACGATGATTCCACCTATAAGCATCCCTATTCCGTTAAAGGTCAAGAGCCATTGCAAACTCTCTTTTGGCAAGCCAAGCCGTTCTGTGACCAGAAAGATTCCTAAAGGTTGAACAAGTCCCCCTCCCAAGCCAGCAGCCAAAAAGCACAAGCCTAAGAGTGTCAAGATTTTCTTCCCCAATACATATCGAATTCCTTCCATCATTTCCTGACGAAGGGTTGTGCCGGTCTTTTCTACTACGTTCATACGATCTGGAGGCAGAAATGTCAAGGTACCCGCCGATAGTAAAAAGGCCAGGCCCATTACACCAATGGAGATCATAATTCCAAACTTCTGATAGACAAAGGTGCCAAGAATTGGTCCAAGAATCATAAAGATAGTAAAGATCGTCTGATAAATTGACATTACTGGTTGTATTTGCTCGGCTGGCAGATTTTCCTTTATCAGCTTCATACCTGAAGGCATAGAAAACTGGGATAAGATTGCCGAAATGATTGTCGTGAAAAAAACGGCTTTCCAAGTACCCAATACCAAGGTGAGCAAAACAGCAAACACTGACACTGCACTGAGAACATCACACCAGATCATTGTTCTCTTAGGACGCCAACGGTCCGCAAAGGTTCCGCCGATAAACGAGAAAATCAACATCGGCGCATATTCTGCCACGGAAATCATAGAGATGGCAAACGCATCCCCATTCGTTTGTTCCATGACAAAGAGTAACACAGCAAAATTACGCACCCAGATTCCAATTTGTAAAAATAACACAGATCCTAAAATCGCTTGCACTAACCGATTACGGATTAAATTTAACATAAAAGCCCCCTATCCATTTTTGGACAGGAGGCAGAAACACCTTAATAATTGAAGTGAGTTGCCTACCCTTAACACGGCATAGCACGAAAAGGCCAAAAACCTTTCCTCAAAGCAACCCAATTATCTATTAAAAATGCTCATACTAATCCTATCCGAAAAAATTACTCGTCATATTAACAAGAATCTTTGTGTGAACAAGAATTAGTAGCGCATTTTTTTAATAGTCACCCTTTCTTAACCAATACTACTATAGGCTAAACTATTTGAGATACTAAGTCAAGATAATTCTAAAAAATCGAATCCTCAGCAACCCTTCTAGCAAAAGAAAAATTGGTTGACGTTAAGCAATTGGCGATGCCCCTGACTCGAACAGGAGGACCCCAAGCGGAAATCTTCCCTAAAAAATTTTTATGATCATCATTTATTTATTTCGTCCTTTCACGTGATCTCTCTTGTTCCATGTTAATATGGGACTTTAAGTATTTGAAAACCAATTATTAGATTTTCCTTAACTAAAAAGAATTTGCTTGGATGTTCGAGGTTGTAACACCGCCATGGATGGCAAGGTGTCGTGATCCAGAAGTATGTAACTTTCTTAAGATAAAAAACGGCTACGCATTTATGCGTAGCCTTTAACTTGCAGTTCGTTCAGCTTATTTCTTTCCCGTATAAATGAAGATGGCATCTCTTAGAAATTCTGCAGCGCCCGGTTGCTTCTCGTCATAGTATGCCGTAAATCTCGGATCATCTACATACATTTGGGCAAGTCCAGCATGGGCTTCTTTTGAATAGCTATCCCAAGAATGGCATAGCCACTGACGATGGAGATCTGCAGTTTTTTGAGCGAGCTCTCCAGCCGGATCGCCTGTTTTAAACGCAGCGTAAAGGGTGTCGTTAACCTCTGTAGCAAGCTTCGTCATTTCGTCGTATTGTTCTTGAGCCATCTCTTTCATTTTTTGATTAGACTTATTAACCGTCTCATCCCCATATTTTTCGCGGATTTCCTTGCCATACTTTGCTTCATTGTCATCCACGAGCTTTTGCTTAAAGCCTTCAAACTTTTCTTTATCCGACATGGTAATTCCTCCTTCAGTTAGCGCAATGGTTTTGTCAACATTGGCAATCAACGCATCCAACTGCTCTCTTTTTTCAAGAAGTTTTTCACGATGTTCTCTCAGTGCTTTTGTTCCGTCGAAAGAAGGGGCCGTTACTATATCTTTAATACTCGGCAAGCCTACACCTAACTCTCGATAAAAAAGAATCTGTTGTAAACGATCAACTTCAGCTTGGCCATAAATGCGATACCTTGATGAATTAATTCTCGCCGGCTTAAGAATTCCTATCTCATCATAATATCTCAGAGTACGAGTGCTGACGCCTGCCAAACGACTTAATTTTTGCACCGTGTATTCCACGTGATCACCTCCTGAAATGAACTATACACCTTTACGCAACGTCAATGTAAAGAGGTTTTTAAGATATTTTTATATAAAATTATCAAGCCTATGATTTAAACTTAGGAGAAATATCTAGAATTAAACCCGTAACTGCCCCCGAAGCAAAGCCTATCAGAAACATCATTGACATGACCACATTTGCAAGATCCTCAAAACCAGCTCCACTATGCACAGTCTTAGCCAAGTACAGATAATACATACCACCGAGTAAGCACAGTAGGGCCGGTAAATATTTGACACTCTTTATTCGTGGTGATACTCGCCCTAAAAGATAGGTTAGGCCCGAAAAGAATACTGAAATTCCAAATAAGATTAGAACCAAACGATTCGTCGCAACCGCCTCCTGCAAGTTTTATTATTTAGATCTACTACTTCATTACCTTTCAAGTATGAAATTACCTGATGCACTATCCTCTGTTAGTCTTATGCATCATAAATTTGTACTCATTCTCATTTACTAACTTTCTTAAGAAAACTATTTTTCGAAAACAAAGTTAAGATAGATGCCACTTATAACCTTCGCGAACGTCTTTCACAACACCTAGGAGATCCTTCATGATTGGCAACCTTCTCTTCCAGTTGAATTTCGAAATGTATTTAAGATAGCGCAGAGTAGGAGTGGATTTCATAATTGTCCTGGCATATTCACTGTAGAACTCTTCTAAGGGCAAGGTCGTTGGCAAGACGGTATGCATAAAGTCAAAGAATTCAGGGTCTTTCGCTATAAGCTGATGTTCGGTTTGCTCAAATAGCTTCGTTCCTGGTAAGGGAGTAAGAATTGAAAGGGCAGCATAGGATACATTGAGCTTTGTGACATAGTCGATTAATTGGTTGAATTCTTGACGGGTGAAGGATGGATCGATCACAAACGCTGCATAGATATCTACTTTAAGATCGTTTAAAATCTTAACCGCTTGTTTTTGTTGTTCTACAGTGATTTCTTTATTTAATTCCTTAAGCCGAGTATCTGAAAAGCTTTCAAAGCCTACAAAAACTTGTGTTAAACCAATTTCTTTCCATTTGGCAAAAAGGTCTGGGTTCTTGACAATTGTATCGACACGGCCATAAAGAAAATACTTTTTTCGTATTCCTGACTCTCGGATTAAATCGGCCAAATTATCCATTCTTCGAGTATCGCACATGGATTCATCGTCACAGAAGAAAACGTAATCTTCTTGAATGTTTTGTAACTCTTCGACGATTCTTTCCGGTTGACGTTGTAAATACTTACCTCCAGTAATCGACCAGAGTGCACAAAAATTGCACCGACCAAAACATCCCAAAGATGTCCGAATTGAGGCTAAGGGTTTCATCCAATCGCTAAAATATAATTCCCTATATTGGGCAGTAAGTGAACGATCAGGAAAAGGCAAGTCGTCGAGGTTCGTATAGGGGCGATCCTTGGTAAACTTCATTTCAATTCCAGGGATCGCCAAGCCCGGTATATCATCTAGTGATTGTTGCAGCTGCCGATGTTTAATAACCTCTCGAAGGGTGAAAACCCCTTCTCCTACTACTACTAAATCAATCCCTTCAACATTATAATCCTTAGGCCTTACTGTGGCATGATGCCCCCCAATAATAATATATACCTCCGAGTTGATCTCTTTAAACCGAATAGCCATATTTTTAATGATGGTTAAGTGGCTAGTATAGCCTGTTATTCCTACGATGTCCGGCTGAAAGGACCGAAAAACGACTTCAATGTCAGGTTCTATTCGAGCATCCAAAAGCAAAACCTCATGACCATCTTCTTTAAGGCCTGCCCCAAGGTACTCCAATCCAAGGGGTTCATACATATATACTTTGTCCATAAAGGAAGTACTGCTGGGAGGTTGAATCAACATCACCTTCATGATTTGTTCCTCACTCTCTTTTATTTTCTACGCCGTGCATAAACAAGTCGACCATCGCGCCAAGATTCTTCTCAGCATCCCAAGTTTCAGGTTCCAATAACCAAACTAAGAATTCCAATATGTACATCATTTCTAGATGTTTGGCAAGATACTCAGTTGGCATATCCTTGCGGACTTCACCATTTTCTTGTCCGTACCTAATGATTTGTGCCAAAACAATATCTAAACCGCTTCCTTGGTAAGTCTCTGCCTTTAGCATGGATTGAAACTGATAAACAAAGTAAACCCGCAAAAGGTCCCTGTATTGAGCATTCCACTCAAACTGCTGGCGAAACATTTCAAAGATTTTCAGGCGGGTATTCGGTTGTTTTTCTAAAGCTGTCAGTACTAAATCCACATACTCACTACTCATTCTTTGAAAAAACTCACTAACTATAGCTTCCTTCGAGGAGAAATAGTTATGTTTTGGTGAAATTTGATTTTTTAAAAATATCGATCCTATAGTCTTTCTAAAATGAAATCAGTGAATTAAGAACATTGCAGGAAACAACATCTTATATACAAAGGTTTCTAAAACATTAGAGGCTCCGCCGCATTTTTTAGGCTAGCAATTCAATAAGCTCCTTAACTTGTAACCTCTACTTTAACTTATATTACAGATTCTTTTATTTTTATTTGTTTCAAAATAAGATTCAGAATCTTTCAAAGTATCTGTAGTATGAAGGCAAATTATTTTCAAAACACTTATACTATTATATAGAATTATTTATTAGTGAAAATAAACTCAATTTATTGAAAATATTTTTCATTTAGTATAATATATGAATAGGTTCTTAGTTTAATTTTTTTAACAGTGTGGTATGATAGGTAAACCATTCTACCATTTGAAGGAGGTTCCTATTAGGAAAGGGGTTGGTTATGTAAGAATTATGCAATAAGGAATTATATTAATTTATCAATAAAATTATTGAGGAGGTTTCTAGATGAGCACAGGATTATTAGCCATTCTTTCACTACTCCCTATAGCGGTTGTAGCAGTTTTCCTTGTCGGGTTGAGATGGCCTGCAAGTAAAGCAATGCCCCTCTCATTTGTAACTGCTGTTGTTCTCGCACTTTTTGTTTGGAAAGTCCCCGGCAACCAAGTAGGTGCTGCAACTGTTAATGGTATTATTACTGCTGGTACACTCTTATATATTATTTTTGGTGCTATTCTTCTATTAAATACATTACAAGAAAGTGGAGCAATCCAAGCCATTCGGAGAGGCTTCACTGGAATCACCGCCGACCGAAGAATTCAAGTTATCATTGTCGCTTGGCTCTTTGGATCCTTTATTGAGGGTGCATCAGGATTCGGTACTCCTGCTGCAGTGGCTGTTCCTTTGATGGTTGGACTCGGCTTCCCAGCTATGGCTGCCGTCGTCGCTGGAATGATGATTCAAAGTACTCCCGTATCTTTCGGTGCTGTTGGAACGCCCATGCTCGTAGGAGTCGGAACAGGTCTCAAAACTCCTGAATTACAAGCTTATGCTCAATCTTTAGGCTATACCGACTGGAATGCTTTCGTCGGATTTGCCATCGCGGCCAAAGTCGCTATGCTACATTTTGTGGCAGGTGCCTTTATTCCTCTCTTCGTTGTTGCTTTCATGACTCGTTACTTTGGTAAAAACAAATCCTTTAGTGAAGGCCTCAAGATTTGGAAATTCGCACTCTTTTCAGCGTTCTCGATGACAATACCTTACCTTACCGTTGCTAAATTACTCGGACCTGAATTCCCTTCCATGATCGGTGGATTAACAGGTCTGGCAATTGTTGTAACTGCTGCTAAAAAAGGTTTCCTCATGCCTAAAGGAGAAGCTTGGGATTTCGAACCAAAAGAAAACTGGGATCCATCTTGGACTGGTTCGATTGAAATTAAGGATATCTCCGCTAAGACTAAGATGAGTGGCCTTATGGCTTGGATGCCTTATGTACTCGTAGGTTTGTTCCTTGTTCTCACTCGGCTCAGTTTCTTACCCTTCTTAGGTTGGGTCAAGAGTTGGAATGTTGTTTGGCCGAAAATTTTCGGAACAGGTATCACAGCCTCCTTCCAACCTCTGTATTTACCAGGTACGGTCTTTATCGCAGTCTCCCTCATTACATTCTTTATGCATAAGATGAATGGGGTAGCCTATGCCAGAGCATGGAAAGGCTCCGCAAAAACAATGCTCGGTGCCGGTTCGGCTCTTATTTTCACCGTCCCTATGGTTCAAGTGTTCATGAATTCAAAAGGAGGCGCAGCTGGTCTCGATAGTATGCCGATTGTCCTCGCTGATGCTGTTGCTGGGTTAGCAGGATCTGCATGGCCGATCTTTGCTCCTTTAATTGGTGGTCTTGGTGCTTTCGTAGCCGGAAGTAACACGGTTTCCAACATGATGTTCTCCTTGTTCCAGTTCGGTGTTGGAGAGCGAATTGGGGTTGACCCTACTTGGATTGTGGCACTTCAAGCCATTGGTGGTGCAGCTGGTAATGTTATCTGCGTACACAATGTTGTCGCTGCTTCAGCAGTTGTTGGTCTCCTCGGAAAAGAAGGCTATATTATTCGTAAGACATTAGTAGTATTCTCATATTATGCTTTACTCCCAGGAGCACTCGGATATTCCATCCTCTATACAGCCCAAAAAGGGTTCTTCAATGCCGGAACGATTATCGTAGCTTTAATTTGGGCTGCTGCAGTCTATATTATTGCAACGAATAACAGCAGACTTAAGAATCTTCCTCTAAAATAATTCACTTATAACCGAAGATATTTATAGTTAAAAAGGCTCCTTTATTCACAGCATGTGAATGAGGAGCCTTTTTGCAACCCGACAGTTTTTATTTTAACGGTTCTGGCTTGAAACTAGACGTTAAACGACATGGTATAATGTCTGGTGAACTTATTTCGACTAGTTTATCATTTACAAAGCTATACTGTTGCTGAAATATTTCCGTGTCTTTATACCATGGATTTGAATTGCCCCCAAATACAAAGTTTCCCAGACTATAGACTATACATTTACCTTTATATATTTCGTATGGTTGAATAACGTGGGGATGATGACCAAGTACTAAATCTGCCCCTTGGTCGATCGCCAATCGGCCAAGTTTACGTTGTTCTTCGGTTGGGTTGTATTTATTTTCTATCCCCCAATGAAAACTTACTATTATTAGAGAAGTTTTTTCACGTAAAGCCTCTATGTTAACTTTTAACTCAGATATCAGGTTTTCAGAGTCAACTCCTTCTTCTAATGGCCCTAAAGTATTAACTCCTACCAATCCAATTTTCACACCTTTTTTATCAAAGATTACAACTTTTTGATCCCCGAAGCAAGATATCCCCGCATGATCCAAGGTTGATAAAGTGTCCATGAACCCTCTGCTTAAAAAATCCATATAATGATTATTTGCGAGGTTTACAGCCTCAATGCTTCCATCCTTCAAGATAGCTGTATAATACGGATTTCCTTTAAAGAAGAACGCCCTACTTCCTTGTGAACTCTTATTGGGTTTTTCGGTTGCCTCAGTCAGTGTCCCTTCTAAATTAGCAATCGTCAGATCATCCTCACTCAAGATTTTCTTGACTCCTGAGAAAAAATATTCAGGTCCTTTTAGGTTGTAATACTGATTGAAACTTCCTTCATATAGAAAACGTTCATCTTGGCCCAGGGTAACATCTCCTATTGCGCTAATAGTAATAACAGCCTCTTTTGGCAAGACTGGTGAAACCTTAACTGCCTTAGCAGGTTGATAGGCATCTTTATCGTCAAAATGCCACCATTCCGTCGCCAAAGGCTTAAATCCATGTTTCACCATAGCTTCTCGTAAGTATTTTGCATTCTTATTGGACCGAGCTGCTTCTTCCGTAAAATTGTCAAAGCTCGTAGGCATGGGAAGCTCATTACCCTGTTTGTCCACCAAGGTCAAATCAACTGCAGACCCTCGAGAATGGTTAGAATAGCCCTTATATGGGTCTGCGATATACCGTCGATCCGGTATAAGCTTCCACATCGCAAACTGGGCATCAGGACTCCTGTAAGCATCCCAAATCTTTAATCGATATCCCTTTTCTCCTACTTCGTCGGCAACCTTTTTAAGTTTCTCGGCGGTCCCTTGGCGGAGAAGCGCTTGTGGACTATCATAAAGTTTCGAATGAGTAAAATTGTCAGTGGTCGCATACTTTATATCTAACTCTATATTAGGTATTATTTGCTGGATATCTACAAAATCCGTTTTTTGTTTGACATCACCTGTTTGGCTGAGCGTAATTGTATCTTCTGCTCGAACTTGGGCAGAAAACCCAAAAACGAGAATTAAAGTTATGGGGAAAGCTAAGAATCGGTTAAACACAAAAGATCACCCCCCTTTGATTTTAAATTTAGATCTAAATTTAAAATCTCCAGGAAGGTGAATACTTATCTCTACTATGCACTTGTAAAATAAAGGTTTATATCCTCCTATGAACATCTAAGTTATATTATGTTAATTTTGAGTTATCCCTAATAACTTAAACTTCGTCTTCGATACAAAATGCTCGAACTGGTGAACCATCTGCAGCTTTGTTTTTCAGCGGCATGATACTTAAAATAAAGGCTTCTTCCATAATTGATTCTAAGTTCGTAAGGTTTTCAATAATTAGGATGTTTTCCGCCAAGAATATTTTGTGAACTGGAAATGTCTCTGTATTCATATTATCAATTGAAATTGCATCTATACCAATTCCCTTTAACTTAAATCGGGCTAACCATTTGGCGGCTTCTTCACTTAAAGCAGGAAAATCTGCATAGTATTTTTCGTCTCCCCAATAATTACTCCATCCTGTTTTTAATATAATAAATTCTGCATTCTTTATTTTTTCTTCATAGGATCTTAAACTATCAAGTTCTATTGATGATTCTTTGGAATCTGAAAAGTCAAGAATAACACCTTTCCCAATAAACTTATCAATTTCGAAATCATCTAAATACAATCCATTCTGGAGCATGTGTGCTGGTGCGTCTATATGTGTACCTGTATGGGAGTACATTGTGATTTTTACCTCTTGAAAACCATCCTTTTCTATCGTGTTTGCTTTCTGAAAGAGTGGTCCTTCAGTTCCTGGGAAAACAGGCATACTCGAATAAATTATATGCGTTAAATCAGTTACTTTCATGTTTTCCTCCTTGATATCCTATGACATACGCTCGAACCTAAATATACCCTTAACTTCCCCTAAAGTAAATCCCGATACTCTTCCCACTCTTTGCACAACTTAAAACATCGATTGGATTCCATAGCCCTTTCTACTTAGTATGATTAAATAATTAAGGACCCGCAAAACTACAGTTACCCATAATTAATGGGCAACTGTAGTTTTGCGGGTCCTTACACTATCTAGGGATTAGTTCATAAATGAGTCCATTAAATCAATCTGCTTTTCAAGTTTGCTATGCTATCTATTCTTAAACACGGGTTTTCGTTTCTCGGCAAATGCCGCACAGCCTTCTTTAAAATCCTCGGAAGACCAAGTCAGAACTTGATACATTGCCTCCAACTCAGTCTGTTGATAATAATCATTTTTGCCGGCCTCGCGCAATAATTTCTTATCCAGACTTACTGCCATTAATGGTTGCAAAGCTAACCTTTCTGCCCATCTTATAGCTTCAGGCAAGCACTCTTCATGCGGGACCACCTTGTTTATTAATCCCAACTTTTCTGCTTCCTCGGCATTAATGATTTTACCGAACCACAGTAATTCCAGAGCTTTATGATAGCCTACTTTCTGAATTAGAAAATGCGAGGCACCACTATCCGGACAAAATGCCAATTGCATAAAGGTAAAACCAATACGCGCTTTTTCAGAGGCAATAATCAAGTCACAAGCCATACATGCGGCTACGGAAGCACCTGCTACCACTCCATTAAGTGCCGCTATGACCGGTTTTTTCATTTCATAGATCGCTGTTACAAGTGCGCCTGACGCATCATAAGTCTCCTTAGCGCTGATAGGGTCTTTTATTTTAGCGAGCATAGAAATATCTCCCCCGCTAGACCACCCCTTGCCCGCTCCAGTAATAACTATGATCTTTACCGCATCATTTTCAGATGCCTCCTTACAAGCAGCCTGAACATCTGAACAAAGTTGGTCATTGACTGAATTCATTGTGTCAGGTCGATTCAATGTAAGTACTGCAACTCCAGTGTCCATGATTTCTAGTTTAACAGTTTTCCAATCCATATTTTTCTTTCCACCTTTCTTGAGACTGTAAGAATGAAGTCTAAAATAAAATTCCTCTAACTATATATGAATTGCTATTCATATTCTGATAATTCAAATTCGCCGAATTTTATTATAATCCTCTATTTTTCTAATCAAAATTTCAATTATAAAGGGACACATCCTATTTCGTGTTGAACAGGTGCTTCTATACTCCCTTGCAGTAAACACATGAATTATTACTAGGCAGATTAAATGTAAAAAGCTAGAGGCTGTAAATAAGCCCCCAGCTTTCTAAGAGAATAGTTCGTCCAAATTAAACAAATAAACCTACTTATCATCCGTGGCTTTGCCATCACCGAAAACAGGGATTGAATCCCCTAAAAATGTTGGTTCTGGTTTTATGATCTTTGCCCATAAAAAGTCTTTATTCCTAGCTGCTATTTCTCTCAGGTTATATATATGCATGGCCTGTCCATAATCACGTTTGTCGGAAACAACTCCATAGGCTTCTAAGCCTAGCTCCCTCGCCACAAAAACTGCTCGCTTTAGATGATATTCCTGAGTAACAATAATAACCTTCTGAACCTTAAAAATATCTCTGGCTCGGTATACACTCTCATAAGTGCTAAAGCCGGCATGATCCATAAATACGTCCGAACTTGGCACCCCTTTATCTCTCAAAAAGCTCTTCATCGAATTAACTTCGTCATAATCTTTTTGTCCGTGATCTCCGCTCACTAATAGTTTGGGCGCTTTCCCCAACTCATACAGTTCATAACCTGCAGTTAAACGATCATTAAGCATAGTGGACACAGTTCCGCTTGGAAAAACATACGCACCTAAAACTAGAATAGCATCTGCTTTGGGAACCTCATTGGGACTTAATATGTAGCTTTCCCCGATTGATTCTACACTATTGTTGATAATTAAGACAGTTGCAGATCCAATAATCATTATCAAAATCAATGAAACTAATATCTTTTTTAGACGTTTTTTCAAAATAGATACACCCTTCCTCTTATGACACTCCTCTGTTTCATCAAGTTTCATGTCCTAGATCAGCGGGAATAGAATTACGAAGGATGGTATTTTGGGATCTAGCTTAATCATCTTCTATTATATGTTATAGCAAGAAATATTCAACATTAACCCCGTTAAAAAGCCGCTAACTTCACATCTGTTAGCGGCTTTGATCTACTAAATTACTATTAAACATGCTTGAAACTTAGCCTAATAACATTCTATCATTATCCAACTCGGCTCCGCTTCTTTTCTCAAACTGCTCGATCAGTCGATCCACGGTCATGTCTTTTCTTTCTTCGCCCTGAAGATCCATCATGATCTTTCCCCCATGCATCATAATCGTTCTTGTCCCGTATTCTAAGGAAGCCTTCATATTATGCGTGATCATTAAAGTACACAGTTTTTCCTCAGAGACAAGTTTACGAGTTAAACTCAATACCTTGCGGGCTATAGTAGGGTCAAGCGCCGCGGTGTGTTCATCGAGAAGTAAGAGCCGAGGTTTTATAATTGTGGCCATCAGAAGCGTAAGGGCTTGACGCTGTCCTCCAGAAAGAAGGCCCACCTTCTGCTTGATTCTATTTTCTAGACCAAGGTCTAACAGTTCAAGTCGTTCCTTGAAAAGAGTGGTATCCTTTTTTGTCACTCCAGATTGTAAACCTACAGATTTTCCCTTAGCAAAGGCAATAGCCAAGTTTTCTTCAATGGTCATATCATGGGCCGTTCCCTTCAGTGGATCCTGAAAAACCCTTCCAATGTTTCTAGAGCGTTTATACTCTGGATCAGAGGTGACATCCTTCGAGTCAAGAATGATCCTGCCTTCATCAATTTCATATACTCCTGAGATACAATTCAGAAGCGTCGATTTTCCAGCGCCATTGCCACCAATGATCGTTACAAATTCGCCTTCCTGAAGTGACAGGTTAACCTCATTAAGAGCGAGTTTTTCATTGGTGCTCCCTTTTCCGAACGTTTTACTTAACGACTCAACTCTAAGCATCAGGTTATTTGCTCCTTTCATGAGGTGTATACGATAATTTCCGTTTTACTACAGAAAACGTTTCTTAAGAATAGGCATAGACATCGCTAAGGCCACGATCACCGCTGAGACAAGTTTTAAGTCAGTAGGGGGCATCCCTATTTCAAGCGCAAAGGCAATAATCAAGCGATAGAGAATAGATCCCAGAATAACCGCAATCAGCCTTCTCAGGAGGGAACTTACCCCAAATACTACTTCCCCGATAATCACTGAGGCTAGTCCGATAACCACCATACCAATCCCCATCCCAACATCTACGAACGATTGAGACTGAGCAATCAGCGCACCAGCCACGGCAACTAAACCATTGGAAAGAGCTAATCCCACTAGAATCACCAAATCCGTATTAACTCCCAGGGCTCTTACCATTTGATCATTGTCCCCTGTCGCTCTTAAAACGAACCCCAGTCTTGTCTTCAAAAAGAGGAACAGTAAAAGGAGTAACAGAGTCAACACGGCTAGGGAAAATAACAACTTGCTATAATCATACCCGCCCAGAATTATTCCTTCAAAAGGTTTAAAAACAGTTGCTTTATTAATCAGGGGGATATTGGCCCGCCCACTCATAACCTTTAGGTTCAAAGAATATAAAGCCAGCATGGTTAGGATTCCAGCTAAAAGCGGTTGAATCTTTAGTTTGGTATGCAACAAGGCAGTGATAGACCCTGCTCCACATCCCGCTATAAATGCGATCCCCAAGCCCAGAAACGGATGCCCGTTAAGACTCATGACGGCAGACACCGCCGCACCAAGCACAAAACTGCCGTCCACACTTAGGTCAGGCATATTAAGGGTTCTAAAAGATACAAAAACCCCTAAAGCCATAATTGCATAAATGATTCCCAATTCAATGGAACCCAGTAACACCATGACACTCATATTTAAACCCCTTGTTTCTTAATTTTCGAATACCTGAGCCGCTTCTTTCAACACATCATCTGACAGATTAATTCCGATTGCTTTTGCAGTTGTCTTATTAAGATAAATATCCATATCCTTCATGGTTTTGACTGGAATATCTCCAGCCTTTTTACCCTTCAAGATTTCCACAGCCATAATTCCAGTCTCTTTACCTAATACTTGATAATTAATTCCGTAAGTTGCAAGCCCTCCATCTTTAACCATAGAATCAGCTCCAACGTAGATAGGTTTTTTCGCTCTATTCGCTATTTGAGTCACTAGAGGCATAGCGGAGGCGACGGTGTTATCAATGGGCGAGAAAAGAGCATCGACCTTATCTACAAGAGAAGTAACTGCCTGCTGAACTTCAGAGGAATTAGTTACAGTAGCATCAACTACCGTCATATTGTTTTTCTGAGCATACTCTTTAAGTTCATTGATCACGGATACAGAATTTGTCTCACTCGAATTATATAATGCCCCAATTGTTTTGATATCAGGAGTAATGCGCTTGCCAAGCTCCATAATTTTTTCTGCTGATACAGCATCCGATGTACCCGTAACATTACCGCCCGGTTTCTCCATATCGGTAACCAATCCAGATCCCAGAGGATCAGTACATGCTGAGAAAAGAATGGGAATATCCTTCGTCTCACTGACGACTGCCTGAGCTGAAGGAGTTGCAATAGCAACAATAAGGTCATATTTATTACTTACAAATTTTTGAGCTATGGTTTTTAAGTTAGTCTGGTCTCCTTGGGCATTTTGATAATCAATCGTAATAGTTTCGCCATCTTTATAGCCTTGGGCCTGTAACTCCGCTATCAAAGACTCTCTAATGGTATTTAGTGAAGGATGTTCAACAATTTGCACGATACCGATTTTCTTTTTTGCATCGGCGTTGCCTGTGTTTTCTGTTTTGCTGGGCGCACAAGCCGTTAAGGAAAAAACCAGGGCCAAGGTCATAAACGCTGAGATTACTGCCGCCAATTGCTTTTTCATAGAAGATACCTCCCCATTCTAATTAAAAAATTTGAGGGTTTCCTTCTCTGCACGTCTCATTCAGTTCGCGGTTCTGAATGGGACGAAGCGTGGGACACACAAAAATAAAACGCCTATCCTAAAATAAGGACAGACGTTAATCTGCGGTACCACCTTAGTTGATGCATAAATTGCATCCTCTCATGCAGAGTGCCAACACACCCTTAGCCCAATAACGCTGGCCTTGCGTTGGCAACTACTAAAGCCTAAGCTTTTTCGCTCCACCCTCAGGGGCCCATTTACACGCTCCGTTACCTGCCAAGCTTCCACCCTGCTCGACTCTCTATGAGGTTGGTCATGCGGTTTTACTTCCCCTTCAACGGTTTATATAATAATAGCACTCCATCAAGTGGATTTCAAGAGCAACTTTCTTCCTCAATCCTGCAGGCAAGCGGAATACCTTGCTGGCTCAATAGATCCAGTCGCTCCGCTACGCCTTGATTTTTGCTATAACATCTCTAATTAATCTTGCAGTTATCCCCCATATAGTCACTCCTTCAACCCTATAGACATAAATATTATTCATAATGTTTCCCCATGGCTTGGTATACTGCTCTTCTAACCCTAGTTCTTTCGCAGGCAAGAGAATAACTTCTTCCCCCGCCTTGTTGATGTATGACGGATTGGCAGTAATACTTACCTGATATACCTCGGGTTCAGTTCTTTCAAAGTAAGAGACTGGAATGGAGAAAACTCTCTCGACTTCATGCGGATTAATGTTTAGGTCATCCAGACTGCTAATATCTATGACGCCCAGAAATGCGTCTACAGTGGTGCCCATCACTGAAAAAATGGTATCAAGCGTACCAATGATACTTATCTTATCAGAGGCAACGCCTAATTCTTCTGCAGTTTCTCTTATAGCAGTCTCTTTAAAGTCAGCATCTTTATGGGGATCAAATTTACCGCCCGGAAAGCAAATCTGTCCTGCTTGTCTTATAGCGGCAGATCTTTTTTGAAAAATAAAATGATATTCTTCATCGATTAGTATTAGTAACGCTAAAACAGCTGAATTAAAATACTCTTCTTTGCCATTTATTCCAGGCACTGCAGGCATCTTTCCCTTTAAATCTTCTAGCATAGATTTATTCATATCTCAGTTCCACTTATCCTCTCATAAATCTTCAATACCTTAAATCTGAACACGCCATCAAACTAGCATTACATAGGTTTGAATCTATACAGCATATGTAATAATTCTGTACAAATTCAAAAAATTCCTTCAGTCTTATATCATAAATAGTGGAGGAAAAAACTATTTTAGTGTACAATTTAATTGCTTCGCAATACTTATTAAAAATGACACCAAGATTAAGCAAGGGAGTAATATTATGAATGAGATTGCCCAAGACTTAAATAACAAAATACAACAGGAAAATCCCTATGTTTATGAATTATTATCAACTCTCGGAAAAGAACTGTACTATCCCAAGGGGATCTTAACTCAAACTGCTGAAGCTAAGCAGAAAGCCTACCGTTTTAACGCCACGATAGGGATTGCAACTGAGAAAGACCGCCCAATGTTCTTACCGTTAATCCAAGAAACTCTAGCTGACTACGATCCTAAGGACCTTTATCCATATGCCCCTCCTGCAGGAAAACCCGAGCTTAGAAAGCTCTGGCGAGAAAAAATGATAATAGAAAACCCTTCACTAACCAATAAATCATTTAGTTATCCCATCGTTACTAATGCCTTAACCCATGGTTTAAGTATTATCGCGGACTTATTTATTGACGAGAACGACCCTCTTGTTTTACCGGATAAATTATGGGGGAATTATACCTTCATCTTTGGGATCCGCAGAGGAGCAAAAAACATCTCTTTTCCTTTCTATACAGAGGAAGGGACCTTCAATACTAAAGGCATGAAAGAAGCTCTACTTTCTAAAAAAGACCATGGAAAAGCTATTTTACTGCTTAATTTCCCAAATAATCCGACAGGGTATACCCCCACGGAACAAGAAGCAACGGACATTGTTGAAGCTTTAAAAGAAGTCGCTGAACAAGGAATGAACTTAGTCGTGATTAGCGATGATGCTTATTTTGGATTATTCTATGAAAATACCATCAAGGAATCACTGTTTGGCCGAGTCGCTAACATACATCCAAGAATTTTAGCCATTAAGGTAGATGGAGCAACGAAAGAAGACTATATGTGGGGCTTTCGTGTAGGCTTTATCACCTTTGGCTCTGAATTTCCTGCTGTACTGGATGGCTTGGAAAAGAAGACTCAAGGCATCCTTAGGGGAACAATTTCCAGTGCTTCTCACCCAGCCCAAACATTTGTTTTAAATACAATTCGTTCGACAGAATTTCAAGCTCAAAAACAAGAAAAGTTTGAAGTATTAAAGAAACGAGCTTTTAAAGTTAAACAGATACTTGATCAAGGTGATTTTGCTGACGCTTGGGACTACTATCCATTTAATTCAGGGTATTTCATGTGTCTTAAACTTAAAGGGATCAATGCCGAAGCCTTGCGCATTCATCTACTTGAGAAATACGGTGTTGGAGTCATCTCACTTGGTGAAGGGGATATTCGAGTAGCCTTTTCTTGTGTCGAGGAAGATGAACTGAAAGACCTCTATGATCTAATTTATCAGGGATTTAAAGATTTATCAGGGCAGAACTCTTAGGGTAACCCATAATCCTCTAATTAGCCCTTATACGATAGTGTCTAAAACCTGTATTTGTAAAGAAAGAACAAAGATCTAGATGCAACTAGTGAACTCGTTCAGCTAAAGCTGAACATCGAGACTTCGGTGGCATAAGTCTCCAGTACGATAGTCTCCGGTGGAAATTATCGCCGAAAGCGCACGGCCCGTAACGAATACAATTGCGCTGAGGATAGACTTATGCCGAAGGCGCATATGCACAGACGAATACATTCGCGGCGTAGGATGGAGTCTACCTCCTTCGCGCCAAGTGTTCCTATTGGGAAAGGCGCTCGTCCATACTCTCCACTGGAGACTATCGTCACCGAAGTAGAATAAGGAACACCCACTTGAAGAAGTGGGTGTCTCGGAATTGATAAAGTGAACCCTATAGAGTGGACTGATAAAAGGTCTAACCCTATAGGGTTTTTTCTTCTTCGATCAATTTTAGGTGGATAAATTTGTATAAAACAATAATCTTTATTTGACTTTATACTATTAAAGAGCTATTATAAATATTAATACAGTCAATTGAACTCTTTATGTAATACAATAAATATATTTCACGTATTATAGTTATACTATATTGATTTAAGGTTGTGTTTTGATGTCAAATGATGAAATAGAAGAAAAACTCTTGGGACCCGTAGAAATGATTATAAAGGGTGCAGAAAGTCCTTTGTTTTCTAAGTTTAGTAACAATAAAGGCATACCCGATATAGAATTAATGGCATCACAAATCGTTAAATTAGGTACAAGTAACTCCATTGGGTCCATAATTGGTGTAAATGATCAAGCTTTCGAGGTTGCAACAATTCAAAACTGGGTAAAACGGGGCATCATTGAGAGTCCAGACGGTAAGAAGTATCCACCACAACAAGTGGCTAGAATCCTTATGACTAACGATCTTAAAGTGTTGTTTGAATTAAAAGAGGCCAAAGAAATTATCGACTATGGGGAGTCGATATCAAATTTTACGTTAGTTGAGTTATATGAATATCATTTATCTCTATTTAGTGAGATTGAGAAACTTACCCCAAGTCTAAATGTACTTTACGGTAGAGCATTAGAAATAATTAGAGCTAAAAGAGATCCATCAGAAGATGATATTAAGGCATCAACCTTTGTGACATTTTTGACAATATCCAAGTGGGCAAGTTTTACGAGGGAGCTTATTCTGAAGTGGATTGAATCGCCCTCAATTGATGGGGTATAGAATGACTAAAGGAGGCATTATTCAATGGCCAAAGCTATCAAGGAAACTAGCCCTGACACTAGTTTGAACATTATCAAAAATGGAATTGTACAAGCTCATGTCGATACTAGCGGTGTGATAGGGGACCAGTACAAGGTAAAGAGAATTTGTACGAAGACAGATCATGTTTTAACGGGCATAATGAAAGCTCACTTAGAAAAGCGAACTAATCTTTATCCTTTGAAATCAAGTAAATGTTAGTTTTTAGTATTCTTTAAGGAGGATGCTTCAGACATGAGGTTACGAAAGGCGGGCGAAAGAATCGTGTTTATCATGAAAACTATTAAGGACTTAAAGCATGTATTGATATTCCTTGGTTTATCAGCTTCATTACTTGTGGGTATAAGTTTATTGCCGTAATGCTCCAATCTTAAGCTCTTGTCAACGGCAGCAAGGAGAGCACCTACTTTAACTTTTGTGGAACTGATTACTTTACTTTAGAAAAAGCGGTGCAGATATACATTAATTATTCAAGTAAAGAATATGTTGGCGACACTTAAACTTTATAACTTTTTGCTATTATTTATAGCAATATAACGAGACTTTATGAAAGATTTATTTCAAAAGGAAGTGATTAATTGCACGAGGACAAAATCATTAAAGTTGGCATCGGTTTTGCGACTGGGAGAAAGAGCTTTCAAAAGGTGCTGAGAACTTATATACACACCTGGAAGGAATCCGGGTTGGTTGAAAACAAAAGTATTAGTTTAAATCTTTTTGTAGCATATGATCTTGATTATCATAAAACTAAAATAACTGATTACACCAATGTACACCCAGAACTAGCAGAGCAGATTGATAGCAGCAATTTTATTGGGAGCATTGCTATAAAAGAAGAAATTGACTATTTAATTCGAGAAAACGTCATCAATTTTAGTGAAGTTCCCTTGATCTTTGGTAAGGGGTATGCAGCCAAACGTAACGCTGTGCTATATAACGCTATTAAGCACAATATGGATTATCTGGTTTTTCTGGACGACGACGAATACCCGCTGGCAGTGACCAATACTCGTAATACAGCAATTTGGGGAGGCCAGGAGGTCCTGACAGGGCATCTTAAATATATTGCTCAAGCGGACATCACCCATGGGAATCATTGCGGATATATATCCCCTATTCCCCATATAGAGTTTAATGACACTATGACCGAAGCTGATTTCCGTTCATTCATCGAGGCAATCAGCAATGATATCATTAACTGGGATACTTTGAAAACTGTTATGGAAAATGGCGGAGTAACCTACGCTGATACAAAGATATTGACTAGCGCTGATGCCATAGAGGTTCAGGAAATAAACCATTCCAAATTCATCTCAGGTGCTAATCTGTGTATCAACCTTACCGATTCTCGTCGTATTTTTCCATTTTACAATCCGCCAGGAGCTAGAGGCGAGGATACCTTTTTAAGTACCTGCCTTAGCGAACGAAAAGTTTTGCGCGTGCCATGTTACACATTTCATGACGGGTTCTCAACTTATAATGACCTTCTAGAAGGTGTTCTCCCACTCCGATTAAAATTTATAAAGGCTGATACCGAGCAAATTACCACTCGCTTTTACAAGGCCTGTATAGGTTGGATTCGTTATAAGCCATTACTGCTCTACATCACACAAAGAGATCATTACGAGGAAAAGATTGAAGAGATGCGGGAACAACTTAACGAGATATTACCCAAAATATGCGCTTATTTCGGGAAGCAGGATTTTATTAAAGTCTTAGCTGAATTGGAGAAATACCATAAAAATGTTAAAAAACATAATAGCGAATTCCTTGAAACACAACGTATTTGGGCAAAAATCATGGAACACTTTGCAAGGCCTTGAATCTAAAACAATAACCCTCCCAGATGCATTAAAGCACCCTATCGAGTTAGACTGTAAAAGTCACGATAGGGTGCTTTAATTATTTAGCATACATTTACGGAAATTAGAAATTTAGCAAAAAGCCTTTCCATAAATAAGTCGCCAGCGCTGTCAAAACCATTCAGGAGTATAAGAAAAGTTGTTAGGTAATTATTGTTCATGCATTTCAATAGATTATAAGGTAGAAAACAAAAGAAGGGGAAAAAGATGAGAAAAAAAACGCTTATCCTTATAGGTACAACTTTAATTATTGCAGTGCTTATATCTCTGAGCCTTTTGTTAAGAGGGTCGGTAAAAACTATTAAACATGGTTATTTTCCAATACAGAGTTATGCAACTATAATGACCAGTTACAAGCCTTTGCAATATGATATAGACGACTATACTATAACATTTTCAGTACCGGATGCCACCGAGGTCTACGTTAGCTCTGACATGGGAAATGAGATGCAATTTAGTACATATTTAGTAAACAATGAATTGGCTTTCAGGGGCTATATACAGTTATGGAAGATCAAGGATTTAGAGCGTTTTCTTAGCTATAGCAAATCCTTAAGTCCTTTTGATTTCAGGTCTTATAAGGTAAGTAATGTTCTAAAAAGTGAATATCAAGGATTCATAATCGAATGGACTGCTGAATTTGGACAAGAATCAATAAGTGGAAAAGAATATTGGTTGAAAATTAACAATACTGACGAAGTCGTTAGAATATCTCTTCTATCAGATACGGTCGACTTCCCAAATAAGTTGGATAATGTAATACAACAAATCTTAGATTCATTACAGATAGACGTAAAGTATTTTATCTAAAAAAAGCTCAATGTTATTGTTCAAAGGAGATAGTCGTTCAATCTTCTAAAATACATCATATGGTCTCTATGGGCACATAGGGCATGTGATATTCAAAGATCTCTAACTGGACTGGTTAGTGTGCCGGCCTCTGGTCTTATTTTACGATCCTGATGATCAAATTTCATTATAATCTTCGAAACAATCGCCGCAATCGGTTGTTGAAAGAGGAGTGTTAAGACAATAGGTAAGGCAACAGTAGCTGGAAAATAAGAAATGGCTATAACAGAACCAAAGCCTGTATTGCGCATTCCTACATTAAAGATCATGGCAGTTACGACCTTGCCGCCGATCTTTTAAAAGATAGCTCCCGCAAAACCCAATTAAATAATTAACAGAAACTAATCCCACAACGACGATCATCATTTTGACTGCCGAAATATCCCATTTTATATTTGGAAGAACAACAGCAGAATTGAGAAAGACAACGAAAAAGCTAGCAATCTTCGAAGTCACTCCCCCTACTGAAACAGCGAAGTTCTCCAACCTCCCTTTTGTTATTTCATTAATTACCATTCCAAGGATGCTTGGGATGGTAACCATTAAGAGCAACCGCAATATCATGTTTCCATAATCGATGACAATACTTGTTCCAAGTATAATTATAAAAAAGGCTGGAAATAAGATAGGGATCAGTAAAGTATCCAGAGTCACCGTCACCAATGCGAGTGCAATATCTCCATTAGCAATCGTGGTCCAAATAACCGAAGTGACCGCAATCGGGATAGTGGAACCAAGCAAAAGACCTAAGCGCATGTAGAAATTATCTGGGTAGATCCAGAGTCCTACCCCCCATGCAACTAGCGGTGAAATGCCATGGATCAAGAACATGCTCCATAAAGGAACAAGAGGTTTCGTTAAAATACGGACGACATCCTGAAAGGTTGTACGTAAGGCGCTCATAAAGGTCATATAGGCAAATAAACCTGTTGCTAAGGCACTGATAAGCGGTGAATTTATAAGCGGAATGAAGAATCCAGCGGCGATTCCAGCTGTTACCATTACAAACATATACCTATTTAACCATTGGTTAAACTCAGTTAAAAAAGTTTGCATATTTTATACTCCATTATTAATGTCATATGTACCTTAAATATTGTACACCCTGTAATACAATATTTAAAGATAATCTAGTAATACCGCTTATCGGTGTTTAATAAACCAATATGTATCTGAAACAAAACAAAGCTGGAACTCTCCTCCAGCTTTGTTTGTTTCAGTATATTAAATTAAGACATCCTACTTACGCCTCTCAAGCAACTCCCTGGCTACTTCACTGACTCTAACCCCGCGCTCTTCCAGCATCACTAACACATGATAGAACAAATCCGATACTTCACACCTAATCTCTTCTGGATCGGCATTCTTAGCGGCGATAATCACTTCCGCGCTTTCTTCTCCGACTTTTTTAAGAATCTTATCAATTCCTTTTTCAAATAGATAGGTCGTATAAGCCCCTTCAGGCCGTTCCTGATTTCTGGAATGAATCACATCTGTCAGCAGCTCTAGAGTCCTTCCCAGTGTAGGCTCAGGCCTCACTTCAGGCTCTCCAATTCCCTTAAATCCTTCGCTGGTCAGATCGTAGTGAAAACACGAGAAATAGTCTTCATGGCAAGCCATACCTATCTGCTTCACAGTCAGAAGTAAGGCGTCCTGATCACAGTCAAATTTAATATCCACGATCTCCTGGAAATGTCCTGAGGTTTCCCCTTTCAGCCACAGGGATTGTCGACTTCGGCTGTAATAACAAGCCTTCCCTTCAAGCAGAGTCCTTCGCAAGGACTCTTCATTCATATATGCCAACATTAAGACTTCCCTAGTCTCCACATCCTGAACAATCGCAGGAACAAGCCCGTGAGCATCCCAGCGGATCTTCAATAAGTCTAAAGCTTGTATTTCATTTGCATCCATATATCTCAAACCTTTCTATCTATATCGCAGTTCGAATATCGAACTACGAATGTCGTACCAAAATTCCCCGTTGCGCCAAATACCGTTTGGCTTCCTCAATGCTGTACTCCTTGTAATGAAAGATCGAAGCCGCTAAGACGGCGTCCGCTTCCCCTAAGGTGAGCCCTTCCGCTAAATGTTCTAAGGTTCCTACCCCGCCGCTCGCTATGACGGGCAGGGACACGGCTCGACTAACAGCCCGAGTCAATTCTAATTCGTAGCCAATCTTAGTACCGTCGCGATCCATGGAAGTTAAGAGGATTTCTCCCGCACCAAGAGCTTCCGCCTCTGCGGCCCATTCCAAGACATCCTTGCCGGTCGCTGTTCTTCCACCATGAATATACACTTCCCATTGACCTGGTGCGCTGGTTCGAGCATCAATAGCCACGACAATACACTGACTCCCGAAAGCATGGGCCCCTTCTTGAATAAGCCTGGGGTTCTGAACCGCAGAAGTATTTAAAGCAATCTTATCCGCCCCTGCCCTAAGCATGCGGCGAATATCCTCGATAGTCCGCAGTCCGCCCCCAATTGTGAAGGGAATGAAAACTTGCTCGGCTGTTCGGCGTACTACATCAACCATTGTTTCTCGGTTATCAGACGAAGCGGTTATATCTAAGAAAATCAACTCATCAGCGCCTTCTTGGTCATAGAGAGCTGCGAGTTCCACTGGGTCCCCCGCATCACGTAACTGCACAAAATTAGTTCCCTTAACCACACGCCCCTCATGGACGTCTAAACAGGGAATGATCCGCTTGCTTAACATGTCTCATCCCCTCCTCAATCCTGTTTTACTGATTCGCTTGGTGCTACATATTTCTGTTTCGTATCACTCGATCTTCCACCAGCGGACTCTATAGCTTCCCTCAAAGTGAAAGCTCCGCTATAGAGAGCTTTTCCTGTAATAGCACCCTCGATAGAAACTCCTCTAAGCGCCTCGGCCTCCAACTTTCGCAGATCATCTAACGTAGAAATTCCACCAGAGGCGATCACGGATAGGCCAGTTTCCTGGGCCATCTGTACAGTGCTCTCGATATTAGGTCCTTGGAGCATTCCGTCACGCGAAATATCTGTGAAAACCACGCTTTCGATTCCCACTGCTTTCATAGCCTTCCCTAAGTCTACTGCTTGCATTTCTGTGGCTTCCGCCCAACCTTGAACCGCAACCCAGCCATCCTTGGCATCAATCCCCACAATAACTCGTTTCCCATACCGGCGTGCTGCTTCGGCGACCAATTCCGGGTTTTTGACGGCAATTGTTCCTAGAATAACCCGTTCAACCCCTAACTCTAAAAGCTCTGTAATCCGCTCCATCGTGCGGATTCCACCACCTACCTGAATTTTCATCGATACACTTCTCACAATCCGCCGTATGGTTTCATCATTCATCGGTTTTCCAGAAAATGCACCATTCAGATCAACTATATGTAAATACTCGGCACCTTGATTTTCAAATTCTTTAGCAACATCAACAGGGTTATCTGCGTAAATCGTAGAATCTTCCATCCGTCCCTGTAAAAGGCGTACCGCTTTTCCCTCTTTAAGATCGATGGCTGGAAAGAGTATCATCCTCATTCACCCACTTTCCAAAATTCGTTAGTATCTGAAGTCCCCAAGGACTTGATTTCTCTGGGTGAAATTGTGCTCCCCAAACATTGTCCTTGCCTACAACGGCAGGGACAACGACTCCATAGTCACTGGTCGCTACAATATCCTTCTTCTCACCAGGTTCCGCATAATAGGAATGAACAAAATAAAAGTAGGATTCATTCGGAATCCCTTCCAGTAGATGAGAAGGTTGCTCTAACCGCAAACTATTCCACCCCATATGGGGAACCTTCCTACCCCGCGGAAATTTGACCACTCGGCCAGTTAAGAGCCCTAACCCGGCGTGTTCACCGTGCTCTTCCCCAATCTCAAAGAGAATCTGCATTCCCAGACAGATTCCCAAGAAAGGGCGCCCGGAGCGAGCGAACTGGGTAAGTGGTTCAATCCATCCCCCTTGCCCCAACGCCTGCATTGCATCAGCAAACGCCCCAACACCTGGAAGTATAAGACCATTCACAGTGCTTAGTTCCGTTGGGGAAGCCATAATAGTTGCCTCAAAACCAACCTTTTCTAAAGCCTTCTCCACACTTCTTAAGTTTCCTCGTCCATAATCTACAATTCCAATCATTTATAAAACTCCTTTGGTTGAAAGGATACCACGATACCGAGTGTTCTGGCGTAGAGCCAGCCCCAGAGCTCTCCCTGCCCCTTTAAAGGCAGCTTCTAAAATATGATGTCGGTTCTTCCCAGAAAGCTTCCTCACATGCAAAGTGAGCCCGCTCTGTACCGCTAACGCTCTGAAAAACTCTTCTGCCATCTCGACTGGAAACTCACCGACCATACCATCTGAACAACCCACATCCCAAACTAGATAGGGCCGATTCGAGAGGTCCAATGCCACTTGAACAAGGGCTTCGTCCATAGGAAGCAGGGCCTCACCAAGTCGTTCAATCCCTGCTTTATCGCCGCAAGCCTCCCGCAATGCTTGCCCCAGCACGATCCCACAATCCTCAATCGTATGGTGGACATCCACCTCCAAATCCCCGCTGGCCTCAAGAATGAGATCCAGATAGGCAAATCGGGCAAACGCTGTCAGCATATGATCAAAGAAACCAATTCCCGTCTTTACTTGAGCCTCTCCGGTACCATCAAGATTCAAGCGCACACGGATTTCTGTTTCCTTAGTTTTCCGTTCAATACAAGCTTCTCGCATTTATTCTATCCTTTCTACACTCCGGTTTAATTCATATCTAATCAATTATAGCCGCAATACCTAAAAATCATTTACGGTTACAGGGATTCGGACTTTCTTTTTGAGTCTTCCCACATTAATTTTATCTGCCGAAAGTTGGTTATGATCCGACGCTAATCTCTCGAACTGCACGAATAAATTTTTCATTTTCCTCTGGCAGTCCCGCGCTGATACGCAGGCATTTGCCGAGAGAAGGAAGCATGCCCATGTTCCGGACTAGAAAACCTCGTTTTAGCAATTCTGACGCCCACTGATCAGGATCTTCCGGTTTAAAGAGAATGAAATTTGCCCGCGTCGGGTAAACCGTTAGATTCGGAACCAGATTTAAGGCGGCTTGTAATTTTTGTGTTTCTGCTTTAATTTCCTGGATTTGCCCTTGGTACTCATTTAAATAATCCAAGGCCAGGATTCCGGCTCTCTGACTAAAAGAGTTGACGTTGAAGGGTGGCCGTACTCTGTTGATTAAGGCAATGGTTTTCGGTTGTCCCAATAGATACCCTAAGCGAAGTCCTGCCATTCCAAAAGCCTTAGAAAATGTTCGCATGATCACTAAGTTAGGGTAATTTTCTAGCTCAGGAATCAGAGTTTCCTCTGAAAACTCAGCGTAGGCCTCATCTACTACGACTATTTTGCCGCTTTCCCTTACAAGTCTAAGAATTTCATTCCTTGGAAAGAGCGATCCCGTAGGATTGTTGGGATTACAAACAATGATTACCTGAGCCTCTGGGGCTTGGGCTGCTGTTAACATTTGCTCCGTATCCAAGTCCAGGCCGTTTAACAAGGGCACTTGCACAACTGCAGTTTCCGTCAAGCGAGCATAGATCTGATACATGCCGAATGTCGGTGGATGGATGATCAAAGATTTCCCCGCACCACCAAAAGTGAGCAGAATCATTTGGATCAACTCATCCGAGCCGTTTCCAATTAGAATACTTTCCGGAGAGGTTGAAGTATACCTAGAAATACGATTCTTGAGATCCTGACCCATTCCATCCGGATAGCGGTTAAACGCTAATTTCTCGGCGAGCAACGCTTCCCGCATTTCCTCAGGCCAAGGAAAGGGATTTTCGTTGGCATCTAGTTTAATGCACTCCGGCATATAGTTCGTTTCGTAGGGAACCAGCTCACGAACAGCAGGGCGAACAAACTGTTCAGGATTACTTAACTCAGTTTCCATCGATTACATCTCCCTTGTATAGAATTTCTTGGCAACTGCTTTTATTGTTGCTTCTCTAACTTTCTCTGCCCCTAACTTAATCTTTTCCCCTCTAATTTTCGCCTTCTTTTTCTCTAAACCGCACTTCTACAGCGCGGGCATGTGCTTCTAACCCCTCACTGCGGGCGAGTAAAGCAATCTGCTTGGCGCCTCTCTTAAGGGCTGCTTCCGAATATCCGATCACACTAACCTTTTTCATAAACATATCCACATTAAGTGGAGAATAAAAACGTGCCGAGCCTCCGGTGGGCAATACATGGTTTGGCCCTGCAAAGTAATCTCCGACAGGTTCAGGAGAATATCGTCCTAGAAAGACCGCCCCAACATTGCGGACTTGACCCAACCAGGAATACGGATCTTTGACGACTAGTTCAAAATGCTCTGGAGCTATTTTATTAGCCAAATCCATTCCTTCTTGGAGATCTGAGACAAGAATCGCCGCTCCATACGTTTCCCAAGACGCTCGAGCAATCTCAACACGGGGTAAACTTTCCAGTTGTCTTTCCACAGCAACGATTGTCTGTTCAAGGAGTTCTCGAGATGGCGAGACCAAGATTGCCGAGGCTAAACGATCATGCTCGGCCTGAGAGAGTAAATCCGCGGCTAATTCTTCCGGGCATCCGCTCTCATCCGCTAGGATTAAGATTTCACTTGGTCCGGCCAGCATGTCAATATCCACTGTTCCGAAGACTTGCTTTTTAGCTAAAGTCACGTAAATGTTCCCAGGTCCGGTTATCTTATCAACCGGAAAGATGTTCTCCGTTCCATAGGCTAAGGCGGCAATTCCTTGAGCTCCGCCCACTTTGTACACTTCGGTCACTCCTGCTTCAGCCGCCGCAACCAAAACCTCTGGAAGAAGAGTTCCATCAACTCTAGGGGGACTAACCATCACGATTTCCCGCACTCCAGCTACAATTGCCGGTAAAGCATTCATCAAAACCGACGACGGATAAGACGCTGTTCCCCCGGGCACATAAATACCCACTCGCTTAAGCGGAAGCAACAATTGTCCAAGAATGCTCCCATCTGAATCCGGTTCTAGCCAAGAGATTCGTTTTTGTTTTTCATGGTACCTTAAAATATTTGCTTTAGCGGTACGCAAGGCCTGTAAGAAATCTTCACTCACCTCTTGATAGCCCTCTTGAATCTCCTCATCCGAGACACGCAAACCGTTTTGCCGCAGGTTAACATGATCAAATTCTTCAGTTAGTTGATAAATTGCGTCTTCTCCCTCTTCCCGAACACGTTTGAGTATTGCTGTAACACGTTGCTCTAGAACTTCATCCTCCCCATACGACTTTCGAGTAAGACGTTGTAAATTAAGATCAGTTAGCTTCTCAACTTTCATAAATCGCTCATCCCCCATATGTTAGTAAATCTTTGCGTAAACACTCGACCAAATCCCGAATCCGCTCGTATTTCATGCGGTAGGCTACTCGATTAGCAATTAGGCGTGTAGTCGCTTCAAGAATCGGAGCCACCTCGACTAAATGGTTTTCCTTGAGCGTTTTTCCCGTGGAAACAATATCGACTATCATTTCTGCCAGATCAACACACGGAGCTAACTCCATATTTCCGTGCAGTTTAATGGGAGTCACCTGCATGCCAATTCCGCTAAAATAGGTCTCTGTTACCCGAGGGAACTTCGTGGCAACACGTTGATGGTTCAGTCCACTTAAATCGTACTCTCCGCTCGGAAGTTTAGGCGGAACACTCGCCTCCAACATTGCCACCACAAAACGACAATAGCCAAATTTCAGGTCCAGTAATTCAGCCACATCCTTGTTCTCTTCCAGCAGGGTATCCTTCCCCACGAAACCCAGATCCGCTGCCCCATATTCTACATACGTCGGAATATCAGTAGGTCGGCAAATTATGATCTTTACTTTGCTGTTCGGAAGATCAAAGAATAGCTTCCGTGAATCTTCATTAACATGGCTGCATTCTATCCCAACCCGACTCAACAATTGAATCGAATCAATAAGCAACTTTCCTTTAGGTAAGGCAATCGTCAAGAATTCTTTATCCAACTTGGCATCCCCTCTCAAATGTCACAAAAACACTATACTTTTAGCTTTTCAGTCAAATTCGTTTTAGTGCTTTAGTTAATTAAAGTACTAACATATTAATTATATCAATGCACCTTAACTCTGGCAACCCCTTATCATAAATTTAAATAAGTCCTAATCCTCCGAATTTTTCCTAAGAATTTATCAGAATAGAAATTTAAAACCCTTTAAATTGGTGATATTCACGTGGGGCATGGTGAAAACCGAACTAAAAAGCAGAGAGTAGTCAAGCTGACATTCTCTCTGCTCATATATTTTAAAGCTCATTTTATAGATAAAAAACAAATTTACTCATTATTCTTATCTGAATCATTAGTTCTTTAGGTTTAAACTTTTTATCTCTTTCAGGATTAAAAGGCTAAGTGATCATCCGATAACTTCAATTCCTCAAAATCTTTAAATAGCTGAGCTAACTCGTCATTAGTAATATACCTCTCGCCCGTTTCAGTAGTCTTACTAAAGTCAACAGTGTTTAAAACGCCCAAGCAACCCCTGTTTTTATCATCAATCTCTGCAAAGGCCTTAGCCAGATAGGAACCTAAGTCTTGTTTTTCTAGTTTTACCATGTCCCAACGCGCCATCTTCGGTACAAACAAACGATAGGATTCCCTTTTTTCTAACTCTTCTTCTATTTGACCTTGAGACAACCCTTTCATCGTAAGTTTTTTACGCCTAACCTCGCGTTCGAGTTTAAATCGGTCGTTTAAACGCTTTAAAAAAAGAATTGCAATGACATATTCTTTAAATTCCGTAGCTTCCCGATCCCCTCGTAAAGAATCGCAAGTCTCATCCAAAAAACTTTCGAGCTGATCTAGAGATAATTTGCCACTCATTTTTCAGCCTCCTATCTTTCAAGGTTCAATCTCCCATCTCCATCCCCAGAGTGCGCGCCGCTAACAATAAGGGATCATTTAAGGGCACAAGTTTAATTTGATCCACTGCTTCACGGAGGGGAACTCTAACAATCTCCCTGCCTTGCAGTGCAACCATAATCCCAAATTCTTCTTCCAACGCAGCATCTACCGCCGCTGCCCCATAGCGAGTAGACAGTACTCGATCATATGCATTAGGGGACCCTCCGCGTTGCAGATGTCCGAGCACTGTCACTCGGGTTTCCATCCCGTAATGATCTTCAAGATCATGGCCTATTTTAGCGCCAATCCCTCCTAATTTAATCGGGTCAACTCGCCCTGTCATCATTCGTTCAACTACCATTTCGCCACCTAAGGGCTTAGCACCTTCTGCCACGACGATAATACTGAATTTCTTTCCTTGCTTGGCTCGTTTCTGAATACTTAAGGCAACCCGATTAAGATTATACGGAATCTCCGGAATTAGGATGACATCTGCTCCTCCTGCGACACCAGCGTACAAAGCTATCCAGCCAGCATAACGACCCATGACTTCAAGAACCATGACCCTATGATGAGATTCTGCTGTGGTATGCAAACGGTCCAACGCTTCTTGGGCTGTATCCACCGCCGTTTGAAAACCAAATGTTTGATCTGTGGCCATTAAATCATTATCGATAGTTTTAGGAATTCCAATAACTTTAAGTCCTTTATTCGCAAACTTAAGAGCGATGTTCAAACTCCCGTCCCCACCGATGGCTAACAGGGCATCTACTCCGTGCTCCTGCAGATTTCGGATAACGTCATCTGAGCGATCTACAGGTTGAGTCATCCCATTTAGTTTCATTTCATAAGCAAAAGGGTTGTCGCGATTCGTAGTTCCGAGAATAGTACCCCCCCGTGGTAAAATACCCGAGACATCCTTCAGCGAAAGAGACATAAAATCTCCTTCTACAGCTCCACGGAAGCCATCCCTAATCCCAAGCACTTCAATTCCATATCCATGAGCGCTCTTAGCAATTGCCCTAATCACTGCATTAAGCCCCGGGCAATCTCCTCCGCCAGTAAGTACCGCAAGTTTACGCAATCATTACACCCCCCTTTTATTTAGATGTATTTATTACGTTATTATATAATATTCCAACCCAAAAGTATGCTAAACGTTTTCCGCATTCCAAATACTCACGTATTTATTTCAACAACGCAAGCAACGCCTGTACAAAGATTTGGATAAGGGAAACATCCCGGTCTAACTTTCCTTATTCGACATATAAAAGTTGCGTAATATTCTTTTGAAGCATCATTTTCTGAGCTTCGTCTTTTCCTAATGCTCCCAGCGCCATCTCGACTCTTTTCCCCTGGGATCTTAAAGCTTGGCACTGACTAATGATCTGCTTCGCATCAGAACCATATACCAACACATCTGCTCCCTTGACTGCTGGAAGTGGGAATTGCTCCAATAAATTACCCAGGTGGATAGCGAACCCAGTTGCTGGTTGGGGAATCCCAAAGTCACCATATAAAGCATCATAACGTCCGCCTTCAACGACTGGAAAACCCATTCCTGGAACATACCCTTCAAACACCGCTCCAGTATAATATGAAAAACCACGAAGTATACCTAAATCTAAGGATACATTTGCTTGAACTCCGAAATATTTTAAATACTGATAAATTCTTCTGAGACTTTCGACGGCTTCCCGAATCGCTGGACGCTCACTCCAAGCGAGGACTTCGTCGAGAATTTCCTCTCCTCCGTGAAAATGGGGTAACCGAAGTAACAGCTCCTGGACTCGCGCTGGCAGGCCGCTTTGTCTGACACAGCTTTCTACACCCACCATATCTTTGCGGGCTAACGCTTCCTCCAGCTGAGTCTGTATCCCTTCATCGACCCCTGCTTCCAGCATGAGCCCTGAAAAGATCCCCATATGCCCCAGGTTAAACTGATAATTATCCAGGCCTAATCCAGCAATAGCTTCTACTGCGAGGGCAATTACTTCTGCATCGGCAAGTTCCTGATCAGAACCTACAAGCTCTACACCGACTTGACGGAACTCCCTGTGTCTAACGGTAGTGTTTCGATAGACATCTGCACTATAACATAAGCGCAGTGGAAATTCTCCACCGCGCATACGTGTGCTGACAAGACGCGCAATTGGTATCGTCAGTTCTGGTCGTAACGTTAATATACGCCCTTCGCGGTCAAAGAATTTGTATAACGAATCCTCTTGTTCAACATCTGGTTGAACGCAAGCAGAATATTCCAGTGTGGGAGTCAGTACCTTTTGATAAGACCACTGTCGAAAAAGTTTAAGAATTTTTACCTCTAAACCCTCTTGCACGGCGATCTCCTCAGGTAACAGATCGCGCATGCCCTTTGGTATACGAAGTCCTAAATTTGTTCTTAGCATCATGATTCTCCTTCATTGGTGTCTATTTTCTGTATGCGCTGTTCTTTCAGACGCCGCAAGATGAGTTGGTATCCATCTGCTCCGAAATTCAAACAGCGTTTTACCCGGCTGATCGTCGCGGTACTAACTCCCGTCACTTCAGCAATCGCCGTATAGGTTTCATTCCTTTGTAACATTTTAGCAACTTCCAGACGTTGAGCCAAAGCCTTAATTTCTGCAACTGTCGCAATATCTTCAAAGAACCGATAACACTCTTCTTTGTTTTTAAGCAACAAAACAGCTTCAACTAGGGCATCCGTTAAGGGATTCTGTAAACGCTCATCACTTGACATGCATTTTCCTCCTTAATAGAACAAAATCACTGTCTCCCTTTAATTTATTAAAGCGATGTGCTATTGTCAAGCTTTTTTATATTTTCGGATCAAGATTACCTCTTGCAAATGTCTCTCCCCCTATGCTAAAATATAAACATTCATAAGTACAACTGACACAAGAAAACTTCATAGAAGACTCTTATTCAGAGTAGGTGGAGGGACTGGCCCGATGAAGCCCGGCAACCGGCATTTATGCACGGTGCTAACTCCTGCAGAGAAATCTGGGAGATAAGAGGAAAACCAAATGGTACTCCGCGGGTTTTCTTCGCGGAGTTTTGTTGTGCGCTGGCCATGGACGGCCAAGTGTCCCTGTAGCCAAGACTCGAACAGGACGTTCGAGATTAGAGCGCCGCCATGGATGGCAAGGCGCCGTGATGGCGAGAAGGGACCTTCCAGAAATTCAGATAAAGGAGGTAAGCCTTTGATTCAGATTAATCAATTAGTCAAAAAGTACTCCTCCCGCCAAGGAACCATCATAGCCATTGATAATGTATCCTTGAACATATTGCAGGGAGCCATCTACGGTATTATTGGATTAAGCGGTGCAGGGAAAAGCACGCTGGTGCGTTGCTTAAACCTTCTTGAGAAACCTACAAGCGGTCAAATCGTCGTTGCCGGACAAGACTTAACCAAGCTTTCTAACCAAGAACTTCGTCAAGCGCGTCAGAATATCGGAATGATCTTTCAACACTTTTATCTCCTTCAATCGCGGACCGTTGCAGAAAACATTGCCTTTCCTTTAGAAATTGCCGGAGTACCAAAGAAAGAAATCTCCATACGGGTAAAAGAGTTACTCCATCTCGTCGGTCTGGATGACAAATCATCTGCTTACCCCGCTCAATTAAGTGGGGGCCAAAAACAGCGAGTCGGCATCGCGCGAGCGCTCGCCACGAAGCCTCAAGTCCTTCTGTGTGACGAAGCCACTTCAGCGTTAGATCCACAAACCACTCTTTCAATCTTGAACCTGCTTCGCGATATTAACCAAAAACTCGGTTTAACGATAGTAATGATTACCCATGAAATGAAAGTGGTCAAAGAAATCTGCACGGATGTTGCAGTTATTCACGAAGCCCGCATTGTGGAAAATGGCCCTGTCGAGTCTGTCTTCATAAAACCGCAATCAGATATCGCTCGCCAGTTTATCTCTACGGTTTTTCCGAACGAACTTCCTGCCGACCTGTTAAAGGAGCTTTCAACACATCGAGACTCAGAAATTGTTCGCATTCAATTTCTTGGCTCACGAGCCTCAGACCCAATTATTACCGATTTATTACGTTCTTGCGACGTTCGCGCAAACATCCTCTATGGGAGTATCGACCATTTGAGATCTACGCTCTTTGGCACTCTAACCCTGGAACTACTGGGAAACCCCGCACAGCTTAAAGAGGCTCACCGCTATTTAGCATCTCGGGAATTAAAAGTGGAGGTGATTCAACATGCCCTTTGATTCATCCCTGCTTTTTCAAGTCACTTTTTGGACTGATTTACTCCGACTTATTATCCCGGCAACCGGCGAAACCCTCTATATGGTTGCCGCCTCTACGATATTTGCTTACCTGTTAGGACTCCCTTTAGGCATTATTTTGGTTGTCACCTCTCCCGGACACATTATGCCCAACCCGTGGGTAGAACGAACTTTAGGAACCCTTGTCAACATCTTACGTTCCGCTCCGTTCATCATCCTTTTAGTAGCCTTAATCCCATTCACTAAATCAGTTGTTGGCACGTCCATTGGCACTACAGCTGCAATTGTCCCACTTGTTATCTCCGCTGCTCCTTTTGTGGCCCGAGTCGTGGAAAGTTCCCTTAAAGAAGTGCCCTACGGCGTGATCGAAGCAGCTTTATCCATGGGGGCATCCCCCAAACAAATTATTCAAAAAGTTCTTCTACCTGAAGCGAAAGCTTCACTTATTCTAGGCGTCGCCATCACGACGATTAGTGTCATCGGCTACACTGCAATGGCCGGTACCGTTGGCGGGGGTGGGTTAGGAGACTTAGCCATTCAATATGGCTACAATCGTTTCCGAACCGATATTATGATCGTCACCGTCGTCATTCTAGTCGTGATCGTTCAGATCATACAATCTCTAGGAACTGCACTGGCACGCAAACTTACTCATTAAACCAAGGCTGTTACCCTCACCAGCGCTTCATCTGCTACGAAGCACAAAGAAAACCGTATTAGTCAATGTTCCAACCAAACTCAACAAATAGGAGGAAGAAATCATGTTTAAACTTAAGAATCACCGTTACCTTGCTTTATCACTCGCTGTTTTAGTCACTCTTTCCCTCGTACTCTCAGGCTGTGGCAGTAAGACCGATGCACCGAAAGCCGGATCCGACACACCCTCAAACACCGTACTGAAAGTTGGCGCAACTCCAATTCCCCACGCCGAAATCCTAGAGTACATTAAACCAGCTCTCCTCAAAGAAGGTGTTGACCTCCAAATCGTTAACTACACTGATTATGTCCGCCCCAACTTAGACTTGGATACTGGAGATATCGATGCCAACTTCTTCCAACACACCCCTTACCTGGATTCCTTTAACCAAGACCATTCCTTAAAGAATGTTTCAATTGCTAACGTGCACATTGAGCCAATGGGAATCTACTCTAAGAAAATCACCAAACTCGATGACCTCAAAAACGGGGATACTATAGCCATTCCTAATGATCCATCTAATGCCGGTCGAGCCCTGGCTCTGCTAGCCAAAGCCGGTCTCATCCAACTAAAAGATGGAATTGGAATTAAGGGAACGGTTAATGACATCCAGGATAACCCCAAGCAACTCAAAATTACCCCGCTCGATGCTCCTCAGCTTCCCAGAGTACTCCAAGATCCTAAAGTTGTTGCTGCAGTGATCAATACGAATTACGCTTTAGAAGGTGGACTCAACCCGCTCAATGATTCTATCATTATGGAAGACAAAGAGTCGCCCTACGCAAATATTCTTGTTGTCAAAGAAAGTAAAAAGGACGATCCCGCTCTTCAAAAGCTCGCCAAAGCTTTAACCTCCCCTGACGTCAAGAAGTTCATCGAAGACAAATATAAAGGGTCCATTGTTCCTGCATTCTAAAAAACCTTATTTCATGAGTAAAGCCACCCCACTTTTTAAGATGGGGTGGCTTTCACATATCCATTCCTGATCTAGCCCATTATTTACTTGACTGGGAACTTAACTGAAACCGTTGTTCCAGTATTCCCCGACTCAAAACTAATTTTCGCATTATGTCGAACAGCTATACTTTGACATATTGCAAGCCCTAATCCAGTCCCTCGTTCTTTTGTTGTTAAGAACGGGGTGCCTAATCTATCGAGTATTTTAGGATCGACTCCTCCGCCTTGGTCGCAAACCTTAAGAAGGATATAATCTTCAAATTTATAAGTTCGAATGGTTAGAGTCGTGCCCGCTCGCATTGCCTCCAATCCATTTCGTGCTAAGTTCAGAATCAACTGTCGAAGCTCGTTTCCATTTCCAAGAGAGTCGGGAACCTCTTCAAGCTGAAGAATAATTGTTTTGTCTTGATTGGTTGCATCAGCTGTTAAGAGTGGGGCCAGAGTTGTTACAATCTTGGATATATTGATTAACTCAAAGCCGATTGACTTATCTTTGGCTAAGCTCAAAAAATCGGTAAGGATCAAATTCGCTCGGTCCAGCTCGTCTGTCATTAATTGGAAATAGTCATGATATTCCAACGTCTCTTTCTTAGATTGGAGCAACTGAAGGAAACCGCGAACCGTCGTCAGCGGATTCCTAACCTCGTGAGCTATACCCGCCGCCATTTCCCCCACCATATTAAGTCGCTCTAAACGCGCCAATTCACGATCAGCACTTCTTCTGTCGGTTATATCAATAAGAACCTTGAAAACCAGCCTAGAACCATCTGCATCAATGAAGGGTTGAGAATATATCTCGTATATGCGATTATCAAAAACCATCTCTTTCCATACAGCAGTGTCGTTTCTAAGAACCATCGAGGACATACAATCAGGACATGGAAACGGCAAGCCTGCTATAACTTCAAAGCAAGGTTGGTCCAAGCCTGAACCAAATTTTGCTTGAAAGCTATTGTTCGCAAAGCGTATATTGTGATTTTCTTCTTGAAGATATATTAATCCAGGAAAGCTGTTAAATAACGAATACAAACGGTGATGCTCTTCCTCTACGGCCTTTTCAATCTTCCTTCTCTCCTCTATATTGCGAAGAAAAATCGAGATTCCGCTTACAGTTGGGTAAATACTGACTTCAACCCACTGCCCCATCGTTAGAGCATAGGTCTCAAATCGGGTTGGAATCCCGTCATTCATAACCTTTAGACAAGCGTCATTAATCGTTTTATTCGATACCCTGTGAGTCTCCCAATAATCAGTTCCTACAATATCTCCATATAATCCATTAGCCTCGCGCGCTTTAACCATAGCCTGATTAGCGTACGTTATGATCCATTCACGATTTACCGCCTTAAAGCAGTCCCCAATACTTTCTATAATACTGATCATCTCTTGATGGGCTTTTGCTAATTCATTTTCGGCAGTTTCTTTTTGGATGATTTCGCTTCGAAGTTGTTCATTTGTTTTCTCTAGTTCATCCGTACGAAATTTGACTAATTCCTCTAAGCATTCATGGTATTGATTTAATTCCTTTTGTTTAAGCTGACTATCCGTAATGTCCCAGGTAGAGACAATCCGAAAGCACCGCGAATTTACTGTAATTTCATGATTATGAATTCGAACAGGAAAAGAGCTTCCATCTTTCTTCATATGCACGGAGTGATATTCATAACGATCATCCTGTACCCTTGGACCAACTTCATCCAAAAGGTCTTTTTGATGTCCTGGTGCACAAAGTAGATCATACATGCATTTACCTATTAATTCTGAGATGCTGTACCCGTGCATTTCAGCATAGTGAGGATTGACCTTTAGTATTTTTCCATTACTGGCATCAGCTACGACCATTCCCCAACGAATTTCAAGGAAAATCCGTTCCCAAATTCCGTTTTCTTCTCGAACATCCGCTAAAGTTGCTTCCAGTAAAGCAACTTTTTGTTTTAATTCCATGATCTCTTCAGTTGACATTATTCATACCACTTTTCTTATTAGATTGCGGTCATGTCCATGGAACTGACTAAGATATCCCTATCATTATAGTGATGTCAATAAGTTTCTCTTCGACAAATATCTCCTCTATTCCTTCTTATGCAAGCACTTTAAAAATAATAACTGTTTCTCCCTTTAAATAAAGCGAAAGCCAAAAATCGAAACTTTGTTCACACTAAAACCTACACTCGCGCGGAAGGACTTGACCCCCCTCAAAGCAGAAAAAACGAACTCCCACTTGCTCAAAGCGGGAGTCTTATCATTAGATAAATTACATACTACGATTGTTTACCAGTCATAGTATTTACCTTCAACTTAAAAAGAGTAACTCCTGCTAACACAGCATCAGCAGGGAAAGGTTGCTCATTTGAATATTGTTGCATGATTATTTTCATTCCTTCTCGCTTCGCCGCAATGTCATCGATGAATTCAACTTCTCCAAAACCGACAACACTCTGATACCGCATCGTCCATTCACACCCCTGCTCGCTCGGCACTAGTTCTGTATTGATCTCAACTTCAAAGCATGCCTGAGGATTTTCGCGCAGAATCATAACTTTTAGCCCCTCATGCGCAGAATGAAAATACAAAACCCTATCTGCATAACCAAAGTTCATCGGAACAATATAAGGCATATCCTTAAAGGATACCGCTAATCGGCACACCTGAGCCTTCTTTAGGATCTCATCCATTAAATTCTGATCAGTTATTTCCTTATCACTTCTACGCATGTTTTGCCTCTTTTCATATTCTTTTATTAACGTAATGATCATTTCCTACAGGATTCTAGAAATTTTTACTTGCTTCGACGGTTAGAGACAGCCACCCTCCGTTTTTATTTTAGAGGCCCCCAAACAGTTTTAGCTATTGCAAGTTCTTGACGGTCATCGTTCCCGAGTACAACATGCCTATACGCTGAGTTGTTGTCCCTTGGATTAGTAACATAGCATTTTGAGCAAATACTGGTTCCATACGTCGTTGCCTTCTTATAGGTGATTACCAGGGCAGTTAGATGATTATTCTGGTAAATATCCTCAGGAACCACTTCTAGCATCCATTGAAGATAGTTAGCATTATTGACATGTCCGTTAGTATCAATATCACTGCGTCTAACCGCAAATATCTGTTCATTCCCTTCTTCCTGTTCACCTTCCCCTATCGTAGGGTCCTCTAAAGACTCTTTAATCGCTCGCAGCGAGTCAACTCCATAAGCATCTTCAAAATCCGGGGGAATTCTGGAGGGACGCTTGCTTTCTGTATTATAAAAGATCCACAAAGACGTGGCTCTGCCGATAATCTTCTGGTCCTTGTCAATAATCAAGAAATCTCTCGTTCCATAAAAACGTTCAAACCCAGCAGACCAAGTTTCTATCGTTACCTTTTCACCCAGTACAGGATAGCGTTCCATCTCAAGCTGCCACTTATTTAAGATCCAAGCTTGTTTTTTGAATCTTAACCTCTTAACTCCTTGTCCCACTGCTTCAGAATGGGAAATTGCAGCATCTTCTAAGTAATGAAGTATGGTCAGGGGAGTTGCCTTCTCATACGGGTTCACTTCATGATAATGAACTTCGAATTCCATTCTATACTTTCTATTTTCCATTCTCTGATCCACCTTCGTTAATCATAAAAGCTTAAGGCGCTAAGCCCTCGGTTAGGTTCAACTAACTTCGGATGGAGTGGAACTCCCTCCCAATAAATTTCCTCCTTTGAATTGTGTGTCGAAGATTTGTCGATAAAGACCTTTCTTCCTAAGTAATTCCTCATGATTTCCACTTTCAGCAATAGTTCCATTCTCGATAACAAAAATTTGATCAGCCGCTAAGACTGTTGACAGTCGATGGGCAATAACAAAACTTGTCCTATCTCGCAACAAGGGTACCATCGCCTTTTGAATATACATTTCCGACACAGAATCTAAAGAAGATGTAGCTTCATCTAGAATAATAATTCTTGGGTCTCTCAAAATAACTCTGGCAATAGACACTCTTTGCTTTTCTCCACCGGATAACTTGATACCTCTATTTCCAACAATTGTTTTGTAGTGATCTGGTAAAGTCATAATAAAATCATGAATATAGGCGGCTTGGCAAGCCTCGATCATCTCTTGCTCTGTAGCATCTTTTTTCCCATATCTTAGATTCTCTTCAATAGTATCATTAAAAAGATACGGTTCTTGTATAACGATCCCAATCTGGTTCCTAAGCGATTCCAGGGTAACATCTCTAATATCCCGGTCGTCGATCTTAATGCTCCCTCTGTTCACCTCATATAATCTTGGAATCAAGTTTGTAATGGTGGTTTTCCCCACACCACTGGAGCCAACTAAGGCAACCATCGTGCCTGGATTTATGGAAAAACTAATATTTTCTAACACTTTGACCTTGCTGTTATATGAAAAATATACCTTTTCAAAGTCTACCTTCCCTTTAATTACTTCAAATTTCGCAGCACCAGGTTTATCTTTTATCTCTTGTTTCTGATCTAAATACTCAAAGATTCTCTGAAACAAGGCTAAGGATCTGGTGACATCTATGTGAATATTAGAGAGTTGCGAAACTGGTAAATACAACCTCCCCAAAAGAGCTACGAAAGCAATTATGCTTCCAATGGAGATTTCACCTTTGATAAATAAATAGCCGCCATAAAAATAAATAAGCATCGGCCCAATTGCTATAAAAGTGGTTATTGTCATTCTGAACCAGCGCCCTACAACCGATTCCCTAAGTTGCAAGGTTATAACTTCTTTATTAGTTTTTTCAAATCTCGCTAATTCATCTTTTTCCTTAGTAAAAATCTTAGTGAGCAGCGCTCCGCTAACACTAAAGGCTTCCTGAATAATCTGGTTAAGGTCACTAATTTTCTCTTGACTCTTTGTGGCTATTTTCCATCTAAGCTTCCCTACTTTTCTCGTAGGGATGATAAAGGCAGGCAGTATGATCATGCCAACAATTGCTAATTTCCAGTTCATTATTATTAAAACTGCCGCAGTTGAAATAAGCACAACAAAGCTGGTTAAGGCATTGACTATGGTTGTGTTAAATATATCCTGAATTCCATCAATGTCACTCGTTATTCTAGTAATAATCTCGCCTGGCTTGGCATCGGTATAGAAATTTAGGGACATGTTCTGTAAATGCGCGTACATTTGATTTTTCATATTTAGAATTATATGTTTAGAAATCCAAATGCTGAGATAAGACTGGGCTACTTGCAACAATCCTAAGATCACTGTAACCCCTATAGAAACAAAAATCAACACACTTAAGAGCATCAAATCTTTTTGTGGTAAAGCATTGTCAATGATATTCCTAATTAGCATCGGTGGTACAAGCCCCAGTATTGAGATAATTATTATTATGCCAATCACGAGAAGCATTTTCTTCCAATAAGGCAAGAAATAGCTCATTATTCTTGCAAGCATCTTTCTGGTAACCTGAGGCATTTCTTCTTCTGCAAATCTCAATCTGCCGATTCCCTGTTTCATAGTATCCACCAACTCCTAAGCTTTGACGAGCTAACTCCCTTTACAATTATAGCATAGTTGTTCCCATTAGAAAGGAACACGAGTCACAAACACACTGTCCCACGCCTGCTACATCTTCCTAGCCCAACTAAGAGGAATAACAGCTTAGGATCATGCCCCTAATTTTAAAAGAACCAAATAAGTATAAGCATCCGTGGGAACAAAAGAAACTCCTCAACATAATCTATTCAAAATGAACTTTAACTAAAAGTTAGCCTCGGCTAACCTATGGATCAGAAAGTAGATTAGCTTGGCAACGAAAAGGGGGTACATAGTGTGAAGGGTGCAGAACGAATCAATTCATTATCAGACTTGTCTCTGGGTTCGGACTGTCAGATAGTTTCCTTAGAGTTGAGCGGACTCTTACGGCGCCGTATTCTTGACTTAGGAATCGTTCCTGGAACGTTAATACGCTGTATTCGACGTGGACCTTCTGGTGATCCAACCGCTTATATGGTGAGGGGAACACTCATTGCTTTGCGCAGCGAAGATGCTGCCCAAATTTTTGTGAGAAAGTTATCGAATGGAGAGGAATGTGTATGATTCTGTCTGCAGAAAAAAAGAACAACCAATTCACCGTTGCCTTAGCAGGTAATCCAAACGTTGGAAAGAGTACAATTTTCAACGCGCTGACCGGGCTCCATCAGCATACTGGTAATTGGCCCGGTAAGACGGTAGATAATGCCCAGGGAATCTATGAACATCAGAAAAAATCGTTTTTAATAGTTGATTTGCCTGGTACTTATTCATTATTAGCTCATACAGTTGAGGAACAAATAGCCCGAGATTATCTGTGTTTTGCAAACCCAGACGTTACAGTGGTAGTCTTAGACGCAACTTGCCTGGAAAGAAATCTAAATTTAGCTCTTCAAGTCTTTGAGATAACATCCAAAGTCATTGTCTGTCTGAATCTGATGGATGAGGCTACTAAAAAAGATCTCGTAATTGATGTGCCCTCATTAGAACGTGAGTTGGGTGTTCCAGTAGTGGCAACCGCCGCCCGTCAAGGAATGGGACTTTTAGAACTTCGCAAGAAAATATTCCAGGTTGCTTCAGGATCTTTGCAGCCAAGTCCTCGTCAAATTAAATATTCTTCAGATGTTGAAAATGCTCTCAAAGAATTGCTGCCCTTAGTAGAAAACATAGCAAACAATACGTTGTCCCCCCGTTGGATAGCTTTAAGGCTTTTGGACGGAGACCAAAGTTTTCTAAGAAGTCTAAGCAATTATTTAGATATAGACCAAGCTTCATTTCAATTTCAAGATTGGGAGGAATCTAAATGTGCGCAATGAGCCCTTCTAGAATTCTAAGTGAAGTTTATGGTCAAGCTGAATGTGTTCGTAATTCCAATCTAAAGTCATTCAGCGATCAGATCGTTGCAGATATTTATGGAAATGCTGAGCAAATTACGAAGCACGTTCTCTCAAAAAAAGAAAGCCAACGAATTAGCTTTGATCTAACTATCGATAACCTTGTAACTTCAAAGTGGTTTGGCTATCCGCTCATGATTCTCTTATTGGTTGGCGTCTTTTGGCTAACAATAGAAGGGGCGAATTTCCCTTCTGAACTCCTTGCCACCGTCCTCTTTGCATTTCAGGATCAGCTTACTCTTTGGTTTCAATGGGCAGGGGCACCGAATTGGGTACATGGAGTTCTCGTTCTGGGAGTTTACCGTACTCTGGCTTGGGTTGTCGCGGTAATGCTGCCTCCTATGGCTATCTTTTTTCCCTTATTTACTCTCTTAGAAGACTCCGGTTATCTGCCCCGCATTGCTTTTAATCTCGATCATATTTTCAAAAGGGCAAAGGCCTGTGGTAAACAGAGTCTGACAATGTGTATGGGGTTCGGGTGCAATGCAGCCGGGGTTACCTCATGTAGAATCATCGACTCTCCTCGTGAACGCTTAATCGCGATTCTAACCAACAATTTTGTCCCTTGCAATGGCAGATTTCCAACATTGATAGCGATTACCTCCATTTTTATTGGCGGTGCAATTGCATCCTATTCAGGGTTAATCAATGCGTTGGTTATTTCCGCAATAATCCTGCTGGGAGTCGCTGTTACATTGTCCGTCTCCTGGTTATTGTCCGTGACAATTTTAAAGGGAGAACCCTCTTCACTGGTCTTGGAATTGCCGTCATACCGCCGACCTAAGTTTGGCGCAGTGATCTATCGGTCCATGCTTGATCGTACCCTGTTTGTATTAAGACGTTCGATCATGATAGCCGCTCCTGCCGGAGCAGTGATCTGGATCCTAGCCAACGTCTATATTGGGGACCAAAACATTCTATCGTCTGTTGCGCATGTACTTAATCCCTTTGGACAGTTAATTGGACTGGATGGATTTATTTTAATGGCTTTTATTCTGGGTTTGCCAGCAAACGAAATCGTTTTACCAATTCTCATAATGAGTTATCTCTCCACTGGCTCTCTACAGGATTACTCCAGTTTAGAGGAGTTGCGAAACGTTTTAGTAAGCAACGGATGGACCTGGCTAACAGCGATAAATGTCATGCTCTTCTCGTTGTTGCATTGGCCTTGTGCTACCACCCTCCTGACAACCTACAAGGAAACAGGCAGTAAAAAATGGGCCTTTCTATCTTTTCTGATTCCGACACTTATCGGATTTACTGCTTGCTTCATTCTTACTCAAGTGGTTCGATTCTTAGGCTTAGTTTAACATAATAGATTCTACACATTGGTTTTACTGGAAGACATTATGTATTCCAGTAAAACCTTATGCCATTCTGGGTTTTGATTTAGAAATGTGACGATTGCTTGGATAGAGCGGATGGTAGCTTCCGAAAGATAGTGTTCCATCGCCTCGGCTTCTGCTGCAATATCGCAGTCAGTATTAATGAGCACCAGAAATTCCTGTAACAATCGATTGCGTTTCACTAAGAAATCGCCGAGTTTTTTTCCTTTTTCTGTAAGGGTAATCTCCCCATAACGTTGATAATAAATATATTGACCATTTTTCAATTTGCGCAACGCTTTCGTTACCGATGGCAAAGAAACCCCCAGTTTAATACTGAGGTCAGTGACCCGAACAGTATCTGCAGATAGAGAAAAACGGTATAGCTCTTCAAGATAGTCCTCTAAACTGGGGGTGAGAATACCCATCACTACTCCTTTTTAAAGGTCTTTTTTTAATACTTATGCGATATTGTCTCAGAACTTTCCAACTCCCAAAGAGTACCCAGTTTACAAATCGGACTTTACTATACTGCCAGAGGGTGTGCCCCTAAAAAGCTTTCTTCCTAAAGTATAATTATCTGAGTTTTCTGTTTATTTTTAGGTACAACCTAAATTATTTGGATAGAACCCTACAAAAAACATACACTACAACACAGATAGAATTAACGATAATAAGCTGCGGAGGAGGCCCTTCGATGTATAAACAGGATAAAAAACCCATATCAGTAGCTGTCCACCCAGGACTACGACGTATTTTACTCAAAAACCCAACTCAAGAATCCTTAAGTACGATTATTGAATACCAACTCTTTGAACAGGCCAGTCCAACCCTTGCAGACGACATCCTTCGCCTGTTACCTTCTTGGGAACAGCAAGCCTTAGAAGGTAATGAGGTACTAGCCGGACTTATCCAGTACATGTCTCAGCAATCCCTAAGTTTTATAAAAAACCAGAAAATTATCCTAGCTAACCTCTTACGCATACGAATTTTAGCCTCAACGCCCGGAATTATTTCCTTTCCCGCCACAGAAATTCAAGAAAACCTCATTAATTTTTTAAAGTCTTCTGATATTTTAGCTGATCTTCCAGAACTAGAGGTCGTATCATTTTCTGCGAACGAGATTAAGCCCCTCTCTTCTGATTTAACTCGTTTTCGGCTAACTCCACACAGCCGCCGTTATATTCAGAATCTATTCCACCCTGAAAGGCGTGAAGCTATTCTATCTGTCTTGGCATATATTACTAAGAATTACCCCCTGATATCTACTTGTCGTCAGGCCTATGCCCTTATGCTGTCACTCGATAACCCTGACATCTGGGGAAATCATCCTTTTTGTGTTCGCCTAATCGCCAATCGTTTTTGGGATAATAAAAAAAGAAAACTATAGAAGCATAACCGCGCTCTTTTTACTTGCTATCGTTAGCTTGGCTAAACCAATCTATTAATTGCCGGGCTATACTTCCACTGCTCGGAATCAGTGGAAGTTGATCGGCAGTAAACCATCGTGCATCTAAGATTTCTTTTTTGTCAATATTTAAATCTCCACTGTCGTAATCAGCTGTAAAACCTGCCATTAAGGAATCTGGGAAGGGCCATGGCTGGCTGCCGAAATATTTAATATTTTTAACTTTTATGCCCACCTCCTCTGCTACTTCCCTTTGCACGCACTCCTCAAATGTTTCTCCCGGCTCAACAAAACCAGCTAAAACACTGTAAAAGCCAGTTTGAAAACGACTCCCCTTAGCCAACAATATTTCATTTCCCCGAGTAATGGCCACAATGATCGCCGGGGAAATCCGTGGATAATTGACAAATCCACAGGAGGGACAACGTTTGGCCCTTTCATCCATTTTGTTTTCTGTCTGTGTTCCGCACTGACTGCAATACTGATGGGAACGATCCCAATGCATAATTTGATAAGCTTTTCCCGCCAAAACAAACAAATCTTCTGGGATGTGATCAAATAAGCGCCTTAAATTACAAAATGACATGCCATCCGGTGCAACAGTATTTGGAGAAAGTTCAGCAACATAACATGGACGTCCGTCTAATTGACCAACATATTGTTTCCTAATTGGTCTTATATTTAACTGATCTAGATTAATGTCAGGTAAAGTAAATTGTCCGTTATTCTCTATGACAAGAAACTTATTCCCTTTGAACAACAACCAATATACCGTTTCATTTTCTTCCTCTTGGCAGCCGAATCCTGGTTCAAAAAACATTCGGGCATCCTCTTTTCATCGCTTGAAGTATGAGTCAGTTTAGTCCATTTAATTATTTATCCTCCCCTACTTTAGATAAATGAACCGTTCCATACTTGGAATATATGGGGACCATTCATCTTGTGGGTGGTTCTCTTTCGCTTGCTCAAACTGATAGAGTTCTGCATCCATGGCATCTGCATAGTGAATCACTAACGCTTCCATCAATTTTGGACGCTTTGGTGATTGCCATTCATATTTCCCGTGGTGGCTTGTAATAATATGCAACAACTTAGAACGCTGTTCCCGCGAAAAACTTGGGATTTTAGCAATTTCCTCAGTTAAGAGTTCGATCCCTATGATAATATGCCCCAGCAACCGTCCTTCTGTTGTAAATTTAACTCCCCGATCGTAGGAATACTCACCAATCTTGCCGATATCATGCAAAAGCGCTCCCGTCACAACTAAATCACGATTTATTCCGGGGTAATGCTTGGCAATTCCTTCTGCAAGCTCAGCCACTCTAACACTGTGCTCCCAAAGTCCACGGAGATACGCTTGATGAATTTTCATGGCAGCCGGAGCTTTGCGGTAAGCCTTTCCCCATTCCGGATGCCCTAAAATCATCTCCATCAGCATTTTGAACTCCGGTTGGATTATCTTCTCTATAAGAACAGCTAAACGTTTTTCCAACTCGTCTGCAGTAAACGGGGAACTTGGTAAGAGATCTGATAAGTCTACTTTCTCTTTTGAAACTATCTGGATAGCTTCAATTGTTAGATCAATAGTACCACGGTACTCAGAAGCAACTCCTTTGACCCGAAAGATGTCCTGATCTTTCAGCCATACAAGAACTTGTGGATCATAATTCCACATCTTCCCTTGAATCATTCCTGAACGATCTTGGCACGTCATGGAAAGGTATGCCCCTGGTTTTTGGCGAAAGGGCACCTCTTTCCATTCATTAACCAGCAATATCCCTTCAAATCGTTCCCCAGCTTTACAGTCACTTAGCATATATTAAATACTTCCTTTCTTTATCACAGCATCTTTTATCATATCATAACAAACTGGGGAGACATTCGGATGAAAAGGTGTTTTACTAAAGATCTCGAGTCGAGCTTTGTTTTTATATCCCATATTTGGATGGTTCTTGGGAACAATAAAATAATTAAAAAATACAATTAAGAGTGGACAGCGAAAATGGAATTGATAAAAGAAATATTATTCCTATTACAAACTGAGTATGATCAGGCATAGTTACTCAACGTCTCGCGAATTCTTTTGAGAATAAGTTGACGAAGTTCCATTGGTTCTAAGATTTCACCAGCTGAACCAAACCCTAATACCCAGGTAATAAATTCATTGACCCCTATGATCTCATCTTGAAAGAGCATTGATCCATCCTCTAATATCGTCAATTTACTGTTGCGATGGGCTACATCTTTTCGTACCTTAGCAAAAGTTTGAGAACGATTAAGAAAGCGTACTTTAACCCTCAATAAATCTCCATATTCCATCCCCCAACGCGGACCAAACCAATCCTTTAGAGAAAACCCGTCCGGGTAAACAAAGGACTCAGCGGTTTCGTTGACTTCCTGGACATTGTTTAAATGATAAGTCTTTATCACCTCTCCCTGTCGAGCAACCAAATACCAATACCTTAGACGTGAGTAGTAAACAATTCCCAAGGGGTCTGCCGTTACTTCTCTGCCATTAAATAAAATCCTAATTCGTCGAGTTTCCCTAATTGCGTTTTCAATCAAGGGAAATGTTTTTACTTGGATAGGCTCTAATGGTGTTAGTTCTCCTTTAATGTAACGGTAATTTCCCTCCTCTCCTAAGTTAAAGCCAGACAAGATCTTTTGTCTTAGCCCTTCTTTCAGCGCATTTTCCTCCTGCAAATAATCTAAGGTACCTAAAACCCCTATCGCCTCGCGGACGTTCAAATGGACTGGAGTATATCGTTTTTCTGCCGCAGCCATAAACCATTTAACCTCCGGCTGAAACAAATCCTCTTCGGCATCATTTCCTTCATCATGATCCGTGTACAACGGAAACGAGTTTTCAATAGAAGAAACCAACACTTTCAGATCCTGTTTCATAGTCCCCCAAGGAACACCGCAGGCATCGGCTAAGCCACTTCCGGATAACCCCTCTGGATGGATTTCAATTAAGGCCATGATTTTCCCCATACGATTAATCGAGTCCATGCGAGTCACCTCCATACATTTGCTGGAGTCGGGAAAATTCTTCAGTAACTTTTTCTCTAAGAGACGGAGGCTCGAGAACCTCTGCCCCCGCCCCAAACCCTCGTAACCAAACCGCTAATTCGTCCAGTCCTTCAACCTGATCTTCCATGAGCAGGCCTTCTCCATCCTCCACCAGAGTGCAAGTTTTACGTTTAGCTAACTCCGCTCGCACGCGATTTAAGGTTGAGTAATAATTATGAAACTTAATTCTTACGGGGATTGGATTCTGATCTCGGTAGACCCCCCAGGCATATTGATACCAAGTCTTTAAATCAAATCCTTCTATTGGAGCAAATGATTCGGGTAACCTTGTAACATCTAAAATACGGTTTACCAAATATGTCTTAATCCTCTTATCCCTCTCATCCTGAGCAATAAGATACCAATTATCAAGCACCCAGTAATAGACTATCCCCAGAGGGTTTAGTCTAAGTTGCCTTGCAGGCTCCTCTTCTTTTCGATACAGGATGGAAACTTGTTTTTTATTCTGAGCCGCTTCTTCGAGTTGAAAACAGCACTGACTGCGATGAACATCCTGAGTAGGAGTTCTTCCATGGACAAATATTGTCTCCCTCGAATGGGTGTTCTGCCCTATCCACAGTTTGAGTTTGGCTTCAAGTGTTTTCATTTCATCTGGAAAAGGTGCCAGAGCACGGGCAACGTTTAGCGCTTCCAGAAGAAGCGTCTTCTCCTGTTCGGCTAACTGGAGAGGAGGGAGCATTTGTTCAGAGCAAATTACATACTCTTCCCCTCTATGTTTGAGGATATTTTTTTTGGCCAAGTCCTTTATAGCCCGTTCGAGCGTTTTACTGCTGACTTCTTCTTCATCCCGTCGATTAAAGCGTTTGTAGATTTCGGTTACGGTTAATCCTTGAGGAGTGGCAGTGAGCATGCGCAAGATCTCCATTTGCCGAAGGGTTGCTGCCTTGACAGGCACTACCCCATTCCAACCACTCAAATGCAGATAAAGTCTTTCTGTTCCATCCTTCTTAAATTGAAAGCCATTATCTTTCATTTCTTCCAAATCTCTTTGCAGAGTGATTTGATTTACTCCGAATTTTTTAGCTAAACCTTGAAGGGAATGCACCCATGGTTCTGTGGCAACATTTTTGACGATTTCGCGTTGGCGTGTTAACTTATCCAAACTTGTAATCCTCCAATCCCTTGCAACCGAAAAAAGAAATGATAGAATAGATATGGCAACATTAAGGAGGTGAATCCACGGTTGGATCCTAACCTTAAAATGAGTACGAACATGAATATTAACATTACACAGAAAGCAATGAAATTCCTTCAGAAGGCTAAAAAAAATAAGCTTTACATAAAGCGCATTGTAGTCACTCAGTGTTGCATCCCGCTCTCTACTCCCCCTGCCGTACGAAAAGGAAGCCCACGGAAGCCTGAGGATTTTCATGAGTTTATTTTTGACGGAATCACGGTGTATTATGATCGCGATTTAATCCCGAAGTCGGAATTAACCATCGATACTGAAGGGCTGGGCTTGTCCGAACGATTAATGGTTTCTGATTGGGTTATTAAATATTAAAAGTCGGCCTTTGGCCGACTTTTTCATACTAGTCAGAAGTTAATCCAATCCATTCACTATTATTTCAAAACTTGCAAACTCATCTTATAGTCGTAAATCAACTCATTAAATTCCTCTGGCGAACCGTTTTCACGAAGTAACTTCTGTGCTTTTTTAAATAAGTATTTATGTACTTCACCCCTAGTAATTAAAAACCTAATCATTTTCTTCATATTTAGATCATCTGTCAATTTCAGCTGTTGCTGATATAGACGAATCACTCTAGTTTCCGTCTGGATATCCATCTGAAGCATTTTAATAACGTCGAGGCTTTGGTTAATCTGCGTGATTCCCCATAAAGCACCCTGGGTATTAACCAGAGTTAAGGGCGGTCCTCCCAGTTTATTAATCGCTACTGAAATCAATTCCATATGTCCAAATTCTTCTGCAGAGATTATCCCCAGCAGTTCCCGAATATGTCGATTTAATATATTCGAGCGTTGGTTAAAGTATTGTAAGGCTGATGACAACTCACTGTCAATTCCTGAATAATGTTCTGTCAGCACTTTTGCAAACGCTGGATCTTCACGTTCAACGTGGATCGGATAAAACAAACGCTTGTGATAATTAAACACTTCCATCCCACCCTCTATTAAAAGAATCCTGCCTTTATTATATGGCGATAGAATCCATGTGGTCACAAGCGAATGAATAACACTTCTCCTCTGTCATTCATAAACTGCTCAGAGGAAGTGAATGAAAGTGTTATTATGTTGTCCTAATTGTCAGAGCCTGGATCATTTGAGCAAATGGATTCAATATACGGCTCAAACCCTAAAAATGAACATAATCCCAGCAGCTAAAAATCCGGTTTATGTCTGTCCAAAATGTTTTAATACCTCTCCCAGCAGAGTCTTGCCCAGAATTAACCATTAGAAGGCTACTTAAATTAACGTCCATCGTGTCCAAAGAGCAAGAATCCTGCCTCAATTATTTGTGAGGCAGGATTCTTGCTCTTATAAAAAACTAACTTTATCGACCGACGGTCAGGGATGACCTAGTGTCGCTGCAGCCATGACTCGAACAAGGATGTTCGAGTCTAGAGCACCGCCATGGATGGTAGTCGCCATGAAACGAGTGCGAGAGTTTAGTGGGGATTAGTCTATCAAAGAAAAAGAAATCCCCTCCCGTCAAAGGAGGGGGAAAAAGAAAGAAAAGAAGGGGAGAAAAATGAGAAGAATATATGTTAACCGTTATAATAACGGGTAATCATTACTAACTGACTCTTAGTATAGAGCATCAGTGTTACATTGCCATGAACTTTGTGTGAAGAATATGTTAAACCTTATTATGGAAATTTTAAATTCCTAACCCTTTCACTCCAATATCCCGTCGAAAATGTGATTTTGGGAAATCAATTTCATCTACCAGAGCATACGCCTTCTCTCGAGCCTTTTGAAGGGTTTGTCCTTCAGCAGTTATTCCCAAGACCCGTCCGCCGGTACTCAGAAGCTGTCCTTCATGAATTCCTGTTCCGGCGTGAAAGATAACTGCATCTTGACCACTCTCCAACGGCAATCGGATCGGAACCCCCTTTGTGTAAGCTAAAGGATAGCCTTCAGCAGCCATAACAACACAAACTGCAACTTCATTTTTCCACTCCAACTGAACTTCGGAAAGATTTTTTTCTGTACACGCCCAAAGAACTGGCAGAAGATCTGACTTAAGTCGTTTCATCACCACTTGGGTTTCGGGATCGCCAAACCGAACATTATATTCCAAAAGTTTAGGGCCCTGCTTAGTTATCATCAACCCCAAGAAAAGTACACCTACAAAGGGAGTCCCTCGTTCTTGCATTATCTTAAGAGTCGGCGAAACAAGGTCGCGCATGACGATTGCTTCAAGTTCAGTCGTCCAAATTGGAGGAGGGCTATACGTACCCATACCTCCAGTGTTAAGCCCCAGGTCACCCTCTAAGGCCCGCTTGTGATCCTGAACAGGAACCATAGGTAAAGCTGTAACCCCATCCGAAAAACACAGTAAGCTAACTTCTTGCCCCTCTAAGAACTCCTCGATAAGCAATTTTTTACCTGCTGAACCAAAGTTGCCGTCCATTATTTCATCCACCGCTTGGAGGGCAGTCTCCAAATCCATCGCTACTATAACACCTTTACCCGCCGCTAAGCCATCCGCTTTCAAAACACAAGGAGCGCCTATAGTTTCAATGTACTTTTTGGCTCGGACCGGATCTTCAAATACTTGCCACTCTGCTGTAGGAATCTTAGCGCCTTCCATAATCATTTTGGCAAACGACTTGCTTCCCTCCAACTGAGCTGCAGCCTGAGTCGGCCCAAAGATTCTCAGACCCGCCTCCTGAAAAGCATCTGCAATGCCTAAACTCAAGGGGTCTTCTGGACCGACAACCGTTAGATCAATCTTCTCCTTAACGGCAAATTCCACTAGCCCGGCAATATCCTGAACAGAAATTGGGACATTCCAGATAACTGTCCCGGCATTTCCCGGTGCTACATATAAGCGTTCAAGTTCAGGGCTTTGCGCCAACTTCCAAGCTAAAGCATGTTCTCGTCCGCCGTTGCCTATAATTAACACACGATGCTTCTTCACTGTCTGACCCCGCTTCCCATTTATAACCATTTGAATTTATCATTAATGCTGAAAATGCCGGCGATGTGTAAAGACCATAATTATATTTAAGCGATTAGCGGCTTCGATAACCGAAGGATCATTGCGAGACCCCCCTGGCTGAACGATCGCACGAATACCCGCTTTTGCAGCCTCTTCGATCGAATCAGGGAAAGGAAAGAAGGCATCCGATGCCAGATAAGCCCCTTTAGCTTTATCTCCGGCCTGTTCAAGCGCAATCTTGACTGACCCAACTCTATTCATTTGCCCCGCTCCAACGCCCAGCGTCTGTTTATGATCTGTGACTACGATAGCATTTGACTTGACATGTTTCACAATACGCCACGCAAAATCAAGCGCTACCAGATCTTCTTCCGTAGGTTTTTGTTCTGACGCAACATCCCATTCGCTAACTGAAGCGGTCCCCTGATCGACCTCTTGAACAAGATATCCACCTTCAATACTTCTGGAAACCCAACCGGGCATAACCTTGCCCACTTCCCCTCTGCCAACCACAAAGAGTCGAAGATTTGTTTTAGCACTTAGAATCTCGCGAGCTTCCGGACTAAAATCTGGCGCTATAATGACTTCATAGAAACGTTCTTTAAGGGCTTCAGCACATGCTGTATCAACGACACGATTAAAGGCGATAATGCCGCCAAAAGCGGAAACCGGATCTGCAGCAAATGCATTTTCATAAGCCTCAAGCGGTGTCTTGCCCATTGCCACTCCACAGGGGTTAGTGTGTTTAATGATCGTCGTCGCGCACAATTCAAATTCACGCACAAGTTTCCAAGCGGCATTCATATCTATCCAATTATTGTACGAGAGTTCTTTCCCTTGAAGCTGTTTGCCATTTGCGAGGGTCCCCACTCCGGCCTCTGAACTAATATAGAAGGCTGCCTTCTGCTGTGGGTTTTCGCCATAACGCAGTTCTTGAACCTTTTGAGCAGTTATGCGAAGCGTCTCCGGGAAAGTATCCGGCGGTTCAATCTGCCGCTCTAGATACCCGGCAATCAGTCGGTCATATTCAGCGGTATGAGCAAAAGCTTCAGCAGCTAGTCGCTTGCGCATGCCCGCAGGAACATTCCCTGTTTCACGCAATACACTTAAAACTTCTTCGTAAGATTCTGGATTGACCAACACAGTAACCCGCCCATGATTCTTAGCTGCAGCTCGAACCATAGTTGGCCCGCCAACGTCTATATTTTCTATGGCCTCTTCAAAGGTCACTCCAGGCTTAGCAATAGTCTCTCGAAATGGATAAAGATTAACCACTACTAAGTCAATATAAAAAATTCCGTTCTGTTCCATTTGTTCCATATGTTTGACACTGTCCCTCGCCAAAATCCCACCGTGAATTAAAGGGTGAAGTGTCTTGACTCGACCATCTAAAACTTCAGGAAATCCCGTGACCTCACTCACATATTTCACCGGGATATTAGCTTCATCAAGTGCTTTGTAGGTCCCCCCGGTTGAAATCAACTCGAAACCTAAATCTGCAAGTTCACGCGCAAAAATTACAATTCCCTTCTTGTCGGAAACGCTTATGAGAGCTCTTCGCTTCATCCCAATTCCTCCTGTTGCAAAATATGTACTCTACGCCCAGTCCGCTCTACTTTCCCTAAAGCTAACAAGCGAACAGCATCGGAATAGAGACGATGTTCCACTGCTAAAATTCTCTGAGACAAGCTTTCTTCTGTATCCTCTGACAACACAGGCACTGCCTCTTGTAAAATAATTGGACCGCTATCCAAGCCTTCATCAACAAAGTGTACAGTACACCCACTAACTTTGACTCCATATTCCAGTGCTTGACGTTGGGCGTGGAGCCCTGGAAAAGCGGGCAGTAATGAAGGATGGATATTCAGGACCGGAAAATTTATTTGACTCATACAATAAGGACTCAAAACCCTCATATACCCTGCCAAAAGTAACAGCTCCACCTCATTATTTTGCATCCAGATCAAGATATCTTCCTCTTGCGCTTGACGATGCTGGTAATTACTGATCGGAAAAACACGGGCAGGAATTCCAGCCTCCTCAGCCAGCATTAATGCACCAGCCCCTGGAAGGTCTGATCCAACAGCCACTATCTCGATAGGTAGGTTGCCTCTTTGGCAGGTTGCAATCAAAGCTTGGAGATTACTCCCACGACCTGATGCCAGTATTGCCGTCCTCATAAGCCACCCCTTCTCCAGTAACGACGCTTCCAATAACAAAGCTTTTCTCACCTAACTCATCAAGTTTATGTCTAACCAATCCCTCAGCCTCTGAACGGACAATCAGGACATAACCAATTCCCATATTAAAAGTCCGATACATTTCTGACCAGGCCACATCTCCCAGGCGTTGCAACAACGGAAAAATTGGCGGTCGTTTCCAAGCAGATGTATTAATTTGAACCCCCAAACCTGCGGGCAATATTCTGGGAACGTTATCCGTTAAACCTCCACCCGTAATATGGGCCATGCCAAGTATCTCTGCACCAGAAAGAAGCGACAAAATTGACTTGACGTAAATGCGGGTTGGGCGAAGCAGTGCCTCCCCAAGAGATTCCCCTAACTCCGGGAATTCTTCATCTAAGGAATAGGATTCGAAGATTTTTCGGGCTAAGGAGTACCCATTGCTGTGAAGACCAGACGAAGGTAAACCGATAAGTGTATCTCCTGCTTGAATCTTTGAGCCGTCGATTAACTTATCTTCATTCACCACTCCCACTGAAAATCCTGCAATATCATATTCGTCTTCTGCATAGAAACCAGGCATTTCTGCCGTTTCTCCCCCAATTAAGGCACAGCCGGCCATTTCACACCCACTGGCAATCCCGCCAATGACCTCGGCCAGTCGTTTCGGTTCCACTTTTCCAACAGCCAGGTAATCGAGAAAGTACAAAGGTTCTGCCCCTTGTACCAAGATATCATTAACACACATAGCTACCGCATCTTGTCCGATGCTATCGTGCTTATTCATTTGAAAAGCAAGGCGCAGCTTAGTTCCTACTCCATCTGTTCCAGAAACAAGAACTGGATTTGGATATTTAGCCAAATCTAATTTAAAGAGCCCGCCAAATCCGCCTAGCCCACCGAGGACTTCTGGTCGAAGAGTCCGAGCAACCGCTGGTTTGATACGTTCTACAACTTCATTTCCCGCTTGGATATCAACCCCTGCGTCTCGATATGAATATCCCAACAATACTTCCTCCTTCCGTATATTAAGCTCATCCACAAGAATTATGAGATTCAAAATTGCTCTTACCTCGGTTTAAACTCGAAACTGGAATAGGATACGCTCCATTAAAGCAAGCCAGGCAAACAGCCTCTGTCCCCAGTGCGCGAAGCAAGCCCTCCTCAGAAATATAGTGCAATGAATCTGCCCCAACATACTGTCGAATTCCATCGACATCCAATTGATTGGCAATGAGCTTTTCCCGTTCTGCAGTGTCAATTCCATAGAAACACGGGTAGGCCACTGGAGGAGAACTGATTAAAAAATGTACTTCTTTAGCTCCCGCCTTCTTGACCATTTCCACAAGCTTAGAACTAGTCGTTCCTCGGACGATAGAATCATCGATCATCACGACACGTTTATCTTTCAGAACGCTCGCATTAGCATTAAGTTTAAGACGAACTGCAACTTCTCTCATTGCCTGAGTCGGTTGAATAAAGGTTCTGCCCACATAACGATTTTTAATAAGTCCTTCTCCAAACGGTATTCCCAATGCCGTCGCATACCCTAAGGCCGAAGCAGTTCCGGAATCTGGAACTGCAATTACAAGATCTGCTTCAATCGGACATTCATGGGCCAGTTCTATACCCATCTGCCGTCGGCTCTCAGCTATATTTAACTGATCCATCGTACTGTCTGGTCGAGCGAAATAGATATATTCAAAAGCACAGCACGCCCGCTTAGTTTTGTTCAACCCCCGACGTGAGTGTAATCCTTCTTTGTCAATTACAACAATTTCACCAGGTTCTACATCTCTTACAAACTCTGCGCCAATAGTATCAAGGGCACAACTTTCCGAAGCTAGACAATACCAACTCCCTAGCTTCCCAATACATAAAGGGCGAACGCCAAGGGGATCCCTGATTCCAAAAAGCTTATCCTCCGCTAAGATAACCAAGGCATATGCCCCGCGCAGATCCATCATGGTCTTAACTAGCGCGTCTTCTAATGATTCTCGGCGATACCGAGTTATAAGGTTAATAATCACTTCACTGTCAACCGTCGTTTGGAAAACCGCACCGTTTTTTCCTAGTTCTTCTCGAAGATCTGATGCGTTTGTCAAATTCCCATTATGTGCTAAAGCCATCATACCTTTTTGATAGTGTACCACTAAAGGCTGAGCATTTGCCAGCAGACTTGATCCCGTCGTGGAATATCGCACATGACCGATGGCCATTTTCCCTTTCAAGCCTTCCACTATGCTGTCAGAAAAAACTTCCGACACTAAACCCATTCCTTTATGCACATTGATGCTCAAGCCATTCGAAACTGCGATTCCAGCGCTTTCTTGACCACGGTGCTGTAAAGCATAAAGCCCGTAGTAAGTAAGACGGGCAACCTCTTGATCGGGAGCATAAATACCAAAGACTCCACATTCCTCTTTCGGTTTGTCCTCTCCAAATTCGAACATTTTCCGCCCCTCTCTCCCCCTTAGTTCCGCGCTTGCGGCGAAGTACGTCTAGATCATATAAAGATATCAGTACTTCACCGCGTCATTTTAAGAGATGATTGAATACTATTCTCACTCCTAAGCTTACTTGCCATAGCATGCTTGCTTAAGGGTCTATGCAAGGACCGCCTTGACCCTGCGATAGACTTCTTGATACGCTTCTTCGACTTTTCCCAAATCACGTCGGAAGCGATCCTTGTCCAGCTTTTCGCGTGTTTCAATATCCCAATAACGGCAAGTGTCTGGAGAAATCTCATCACCAAGATAAACTTTTCCATCACGCACTCCGAATTCCAGTTTAAAGTCGATCAATTCGATACCCGCTTTTACTAAGATAGACTGTAAAATCGAGTTGACTTTTAAGCCCATGGCTTGAATTTCTCGCGCAACATCCATACTCGCCCAGCCCATCGCCTCGACGTGAGATTCATTAACCATCGGGTCTCCCAACGCATCATCTTTATAATATAATTCTACAACCGGGCGTGAAAGTACAAAACCTTCCTCTACTCCGAGACGCTTTGACAGACTTCCGGCCACGATGTTGCGCACAACAACTTCAAGTGGAATCATTTCTAAACGATGTACAAGCATATCCCGATCGCTTAACAATTTAACATAATGGGTTGGAATACCCGCTTTTTCAATTTCCTCAAAGAACAGTGCTGATAACTGGTTATTGACCAATCCCTTATCCACGATTTGTCCTTTTTTCTCCCCGTTGAAGGCAGTGGCATCATCTTTATAGGCTACCCAGAAATATTCATTTTGATCAGTGTCATACACTCTCTTAGCTTTTCCCTCGTATCGTAATTCTAACTTTTCCATTAAGTATAACCCCTTTCATATTTGGTGAAGTATGCCAAGTATCTGTTGCAAGTATTTAAACATTTCATCTTTAGTTGAACGAGTTCACTTCCGTTCAACTGCTTTTATTCACCTAGACAAGTTCTAAACGTTGAAAAATGTCTGCTACATGCTTTGTATGATAAGCATAATCAAACAGGTCGCTTATTTCTTTTTCATCTAAATAATTTCGAATACCTAGGTCTCTGCTAATTAAGTGCTGAAATTGCTCTTTAGTATTCCAAGCTTCCATAGCATTGCGTTGAACCAAGGAGTATGCCATCTCCCGACTGACACCCTTATCAACCAAGGCTAACATAACTCGTTGAGAAAAAATCAAGCCAAATCCTTTGTCGATATTCAACTTCATTTGTTCTGGGAATACTTCGAGCCGATCTATAAGCTGTGTCATCTTATGAAGCATATAGTCTAAAGCAATTGTGCTATCCGGTAAGATCATCCGTTCCGCAGAAGAATGTGATATATCTCTCTCATGCCATAAGGCAACGTTTTCTAGTGCTACTTGAGCATTGGCACGAATAACCCTGGCCATGCCGCAGATACGTTCAGGAGTAATCGGGTTTTTCTTGTGAGGCATCGCAGAGGAACCTTTCTGCCCTTTTCCAAAGGCTTCTTCCACCTCATGAACATCGGTTCGTTGTAAGTTGCGAAGTTCAGTTGCCATTTTATCAAGTGAACTTGCAATACCAGCAAGGGTTGTCATGAAAAAGGCATGTCGGTCACGTTGAAGGATTTGGGTGGAAATCAAAGCCGGCTCTAAACCAAGCACTTGGCATACATGCGCTTCAACCCGAGGATCTACATTGGCAAACGTCCCTACCGCACCGGAAATTTTTCCTACCCTTATTTCCTCTCGAGCGAAAACTAGGCGCTTTTTTTGACGTCTAATTTCATCGTACCACAATGCAAACTTCAATCCTAAGGTAATTGGTTCTGCGTGAATTCCATGAGTGCGTCCCATCATCAAGGTGTCCCGATGTTCAATCGCTCTGCGGTTCAGAACCGCTTCCAGTCCCTCTAGCTTAGTCAACAAAATATCAGACGCTTCCACTAATTGCAGGGAGAGTGCCGTATCAAGGACATCAGAAGAAGTAAGGCCGAGATGAATGTGTTTTGCTTCATCTCCCACATTTTCTGCTACATTGGTCAAAAACGCCAACACATCATGTTGAGTCACTTCTTCAATCGCTTGTACCCTTTCCCAAGAGAAGGAAGCCTTCTTCCGAATAACTTCGACAGCTTCATTCGGAATTTTTCCTAGCTTGGACCATCCTTCGCAAGCGGCAATTTCAATTTTCAGCCATAGTTCGAGGCGATGCTCGTCTGTCCAAATCCCACCCATTTGAGGAAGGGTATAGCGTTCAATCATATTTACATTCTCCTTTAACCTTCACTTAATCTTTTTTGCAGTGCTTCGTCCTTCGCTTCAATATCTTTCATCATCTGAGCTCGATAGTTTTTAACCTTTATACTCAGGGGTTTATCCTCAACGGCTAGAACCTGTACCGCAAGCAAGGCTGCATTGCGTGCCGCACCAATGCCTACAGTTGCCACCGGAATTCCCGGGGGCATTTGCACGATGGAGTAAAGGGCATCAATACCCTCCATGGCGCCACTGCTTAGAGGAACACCGATCACAGGTAAAGTTGTTGCCCCTGCTACAACCCCCGGCAAATGGGCCGCTAACCCTGCCGCCGCGATGATTAGTTTACCTCCTTGGGCTTCAAAAGCTTCTACCCAGTCGACGGTTCTCTCTAAAGTCCTATGCGCAGAAGAAATTTTGACTTCAAAATCAAGTTCAAACTCACGAAGAACTTTGATGGATTCCTCCATGACCTTGTAATCCGAATCACTTCCCATAATAACCCCAATCTGGCTCATTTAAGTTGCCCCTCTCCCCTTACATTTTCCTTAAAAACAATATTAAAAAACCAGGCAAGGCAGATTACACCCCCATTAAAACAGAGTGAAACCTACCCGCCTGGGCTTTTATCCCTTCGGTGTGATTTGATTTCGCAATCAAACCTGTACCACTCGGACTAAGAAAATAATACAAATACATTTGCCCTAGGTACACTTTCGCTCATAGTCAGACCATTTACGGCGGCCTGGTAGAAACTTGCGGACCATATCTCCGCGGTTATATGAACACGTATGAAATTTTAATAAGTTCATTTTACAAGAAGGTATCACTAAGGTCAATAGAAAATCGAACATTAATTTAAATTCTTATAAAAACGTTCGATTAGTGTCAAATGGACCAGGCTCATGTTTTATTCCTACTATCTTTTCAGAAAAGTTTTATCAGTAAAAAATGAGCCCAGCCAAAATACCACCGCTGGCATACTAAGCTATAATAGTGGAAACTCTATTAAATAGTTAACTGAAGATATAAGGGGATAGCTAAAAATGCCAAAGTACTTTATATATCTAATCTATACAACAATCTTTGCCTTGATTCTAATAGCAACTGTACCGAAAAAAGAAATCCAGCGTTTGGCTATTTATGGAATTATTTTCGGTGGAATAATGGATGTTCTTATGCTTATTCTTGGAAAAGTCACAGGTTTATACGGATGGATTAATTACGGACCTTTAGGTTTTATGGGTATACCTTTATTTTCTAATGTTTCATGGGCGATATTCTTCATATTATATTTCTATTTTTTACCCTCTAAAAAGCCATTAGCTTATTTATACGCAAGTGTCGGAATCATGTTTGCTATATTATATGCCAATTTGGTTATTGATTTGGGCATATTTAAATCCTATAGCAGAATTCTATTACCTCTAATTTCTTTTATTGGTTGGTTTACAATTGCCACATTGGGTTTTTACAAATTAAATAATTATATAGAAGGTAACGATAAGAATACCATCAAGTGAACTCGTTCAGCTAAAGCTGAACATCGAGACTTCTGTGGGGGAGTCTACCCCGACCGAAGTAGAATAAGGAACAGCCACTTGAAGAAGTGGGAATCTCGGAATTGATGAATAAAGTAAAGGGTCACCGCAAATTTTACGGTGGCCCTTTACTTCTAGTTTACTCGTATTTAACGTTGCCGTCTTTGTCAATCATAACCTTATTGTCAAGCGCTAGGACATTAGTGTACCCTTCTGACTTAAGATGTGCCTGAGCAACTTTAGCACGTGCTCCAACTGCACAGTGAACGAGAATCAAAGCATCTTTATTAGGAATCGCTTTGAAATTTGAGACAACCTAAACAATTTAAAATCCATTTCGCCCCAAACGACAAAATGGTAAAGATAGCTATTTGAGCATAAATCTTGCGCTACAAGAGCTATTTATAATTTGTTAGAATATCTATTCTACCCTCGTATTTCGACATGAGGGTTTCCTTATGTCCTTATATTTGAGTTTCTTTTTACGTGTAACTTTTTCGTAAGCATTCTTAAGTATTTTGTAAAGCACTAAACCAAGAAACTTGGTATCGTAAGAAAAGAACCTCCATTATTCTTCTGCGGCTAAGTGCATGGAGAATGGAGGATTAGAAGTTTATGTAGGGTTGGAGAGTGGAATGATGTGAGCCGTACTGATAGAGCATACCAAAGAAACCAACGAATTAAAAATCGACAAATGTCTGTTCCTGAAGTGGCCCAGGCTCATGGGCAATACGAGCATAATCGGCCAAAACCTCGTCGCTACATGCCAGAATTAGATGGGCTGCGAGCCATGGCCGTATTCGCGGTGATTGCTTACCACCTCAACTCTAGCTGGGCTCCTGGAGGACTCTTAGGTGTATGTTTGTTCTTTGTGTTGTCCGGTTACCTCATTACAGATCTTCTGGTTGTGCAATGGAGTCTTTCCAGACGCATGGATCTAAAAGACTTCTGGCTGCGGCGAGCTCGACGGCTGTTGCCCGCCTTATTTTTCATGATGGCAGGAGTAATGGCTTGGACTGCGCTATTTAGCCCTGCCCAGTTGACATCCCTTTGGGAGGATGCACTGGCAGCGGTGTTCTATGTGAGCAACTGGTGGTTCATATTTCACCATGTCTCCTACTTTGCCAGCTTCGGCCCACCTTCCCCATTGGGCCATCTGTGGTCTTTGGCTGTAGAAGAACAATTTTACCTGTTCTGGCCATTGCTACGTTAAATGTTCAGGGCAGCCCCCCGCTCCTAGCGATAACATTCATGCCAAAATCCCAGCTATTTCTTTCTCAGTCCTCTTAACCAAACTCTCTACCTTTTCCTCCGTAAACTGTCCCCCAGCCTCTAAAGTCTCCAAAGTATACTCAAATAAATTGGCCAACAAACCATTTATAGTTGAATATTGTTCTTGAGCATTCTCATGTTCCGCAACCTGGCCACCCCATATCCCAGCCATACAGTCGAAAAGAAAGTTGGTAATTCTCCTCATGATCATGGCTAAGACTGCTACTTTAGGATCCGTAAGAGTCACTACGCTTTCATACGATGATGCTTGGACCTCCAGACGCCCAGCCTTTTGTAGATCTCGGTGCGCCTTCGTTCCTTTTAAAACAATCAGGTGATGATAGAGCATGTTCGCCGTAATCGCCAGATTATTCAATAGGTCATTGCGCTTTAGAAATTCAAAGTTGACTCGGATATCTACCAAGGATGAATCCGGCTCAAACATGATAAACCCAATATTAGGCTCAATTCCATATTTACGGAGGATTTTGATCGCCCTCTCGTTCTGAGCGACCGTGGTCATCTTATTGATCCGTTTTAGCGAACTGTCACTACCACTCTCCAGTCCTATGAGAATATGGCGCAAGCCTGCTTCTACCAAGGAACTTATAGTTTCTTCATGAATATCATTAACCCGAGCCTCGATGCCGAAGCGAATATTTCTGGATTTAAGAAGAGCGGCCAAGCGCATGGCCCGTTGCTGGCCCCTTTCACCCGGACCAAAGAAATTGGGATCAGTAAAATAGAAGTCCTCAATTTTATGCTCAGCAATTAACTCATCGATTTCCGCGATAATGTTTTCCGGAGTTCGTCCCCGCCACTGAGACCCTTGTCCATAAAAAGGGTTGATATAGCAAAAAGTACATCCCCCATAGCATCCCCTACTCCCCTGCAGGTTTACTTCCGGCAGACGAAAAAGGGCTTCCGTTCGTACAGGAAATGGGAGGGCGTTCAGATCACTCACCAGTTCGCGACGTTGTGAAACGACTGTAGCTGAATCATCCCTCTGAGCAAGACCTGGAAATTTGTTCAGACTATCTTTATCAGTTAAAGCTTTGGCCAACCTAGCAAAGGTCAGTTCCGGTTCACCTAGAATGACTGAATCAAGATCCGGGCACTGCTTTAAGATGTCTTCGAAGTCAGTGGTCGGATAATACCCGTATGCTGTAATATAGGAGAGTCGTTCAGCTTTTACTTTGCTGAGAAAAGCGTACAAGGCCGTGTCCGTCTGCCAATGGTAGACCATATGAACTCCCAGTATGTCCGGTTGTATGTCTTTTACCCTGCGCTCTATTTCTTGGTAGTCCAGTCCATCTAGGAAACCTTCAACAATTACGACCTCATGCCCTTCACTTGTGAGCATACCGGCAATATAACCAGAATGCAGACAAGAGGAAAGAGGCGTATTGGCGATGTCATTACATCGTTCCGGGCAGACAATTCGCGGGTGCTCTAATAAGAGTATCTTCATTTCAGCTTTCTCCTCACTTCCTGCCACATAAAGACATTTCTGCACTGCTGAAGCGTTTCCAGCTTATATCTGAACGTATCAAACGGTTTTGGGTTGTAATAAGTCGGATAGAGCAAATCTGTTTCTGAGTTAATAACCCCTTGCGCTCTAGCTATCCTTTCGATCGCTGTGCCTGGTAGAATGCGAATATTATTCAATATGATGGTTCCCAGATTCTTTTTCTTGCTGTGTAATTCATAAAGTCGTTCCACAAACTGAATACTTTTCTCGCAAGTCTTTTCCGTCTCTCCAGGCACATTGACCATAAAATGATAGACACTGACCACCTCCGTTTGCGCAACGAGATTGGCTGCTTTTAAAATTTGTGCCTCACTAAGGTTTTTGCCTAAGACATCCAATGATTCTTGACACAAACCATCAGGGGAGAAGGAAAAACATTCACACCCAGCCCGTTCAAACAAAGCGACATTCTTTTCATTAAGCTGATCTTCCCTCATGAAACCGTCCCAGCGAATCTTGAGCTTTCTGCTTAGTATCTCCTCACAGATTCCCTCAAGGTGACCGCTGGGAACGTTAAGTACAGGATCGGTAAAATGAAAACTCTCAATACCATACTCTTTATGCAAGATTTCCATTTCATCCACAACAGCAACAGTCGGTCGGCACCGCAATCTCCTCCCTTGAAGCTGAGGATAGACACAATAAGCACAGTTAAGCCCACACCCCCGTTTAGCCTCAATTCCAATGGTGGGAACGTAGTTGTTGATCCCTATATAAAGCTCCGGGTCCAGCAACAGTCGATTCGCAGGAACATAATTTGCCATGTCAAAATTAGTCGCAGGCGGAGAAACGTGTACCTTCAAGCCCTCTCGCAGACAGAGCCCAGGCATTGGCGGCGGATTCTCTATAGTGTGGAGAAGAGCAGGAAAAGTTACTTCTGCTTCTCCTACAATTCCATAATCCAATTCTGGTACTTCAAGCATCAGTCGTTTTGGAAAGAGGGAAAAGCCGGTACCGCCCACAATTAACCAAGCTTGGGGCAGAACAGCATCAATCAAGCGAACTGTGACAATAAAGGGCGAAATTAGAGAGCTCGTCTTATTGCCCAGCGGATCAATATTACGAAGGGATAAACCTACCACTTCAGGTTGAAACGTCAGAAGCTTCTCCTTCAGAGCTCCATAAGGGTCTCTTTCTCGGTTCATGTCCAAGATACTCACCTCATGACCACCCTCTTGGAGGCGACTGGCCAGCAGGACAATCCCAATGGGATAGACTCTTTCCTGAGAAATTTCTTCTACTGAAGGGGTTTGAATCATCAGAACACGCACATTAATTCACTCCAATAGCAACAGGGCAAAATATCTAACATACTCACCCTTGTCGCGCAAAATCTGAAGATTAAGACCCGCCCGTCTGACGGTCTCGTAAACATCAATACCTGAGCCCTCCATAGATGGCCTAGCATCCCTTGTATTTCGACACAACCCATTGTTATCTGCCACACTGCAGGTAGTACAAAGAACACATGGGCCGGCCCAATAGGCAAACGCTTTATGAAATCCAGCTAAAAACCCCTCTCTCTCGGCGTCTAAAACCTTTCTCTGAAACACTTTTCCTGGAGGTTCCCCTTCCAGAAGCAGAGCATAGGAAAAGTCTTTGAGTACCTCTCTCGTTTTTTGAGGAGAGGGACTATTGGGCGGGCAATGACCATCTCCGTACCGATCACAGCCGTACTGGCAACGTAAATCTGTCCAGTCAACAACCTGGATATTTGCTTTATCGATAGGCAGGACCTCCCCAAATCCCATCGCTTTGATCCTAGCAATCAAACGGGTTTTCTCATCCAAGCAGAGACTCGATAGTTTCTTTTTATCCTTAGCCGCGAAGATCAGAGCAGTGTCCGTCGCTAGAGGGATGAGCTCAGTTGTGTACAGTTTTGACATGGCTAATTGTTCTTTTACCCATTTTCCAGAAAAGATCCTGCCATTGTAGGTATTGATAAACATATTTAGATCGAGCAAAGCCGACTTGGCAGAGCAGTGCTCAGGAAAGAAATCATGAATAACCAGGAACCCGTCCGACTTAAGACAATTTGCAGCTCGATCCAAGATCCGAGGGATCTCTTCTTCTGAATAAGCGTGGATGATATTTGAAAGAACGACCAGGTCAAACCCTTCCTTAGCTATTAACCAAGGTTCTAAAATATTAGTAGGAATATAGGAAACCCGTTTTTTCAACCCTTTCTTATCCATCAACTCCTGAGTATAGTTAAGGACTTCCTGAATATCCACTAATGTTGCCGATAGAGAAGTAAAGCTTTCTAGAAAACCGACAGCAATCGCCCCAGAGCCTGTCCCAATATCGAGTATTTCCCCCTTGAGTTCAATCCCCTGGAAGAAGGGCAGAATCTCTGCTACCTTTGTTCTAGCTATATTGTCCATAGCATTGATATACTTGTGAATCCGCTGAGCAAACTCCTCTGGCCCCTCTTCTTCGACTGGAAAATTCACTCTGCCGCCGGCCTTAAGGCACTCGGTAAGGTCCTGCCACCCAAGCCTAAGGCCTTTTCGCCAAAGGATCGAATCTCCTTGATATTTAGATTTACCTATGACAAGATAGTCGCTTGCAAGTTTGGTATTATAATAACGACCTGCATCATAAACTACGAGCCCTATAGCACAAAGGGCTTGAAGAAATCGCCCCCAACCAATAGGAGGCATATCCAGTGCTCCAGCAATTTCATGAGTCGTCATACCTCTACGCTCCAGAAACGTAAAGACGTCCAGTTCAACGGCTGTAAATAGCACCTCGGAAAACCAGTACCCAGTTGCCAAGTCTTCCAAATACTGAGACCCTTCTTCATGGGGATTATACCGAAGAAAAGGTGCTAGTCCCATCTTTATTACCTCCCCTCGGGATTTCAATTGAGTTCATAAATAACAAAGTATTAAAATTCGTTTGGCTTCGATAAAGCCCAAATCGGAATTGGATACACTCCGTCAAAACAAGCTAAGCAAACGCAGTCCGTCCCAAGTGCTCGCAGCAAACCTTCCTTAGAAATGTAGTGTAGTGAACCTGCTCCGACAAACTCTCGAATTCCTTCTAAATCAAATTGATTGGCAATGAGTTTTTCTGGTTTTACCGTGTCAATTCCATAGAAACATGGATAGACTACCGGAGGAGAACTAATCAAGAAATGGACTTCTTTGGCTCCTGCATTTCTAACCATCGCCACCAGTTTAGAACTGGTGGTACCTTGAATAATCGAGTCATCAACCATAACAATGCGCTTATTTTTAAGGACACTTGCATTAGCATTGAGCTTCAGCTGAACGTCCACTTCTCTCATTTCTTGAGTTGGTCGGATGAAGGTTCGATGAATATAACGGTTTTTTATAATTCCATCTCCGAAGGGAATCCCCAGTGTTGTAGCATACCCTAGGGCAGAAGCGGTCCCGGAGTCTGGGACCGCTATCACAAGATCTACATCCAGTGGATATTCGCGAGCCAATTCAACCCCCATGCGACGTCGGCTTTCCGATACACTCAGCTGATCAATTGTACTATCCGGACGGGCAATATGGATATATTCAAAGGCGCAAGACCTACGCTCAAGTTTGGAGTATCCTCGGTATGAGTGCAGTCCCTCTTCATCGATCACCACAATTTCACCGGGTTCTACATCCCGCACAAACTCTGCCCCCGTAATATCAAGAACACAACTTTCTGAGGCTAAGCAATACCCCTCCCTCATCCGTCCAATACATAAGGGACGGACTCCGTGAGGATCTCTGAGTCCTATAACTTTATCTTCCGCCAAGATAACCAAGGCATACGCCCCACGTAGATCCCGCATAGTCTTAACCAGGGAATCTTCCAAGGACTTCTGGCGATAGCGTGTAATCAGGTTAATAATTACTTCGCTGTCAATCGTCGTTTGGAAAACCGCCCCTTTTTTTCCAAGTTCCTCACGTAGTTCCAGGGCATTGGTTATACTTCCATTATGAGCTAAGGCCATCATGCCTTTTTGGTAGTGTACTACTATGGGCTGAGCATTGGCGGGCAAGCCTGAGCCTGTTGGAGAGTAACATACATGTCCAATTGCCATTTTCCCCTTCAAACAATCCACAACACTATCTGAAAATACTTCCGACACCAAGCCCATTCCTTTATGCACATTAATACTTAATCCTTCGGAAACTGCGATTCCTGCACTTTCTTGCCCTCGGTGTTGCAGAGTATAGAGTCCGTAGTAAGTTAAACGGGCAACTTCCTGAGTGGGGGCATAAATCCCCAAAACCCCGCATTCCTCTTTTGGTTTGTCTTCTCCTAATTCGAACATGTTTGCCCCCTCCGAGTTGTGCTCCGCCTTCAAGTTTTTTAACTTAACTGCTTCTGCAATGCTTCGTCCTTCTCCTCAATTTCTTTTAACATCTGAGCTCGATAGTCATTAACCTTGATACTCAATGCTTGATCTTGAATTGCTAGAATCTGCACTGCCAGCAGTGCAGCATTTCGGGCAGCACCAATTCCTACGGTCGCAACTGGAATTCCCGAAGGCATTTGTACAATGGAGTAAAGAGCATCGATTCCTTCCATGGCTCCACTGCTCATCGGAACACCGATGACCGGAAGCTTCGTTGTCCCCGCCACAATCCCAGGCAAATGAGCAGCTAAACCAGCAGCAGCGATAATCAGCATTCCACCTTGCGTTTCAAAACCTTTCACCCAATCGACCGTTCGTTTCAAGGTCCTTTGGGCAGAAGAAATGATAACTTCAAATTGAACTTCAAATTGCTGGAGGACTTCTAAAGCTTCTTCCATGACTTGATAATCTGAATCACTTCCCATAATGACCCCAATTTGGCTCATTTGCTTTCCCTCCGTATCCATATCTTCTTTGTTAACAAGTTCCTCCCGTTTTTCCTAAGTGTTCTCCCACTAATTTCATAGCACAGAAACCACCACACATTGAGCAGGCTTCAGCGCCCTCCTCGTTACGCTCTCCACGGATTCGCTGAGCCGTTGGGGGATCAATTGATAATTCAATTTGTTTGTTCCAATCTAGAGCTTTGCGAGCATGAGCCATGGCTAAGTCCCATTCTCGCGCACCCTTAACACCATTAACGATATCTGCAGCATGAGTTCCTATACGTGTAGCAATTACCCCTGCATGTACATCTTCAACAGTTGGTAAACGCAGATGTTCTGCTGGTGTAACATAGCAAATGAAGTTGGCACCTGCCATAGCAGCCGCTGTAGCGCCTATTGCTCCTGTGATATGGTCATAGCCCGGTGCAATATCCGTGACCAAATTGCCCAGAATATAGTAAGGAACATGATGGCAAAGTTGTTTTTGGAGCAAGATCGTTGCGGGGATCTGATCAACAGGTACATGGCCTGGACCTTCTACCATCACTTGGACTCCAGCCGCCAGAGCCCGTTGTACCAATTCCCCAGCCACAATCAACCCTTGGACCTGGGCCCGGTCCAGAGAATCTTCGATACAACCAGGTCGGATTGCATCTCCAACACTTAGAGTTACATCATATTTTTTACAAATCTCTAGCACGCGATCAAATTGTGTGTAGAGTGGATTCTCTTGCTCATGGTGGAACATCCAACCCGTTAAAAAGGCTCCGCCGCGACTAACAATATCTGTAATTCGCCCTTGATTTTTTAACCTTTCAACGATAGACATGTTTAATGCAGCATGAATTGCCATAAAATCAATCCCACGTTCTGCCTGACGTTCAATCATTTCGAACATATCCTCAGCCGTCATACCGACAACGCTTCCATGCTTGGAAATACTTTCCATGCCTGTTTGGTAGGTGGGGACAGAGCCGACAGGTAATGTAAAAGTATCCAGCACCTGACGGTGGAAAGCATCCACATCTCCGCCAATACTTAGTTCCATAATGGAATCCGCTCCAGCCGCGACGGCAACCTTTATTTTATGCAGCTCATCGGAAAAATCCACACAGTCCGGTGACGTCCCGATATTAGCATTTACTTTAGTACGGAGTCCTTCCCCTATGGCGATTGAGACCGAGTTCTTACGTTGTTTGTTCTTTAAGATCACTGCCCGACCTTGAGCAACCTTCTCACATAACTCTTCTGCCCTAAGCCCTTCTACCTTTGCTAATCTCTCTACCTCAGGCGTAATAATTCCTTGTCTCGCTTTAATTAATTGTGTCATTCTAATCTCTCCATTTCTTAATTAAACTTTTAATTTTAGCTATGACAGTAACATTATTTTCTATTGAAATAAATTTATAATCTGACCTCCGGCCTCTGACAACTGACTTCTGTCAGCACTCCCACGGCAGTTCTTGAAAGAACTCACCTGCTACAGCCATGGCACAAGCGTTTTTACATTTTTTGCAGAAAGGTTTTTCGCCCGATTGGAACCCCGTAAGCCTTTCTCGATCTAAGGCTAACGTTTTCTGGGCTTCTATATTCTGCTCCCGACGTGCTTGACTCATTTTAAGGTCCCAATTTACTGCTCCGGGGTACCCTTTTGCCAGATCAGCCACATGAGCAGCAATACGTGCAGCCACCACTCCCCGATAGACATCCTGCGCATCGGGATAACCTATATGTTCGGCGGGTGTAACATAGCAGAGAATATCCGCTCCAGCAGCACCAGCCATCGCTCCTCCGATAGCAGCCGTAATTTCGTCATATCCTGGGGCTACATCCGTCGATACCGGTCCGAAGACAAAATACGGAGCACCTTGACATACTTGTTTTTCCAATTTAACAGTTGTCGCAATTTGATTAGGTGGAGTGTGACCAGGTCCCTTAATCATGATTTGAACCCCCGCTTGTCTGCTGCGCTTTACCAGCTCGCCTAGAACGACGAGCTCTTCAGCTTGAGAACGACATAATGAATCAGCTCCTGCACCCGGTCTCATTGCATCAGCTAAGCTTAAAGTAACTTCGTATTTTTGGGCAATTTCAAGGATGCGGTCGAACATGGTATACAAAAAGTTGTCCTTACCATGATAGAGCATCCAGCCCATCAACAAGGACCCACCTCGACTAACCAGATTCAGAACTCGCTGATCTGCCTTGGCCGTTTTAAATAAACCAGAGTGCAGGGCGCTGTGTAAGGCCATAAAATCAACTCCATCGGCAGCTTGGCGTTCCATAATCTTAAAAAAGTCTTCTGGCTCAAGTGCTAAAGCTGAACCCTTAGTACATACAGCCTCAGCAAAAGCCTGATACACAGGTAGTGTACCTAAAGGTAACGGTACTCTTTTTATAATTGTCCGCCTTGCTTCATCCATATTTCCCGCTGTACTCAAATCCATGATGGCATTGGTTCCTGCCCTGATGGCCTCATCCACTTTAAATAGTTCATCCGTTAGACTATCCTCGTCTGCGGCCAGGCCAATACTGGCACTAACCTTGGTACTTAGGCCCAGCCCAAACCCTTGAGGCTTTTGGGGCTTGTGATGACCGTTATAGGGAATAACAATTCGTCCGGCAGCAACCCGTTCCATAAGGAGTTGGACATTGATTTGTTCGTTGCGGGCTACTAAGGTAAACAACGGGGTTTCTTGACCCCTTTGGGCCATTTCCATTAACGTCAAAACTTCACAATCTCTCCTTTCTATGTTTGACTCATTCCTTGAAAAGAACAAGCTGTAGTGAAAATAAAAAAAGTCTCTAATCACAACGTGACTAGAGACTTTTCCATAATCTCATCCACACTACTCTTGGTTCTTCGACAAGGTAGGCTTAGCTTAACTACAAGGCAGGTCTCCTGGCTTACGGATCAACACTTCGAAGCACCTTCCGGGAACTAACCCGTGGTAATATGCTTCTTGCTTCCCGTTTACAGTGGCGGGACCGCGCCGGACTTACACCGACTTCCCTATTCTCCTCACAATGAGGCACCTGTAGTTATTGAATTTTCTAAACACATTATAAACAATAAATGGATATTTTGCAAGGCTTTTTAGTTCCCTGTTGTTCTCTCTTATTGTAACCTTGAAAGTATTCCAGAAAAAATTTATCACTATAAAGATAGCCCTACTCTGATGCTTCTTCCGTCTTATAAATTGAATTCTTAGAAAGAATACTATACTCCCCATCACCGTTATGAGTGATTCTTGAAATGTGTCTTATAGGGAGGTTACACTTATCACAGTAACCATGAGCAAAATATTTTTTTGCTTTAGTCACTTCTCTAGTCTTTTTCAGAGCTTCGTCACATTGTGGACAAAATATACTCACTTTATCTAATAAGGATTTCAGTTCCCTAATCTTTTCCTCGTTTTCTCTCTGTACTTTTTCCCAATTAATGATTAGATTGCGAGATAAATTAAATACTCCTTTGAAAATCTCCGCGGTATAAAATGCATCACTTAATGCATCATGAAAAGGAGATGTTTTTTCAATTTCTAGGCCTTCTACAGCACTTTCCAGACTTGGTTGCTTTGAAAGACCCCCATGTTTCATATAGATTTGTTGAATATTTATGTATTTGTCAAATGACAGTGAATCAAAACCAAAAAACAAACAATTATCCCTCAGCCCCAAAATATCATCCTGCCCCCAAGAGCATAAAACTGAATCCTTTCCAAGCCAAGAACTAAAGCTTTTAATTGCTTCACCAAAAGATTTCCCTCTAACAACCATACCCGAACTGATATTTGTTTTTTTCTTAACATAGGGATTGATTCTCTTATAAATAACAGGCCTAATGATTGAATTAAACTCACTAATAGTCTCTAAATTTTCGTTTAGTTTGACCGCTCCAATCTGGATGATTTCACTTTTTAAAGCGGGATTCGCATAATCCCCTTCTTTGAATTTAAAGAACATATTAAATTCCAGATCAAATACTATATAGTTCATCTTACACCTCCTCTACCACTTGTTTATTATAATACCTCCAAGAGATAAACGCACATACAAGTTTCAACTCATTTTTTTCTAACTGCATTTCAAAGTATATTGCGCGAATTATGGTCGCTTTAAACAAGAAACCTGCCAAAGCTTGGCTCGATACATCCAACTTTTAAAAAGAGACGAGCTTCTTTTCGAATATTAGTGAAAGTTAATGAATAATATAAAATCTAGGTCTTTTTTTTTACATTCTGTGAATACTTAATCATGAGGTGATAATATGTGGTTCAATAAAAGTACCGAAGCCGTGGTAGAGGAATTCAAAGTAAATCTAACCACCGGTTTATCAGAAAATGAAGTGATCCAGCGACGTGAAAAGCACGGTTTAAACGAGTTAACATCTAAAAAACCAAAAACCTTACTTAGAATTTTCCTGTCTCAATTGAACAATATCATGATCTACATTTTAATTGGTGCTGCTCTCATTTCGGGGTTTATCGGAGAAATCAGCGATGCTGTTATTATCGGAATTGTGATTCTTATAAATGCCATCGTAGGTGTCATTCAAGAATCTAAGGCAGAAAAGGCCCTTGATGCCTTGAAAAAACTTTCAACGCCAAAGGCATTAGTTAAAAGAGACGGAGAATCAAGAGAAATCCCTTCTCAAGAAGTAGTCTCTGGAGACTTAGTGATAATCGATGCAGGAAGATACATTCCCTGTGACCTTCGTCTTATAGAAACAGCCAATCTGCAGATTGAAGAATCGGCCCTTACCGGAGAATCGGTTCCATCTGATAAACAGGCAAATTTAATTATTGAAGCTGAGGATACCCCTCTTGGGGATCAGAAAAACATGGCATTTATGTCTACCTTAGCAACCTATGGACGTGGAGCAGGTATCGCTGTTGCCACTGGTATGGATACTCAAATTGGGAAAATTGCCACCATGCTCGAAGAATCGACAGATGAGCAAACTCCTCTTCAAAAAAAGATTGAAGAGTTAGGAAAAATCTTGGGCTTTGCAGCCATAGGAATTTGTGCCCTCATGTTTTTAGTAGGGGTACTTCAAGACCGAGATCTTTATGAAATGTTTTTAATTGCTCTTAGTTTAGCTGTCGCAGCAATTCCTGAAGGGTTACCTGCTATCGTCACTATAGTCTTGGCCATGGGTGTACAACGTCTGATCAAAGAACACGCGATTGTTAGAAAACTCCCTGCAGTAGAAACATTAGGATCAGTTTCAGTTATTTGCTCTGACAAAACCGGAACTCTTACGCAAAATAAAATGACGGTTACCCACTTCTTTGCTAACGATGAACAAGGAGAAATAACTTCAATTGATTTAAATAAAGAGGCTCATAGACTCCTTCTGGAAAATCTAGTCTTGTGCAATGATTCTACTTACTCAGAAACCGCCAAAACAGGAGATCCTACGGAGATTGCCCTCTTAGAAGCCGGCAACAGATTTGACCTCTCTAAAGACTTGTTGCAGAAAACCTATCCCAGAGTTCATGAAATTCCGTTTGATTCAGATCGTAAATTAATGACGACAGTTCATAACTCTAATAATCAATTCATAGTCTTCACCAAAGGTGCCTTAGACAGTTTACTGAAAATCTCAACTGACGCTTACATAAATGGAGAAACAGTAACTTTAACCGAAGAACTTAAGAATAAAATAATTGAAGCCTCAAACCAAATGTCTGATGATGCTTTAAGAGTCTTAGGCGCTGCTTATAAGTCACTTGCCGCTGATCCCTCGAAGGAAGGTGACAAAATAGAAGAGAACCTAACATTTATTGGCCTTGTCGGAATGATTGATCCTCCCAGACTAGAAGTCAAAGACTCTATAGCGCTTTGTAAAAAAGCTGGCATAAAAACTGTCATGATTACAGGAGATCATAAAAATACGGCCTTCGCCATAGCCAATGAACTAGGTATTTCTAATAATATCGAGGAAGTTATGTCAGGTTCGGAACTAGATAAATTGACCCAAGATCAGTTAAATGATAAAATTGAGGGTTTATCTGTTTTTGCTCGAGTATCTCCAGAGCATAAAGTTACAATTGTAAAAGCGATTAGGTCCAGGGGAAACATCGTTTCTATGACTGGGGACGGAGTAAACGATGCACCCTCGTTGAAAGCTGCGGATATTGGAGTGGCCATGGGAATCACCGGAACCGATGTTGCCAAAGGCGCTGCAGATATTGTTCTAACTGATGACAACTTCTCAACTATCGTCTCGGCGATTAAGGAAGGCAGGAATATCTTTAACAATATAAAGAAATCAATTATCTTTTTACTATCTTGTAATTTAGGAGAAGTAGTAGCCCTCTTCCTGGCGATTCTGTTAGGCTGGGCTTCCCCTCTTAGACCCATTCATATTTTATGGGTCAATCTAGTCACTGACACTCTCCCTGCTCTTTCCTTAGGTGTCGATTCTGGAGATCCCACAGTCATGGATAAAAAACCCCGTGATCCAAAAGCCACACTTTTTGCCGAAGGCGCTGGTCTAAGGCTGATTTTAAATGGTGCTTTAATCGGGATTTTAACTTTAACCGCTTTTGTAATAGGAAACAATCTATATCCTGATTCCTTAATGCATGCTCAGACAATGGCCTTTGTAGTCTTGAGCATCTCTCAACTATTTCATTCTTTGAATATGCGGCATCCTGATAAATCGATTTTCCAGCTTGGTGTCTTTACCAATAAAAACTTAGTTTATTCAATATTACTCGGGATTTTGCTCCAAGTGATTGTAATTACAGTACCTGCATTAGCTTCAGTATTTAAAGTCTATCCTTTGACTATAAGGGACTGGGCCTTTGTTCTACTACTGTCTGTTATGCCTTTAGTGATCAATGAAATTATAAAAGCAATACGCCGTAACAATATTAGTGGTAAAACAGTTTAAAAAAGATAGAGACACCTGCAAGAAGCCCTTCTTGTGGTGTCTCTATAATATATTCCTCTTTTACCAAAAGCTTAACTGTTTGTAAGCGCTAACCTTTTGGTATTGATTAAGTAAATTGTCTAATTGCTGACTAACTTCAACCACTTCGCTATCAACAAGGTTTCGAGTAAGTGCGAATTTATTGAGCCTCTTCCGTAATACCTCAATTCTTTTCAAAAGTTTCTTTTCCACATGGATTCCTCCTGAAATGTGATCTCTCAAGAAGATTTTATTGCTTTTCTGATGAAATGGCAAGAATAAATTTCCCATTAATAGGTAGTCATTTGTCGTAATATGGTATTTTTACCTCAAAAATTCCAGGTCTATATGTGCTATGATATTATTCAAACTTTATTGGCTGTCGAAATGCAAAGTAGAGGAATTTCATGTTGAAAGCTGTCTAACAGACCCGTATCCACTATAGCGTTCCCCCCCTCTTTCAAACTCCCACTCTCCTTATTGAAGGTTAATATTTATGTCACATCTATTCTCTTGTCTAACTTAATTTTGCTCCCTTGGTTTGAAACTGATACTTTAACTTGCCGCTACAATCGAATTCCTCTTTTTAGAGAAATCATAATGAGCGAAAAAAGAACAACAAAACAGGCGTCTATGATTACCCCAAAAAGAAGTTGATTTCATAAACGCCCGCCAAATACTCAAACACCTCTTAAGACCTTACAAACCCTGATTTATGCCCCTTTTACCCTACTCCCACTCAATCGTTCCAGGAGGCTTGGAGGTAATGTCATAAACGACACGATTGACGCCCTGCACTTCGTTCACAATCCTAGAGGATATATTATGCAGAAGATCATAGGGGAGTCTAGCCCAATCTGCTGTCATAGCATCCTCGCTGGTGACAGCTCTCAGGATAATGGGATATTCATAGGTTCGACCATCTCCCATAACACCAACGCTTTTGATAGAAGGGAGTACGGCAAAACTTTGCCACAATTCACGATACATTCCAGAACGGCGAATCTCTTCTAAAATGATTGCATCCGCTTCCCGTAAAATATCTAACTTCTCACGGGTCAGTTCTCCAAGAATGCGGATTGCCAGACCTGGTCCAGGGAAAGGTTGACGCCAGACAATCTCCTCACTCATGCCCAGTTCAGTTCCTAATTCGCGTACTTCGTCTTTAAAGAGCATACGCAAAGGCTCAATAAGTTCAAATTGCATGTCCTCCGGCAAACCACCGACATTATGATGACTCTTAATAGTTTCTGCGGTTTCTGTCCCGCTTTCCACAATATCCGGATAAAGCGTTCCCTGAACCAAGAAATCTACTTGGCCTAACTTCGACGCCTCTACTTCAAAAACACGAATAAACTCATTGCCAATAGCTTTGCGCTTAGTTTCAGGATCGGAAACCCCTTCAAGCTTTTCCATAAAACGCTCTCTGGCATCTACAAAAACCAAGTTAAGTTGAAACTGCTCTGTAAAAACCTTTTTAACCTGTTCTGCCTCATTTTTACGCATAAAGCCATGATCGACAAAAACACAGGTCAATTGATCCCCGACTGCACGATGTACTAAGGCCGCAGCAACTGAGGAGTCTACTCCACCGCTCAGAGCACAGAGAACACGCCCACTTCCAACCTTGGCCCGTATCTCAGCAACTTGTAACTCAATGAAGGACTCCATCGTCCAGTCTCCAACACATTTACAAATGTCGAAGAGAAACTTCTCTAGCATAGCTTGCCCATCTGGAGTGTGCCTAACTTCAGGATGAAACTGAACGCCATAGAAGTGACGTTTTTCGTTCATCATGGCTGCAACTGGAGTATGACTGGTATGGGCAGCAACTATAAAGCCCTCAGGCAATGTTTGAACAGAATCACCATGGCTCATCCAACACGGACGTTCTCCACCTAATCCTTGCCATAAATCAGTTGCCTTATCAATAGTAAGCATCGCTTTTCCATACTCGCTGGCTACAGGATGGACGACGCTTCCACCTAATTGTACGGTCATCAACTGCATTCCATAGCAAATCCCAAGTATGGGAATCCCCAAAGCATAGATTTCGGGATCTACTTTAGGAGCGTTCGGTTGATTGACACTTGCAGGACCGCCAGAGAGGATAATCCCCTTTGGCTGACGAGCTTTAATTTCCTCAATCGATGTTTTATAGGAAATCATTTCAGAATACACATGCGCCTCACGTACACGGCGAGCAATAAGTTGATTGTACTGTCCTCCAAAATCTAAAACCAAAACGACTTCCTGTGTCACTTCATTCATCACCATTCCATATTAATTAAATAAATTTATAGGCTTCCTGTTTCAAAACACCAATATAAGGCAAATTGCGATATTCCTCATTAAAATCCAAACCATACCCTACAACAAATTCATCTGGAATCGAAAATCCATTATAATCCGGAAAGACATCTGCCTGTCGACGTGCGGCTTTATCGAGAAGCGTTACTACTTTTACACTTAGAGGATTCCGCGCTTTCAGATTTGCTTTTAAATACTTCAATGTCAATCCCGTATCAACAATATCTTCAGTAATCAAAATATGGACATCATCGACACTGCGCTCTAAATCCTTGAGAATCCTCACTACCCCAGACGATTGAGTAGATGCACCATAGCTCGATAATGCCATAAAATCATAAGCTAGCGGCAATTTGATCTCTCGAATTAAGTCTGACATAAAAGGTACAGCACCCTTTAAAATCCCGAGGACCAAAAGATTCTTTCCTTCATAATCTCTAGTAATTTCTGCGCCCAGTTCAGCTACGCGTTTACTCAATTCTTCTCGTGATATTAAGACCTTTGCAATATATTCTTCCATTTAGGGCACCTCCACTATACTATAAAACTGCATTTCTACAAAACTCATGCCAAAACTATACCAGAGGCTTGTCCATTGTGCAAACACTTTATGACTTAATAGCAATTTATTTTAGAAAAGTGGCCAATGCAACGCTTGCAGGCGATGTCCAAGTGTCCCCTCACCCAAGGACGGCGATAAGCCCCCTTATTCTATTTTCTGGAATAGTACAAAAAATATGCAAGCAGTGTGCCCAAACTGGGTAAACCGCTTGCTCTTCGACCATCGAACTTTCCATTTAGATGTCAGGTGCCTGAATATCTATTTTCTTACCAATATCTTTAAACTCGAGTGTCATCGTCATAGGGTCGGACTTAGCTTTATTTTTCGCTTCAATAGACGCTTTAACAAGGGTCTTATCTGACTTTCGAATATAAAGCGTATACTGGAAATCTGTCCAAAATACCTCCATCATTTGATTCTGTACACTAGGTTTTAATTGACATACCCATGCTTTTTCACCATTAACTTTCTCTTGACCGCTAAGCATCACCTCTCCTAGCTCTTTCATTTGAAGCGAAGATAAAGGATTGAGCTCCGCCAGAAAGACTTCCTGGGCTGCTGGAGCGTTCGCAAACCGAATCCACTTCTTACTAAAAGGGTCTTTGCTGTACGTAGAATCTCCGATTTTGATCATCTCTACTTCGCTCCCAACCAGCTGACCCAAGATTCGAGTGTTTCCACCGTCCTTTTCTCCTAGAATCTGAGTGAGTACGCGATCTTTTCCCTCAACCCATTGATGCTGGGTTAAACTGTAGCGAAAAGAGGTCGCTGCGTTCAGTCGTTCTAAGCCGTGCGTGACTAAATTAATGGGCTCTGGCTGCCAAAAATAGCGACCTAGAAATACCCCCATCAGCACGATGCTGATTCCGATGAGTAACCATAATCCTCTTTTCTTCATTTCATGCCCCCCTGGCGGAGTTCTTACCCTACTTATATGTGTACTTAGCTTGACCTATTCCATCGAAACGCCCGTGAAAAAACTAATAATCACATTTCCCAAATACTATTCCAGAGAGGAAAGAATTACAATACATTCCATGCTTGTTCTGTCATTAAGCAAACTTTCAGCGGGACATCAGCTTCACTTCAGACTTGTATTGCATAATGATGTTGTCGTACAAAACCACATAAAGAAACTGAGGATTGAAGGAGAAAACATTAGTAAAGATATACGTGCATTATGATAACCATTTCAAAATAACTAATGATTTGCGGAAAGAAGGCGCTAGAACATATGAACGACAAAACACTTACCAAAATAATGTTAGATATTGTCATGGCGATCCTGTTTGTTACCTTGATTTTTGCACATGAAACTGGACTTGTGTTCCATGAAATTGTAGGGTTATCCATCTTCGCCCTCTTTGCAAGCCATGTTCGATTGAACTGGTCATGGGTTAAAAACGTCACAAAGAACCTATTCAATGGAAAATTAAAGACATCGGCCAAGCTGAGATATGCTTTAAATGTGACGATGTTCCTGACCATAGCTACAATAACCATTACTGGTATACTCGTTTCACAAGTAGTTTTTCCATCACTGGGATCCTCACTGGGCAGTAAACTATTGGTGTTGGTCCATACATGGACGACCTATCTCGGTTTAGGACTCTTCGGACTTCACATTGTCTTGCACGGGCACTATCTTATGGAATCAGTGCGTAGAATATTCGCGAATCTTAGAAAGAGCAATGCCAGAGAAACATTCGTCCGTCTTGGGACAATTGCCGCGATTGTCATTGTTTTATATTCCAGAGTTATTTCCATCGCGACGAACCAATGTGAACAGCCAGTCTACCCAATATGCTACACAGATAGCTAGTTCATCTCAAACGACCCCAACTTTAACAGGAAGAGAAAATAGTACAAATATTCAGGTCTATGCAGAAACTACTACTGATGTTGGAGACACCATGAGTCTTTCAGACTATCTTGGAGATATGCATTGTACAGCCTGTCACAAAAATTGTTCTTTGTTGAGTCCTCAATGTGGTAAAGCTGACCGACGGATTAAGGCTGCTAAAATTACATATCAAGAACTATATAGCAACACATCATCATAATAATCTTATCTTCACTGACGTAGTCATGATTTGTTCTCCTATAAAAATAGTACCTCTCCTTAAATAGGTACTTTTTAATTGGAAGTATCAATCGTCTCATTAGGATTGATGATGCAAGTTAGCGCCAACTGCCGATTGACAAACAAGATAACTCAATTTATAATTTTAATATACCCATAAGGGGTATAGACATTTTTTAGTAGTGGGAACCATCATGCCAAGTTTTGATCTGCTTTGTCAGGAATGTGGAGAGAAATTCTCTCTTTATGCATTATCATCCAAAAGGAAAAGCAGACGCGTTCACGCTACCAAAGTCTAAGATGAGCCAACGGTTTACTGCATGCACTACAGCACTATGGATCTACACGGCCTTCGGGTTTTAGTTAAGCGGTTTGCCTGGGAAAACCGTGTAAGCAAATAAGAATTTCAGTTTAGCATACGCATATGGGGAAGGAGTAAGTTGCTATGAAGAACGTCATCATATTCACCACACAAACCTGACCGCATTGTTTTACAGCGAAGAAGTTTCTTTCGCAGCATAAGATTCATTTTGTAGAAAAGGATATCAACCGTGATGAACAAGCCCGCTCAGAGTTAATCCGTAGAAACGTCAGCGGAGTTCCTTCTTTTCTGATTGGTGATCAATTGGTTGTCGGCTTTGATCAGGCGCGGATTCTACAGTTAGTCGATCATCGGGTCATAGAATGCGAGAAATGCCAAGCCAAGATGCGGGTTCCTATTAATAAAGGAGCACTCCAAGTAACTTGTCCGAAATGTTCGTATTGCTTTAATACTACGCCGGAGAGAATTTAACCATGTTATGTAAAAACCCGCTCAAATGCAGCGGGTTTTTACATAACATGGTAATCGCTATTATATTCCTTTGTACCATTTCCGCAACAACTGTGCTTCGCTGAACTCCCACCACGCTAATTCGGACCGCTTCGAAATAAGGGGAACCCTGTCTCGCCAAAAATGAAAAGGTTACCAAGTCCATGAAGAAAGAGTCCTCTCGCAAGTTCAGTTAACTCATGAGAGGACTCCGTAAAAGTATTTTATAAGTTATGGCAAAAAACGGTATAACTACCAACCTTTAAGACCTGCAACCCTTGTACACAAGCCTTTCAGGCTCTTTTTACATCATTCCGCCCATTCCACCCATGCCACCCATTCCGCCCATGCCAGCCATAGCGCCTGCTCCGCCATCTTTTGAAGGCTGGTCAGAAACTAAGCATTCGGTGGTCAGAAGCATAGCAGCGATTGAGCCTGCATTTTGCAGAGCCGAACGCGTAACTTTAGCTGGATCAACAATACCAGCAGCAATCATATCTTCATAGACTTCAGTTACCGCATTGAAGCCAATTCCTCGTTTGCCGGATTCACGAACTTTGCCAACGACAACGGAGCCTTCATGCCCAGCATTGTTAGCGATTTGACGAAGTGGCTCTTCGAGAGCACGGCGAATAATATTTACACCTGTAGCCTCGTCACCCGTTAATTTAAGTGAATCTAAAGCTTGGATAGCATCAATCAGAGTTGTGCCTCCACCAGAGACGATTCCCTCTTCAACAGCAGCACGAGTAGCAGCTAAAGCATCTTCAATGCGGAGTTTCTTCTCCTTCATTTCAGTTTCGGTTGCTGCACCTACTTGGATAACTGCAACCCCGCCTGCTAATTTTGCTAAACGCTCTTGGAGTTTTTCACGATCAAAGTCAGAAGTGGTTTCATCAATCTGACGTTTGAGGGCTTCAACCCGCTTTTTAATGTCTTCAGAGTTACCAGATCCTTCAACCAGAGTGGTTTCCTCTTTTGTTACACGAACTTGGCGAGCACGTCCGAGCATTTCAACTGTGGTGTTTTCCAGCTTAAGTCCTAGATCTTCGGTAATTACTGTTCCACCTGTAAGTACGGCAATATCTTCGAGCATAGCTTTGCGACGATCACCAAAGCCAGGAGCTTTAACTCCGACGCAGACAAAGGTTCCGCGAAGTTTATTGACTACGAGAGTAGCAAGAGCTTCTCCGTCGATGTCTTCAGCAATAATCATCAGTTGACGACCAGCTTGTACAACTTTCTCTAATACCGGTAAAACGTCCTGAATCGCACTAATCTTCTTGTCGGTAATTAGGATATAAGGATCATTAAGTACGGCTTCCATCTTTTCTGTATCCGTGATCATATAAGCGGAAATATAGCCGCGGTCAAATTGCATTCCTTCAACCACTTCAAGTTCGGTGGTCATACCTTTGGCTTCCTCAACCGTGATGACGCCGTCTTTGCCGACTTTTTCCATAGCTTGTGCAATCAGATCACCGATGTTCTTATCGCTAGCAGAAATTGATGCGACTTGAGCAATAGCTTCACTAGTTTCAACAAGTTTGGCGTTTGCTTTTATATCTGCAACTACAACTTCCACAGCTTGCTCAATTCCACGTTTGATGCCCATAGGATTGGCACCTGCTGCGACATTCTTGAGCCCTTCGCGAATAATTGCTTGTGCTAAAACAGTAGCAGTTGTCGTACCGTCTCCAGCTACATCGTTAGTTTTGGTAGCAACTTCTTTAACCAGTTGAGCTCCCATATTTTCAAATGGATCTTCTAATTCGATATCACGAGCGATCGTAACTCCGTCGTTCGTGATTAGAGGAGATCCAAATTTCTTATCAAGAACTACATTACGACCCTTAGGTCCCAGGGTAACGCGAACAGCTTCAGCGAGAGCATTGACACCGCGTTCTAAAGCGTGACGTGCGTCTTGGTTGAAAATGATTTGTTTAGCCAACGTATATTCACTCCTTAAAAATAATTCTTATTGAACTAGCCAATAATGGCTAAAATATCGGTTTCTTTCAGAATTAAGTATTCCTCACCATCATACTTAACTTCGGTTCCTGCATATTTTGAATAAATTACGCGATCACCGGCTTTAACATCTAAAACAATGCGTTGACCTTTTTCCATTTTACCAGGTCCTACAGCGACCACTTCGCCTTCTTGTGGTTTTTCCTTAGCAGTATCTGGCATAATAATACCGCTCTTTGTTTTTTCTTCCATCGGGAGTGCTTTAATGATTACCCGATCTGCGAGAGGTTTAATGTTCATGAAGAAAAGTCCCTCCTATGTTTTTTATTTAATATTTGTTAGCACTCGACTCTATTGAGTGCTAACAATATATCTATAATAATATGCAAGGGGCTGCGGGAAAGCAACCCCCCTAAATCCCCAAAAATTTGGGTTTAAACGTTATTTACTATGAAAATCATCCGATTGCTTCTTGTTTCACGCTCTAGATATTTTAAATTTGCTTAACCCCTCTCCCCCTGCGCATCTCCATATCGTCTAACCACTATAATTGCCAGATTTAGACCCTTCTATGCATAATTTTACTCTAAAGTTAATTTTAATTGCCGCTGGGATACTTCCTCATAGAGGCTCCCCAATGCCTTCTGAACCTTAGGATTTTTTAGATTAAGAAGGTATATTTTTGTCTTACCAATCTTCAAGTTTAGATCGGGATGCTCTTTCTCTGTCAAAAAATCTTCTTTCAAAGTATATCGAATAAACTCTTTTACTTGTGAGATCGAACGTCCCAGAAGTTCTGTCAATGCCGCTCTAGCCTTAGTGGATGCGACATAGGGCAGGCGTACCTGGAGTGTTCCAAGGACCTGAATTCCTTGTTCCAAATCCTGCTCTGGATGATACTCCGCATCACGTTTTTCCAGGAGAATCCACTGCAAAAGATCATCTTCCTCACAAAAAGGTTGCAAAGCATGATGAACACTTCCAGCTATCCCAATCACCTTAACGTCTTTCCCCCAGGCTCGTACTTTTCTTAATAATGAAAGAAAGTCTCCATCACCTGTTAGCAATAAATACATATCAAAAGTAGATGCTCTTGTCAGCAATATTTCTTGAGCTTCGAGCATTAGTTCTAGGTCTGCCGCATTTCGCCGAAGTTCTGTGCTCGAATAGTTATTCTTTCCATAGACATGACGGGTAAAAACATTTGTTTTCTCAAAGGTTGTTTGGGTTCTCCAAAATTCCTCGCGGTCAAAGTTAGCATAGAGATAGACAGCCAATAAATAGATATTATTACGCTCTGCATATAGTTGTAGAAACCGAACTAACTGTTCTGGCGATAATTCATACCCTCGGTCTAATAAACTGGTCCAAATATTCTCATAATCGACAAATGCTATGGCTTTCAAATTGATCACCTCACAGCCCCCTAATCTTATATATTCTACGTGATAAGATGGACAGACGTGACAAGCCGCCGTTACAGGCTCTATATGCAGGTATTGCAGATAATTATTTCGGGATACAGGATTATTTACTGACTGTAACGAACTACAAAGAAGTTCAGGAGGAAACGGTTTGAGAACCAATTATTTAAGCAATAAAAGATTAGGACTTTTCTATGCGATGTTTTCGGGCATTTTCTGGGGTACTAATGGTACCTTCTGCACTTGGTTAAGTGACCTTGGTCTGGGGGCACAAAGCATTGCGATTTTAGCTCCGGCCTATAACTTAATATTTTTTTCAACCATGCTGCTTATTACTAATAAACCGGGTTTCATAATTAGACCGAAGCTGTTCGTATTTATATTATTGGGAGGAATGACCTCCGCGATCTCAAATACTTCGTTCGTTAAATCTGTAAGCTATTTCCCGGTAGGAATTGTCTCTACTCTAATTTTCTGTAACGTATTTGTTATTATGATTATTTCAAGAATTGTCTTTAAACATAGGATTACTACAAGGAAAATTGGAGCTGCAATCATCACTGTCTTTGGAGTTTGTTTAGTTCTGGATGTTTTTAGTCAAGGATTTCACCTCAACTACTACGGATTATTCTGGATTTTATTGACTATCTTGAGTTGGTCAATAATGATGACTCTAGAGAAATACTTATTAGAAGAGGGAGTGGATGAAAATGCCGTTCTGATGTATATTGCTTTATTCGCTGTAATAATTTTATCATTTTCTACTTCCCCTGTGACTGTGGTAAGTTCTATCGTTCAAATAAGCAGTGAAACCCATGGATACGCCTTATTAGTCGTCTTAGGTTTTGGTTTAATTCCTCAAATCGGCTGTTATTCTTTCTATATAAAAGGCTTAAAATATATTGAGCCCAGCTATATGCAAATCTTCTATTCACTTGACCCAGTTATGGCAAGCATTTTAGGGTATTTCGTATTTAATCAAACCCTGAATTTCAACAATATGGCAGGGATGTGTATTATCCTTGGAGTTGTGATTTATATTCAGATTGCTGAAAACCAAAAGGGGATAGAATCAACGACAGAAGTTGCAAAAGTATAGCAATTAGTATCCATAGCTCAAAAGGGATTGGCACATCGCCAATCCCTTTTTGAGCTACAACTAAATCACTTTTCAATTATTGTAGTTTAATGTTATAAATTACTCCGAATAACGACTGATTAAAGTTGCTAAACTGTTGATGCACATTCATTGGCTTCCCCTTTGAGAATTTGAATTCCATGAGGAATTGCAGGGGCAATTGCAGCGAAACACTCGCGTACCGCTTTAGGACTGCCCGGCATATTAATAATCAATGTCCGCTTTCTAAGGACTGCAATTGCTCTGCTTAACATAGCCTTTGGCGTTACTTTAAGGCTCTCCATCCGCATCACCTCAGCTATACCCGGGACCATACGATCTGCTACAGCTAACGTTGCTTCTGGGGTCACATCCCGCATTGAAAATCCGGTCCCCCCCGTAGTCAAGATCAAATCCAAGCTAAGCTCATCTGCCCAAAGACACATCGTTTTTTCTAGTTTCGCTTGGTCGTCTGGGAGCACTACGTACTCCACTACCTCCCCGCCAATCTCTTGAACAAGTTTGGCCAAGGCAGGCCCTGACAGATCTTCTCTTTCTCCACGCGACCCTTTATCACTTGCAGTAATTACTCCCACACGAAGCATTAACTAATCACCTCAATACTATCCCCAACTCGAACTGCTCCGCCTTCCAGTAATCGAATAAAGATCCCTTCTTTCGGCATGACACAATCCCCAGCCTGATAGAAAATCGCGCATTTCGTATGGCACTCCTTGCCAATTTGGGTAACTTCCCCTAAACTAGTTGCACCAATTTTTAGCTTTGTTCCGATCGGCAAAGTAAACAATTCTATTCCTTCTGTTGTTAAATTCTCTGCAAAATCTCCTGGGCCTACCTTCAACCCTTTATCCTGCATCGTCTTAATACTTTCCATCGCAAGCAAGCTAACCATACGATGCCAATCTCCACCATGGGCATCTCCTTCAAGGCCAAAGTTGACTTTTAAGACTCCTTCACCCACATTCTTTTTGCGCATTCCTTTCCGCTCACTTGTACAAACCGCTATAATTTTCCCCATTATAAAGCCCTCTCTTTCATACCAAATTATTTAACGTACGAAATGTCCACTTTTCCCGCCCAACTTTTCAACTAGATAAATATCCCGAATCGTCATAGTCTTATCAATTGCTTTGCACATATCGTAGATGGTCAAGGCAGCGACACTAACCGCTGTCAGTGCTTCCATTTCCACACCAGTTTTGCCCTGGACTTTCACGATAGCTTCGATGTCTATCTCACCGGGTTCTACCAATTTGAAGCTTAGTTTGGCACCGGTTATTGCCAAGGGATGGCACATAGGGATCAACTGTGAAGTCTGCTTTGCCGCCATGATTCCTGCGACTTGGGCCACTGCCAAAACATCTCCTTTGGCAATAAGACCTGAGCGAATTCTTTCCAAGGTTTCTGGCATCATCAGTATTTTCCCCTGGGCAACGGCAACTCGCGCCGTTTCAGCCTTGTCACTGACATCTACCATTCGAGCGCGTCCTTCTTCATCAAAATGTGTTAAATCCACTGCTTACCCTCCGATCTGAGACATTACACGTGTATCTTGCCACGCTTCGTTATTCATATGATGCTCTGCGGGTTTATGCCAAACTGCCTGAGCAAATACATTCAGAATATCCTGGTCTGAACTGCCCGACCGCAGGACCTCACGCAAATCAACTTCATGTTTGCTATGCAAACACGGTCTTAGCTTACCGTCCGCTGTTAAGCGCACACGATTACAAGTATCGCAAAAATGGCGACTCAGGGCACTAATAAAGCCGATACTTCCCTTATAACCGCTTGGCCGAAAATACTCTGCCGGGCCTCCACCGGGAATGTCCTTGGTTGGAAGGTCATCTTCATTCAGTCCTAAAAGTTCTTTCATGTCCTTAATAGAGACAAATTCATTACGATGCTCTGAGCTAACGCCAATTGGCATGAGCTCAATAAATCGGACATGGAGCGGATATTGCTTAGCCAGCTTTAGAAAGCTGGGCAACTCTTCCGTATTAAACCCGCGTACAACTACGACATTAATTTTAACCGGATTTAATCCGGCCTCAAGAGAACGAAAGATCCCTTGAATCACTTTCGAGACATCACCCCCCCGAGTATTCTCGAAGAAACGAGTTCGATCCATAGTATCCAAGCTGATATTAACCCGCTGTACTCCCGCAGCTTTTAAATCAAAGGCCATTTCCGGAAGTAACATTCCATTAGTTGTAAGCATAAGATCCTCGACCCCCGGAAGTTGAGCTGCCTCACGAAGAAAATCTAAGATATCTTTGCGAACTAAGGGTTCTCCCCCCGTGATGCGAAAGCGCCTAAAACCTAATTGAGTACTTATCTTCATCAACCTTAGTATTTCTTCGAAAGAAAGAATGAAGTCATGGGGCATCCACTCTATTCCGTCAACCGGCATACAATATTTACAGCGTAGATTACAACGATCAGTGACTGAAATTCTGAGATAGTCAATTCGCCTAAGAAATTGATCTTGCATTGCGACTCCTCTTTCTTAGATTAAATTTGGAAACACAAAAAAACCCGCGGTCTGTAAACAACCGGGGAATATATTCCACCTGTCGACAGACTCCTTTCCAGCAGGAGATATCACAGTTTCCCGTAATACCCGAGTGTCTTAAGACACTAGTCTGGTCACCATAGCCTCTGCTTTAGGTAATCCAGCTTCGGAGCACGTACTATTCAATTTTAACCTTATTAGAAGATAATTCGCGATAAGTTTGAGAATTCCTTTTATTAATACATATACATTTACCTTTTTATAAAAAAAAGATTCAGGTTTTTCCAAAAATATTGTACACTATAAGAAAGGTAAGGTCCAAGGAGGTAACAATGCCAAACCAAACTATTGCCCATTCCATTCTTAAAGCTAAGGGGACATCACTAGAATGGGTGGAAGACACAGTAGTCCGAGAGGTTCCTCTAACAGTACACTACAACCGCGAGGAGATTGCTACGCTATTGTGCTCGCCTTCTCAAACTGAGGAACTTACACTTGGATTTTTATTCAATGAAGGGTTCATTCGAGTTCCAGAGGACGTATACGAAATTCGCCAAGATCCCTCGGACCATATGATTTGGGTCGAAGGTAAACCCTGCGTCTTACAAAAAGAACTCATGAGCAAACGATTTGTTTCCGCTTGTTGCGGTAAAAGCCGAGCTTCTTTTTGTTTTGCCAATGACGCTCTAATGGTCAAACCCCTTACATCAACCTATAGCATTTTACTTCAAGAAGCCTATGATTATGCTAAGTTTTTGCAATCTTATCTCCCACTCTTTCAGGAGACCGGTGGGGTACACAGTGGGGGAGTTGGTTATAAAGGGAATGTAATCCTGACAAGTTATGATATTGGCAGGCACAATGTTTTTGATAAGCTCGGCGGTGAAGCCTTTCGCACTAAGTTAAATCTTGAAAACCATGTGATTTTTTTTAGTGGTCGAGTTTCCTCAGAAATCCTGCTTAAGGTTGCCAAAATGAAAGTACCCATACTCATCGCCCGTGGGGCACCAACAGATATGGCCCTTTCTCAAGCGACTGCTTTAAACATTACTGTAGTTGGATTTGCAAGAGAACAACGCTTAAATATTTATACCTGTCCCGAACGAATTATCGCTAACAATTGAGGCAGTTTGAAGTTCCTGATTATCGTTTATGTATAGCAGCCCAATCTTCTGGTGTGTTCACGTTATAGAAGACATTCGTTAGATCCGAAAAACTCTCCAGTTCCGTTTCCTCCACATACTTTACTGAACAAAGCAAAAAGAGATCAATAATCTTGAGGCGACCTGCCTCAAGACTTTTTTTAATTGTGGGAAGGCAGCGACGATGATAAAAGGCATGTAAAGGATGTAGGCCGGCCTGAGTTTTTGGAACGACGATATCATACTCCGGAATCCACCTTGCCAAATAACGAATAAGGTCTGTCTTTAAAAACGGCATATCACAGGCAACAAAGAAAACATTATCATTGGCCGCTGCTTTTAATCCTTGATAAAGTCCTTCTATCGGACCTCGATCAAGCAGCTCATCCTTAATTATTGGTACATCATAGCGCGCAAAAAGTTCAGGCTTGTTGCTACTAATGATCACCTGAGAAAATATGGTTTGCAAAACCTCTAAACTCCGTTCCACCAGAGGCTGTCCATCCATCTCAAGAAAGGCCTTATCCTTTTTCATTCGCGAGCTTTTTCCGCCTGCTAATAAAATTCCGGTGGCGTTCAATTTTGGAAGTTGTTTTCTCAAGTCCTGCAGCGGCTTAGTAATTTCTAAAGACCTCCTCATATTCAGAGGACGAGAAACGAGTCAGAATCCGTTTTCCCACAATAGTCACGGGAACTCCGATCGCATCGGTCATCTTTCTCATTTCTTTTAAATGCTTAGGAAATACAATATTTTTCTCTGTAAACAAAATCCCTTTACCCGAAAGGAATCGCTTAGCGCGAAAACAATAAGGTCAAAGGGGTACAGTATACATAATCACTTCTTGATTCATTAATATCACTCCTCAAATCATCGGTTCTCCTTCAATGTACCACAACTAACTTTTCCTGTCACGCAGGAGCAAAAGGGACGGTTCTCATGCTTCCTTTTCCTTGATGGCAATTTAAAAAGGCCAACGTATATTACATATGCTTAATTGCTTATTACCTTTGACATCAAATAACATTTTTCATAATCCGCATTAGTGGAACCTTTCGCTAAGTGGATTCGATGGAAGCAGGAGAACCGTTCCTGGCATCCACAAGAACAACCCCTGTGCTTACACCACAGAAAAGGAGCAAATAGCTGATCGGATGAGGACCTCAGCTACTTGCTCCTTTTTTTGACTCTATGTCGATAGAAGTTCGAACTTTCCGGTGACTATTTTCATAGGATGGATTTGATCCAATGATCATTCTTTTACCCACTTAGCAACCATAAAACTAGGATTCGTATTTTTTTGTTTTTCCATTCTTAAAGCTTGTTCTACCGAAGACACCTCATGCGGAAAATAAAGTGCTTTACCAAGTTCAAGCCTTCCACCTATCTTCCATTGACAAATTTCGAATTCCGTGTAAAACCGTGCGTGGGCAAAAACGGATTTAGGTTTTGTATTAGCTTTCCTACTATAGAACTCGCTCCAAGGAGATTCTCCCGCAATAACTCCAATCACCAGACATCCTTTGGGCTCTAGATGCTCAAATAACCTAGCTAAAATTTCCTCCGGATTTGGAATAAACTCAAAAGCACTCATCGAAAGAATACCATGATATTGTTCAAGTTGATCCATAATTTGAGTAATATCCGCATTGAGCCACTTAACCTGATATCCTGAGTTCGCAATCTTTTCTCGAGCTTGGGCCATCATTTTTTCAGAGATATCGACAGCCGTGATATGATACCCCTGTTCCGCCAGCTTAGTGGTATATTGTCCGGTCCCACACCCAATTTCTAACATCTTAGAACCGGATGGCTGAAAGAGCTGACCAGCTAAGTCCCGCTCTACTTGATCGATTACTCGTCCTATGTCTGTTTCGTACCAGTTGTCATAATCATCAGCTATCGGATCAAAAAGTTCAATTGGCATTATAATTAGCTCCTAACTTTAGTTCTTTACTACGTTTATCTATAGTCCACCACAGCACATCTCATTCATAATCGGTTCCAGCCCACACGCTAAAGCGAAGTCTATAGTCTCATCCAGTGGAAAAGCCAAGGTATTGATACCCGCCGCTATGAGCCCCCTCTCCAACCAAGCCTTTTGAGTATAGGGTCGAGCACAACCAAAACTTAGTTTTAGCGAAGGATTCAAGAGACGAGTTTGAGCGGTGATCCTGACGATCTCAGCCGGATCTGGTCCACTGGCTCCGCCCATCGGAGTACCCGGCACGGCTCGTAAAGCAACTAACACCAACGTTTCCAAAGGATAGTCACTTAACGTTTGAATGAGATTTTCTTCTCCCATGATTTTCCCGTAGTTTAAGCCGAGAACCACATGCGGGACGACATCTAAATTCTCGGCCAGCAGAATTTCTAAAGCATTTATATAGGCACTAGGGTTGCGGTCAAGATGATAAACCCTGCGAATTGTAGCTGCATCACCCATCATATCCAAAAAAACCTTGTCAACTCCCGCCCGTTTCAACCCCACTGCTGTTTCCTTATCTGCTAAGCCCGTATGAACATGAATTGTAAAGTTCAGGGATTTTAGATAAGTAATAACCGATAAAAAGGGCTTAAGGGGGACCTGCCCCTCATGATTACATCCTCCGGTTATAAGAAGCCCTGTAACACCTTTTTCCCGCAGTTTAGTTCCCAATTCCTGTAGTATTTCTGGTGTTGGGGCTGGAATCATTCCCTTCAGCATTTTCCCCTGACAATGGTCACATAGAAGAGCACAAGACATTCCCGTGATACTCACATTGAGGAATTGACCTGAATTGCAAAAATTCTTACCATCATAGTGCCTCCCGCCGGGAACTGCAAAGCGGATAAAATCAGGGAAGGCTTTTCGGCGCAGATTCCAAGCTTCTTTTAGTAGATTAGGTAAGTTTGAGCTCTGATCAAATTCCGTCCAACCTTCGTTAATAGTCTTCTCTATCATCTTTTCTTCATTCTTTCTTTTCGCGAAGTTCGGAGCATTTTAACTTTATTAGATCCCTAGTAGAGATTGCCAGTTTCGACAGGTCATCCCTAGAATTCACGATTGTTCAACACCCTCCATGAGCCCAGCGTAGAGTTCATCCCTTATTTGCTCCACATCTCGTATATTAGGAATAAAAGGATAATTGGCCAGGGTAGTACCTGGACGTTCATTGCCATAGGGCCGATTACAGGCAGTTTCTCCATCATGCCCTGGACAGCCGGACGTACGAAAAGGTTGGCCGGAAGCGACAAAAGGTTCTACGTCCAGCCCAAAATCACAAACTTGTTCAGAACTATTAAAACGCATTGTTTTAGCATTCGCTAAATCATTCATAATTACATAACGAGCTATTTGCATACGGCGGTATTGACCAATGGAAGGTGCCTTTTTCTCAGCCAGAGCACTCCCCGGTTCGGGATAGAACGAAAACAGATGAACCACCGCGCCTAAATCGTGGACTTGCTGAAAAGCCATGGCCATCTCTTGTTCGCTTTCTCCAAGGCCGACAATAAGATGAACACTGACCTTACCTTTTCCAAAAACATCAATACCCTTTCTTAAAATCTCCCAGTAATGATCCCATTGATGAGGTCCCCGTACACCTTTTCCTCGGTATTTTTGAAAGATTTCTGAGGTAGCTGTATCAATCGATACCCCAAGTTGATCGGCACCAGCCTCTTTTAATTTTTGCAAGTCTTCCATCTTGTGAATCAGCGTCGGGGCACAGAGAATACTAATCGGCAAATTGACTTCACTGTGTAAACGGGATACAAGATTTAACGAATCCTCAAAGGCTCTCTTATGGGTAATCATAGATAGGCAAATTCGTTTTAAAGAGTTTTGATATTGTTTCGTCCGTTCGAGAATGAGATCAAAAGAGTAGGTAGGCCAAGCAACTCGGATGAACGTTGTCCCTTTGGTTTTTTCTGAACGTTTTTGTTCCAAACCACAATAACCGCAGCGCCCCTGGCAGCCCTCTTGATAAGTCAAGAGCAAGTTTAAGCAGGTGAGCTTGGCATTGCGATAGAAAATACCGCCCTTTAAACCGAGTGTCATCGCGGCCGCAAGACTGGTTTGGATAACCTCCGGACTTTCTAAGCCCATATCCTCGATCTCGTGGTTAAGTTCACCTTGGGAACAATCAACGTGAGTGTTAGACATCACAACAGGCCTTCTCCCTTTCTAACTCCAGCTCTAACCACACCTTGAGTTCCTCTACAGTCATAAGCATTTGCCCTTCAGCGGAATGAATTTTTATTTTAAAGAGCCATCCGTGGACATAGGGATCTTGATTAATCAAGCGTGTGTTTTTCAAAACCTCCGTGTTCACGGCACAGATTTCCCCTGTCTGGGGAGCATAAAAACGCCCGACCCATTTTCCCGTTTCCAGAGAACCTACGGCCTCTCCTGCCTTCACCCGAGTACCGGCTTCTGGCAAACTCAAGTATAATATATCCCCCCTGGTGTATTGCCCGTAATCGGTTAAGCCAATGATGATAGTTTTCCCTTCCCTTTTGAGCCACTGATGGTGTTCATCATAGAGTAATTCCTCTGGGAAATGCCACTCTCCGACCTTCACATTCTCACCCTCTTTATCATAATCGTGCAAAAAACTTAAGATCCTATTCTATTTCAGGAAGGTGAATACACTATTCTTCCAAGGATCGCCATAATAACTCTGTAACATCTAAGACCTCAAGTGGTAATTTTTCCTGTCTTGCCGCCATTTGCAAAGTCTGTACACATTGCTGGCACGCAGAGGTTAAAATAGTTGCCCCAGTTGCCACAGCCTCACGTACCCGTTTCACAGCAATCGCTTGGCTTAACTCCTTATCTACGGCGGCTAGATTCCCTCCCCCACCGCAACAGTCGGCCATCTCTCGGCGATGAGGCATTTCTACAAAGTTTACCCCCTCCATGGCCTGTAAAAGTTCTCGGGGCTCGTCATAGATTCCACTGTTACGACCCAAATCGCAGGGGTCATGATAAGTGACGGTCTCATCTATATTGCCAGCCTCTAATTGTTTTGTACGGATTAATCCAGCCAGATACTGTGTAGCATGGAGCACCTCAAAGCCAAGATCTTCCCCGAGAATCGTCGGATATTCATGTGTCCAGGTATGATAACAGGAGGCACAGCCCGTTATTAAGGTTTTGACACCCAGAGCGCGTACCTTTTCCACATTGTGTTTGGCTAATTCAAGGACTTGTTGGGAGTTTCCCGAAGCGAGGAGGGGGAAGCCACAACACCATTCCTCACTTCCTAGAACGGTATAATTAACATTTGCTCGGTCCAATAAGCTGACAATACTTTGAGAGATTCCGGCCGACATCGGATAGAAGGAAGACACACATCCTACAAAGTAGGCGACCTCACTTCCGGCTTTGGATACCTCTACTTCAACCTCATCTAAATCGTCCACCCAGTCAAGGCGATTTTCATTTGGGAACGTACTGATATTGTGGGTCGTTTTAACTTGCAGAGCCATTTGTGTTAAGTTCTGATGTTCCATCCCCCGAGCCCTTAAATCTTCTCGCAGATTCAACCAAAGCTCACGTGTTTTAATCCCAGCTGCACATATTTCCGCACATTTACCACACAACGTACACTCCTGCAAACGCTGAGCGTATTGACCCGTGGCTTGTTTCTCCTTTTTCTTCAGGAATACCTCTTTGGCCAAAGCAATTTTCCTGCGAGGTGCCGAGGATTCCCAACCAATTTCTCGGTAAACGGGACAGACGCTACGACAACTGCCGCAGCTGCCACAAATATAACTGGTTTTGGCTATTTGCTCCCGAAGTTCTTCAATCGTTTTCATTGTCCTTTGCCTCCTTTGAGGATTTTAAGGACCATAGGTCGAAAGAGACCAATCATAATCATCGCAAAACCAAAGACATAGCTGTTCAAAATAATATTCGGGGGATTGTAGCCCTTTCCGGGATTGAGCATAGCGTATGGATCTGCCGCTTGTTTGCGCTGGCGGCGGCGTTCTCTTTCTCCCTTGTCATATATTTTTCCTAAATAGGGAGTATTCCAAAAGCCAATGACATAAGGTTTACCACCTAAGCGGTGTCCCAACTTGTAAAGGTTGCTGGTAAAACTCAGATCGACGATGTAACGGATCAGGTTCAGTTCATCTGAAGGATAAAGAACCATCACCAAGGCCATGTCAGGAGACACGAGATGGGCATACGTAACGCACAGGGTATTGGTCTTTTGGCCCAATTTACTTAACCTCTCATAAAAGGCCGCAAAATTACGGACCGGGAGTGTCATTTCTGCCGCTAGGAGGGAAGGAAGTGTTTGTTCAAGCCGGAGAGATTTAAACCGATCGGCCCATTCCTCAGCTCCTACTCCATCAGGCAATAAAGTCCCGCCTAGAACTTTCACTTGTTTTCTGATGTGAGCAACCGCTTGATCCACTTCGTCACGCTTGCCCTCTAGATCAATTTCCAGGCTATACTTTCCTGGAGGGATTTCATGAGCGTAGCCAGCTTTCTGGAGCGACATCATGAATTCTGGACTACTAAAATGAACATTGTACAGAGACATAAAATGTTCTCCACCCAGCCAAGACATCATCACACCAGTATCCGTTGCATTATTAAAGATGGCTAGTAGATGTTCCTCTTTTTCTGGAACGTCACGAACCAACAACTTAATCTCCGTAATAATTCCCCGGGTTCCTTCAGTACCCATCAAGTCATTAAATTGTAAGTCTGATTGCTCAGATCCCTGGTTCCTTGCAGGGCTTTTGTCAGGTCGTGATAATTCCACGATTTCTCCTGTGGCCGTCACACCCCGTATGGCCATAATTTGATCGTGAACTGAGCCATAGGGAACAGAGCCGATACCTAAGCCTCCCATGGAAACCCATCCTCCGATCGTAGCGGAGGGTGCACTGCTTGGGCTAGAGCACACAGCACAGCCCTGCTGTCGCAATCCGTCATCGAGGTCTTTCCAAGTCATCCCTGCTTTGACCCAGACCATTTTTTTCTGGTTCCCCTGGTCTAGCTCGATTTCCGAAAATCCTTGGAGGCGATTCGTATCAATCACTAAACCACTCTTCATCGGAATGCAATTGAAATAGGCGGTAGAGCCTCCGCCCCGGACTGTGACTGGTATTTTGCCTTGCTTGGCCCACTTAATCAAACTAGAGATTTCTTCTGCCGAGATGGGCTGAACCACGGCTTTAGGGAGGGGATTTGTGAGTAAATGGACCAGAATAGCGGGGACATAGGCGACATCTTTAGCATATGGGGCAAGTTCAAACGGGTCGGTTGTGACCCTTGACCCACATATTTCGCGCAAAGCTTGCTCCATAACTACCCCTCCTTACCCGGAACATTCCGGGCAATTTCTCCCTTAAGCCACTCTGCGGCCTTCGCCCCATCCATGAGTTTAACTAAATCCTCCTGGAAATTGCTAGGCTCAATCAGCGCGATCCAACCATTTCCGTAACAGTCCTGATTCATCTTTTGTGGTTCATGCAATAACTCTTTATTGACCTCCACGATCTTACCTGTTACTGGTACCTCGATACGTCCCGCCCACTTTCCTGATTGCATAGAGCTGAGAAGTTTACCTATTGGTACATCTTTACCGACTTTGGGTAGTTTAACAAACGAGATATCTCCCGCCAATTTCTGGGCAAAATCATTCATTCCTACTCTGACTAAATTTCCTTCTACTTTCACCCAGGCATGGTCTTCAGTATAGTAGAGGTCATCGGGTAAATTGTATCCTTCAATAATTGCCATACTTTCCACCTCCGTTATGGTTGCGCATGATAGGAACTGCGGACTAAGGGGCCACATTCCACTTTTTCAAAGCCACGTTTGAGGGCCTGCTCCCGATACCAGGCAAACATACTTGGAGGTATGAACCCTTCTACCGGTAAATGTTTAGGCGTGGGTTGCAGGTATTGACCGATAGTAAGGTAATCACACCCTACCGCGCGCAAGTCCTCCATAACACGACAAACTTCCTGTGTTTTCTCTCCAAGACCAACCATCAAACCACTTTTAGTTTTGATCGTAGGATCAAGTCTCTTAACATCGGCCAGAACCTTCAACGAACGCTCATAATTTGCCCCCGGCTGCACGCGAGGATAAAGCTCGGGTACCGTCTCGATATTGTGACCGAGGACCTCTGGCTTAACGGCAAGAACAGTTTCCAGCGCTTGTTCTGATCCAGCTAAATCCGGAATCAATAATTCAATACTTGTTAGGGGAGTCTTTTGTCGCAAGGCTCTCACAACTCGCGCAAATTCCCCTGCTCCGCCGTCTGGTAAATCATCCCGTGTCACTGATGTGATGACAGCATGTTTAAGGTTAAGGGTTTTGACGGTTTCCGCCACCGCTTCCGCTTCTGCCGGATCGGGAGGACAGGGGATCCCTTTGCTTACTGCGCAGAAACGGCATCTCCTGGTGCAGACGTCGCCAAGAATCATAAACGAGGCGGTGCCTAAAGCAAAGCATTCACCCGCGTTGGGACAACATGCTCCCTCACAGACCGTATGCAAGCGACCCTTCGCCAAAACTCCTTCCATTACTTCCATCACACCCGCTGTAGGAGCCTGAACCGTTAACCAACTTGGTCGAAAAACTTGTGCTTTCAGACCGTCAGCAAGCAACAAGCTCTCCACATCCTGGGATAGAGAGCGAATTTCCCATTGAAAAAGTGCACACATTTCTTCAATGACCCTATTTTTGACCTCGGAAATACTAATCGAGCGTTTCAGTTCTTCTGCAAGCGAAGTCATTTGCACACTAGACAAGCCGCAAGGGACAATGGTATTAAACTGAGACAAATCCGGGTTAACGTTAAGAGCAAAACCGTGAATTGTCACCCAATGATTTACCCCTAAACCAATGCTGGCAATTTTCTTCTCACCAACCCAGACTCCGGGAAATCCAACACGTCGCTCCGCTTTAATTCCAAAGGCAGAAAGCGTTCGTATTAGCATTTCTTCTAATTTATAAACCAACAAATGGACGTCCTTATTGTATTCGCGGAGATCTAGGATGGGATAGCCTACAAGTTGGCCCGGACCGTGGTAAGTAACATCTCCTCCCCTTTCAATCTGAAAAACCTGGAATTCATGAGCAGCGAGCCATTCTTCACCAACCAAGATATGCTCACTGCTGCTGAGTTTTCCCAACGTGATTGTGGGAGGGTGTTCGACCAAGATAAAGCTATCCGCGACCTGACCTCTAATCCTGAGATTTTGTAAATTCTTCTGAAGTTCCCAAACCGGTTTATAGTCCGCTTTCCCGAGGTCAAGAAGATACGTGGGGTGAAAAGATCCAACCATCGGTTATCCCCGCTTTCTTTAACCGCCAAAAGCTTTGACGCATTCACGAACTTTTGTTACGGTATAAGCCATTGCTGGACCGCCTCCAAAAGCAACAGCGACTCCAGCAGCCTCCATTACTTGATCACCAGATGCTCCAGCATTCATGGCATTATAAACATGAGCAGCAATACAGTACTCACATTTGCCATAAATGGCGACGGCCACCGCCATTAATTCTTTTTCCATGATCCCCAATTCACCTTCGCAAAAAACCGGTGCCATGAGGCTTTCAAAACCAATTGCCAATTCTGGGGCATCTTCTTTCAGCTCTGCCAACCCACCGGAAAACGCCTCCAATAGATCGTGAGGTGTTTCTATGCCTCCGGTCTTGATGAGAAGATCGTCATTGCCTTGTGGCTGTAACTGGAACCAAGGATAGGGATTTTCCAACATCTCTATAAGACGGCCTAAAAAGTCTGCAGCGAGTGAACCGTCGATGATCCGATGATCCAGAGAAAGGCTGAGCGTCATAAAAGAACGATTTTCTAAGCGACTATCAACCATGATTGGTTTCTGTCTTATCGTTCCAACACCGAGAATGGCGGTTTCCGGCCGATTAATAATGGGTGTAAAGCCCTCCACTCCGTAAGCCCCCAAATTAGTAATCGTAAACGTCCCTTGTTCTATCTCTGACGGGTCAAGTTCAGAATTGCGAGCTCGCGCTGCCAAGTCTTTAATTTTAGCCGAAATTTGTTCAAGCGTAAGAATCGGAACATTTTTCACATTGGGAACGACGAGCCCCTCTTCCAAGGCGACAGCTACCCCAACATTGATCGATTTGGCTAATTCAATTTCCTTATCAGTGCTCCGCGAGTTCACAAGCGGGAATTCCGCTAAAGCCTGTCCCGTAAACTTAACAAGGAAATCTGTAAAGGAGAATTTTACTCGTTTGTCAGCACCCAACGCATTTAATTGCTCCCGAACATCTTTCAATGAGGTCATATCCACTTCTTTCATGAGGGTGACATGGGCAGCCTCTCTCCGACTCTTAATCATTCGATCCGCTATGACGCCCCGCATGCTCTGAGGATCAATGGGACGCAGTTCGGAAGTTGTCTCTCCCTTGACCTGAGCGATGTAATTTAAAACATCTTCTTCAACAACCTTGCCATTTGGACCACTGCCATTAATTAATCCAAGCGCAACGCCTTCTTTATCGGCGAGTTTAGCCGCACGAGGGGATACCTTACCAGTACCAGCAAAAACCCCAAACGGCTTAACAGGTTTTGCTTCTTTCTTCTTCTCTGCGTCGTCACTCCCACCTGCTAGTGCCGCCTGTAAAACACTTTTCGCCTCATCGAGAGCGGCTTCTAATGCAGCGGCACCATCCCCTTCTTCCGCCAAAACAGCAAGCGGAACTGAGATCGGATAGTTCGAGCCTGGAGCACCGATAATCTTATAAAGTACTCCATTATAAGGTGATTCAACTTTAATATTTACTTTTTCCGTCATCACCTCTAAGAGAGCTTCTCCTAGGGCAACCGCCTCCCCTTCGTTTTTTAGCCAGCTTACTATTTTTCCTTTTTTCATTGTTAAACCTAATTTGGGCATAAGCATAATTTGTGCCATTTTTCTTTTACCTCCTAATTTCAAACTTGTTTGCTCTGCTTTTTAGCAGATTTAACGATTTATGAATAAACCTTTTTTCGCAGCACGGTTTAAGGTGCTTTTGACATCGACCACAAACGGCCCTGTCTGCACTAGTTCTACTTCGGCACAGTCTTCTGGACCGACAAAAATCTCCCTTTCTCCATCAACCGCTATAACACAAGGGACATGACGTACAACTACTTTCTGACCGGGGCTTATTAACTCGTATGAGCGGACAGGAACCGATCGAATCAGACCAGGTCCTACTGCTGCTTTTACCTGGATTGAGGAGCCTTGAGTAGAATCCCGCGTTTGCTCGCCACTTTCTGAGACTATTAAGTTGATCCCCTTGGCTTCTCTCTTATTGATGGGATGCAGGGCACCGACAATTGCCGCGATACCAATATGAAAGGACTCGCCGCACGTAGCCACAATCTGCCGGATCTTACCAATGTCCCAAATGGCCCGGGAACCGACGAACTGCTCAGCTAGCACAACAGCATCTATTAAGGCTATATCCACCGCTTTACCGTTCATATAGATAATCAGCTTTTTGGTCTGAATAAGAGAATACTCTTGTTCTACCGCACCTGTCGCAACTAAACCAGCTGCCAATCCCGCTATGGTTCCTTCCACCATAACTGAGAAAACATTATTAGTTCCTGTAGAAACAGGCATAATAGGAACCTCCCCGGCTCCTTTAGATACAACTCGGTTCGTTCCGTCACCACCTAGGGTTACCAAGCAACTAACACCCATTTCTACCATTTTGGCTGCTGCCAACTGCGAATCCTCTTGATTCGCCTTCCACTGCATGGGTAAGAGCTTTGTCTCCATGGTTAATTGATTCTCACCGCTGAAAACATCTAAAGCCCGCTCGTAGAAGCCAAAATAATCTGGCATAAACCAGACCCTTTGAACCCCTGCCGCTTGAAGCCCGAGCAAGATTCTCCGGATCAAATTCACTTTCTCCTGATTATCAAAGACCGTGGCGTGAGCCACCAAACGGCGGATATCTTTTCCTGAAGCGGGATTGGCAATAATTCCTGCAATCATAGTCTTCTCCTCCTACCCAAGAGCTAAGGGCAACCGAAGATCGGCCGCCCTTCTCGGAGAATGATTTTAGTACACTGGTGCTAGAAAAAGGATTTCACCGCTTCTATAATTTTAGCCTCATCCGGTATATAGGCCGCTTCCAGGTTCGATGCAAAAGGAATAGGGGTAAAGGGTGCCGCTACCCTTTTAATTGATGCATCGAGAGAATCAAAACATTCTTCAGCAACCATTGCTGCGATTTCCCCTCCAAATCCTCCCTGTTTGACAGCTTCATGCACGATAACCAGTCGTCCGGTTTTTTCTATTGATTTATACAACGTTTCCTTATCAAACGGCACAAGCGTACGAGGATCTATCACTTCTGCTTCGATTCCCTCTAGAGCTAAGGTTTCCGCAGCCGCTAACGCTTTATGAAGCATCATAGAATAGGCTAAGATCGTGACATCTTTTCCTTCCCGTTTGATATCCGCCTTGCCAAGTGGAATAGTATACTCCCCTTCCGGGACTTCCCCACTTGCCCCATAAAGGGCTTTATGCTCTAAGAATACGACCGGATTATCATCACGGATGGCCGATTTCAACAAACCTTTGGCATCTGCTGCAGTCGCAGGCATAACTACTTTAATCCCTGGAATATGGCACATAAATGCTTCCAGGCTTTGTGAGTGTTGGGCCGCTGCACCCACTCCGGCCCCGCCGGCCATCCTTAACGTCAGCGGTACCTTTGCCTTTCCACCAAACATATAGTGCATCTTTGCCGCTTGGTTAAGCAACTCATCTAGACAGACACCTACGAAGTCTACAAACATAATTTCTGGAACTGGGCGTAAACCAGCGACTGCAGCCCCTACAGCTGAACCCATGATCGCAGTCTCAGAGATCGGAGCATCCAACACTCTTTCAGCACCGAATTTTTCAAGAAGCCCTGTTGTTACTCCAAAACACCCACCGAAGGCTCCAACATCTTCTCCTAATATATAAACTTTCTCATCCCTACGCATTTCTTCTTCGAGGGCCTCATTAATCGCTTGGGAATACGTCTTTTCTGCCATAATAATCTCACCCCTTCAAATTCCTTAGTCGCAGTAAACATCGCTCGTGAGTTCATCAAGAGATGGTACAGGACTATTCTGAGCAAACTCAACCGCATCAGCAATTATCTTTTTAACTTCAATATCGATTTGATTAATTTCTGCCTCTGTAGCCATTTTCATTTCTTGCAAACGGTTCACGAACCGCGGCAAAGGATCTTTCGCTTTCCAGGTGTTCACTTCTTCATCACACCGATATACGCAGGGATCCCCTTCAAAATGGCCGTGATGCCGATAAGTTTTACATTCAATTAAGACGGGTCCTCCGCCAGCACGAGCACGTTTCACAGCTTCTTCTGCTGCCTCGTAGACAGCCATAACGTCATTGCCGTCAACGACCATACCAGGCATTCCGTAGGACCCTGCACGGTCTGCAATGTCCGTAATGTTTTGATGCCTTTCCTGACTCATCGAAATTCCGTACATATTATTCTCGTTGACGAAAACTACCGGCAATTTTTGAATACTCGCCATGTTCAATGACTCATGGAATGTACCGCGGTTCGATGATGCGTCCCCAAAAAAGCAGATCGCAACTCCATTAGTCTTCATATATTTAGCGGCAAAACCTGCCCCGGTTGCTAAAGGTAAACCTGCACCCACAATTCCATTCGCGCCAAGAAAACCTAGTTCTACATCGGCAATATGCATGGAACCGCCTTTTCCTTTACATTCTCCGTCGGCCCTACCGAAAATCTCAGCCATCATTTTGTTAAGCGATGCTCCACGGGCAATCCCATGCCCATGCCCCCGATGAGTACTGGCGATATAGTCCTGTTTTTCTAAGTTCGCACAGACTCCGGTAGCCACAGCCTCTTCACCAATGTACAGGTGAACAAAACCAGGAATTTGACCTTGTGAAAAAAATTTGGCCACGGTCTCTTCAAATTCACGGATCATACGCATTTGACGATATAAATCAAGCATTTGTTCTTTACTAAGCGCCACTAAAAATCACTCCTCATCCGAATAAGTTTTTTGCTTATATCTAACCTAGTTCAATTAACATAGAAGTCCAAGTCGCTATAGATTGTCCCCTCTACTTCTATCCCCCCTTTGCTAACCACCATGTCTTTGCTGCTAAATGTGATTCGATTTTACATTTCCTACATAAATAACCAATTAAGGATAAAAGACGAAAAATTAACTTATACGCCTATTTCATTCAGATATTGCAAAATCTCCACAATATCATTAAATATGCAAAATGTATGCCAAACTTAAAAATTTTCAGAAATTAGCATTAATAACTGACAGCTCCTTGCTAGCAAGGGTTAGCTAATATTGTTTAGAACTATTAATTCTCTCTATGCAACAGAAGTTGCTACGAACGACCGGTTCTAATAACGAACACTGTTCGGTTTTCGAACAATTTGTCAGTTTATTGCGAAATTTAAGTTAGCTTAACACGAAAAAACTTAGCTATAATATTGCCGAAATACCCTGCAACACGAGTTGTATTTACTTCATTGAAGGTGTTTTAAAATTCAAGCTGAACAAAAATTTTTACTTTCTGACTAGTATAAAAAAAGTTGCTTAGGAAACAAAGTCAATTCGTTTCCTAAGCAACTTTTCATTTATGCCCCTTACTTAAAACTATAAATTTTTTATCGTTTATCCCAATTATTTTCTACCAACTTCATCTGAAACTATTACTTTATCTAACACTTTGCGAAGGAGATCAAGTTTTAATCGAGTCTGGTTTTGAAAAGTCCCCTGATGGGCTTCCCTATTTTTGCCCAGATGATAACAGGTCGAATTATCAATGTCAATGAGTACACCTTGTAAGCCAATACGTTCAAAATCGTGCCGGTGTTTAGTTAAAAAGGTCTGACAACACGTTCCAATAAAAGCACTGCACCCTTGTTCCTTCAAACTCTGTAAAACCTGCTCAAGCATTTCATAGTTCTGTATCGTAACCGGCTCCATCCCAAACTCCTCTGCTAATTGATAAGCTTCCCCCATATCGCAACGTCCACAACGTTCACACCCTTCCGTATATCGAAACTTACAAGTTGGACTTTTTGCGCAGTAAGGAAGCAACAAAGGCAATGCGTTAAAATTTTTAGTTACCCTAATGTCTCTGGGATTTACACTCTTCCCTACAAAGAATATCGAATTCATTTCTTCTGGATGGGCTTCTACTTCAATTAGCCAGTTCTTTCCTAATGTTTCAATGTCTAATTTACCCTTCAGTTTCATCATATATTACCTACCCAATTCCTTGCAGTTTTCCGGAACCTTGAATGAACAACGTTGGACGAAAATAAGGTCATCTTCCTTGACGGATTCAACAGCATATTCATATAGCCTTGTTTAAATCGGATTTTAAAACGCCTAGGTCGAAAGTAAAATACTCCTAGGCGTTTTTTTAACGAGTTAAAAACTTTAGAACGGCGAAACCAAAATTTTAATATTTTCTTCTTTATGGTTTACCAGCTCATCAAATCCCTTTTCAATAATATCCTCGAGTTTAATTTTTCCTGTAATCATGGGTTCTCCCTGGATCCGGCCATCATTCATTAATGCAATCGCCGTACTGAACTCTCCATTATAGGCCAAAGATCCTATAATCTCTTTTTCATTAGCCGTAATCTCGAAAAAGTTAAACGTACTCTCACGTTCAAAGATACCTACCATGACAACTTTACCCATTTTTCGCACCAATTGTATGGCCAGTGGTGCCGTCTTCTCATTCCCAATACATTCGAAAGAAATATCCGCTCCTAATCCGTCGGTAAGCTCCTTGATTTTGGCAACAACGTCTACTTCTCTCGGGTCGAAGACTGCCGTTGCCCCCATATTTAAAGCATATTCTTTTCTAGCCTTAGCCATTTCAATCACATAAACTTTACTGGCTCCAGCAGCCTTAGCAGCTTGTAATGTCGCGAGCCCGATTGTCCCCCCGCCTAGGACAACGACTATATCTCCTTCGATGACAGGTGCCTTTCGGACGGCATGAATCCCAACTGCTATTGGCTCGATGACAGCCGCTACTTCGTAGGACATATCATCCGGAATTTTATACAACGTATAGGCTGGTACATTGACATATTCTGCAAAGGCGCCATCTGTCATCAACCCAGTAAACGCTAATTTTTCGCACATACTGTAATTCATGCGTTTACAATGATAACATTCCCAACACACTTGGCAAGCATCAGGGGCAACCCGATCTCCAACCTGAACGTTTTTTACTCCTGGTCCGATTTCTACCACTTCTCCGGAGAATTCATGTCCAAGAATAATGGGTGCTTTACTGCCTGTGAGCGCATCGGGCACTGAAACGGGAATAAAAATTGGCCCAGCTAAGTATTCATGGAGATCGGAACCACAAATTCCACACCATTTAACCTTTACTTTTACCCACCCTTCACCCGGTGTAGGTGGCTCCGGTACATCCACAACGCGAACATCTTTTCTTCCATACCAGACTGCTGCTTTCATAGATCATCTCTCCTTAAAAATATATAGTTACTTTGGGAATTCCAAACCTTATTTGTTCTTTTTGATTAAGCCATAAGAACCAAAATATACGGCATAAGTCAACATGACTAAAATCATTAAATCGATCCACGTTAAAGGATCTCCACCGAATCCTTTGCTGATCTCAGCTTCATGCAGTACCGAAATCGCAAACCACCGGGTATAAACCCAAAACGTTATCAGCCCGAGACCGTAAGTAATTACTACTCTTACAACCTTTTTTGAGACTGTATTTAAAGGTTGATTGTCAAAGACTGTCGCCCAGGTTAAGACCCAAAACAAGATACACACCCCTAATTGAGCTGGCCACATTGTAATCGCAACTCCCAGAGATTTCTGTGCCTCAACGGGGATCAGAAAATTTCTAAGCAAAGCCAAAAACAAGAAATATATTCCTGTCCCGATGACAAAGTTGCCAAAGAGTGATCCCAGAGCCGTTTTGGCTCTGGAACCCAATCGGCTCCACGGCCAGTTATCTAAGGCATTAGCTGTCGTAAGCCAAGAGACAATAACTGAATAGAACCAACCGACCGCTGTGACCAAGGGAAGAATTACTTTTCCACTCTGGGACCAACTAGCTACGCTCGGATAAATTAATACCAGATAACCCAAAAACGCCAAGAAAAACCCTACAAAGAACTCTATAATCCCTACCCAGGGTTGCTTTAGCCCTAAATCCACCCATGGCCAATGCCCCATATTTGTTGGTAAGATACCGAAAAAGTAAAAACCCACTAGGACAATCATGCCGGTTGCGGTCCAACCTGCTCCGCTTGGATTAAAAGCCGGTTCAAAACTTCCGATGCCGAAAACGAGTATTCCCACTGTTAGAAAAGCTAAAACTGCGCCGGTAAAAAATGTAACTAATCCTGCTAAGGGTTGCTTTAGCCGATGAAAGAGCCATAGCTCACCATTAAATGCCAGGAATACGACCTCTAAAATGAACCAGAACATGACAGCACCAAAGGGCTGTGGGTAGAGTTTCCATATGCCTTGCTTTGGATCCGCAAACACATTCCAAACCACTAGACTAACTACCAGAATTATTGTTAAGTGTGCCATTGCATACGTGATCGGATTAACGGATAAACCGAATTGTTTTTTAGCGCTAATAATCTTACCGCCCTTCCCCGCCGTATTGGTTGGAACATCCAAACTCATACACCTCCCAATTAAATCGCCTTTCTTTCCAAAAATTCTCCATTTACAATTGTTCTAAAACAAAATCTCCAATGGTTTACTTCTCTCGAAATACCTCCTTATTATTAATTTGGCCAGCCAATTTTCAATATATTGCAAATTTTGTGCCAAGAATTGACTGTTTACGCCACTAGCATAGACTAGCTTGTTTCTCATCATTGCCATGAAAACAGAAAGTACCTAAAAGACGAACGCAGTTCGCTTTCCAGGCACTTCTGTTTCCTTCTGTCCTAATCTTAAATCTATCCATTTTAAGTGTGCTCAAAAACCTGAACTATCCAAAACTTAACCTCTTATCCTGAGAAATTAACATAGTAGCTAACCAAACCTATATGTTAACTCATTATAATGCCGCCACAAATATTAATGGATTGACCAGTCATATAGTTAGCATCATCCGACGCCAAATAGGAAACCAAGCAAGCGACATCCTCCGGCGTCTCTACCCGGCCAAGAGTTATGAGCTCTGTGTATTTTTTCAACGTTTCCCCTTTAGGCAAATCTAGATAAATACCCATCTTCTCATCGATAAGATCCCACATATCGGTACCGACGATCCCCGGGCAATAGGCATTGACATTAATTCCGAAAGGCCCTAGCTCTTTGGCTAAAGCCTGTGTAAATCCTACTACCGCAAATTTGGTAGCGCTGTAGGAAGACAGTAAGCTAAACCCAGAATGCCCGGCTATGCTGGCACAATTAATTATTTTTCCACTCTTTTGTTTAATCATCTGTTTGGCAGCAGCCTGATCGCATAAAAATATTCCTTTAGCATTTACGGAGAAAATCCGATCCCAGTCCTCTTCTGTGATCTCGATAGCCTGTTTAACTTGAGCAATGCCTGCGTTAGCTACCATTATGTCCAGTTTACCGAATTCCGCTACTGCCTGTTCTACCATTGCGTAAACCGCCGTCCCGTTGCTGACATCGGCTACGATGGCTATTGCTTTTCTCCCCAATGCTTCAATTTCTTTTACTACCTTGTTCACCGTCTCACTATTGATATCGTTAACCACCACGTCAGCCCCGTCTTGCGCTAATCGTAAAGCAATTCCTCTCCCTATACCCCTTCCGGCCCCGGTAATAATGGCCACTTTACCCTTCAGCTTCATGTTCATTTCCTCCTTTTTTGATATTCTCTCTATCCAAAATATTGCAAATATTATACCAGTTACTTCTCTACCCTATATTTGCTTATAGACTCTCTGAAAAACTCGCACTTGAGCGACTTAGTTCATTTTTTTAGAACGCTAAAAAGTGCTCGAAAAGCGATCAGTGTTCGCTTTCCAGGCACTTCTTTCACGTCAATCGTAATGTCAATTCCAGTCTATGCTCTAACCCCCAACTTTCTCAACTTATCATATAACGTATTGCGTCCAATTCCTAAAGCTTTTGCCGTTTTGGTAATATTGCCATTAAACCGGGTTAATGTTGACTCAACAGTAATCCGCTCTATTTCTGTTAATGAGATGACCTCCCCCATTTCTTGCAAATAGTTCGGCTGCCGATGTATGCTGCGGGGTAAATCCGTAACGCTGAGATATTCCCCCTCAGCCACATTCATGGCATATTCCACCGCATTTTGTAATTCTCTTACATTCCCAGGCCAGGAATAATTACGAATGGCCTCGAAAAACTCCTGCTCAGCTCCATCGATCTCTTTACCCAAGTTTTCCGAGAAAATGTTTATTAAATGAATGGTTAAGAGTTCAATATCTTTCCCTCTCTCCCTTAAGGGTGGGATTTGTATGCTTAATACATTTAAGCGGTAATACAAATCTTCTCGGAAACGCCCTTCTTCGACGGCCCTCTTTAGATCCTTATTGGTCGCTGCAATAATTCGCACGTTAACAGGAATTACCTTTTCTCCACCAACCCTCGTTACTTTCCGCTCCTGCAAAACCCGCAAAAGGTTTACCTGCAATTCCATGGGCATATCACCGATTTCATCCAGAAAGATGGTCCCCTCATTGGCCAGTTCAAACTTTCCTGGATTTCCCCCTCGCTTTGCTCCAGTAAAGGCCCCTTCATTATATCCAAAGAGTTCACTCTGAATAAGTTCTCGTGGCAGGGCTGCACAATTTACTGCAACAAAAGGACCTTCCGTGCGACTGCTGTGATTGTGAATCGCTTGGGCAAACAATTCCTTCCCCGTACCGCTTTCTCCAGTCAAAAGAACATTGGATTTGGAATTTGCAGCGACTGAAATTAATTTCAAGGCGTTTTTCATCACTCCAGATTCCCCGATAATATCCTTGCAATAAAAACGAGCAGTAGCTCCTACCATCATGTTTACCAAACGGCGAACCTTATTAATTTCCCGTAAGGTAAACACCACACCGGCAATTGAGCCATCCTTCTTAGAAAATGGACGGGCTGAACAAGTACAATGAATTCGGTCCCGTCCTTGATCTTGCACAATTTCCACATCCGTTTTCCAGAGAAGTTGCTTAGCCATTTCACTGAACTTCTCGTTAGGGCCGAGGATCGATTTTAGAAGTTGGCCTGTCTCTATTTTTTTGCTCAAGCCGAGTATTTTTTGAGCAACAGGATTGATATGAATAATCCGACCTTCCTTGTCCACGGCCAGCAAGCCTTCAGTCACACTCTCCGTTGCAGCACTCAATAATTCATATGCTCTGTTCTTTTCCTCCTGAATTTCTTCCTTCCGCAATTGATTTTCTATGGCTTCTACCGCCGCCACAACCATCCCATATGTATGTAAATACACATATTCGGCAGGGCCGGAGATATCAAAACATCCGATAATTTCCCCGAGAGAGTTGTGAATCGGGGCTCCAGAACACGTCCAGTAATGATGTGATTGGCAAAAGTGTTCGGACCCAGAAATTTGAATGGCTTTATTCATGGCCAATGCTGTCCCGATCGCGTTGGTCCCCACAGCCTGTTCCGACCAGTTTGTACCCTTTATAAATCGAATTGTACTTGCAGCTTTATCCAGAATCCCTGAATCTCCGCAAGTGTGCAAAATCCTCCCTTCCTTGTCTGTAATCACAACCATGAATCCCGAACCTTGAACACTTTGGTAGACGGTATGCATGAAGGGTTTGGCTACCTCTACTAATTGAGAGTTAAAAAGGATAAGTTGTTGTAATTCCTTTTGATCCAATCTATCTTTACCTATGCCATCATAAGCATTTACGCCAAGTTTCCGACAGCGCTGCCAAGATTCTAGGATCTCTGGACGTGTAAGCACTGCATCAGCGATACCCCTCTCGACAAAATTTTTCCACGCCCAAAGCGGATCTTTTACATATTTCACGGATTGGGTGTACATCATAAGCACCTCCATAACTTAAACGTTTAATCACGAAATTATTTTTGCACTCATTTTTGGCATAGGATTTGCATCGAAATAATTATATATAAGTTTAGTTCTTTAAAGTTAGGAGTTTCTGGTTATGGAATTTTACAATCTTGGCTTGGTTCCTTGGTTTGAATCACAGGTTATATATCACGCACTTGCCCACCTAAACCGGGAGGCGTTAATACTCTGTAGCCCTGCAACACCTTATGTCTGTGCAGGTTTCCATCAGGATATACCCAGTGAAGTCGATTTAAAAGCTTGTAAAGAATTAGGGATCCCCCTATTTCGTCGCGAAGTTGGAGGCGGATTAGTATTTTTAGATGCCCGGCAGGTTTTCTTCCAAATTGTTCTTCACCGAAAAAATCCAGATGTCCCTATCAACCGAGAGCGGTTTTACAGGAAGCTCCTCGAACCGGTAATACAAACGCTTAGAGATTTCAACTTAGCGGCGGAGTTACGTTCGCCTTGCGACTTAATTATTAACTCCAAAAAGATTTCTGGCAACGGTGCAGGTCAAATCGGAGAGTGTTATGTCTTAGTCGGAAACATTCTACTGGATTTCAATTATGAGGTTATGTCTTCTCTTATCCGTGTCCCATCAGAGGGTTTCCGCCAGGAGTATTTACATCAAATGCAAGAAAACCTCACGACATTGCAGTCGGAAATGGGGAGAGCCGTAAGTAAAGAGGAAGTTATCGAAAGGCTCAAAACTAACTTCACAGGCGCCTTCTCACTTACTTCAACCCAACTAGATAATCAGGTTCTTGAACAAATCCGCAAACTCACCCCTATGTTTAAATCCAATAAATGGCTTATGGAAGCCGGGCGTCGCCTCCTCTATCGGGAGATTAAAGTAGCAGAAAACTGTTATATCAGAGAATACCAAGTCTCTCTTGATGGCACTGACCTGACCTGCCGTTTAGTACTCGCTGGCCAACGAATTACCAAAATAACCTTGATCGATTCCAATCGCTTAATCCCTCCCCTACTTTTGCGCCAGTTGGAATACTCCCTCCTCGAAAAAAAGATGGATTTTAATACATTAAATGAGGCTTGTATGGAAGCACATGCCTTAAACCCCTTTAATGCAAAAAATCTAGCCCTTGCCCTTAGCGGAAAAAAGGTTGCTACAACTGTGTAATCATCCCTCCCGTATGACAGTGAAACTACCAATTGGCTAAGATTCAAAGTACTCTGGGAACGCAAACCAAGTTTTTCGTACTAAGACGGAAAACTCCATCTTTCCCCAATTGCTATTATATTCAACTTTCCTTTCAAAACCCCTTTTTACAAATTCCCCAAATCTTGTGAAACACTGCAGAGGATACTGTTTTAACACGTTAACGTCACCCGTTCGAATACTATCAACAGCTAAAGAACCCGCGATTTTACCTGCCACTATTGCCGGAAAAATCCCCTCTCCACTAATAGCATGAGTATGTCCTGCCGCATCCCCAACTAGCATTAGGTTTTTCTGTTGCATCATCCGGGGTCCTCCGATAGGAATCGCTCCACCAGTCGTTCGTATCACTTCTTCACTAATCACCCCTTCTTTAATTAAATATTGTTGAAATTCCGCTAAAGCGGTTGCTACTTTTCCACCTAAACTCAAATCAATGCTAACCCCGACATTTGCCAGATCATTTTTAGGAAAGAGCCAAGCATATCCGCCGGGAATGGATGGACTAAAGTAAATTTGAGCCCATTGCGACTTTTTCCTTAATTTGACCGTGATTTGCTTAGCATAGGCCAAAACCTGAGGCGGGCAGTGTATTGCCTGGGCTACCACGGATTTAGGTCCTTCCGAACCTATAACAACCCCTGCCTTAACCATGGATAATTTTCCCTGCTGATTGATTAAAACACCCTGATCCGTAACCGCTACTGCCTTTGCTTTAGTAAATAACTTAACCCCAGCTCTAACCGCTCTCTCAGCTAAATAAAGATCAAAGACATCCCGGTTAAGTATGTAACCAGGTGCCCGTGTTTGAGCCACTTGTTCTCGATGAATATAGGTAATAAAGCCTTCCACTCTTTGAGCTATACACTCCGCTGGAACAGGTACTTCTGCAGCTAAACTTAACGGTACATACTCTGCACATTGAACTGGTAAACCTATTTGCTCTTTTTTGTCCAACATCAATACCGTAACCCCACCAGCAGCCGCTGCAACGGCTGCGGAGCTACCCGCTGGGCCAGCTCCGATTACTACAACATCAGATTTCGCTAAAATAGGAAGCTCATCAATTCCAAACTCAGCGTTCATCTTAAGGCTCTGCGCACACATGACTCCACATCCTGAGCACTCACACCAGGAATTTGATCTGGGTAAGCCTTGAAAAATGACCTGATTATCTCCTCAATTTTGTCCCCTTCCAGGGGACAATCTTTTAAACGGGCCTCAAGCTCAAAGATAACCGACGGATTATGTGTAAAGAAATCCCCGCTTATTAATATGCTTTTCAAAACTCGTGCCTCTAACTCCGTCTTGGCAACCACCCGGATTAATCCGCCTGGTGTTTTAAGGCAAGCTTCCTTTATTTTTCCCGCCTCGGTTGGTAAACGGACTTTATAAATCCATTCAGGAGAACGAAAATACATTCTCTTATCTCGAAATAATGTCTCTTCCCACGCATTAAGTTCGCCTTTAATTAATTGAATATCCATAACAGATGCAAATGCCGCACAAATTGCTGCTTTAAGCTTTGACATATCCGGAACCTGACCAAGCTCTCTTTTAAGCCACGTTACCCGGTCCTCTACCGAGATAATATTTTTATCACTTATCTTTTCCATTGGAATTCTTAGTGCCTTGACCATGCTCTCAACGTCAAAATCAACGAGTAAAGAACATTGGAAAACAAAGGCATTACCTAATTCGGCCCCCCCTGTACCGCAAATCTTACGATTACCCACTTGAATATCGTTACGGGGCCGGAAGGTTGCCTTTACTCCAAGATCGGCCAAAGCCTTGACCATAACGTCACACAGCAGCTTATAAACCTCATCGAGATTTCTTCCCGCCAGCCAATCTTTACCCGCATAAATTTCCCATCCTAGTTCGGATGGTCCCCAAAAAATTGCTCCCCCTCCTGTGATACGACGGTTGATTTCAATACCTTCTCTCCGACAATAATCTTCATTAATCTCTAACTCTACCGCTTGATGTAAACCCAATAGAGCACAACGGGGAGAAAATTGGAGAAAACGCAATGTATTCGGGCATTTTCCTGCGCTTCGTGAAGCAAGCAGGACCTCGTCTAAAGCCATGTGGTCAGCCGAATTTAATGGATTATTGTCAAGTAGTCGCCAATTCATCACCACTAAAGCCTCCTTTAATTAATTTAAATGTTTGTTGATCATATCCACTGTTCGGGTTTCGAACAGTGGACGAAAATCGAACAGTGGATAGTGCCTCCTTTTATTAACGCATGTTAGAAATTAAGCCAATTTTAGCCTTCGGTCTTTTTTTATTTTTCATCCTTATATCTATTATGCAAGTCATATGCCAAGCCCAGTGAACTCGTTCAACTAAGGTTGAAGAGTACGGGTACCGGGGGATGTAACGAAACTTGTTTTCCAGTTTATTACATCCCCGCTCTATTTGTAATCCCCTTATATATTAGAGGACTGTTCACCACTTCAAAGGTGTACAGTCCTCTATTTTGGGATAACGCACCACCAGCTTGAAAAAATCTCAAGTTTCGTTACGGCCCCCTCACGATTGGATGAAATTTCTTGGCATATGACTTGCATATAGATTATTGTCATCACAGGTATGCTGCTTGTTCTACTGTTCTACTCTGTGAATCCCAACAAAATAATGTATGGAGAGGATGTGATTTAGTGTCATTAAAAGCCGCCTTTATTTTCCTTGCACCCCAATCCGACCCTTTACTACATCAGGCGGATATTCAAACCCCACAGGTTACCCTACTCATTCGGGGAGTCCAAAATTATCAGGAAGCTGTTAGTCTTGCACAACAACTGGTTACTGAAGGAGTTCAGGCGTTGGAATTATGCGGAGGATTTGGCAACATCGGAACGGCACAAATTGTTGAAGCTGTAGAACAGAAAATTCCAGTTGGTACAGTACGATTTGATAGCCATCCTGGTTTGAGCGGAAAAAGCGGGGATGATCTATTCTTAACTTAAGCACACAACCAAGGGCTGTAAGAATAAATTATCAAACGTTTATTGTCATGTTAGAAATCCTTACATCATAGCGAATCAGATTCCCCAAGAGAAAACCCAAATATTTCAATATACTGTGTTTTAATATTTACACCTATACCCTTTTAGTTATATAATGGGTACAGGTGTAATACTACCAAGGCAAGTAATGCCCGCTCACAACTAAATACGTCTTTTTGCTAGGGGTGCCCTTCGGGGCTGAGATGAGGAAACTCGATCCCTTTGAACCTGATCTGGTTAATACCAGCGGAGGGAAGCTAATCGTTATGCTTATAGAAGTATAAATGAGAACTGCTTACCGCAGTTCTCATTTTTTTATGTTCTATACCCTCCCTAGTGCCATGTTAGTAAGACGGGAATCCTTGGCAAAACATATTAAGACAGACGACAGGAGGACAGTCCGTTGCAGATTATTGTAAAACTGTGAAGCTTAGGAGATTACCCCCGCATGTACCGTATTCCAGTTCCTCGAAGACATATCCTTAAAACATAAACATAAGAAAAGTTTGAGAAAGAGTGTGATTAGATGAGTACACAAATGGAACAAGCTAAAAATGGAGTAATCACTACGGAAATGCGCACTGTCGCAGATAAAGAGGGGCTTTCTGCTGAAGAAATTAGGCTCCGGATGGCGGCGGGCAGCATTGTCATCCCCGCTAACCATAATCACACATCTTTGAGTCCGGAGGGCGTTGGTCTTGGGCTAAAGACGAAAATTAATGTTAATTTAGGTATCTCTCCGGAGTGTGCCAACCTTGACAGTGAGCTGACAAAGGTTCGCATGGCTTTGGATATGAAAGCGGAAGCGATAATGGACCTCAGCAACTACGGTAAAACTATCGAATTTCGCCACCGGCTCATCGAAATGTCTTCAGCTATGATCGGCTCCGTTCCTATGTATGATGCATTGGGTTATTTAGATAAGAAATTGGAAGACATCACACCCCAGGAATTTCTAGCCGTGGTGGAACAGCACGCTCGAGACGGTGTTGATTTTGTTACCATCCACGCTGGCATCAATAAGGAGACTGCCCAACATTTTCGTCAGACCTCTCGAGTTACCAACATTGTTTCCCGGGGAGGGTCTTTATTATATGCCTGGATGGAATTGACCGGGCAGGAAAACCCTTTTTATGAGTACTTTGATGATCTTCTGGATATCTGTACAAAATATGATGTAACAATAAGTTTGGGAGATGCTTGCCGACCCGGAAGCATCGCCGACGCCACAGACGGAGCTCAAATTTCCGAATTAATTGTAATGGGTGAATTGACTCAAAGGGCCTGGAAACGCAATGTTCAAGTCATGATCGAAGGACCTGGCCATGTTCCCTTGCACGAGGTTGTGACTAACGTTCAGTTGGCGAAAAAACTTTGCCACGGAGCACCCTTCTATATTTTAGGGCCATTGGTCACCGACATTGCTCCTGGTTACGATCACATCACCAGTGCCATCGGTGGAGCTTTAGCCGCCTCAGCAGGAGCAGATTTCCTCTGCTATGTGACGCCGGCTGAACACCTTCGTTTACCTACTCTGGACGACGTGCGCGAAGGGATCGTTGCAGTCAAGCTCGCAGCTCATGCAGGGGATATCGCCAAAGGGATACCCGGAGCCGCTGAATGGGACAGGAAGATGAGTCAAGCCAGACAAGATTTAAATTGGGAAGCAATGTTTGGTCTAGCCCTGGATCGCGAAAAACCCGAACGCTATCGTAAAGAGTCCTCCCCCGAGCATCAGGATAGCTGCACTATGTGTGGGGAAATGTGTTCAATGCGTCTCATGAACCAAATTATGGACAAATAGATAAACTAGCGTTAAAAAAAGGCCTTCCTGGTTGGAAGGCCTTTTTTACTAATTAAACTTTAGAAATCTTTACACCACACACTTTATACTCGTACGTTTTGGTGACTTTGTCATAGGCTCCATTGGTCAAGACGTTAGTCGGTGAATCAAAATAGTGAAGGGTCATAAAGACCATACCCACGGGCACCCGTTCCGTAATCATAATTTTAGTATTGAGCTCGCCACGACGGGAAGCCACTTTGACTTGTTCACCGTCTTCTAGTCCAAGTTGTTTGGCATCAGAAGGGTTAATCTCAGCCAACTCTTCCGGAGAATGGATCTCCAGAGATGGAGAGTGTTGTGTGAAAACATTGTAATGGGAAAGTTTTCGTCCGGTACTGAGTAAGAATGGATACTCCTCATCCGGTAATTCAGCAGGCAACTGATTCTCAATCGCCACGAACTGTCCTTTGCCTCGGGTGAATTTCCCCTCATGTAAGAACTTCGTCCCGGGATGTTCAGCATGCGGCACCGGCCATTGCAGACCTTGTGTTCCCAAGCGCTCATGGGTGATCCCAGCAAATTGAGGGGTAAGCTTCGCAATCTCTTGCATAACTTCTTCCGAGGATTGATATTCGAAGGGATAACCCATACGAGTTGCTAATTCACAAATGATCTCCCCATCTGTCTTTGAATTGCCGATTGGTTTAATTGCTTGATTAACCATTTGCACTCGCCGCTCAGTGTTCGAGAATGTGCCTGTCTTCTCAGCATAACTAGCTCCAGGTAAAACAACATCTGCCAACTTAGCTGTTTCGGACAAGAAGATTTCTTGGACTACAAGGAAATCAAGGGCCTGCAGACCTTTGCGCACATGGTTCGCATCAGCATCGGTAATGACTGGATCTTCTCCTAAGACATACAACGCCCGTAAATCTTTACTAACCGCTGCTTCAAACATGTCTGGAATCATAAAGCCCGGATTAGGGTCTAAGGGAACTCCCCAAGCGGCTTCGAATTTCGCCTGTACTTCTGGATTTGCGACCTTTTGGTAGCCGGGATAAACGTCAGGCAGTGCACCCATGTCGCAGGCACCCTGAACATTGTTTTGTCCACGCATTGGGTTAACTCCCGAACTTTCTTTACCGATATTACCGGTTAACATCGCCAGGTTCGCCAAGCTCATGACGTTATCCGTACCACAGGTGTGCTCAGTAATTCCTAAAGTATAGAATATTTGAGCTCGTTCTGCAGTAGCATAGATTTTAGCGGCCTCTACGAGATTCTCCTCTGGAACTCCCGTTACTTTACTTACTACTTCGGGTGTATATTTTTGCACGGCTTCACGTACTTTTTCAAAGCCTTCTGTTCGTTCTTCAATGAACTCTCGATCTTCCCATCCGTTAGCAAGAATAATGTTCATAATCCCGTTGATCAGAGCAATATCAGTGCCCGGACGAAGTCTTAACCAAACATCTGAATGGTCAGCAAGATCGATGCGCCGAGGATCTGCCACAATTAATTTTGCACCCTTAGCCAGTGCTTGCTTCATTTTCGTTCCAATGACTGGATGAGCCTCAGTTGCGTTTGAACCAATTACAAACATTACTTTGGTGTTTGGAATTTCATTAATGGAGTTGGTCATCGCTCCGGATCCAAATGAGGTGGCCAGACCGGCCACAGTGGGAGCGTGTCAAGTCCTGGCGCAGTGATCGATATTGTTCGTACCGATTACCGCGCGCATGAATTTTTGCATAAGATAATTTTCCTCGTTAGTGCAATGGGCAGAACTTAAAGCAGCAATAGAGTTAGGACCATAGGTCTTCTTGATCTCGCCTAACTTCGTGGCGATTAAATCTAAGGCCTCATCCCATTCTGCTGGAACTAGTACTCCATCTTTCCTGATCAGAGGAGTTGTGACACGATTATCACTGTAAATCATGTCCATTCCAAAGCGACCTTTGACACAAAGAGCTTTGCCATTAACAGGGGCATCCGGATTGGAGGTCACCCCAATCACTTTTCCATCTTTAACATTCAGGTCAAAGTTACATCCAACGCCACAGAATGGGCATGTAGTTTGGACTTTCGATACTTCCCAAGGACGTCCTTTACCGACCATTTGCTTCTCTACCAAGGCCCCTACCGGACAGACCGAGACACATGAACCGCAGAAATCACAGTCGGACTCATTATAGGGTAAATTGAAGGCCGGACCCACTTGGGTATCAAATCCACGATGCGAGAAATCGAGAATGCTTTTTCCCTGAATTTCAGAACACGCTTTGATACATTTTCCACACAGGATACATTTATTCTGATCCCTTAAAATGAAAGGGTTTCCACTGTCGATCGGAAGATTGCGTTTCTCCCCTTGATAAACTTCACCGGTTACACCATAGTCATAAGCATACTCTGCTAAAGAACAATCCCCCATCTTCTGGCAAGTCATGCAGTCTAAGGGATGATTGGCTACTAACAGTTCCAAGATTACTTTGCGTGCATTGCGGACTTTAGGATTTTGAGTCTCTACTTTCATGCCCTGGGTTGCTTGTGTTACGCAAGAAGGTGGCAGATTGCGCATTCCTTCGATTTGAACGACACACAAACGGCAGGCACCAGCAGAGGTGAGCTCCGGTGCATGACACAAGGTAGGAATTGGAATATTATTCATGCGACAGGCATCAAGTACGGTCGTTCCCTTAGGAACGCTGACTTCACGTCCATCAATTGTTAATGTAAGCCACTCCAAAGTGTTTCACTCCTCTCAGTTTGTCCATCCATATGGGTAGTTTCATTGACCTAACTAGGCACGAGTAACCGCACCAAACTTACATTTCTCTATACAGGTTCCGCATTTAATGCATTTTTCTTCATCTATAACATACGGAGTATTGGTCTTCTTATCCCCTGAAATACAATTCGTCGGACAGTTCTTAGCACAGAGACTGCACATTTTGCATTTCTCCACATCAATGGAATAACTCAGCAAAGCTGTACAGTTATGCGCAGGACACTTATGGTCATGAATATGAGCCTCATACTCATGCCTAAAGTATTTAAGCGTTGCAAGAATAGGACTTGGTGCAAATTGCCCTAGGCCACAAAGGGAGGTTTCTTTAATTGTTATCGCCAGATTTTCTAAGGTATCGAGATCTTCCTCTTTTCCTTCTCCCTTAGTAATTCTATCTAGGATCTCGTACATCCGCGTGGTTCCTTCTCGACAAGGGGTACATTTTCCACAGGATTCTTTCTTGGAAAAGTTTAAGAAATAACGGGCAATATCCACCATACAAGTGGTCTCATCCATAATAACAAGTCCACCAGAGCCAACCATTGCCCCAGCTTGTGTTAAAGTATCATAATCAACAGCAAGATCGAGCATGTCCTCAGGCAAACAACCACCAGAGGGCCCTCCAATTTGTACAGCTTTAAATTTCTTGCCGCCCTGAATGCCATCTCCGATATCAAAGATGATCTCTCTAAGTGTTGTGCCCATAGGGACTTCTACTAAACCTGTATTGTTGACTTTACCGGTTAAAGCAAAAATCTTCGTGCCTTTACTTTTTTCCGTCCCAAATTGGCCATACCATTCTGCTCCATTGCGCAAAATATGCGGTATATTGGACCAAGTTTCTACGTTATTGATATTGGTTGGTTTTCCCCATAGTCCACTAACGGCAGGAAAGGGTGGGCGTACTCTTGGCATTCCACGTTTCCCTTCGATAGATGCCATTAAAGCGGTTTCCTCGCCGCACACAAAGGCCCCAGCACCTTCAAATATCTTCAGATGAAAATCAAAGCCTGAGCCTAGAATATTATTTCCTAGGTAACCTGCTTCCTCTGCTTGCTTGATCGCAATTCCCAAGTGCTTAATAGCTAGAGGATATTCTGCACGACAGTAGACGTATCCTTCGTCTGCCCCAATGGCATAAGCTCCGATGAGCATTCCCTCAATGACAGAATGCGGATCTCCCTCCAACACACTGCGATCCATGAATGCCCCTGGATCTCCTTCGTCAGCGTTACATATAATATACTTTTTGTCACTAGGTGTTTGACGGCAGAAACCCCACTTTAACCCCGTTGGGAAGCCAGCGCCGCCGCGCCCGCGAAGTCCCGATTTCTTAACTTCTTCCATGACCTCTTCTGGTGACATCCCTTTAAGGGCCTTTACAATTCCTTTATATCCATCTCGTGCCGTGTATTCCTCAATCTTCTTAGGATCAATGACCCCACAATTATGAAGAACAATTCGATGTTGCTTTGCAAAAAACCTTATATCTTCCATTGAACTAACTGGTTTTTGGGTTGCTTGATCGACAAGAAGAAGTCGTTCAACACGTTCTCCTTTGATAAGCTCTTTCTCAATAATTTCCGCAACATCTTCCTCTGTAACCCGTGTATATAAGATCTGCTGCGGTTCTATAACCAGCGTCGGTCCTTTTTCACAAAACCCTTGACATCCTGTCCCAACGACGCTTACAGTCTTTTCAAGTCCTTGCCGTTTGATCTCATCATTTAAAACATCAATGATCGGAAGTGCTCCCGAAGAGGCACATCCCGTCCCTGCACAAACTAAAATCCGTTGGTTCTCAGCCATCCCTTTATCCTCCTACTCGTATTTGGCCAATATCCCGGCGATTTTGTCCGGTGATAATCGTCCATGAACCTCATTATTGATAGATATCACCGGTGCCAGACCACACGCCCCAATACACGCTACAACTTCCAAGGTAAAGCGACCATCTTCGGTCGTAGCTCCATCTGTAATCTTTAATTCCTTCTCGATCGCTTCAACGACTTTGGCGCCACCGCGAACATGGCAGGCTGTTCCCAAACAGATATTGATTAAATTCCGTCCCACTGGTGTTAGACGGAACTGAGCGTAAAACGTAACCACGCCATAAATTCTTGCTACTGGAATACGAGTTGCTTTACTAATGTGTTTAATTACATGGGCTGGTAAATACCCATACACTTCTTGGGCTCCTTGTAAAATCGGGATAAGAGGTCCATTGCTATGTTTATGCTTGTCAATAATTTCATCCAATTTTATTTGCTTAGGATCTACTAACTCCTCACACGCAGTGCTCAAAAAAATCCCCCCTATTGAATTCCTATCGTTTCAAAATCGTAGACCGTTTTCTCCGTGATTAATTTAGTCATTTTGGCATCGTGTTCATCAACTGGTACTTGTCCAATAATTTGGCATTCGAAAGCAATCGCAACTCTAGGCGTTGAGGGTTTTAGCCGCATAAAAAAGCGATCATAGAAGCCTCCCCCATACCCTAAACGATTTCCTTGCAGATCAAAACCTGCCCCAGGCACAACAATTAAATCAATCTCTAAAGGATTTACCTCATCTTTCGTCAGTTTGGGTTCACGGATTCCCCAAGCTCCTGGCTCAAGATCTAATGCCAGATTGCTGACTTCAAGTGGAAGAAGTATGCCTTTAGGTGCACAACGAGGTAATATCAGCTTTTTGTTACACGCTATTGTCGCCTCCGCCAAGTCCGTCGTTTCCACTTCATCGCGAAAGTTAAGAAATAACATCACTGTATGAGCCTTTTGGAAGTCCGGTAAATCCCGAAGTTTTTGCTGAATAATTAAACTTTTGGTCCTTCTCTCTTTCCCGCTCAAAACAGCTCGCTGAGTCAAACACGATTTGCGTACTTCGGCCTTCAAGTTCATTTTTTCCTCATTCATCGTAGAGCTTCCCTTTCGGTAAAATCTCGTGCCTTTAAATTAGTTCGATTAATATTATCGAAATCCTCCCACTTTAATGAAAAATTTTGATAATATTCTCAATACGCAAACATATCGTCTCCCATATTCATATTATTTACATAAATGAAACAGCATTTCAACCCACAAAGTTATCCACTTATGGAATTTGACTATTTCGGCTTGTCCATAGGTTATCCACATTATCCACAGGACCTGTGGATAATGCTATCCCAAACTATCATTTTTTGGGTAAAGCTCTAAAACCGCTATTATGACTTATCTACAGACTTATCCACATTGTCCACAGGCCCACCTTATCCACAGAACATATGATTCATTACCTGCTCCTCGACCCAGCCTAAGACGCAACGTGACATAAGCGCGACGTCTTTACGTAAGAAAAATAGCAAACTATCGTTCAAACTCCTGATGTAGGAGCTTGAACGATAGTTTGTTTGCGTCGTGAAGATCGCGCATTGTCTCACACAAGTCCCAGCCCCGGAACCGCGTTAAGGGTCCAAGGGGCAAAATCCCCTTTCAAATAATGATAATACCCTGCTGTTGCAATCATGGCCCCATTGTCCGTACAGAAAATGGGTGAAGGATAAACCAAACAAACACCTTTCTCAGCCAACTTCTGGTCCAGAGTTTCACGCAACAACCTATTGGCCGCAACTCCCCCTGCTAAAAGCAACGTCTTGACTCTAGTTTCCTTGATAGCCAGCAAAGCCTTTCGAACCAGAACATCCACCACTGCTTGCTGGAAAGAAGCTGCAATATCCGGAACACTGAGCGTCTCTCCCCGCATGTGGGCAGAATTTAAGGTATTTAAAACAGCAGATTTCATACCGCTGAAACTGAAATCCAAACTGCCTGGCTCTAACATTGCGCGAGGGAAATTAAATGCTTCCGCATTCCCCTCTTGAGCGATTCTTTGAATCTGAGGACCTCCAGGATAGCCCAATCCTAAGGTTCTAGCCACTTTATCCAGCGCTTCTCCAGCCGCATCATCCCGCGTATGCCCTAAAACCTTATATTGCCCGTGGGCTTCAAATAAAATGAGATGAGTATGTCCTCCTGATACTAACAATGCTAGAAGCGGAAATTTTAAATCCTGATGCTCTAAAAAGTTTGCATAGATGTGCGCTTCCAGGTGATTAATACCAATCAGCGGAACTCCAGCCGCATATGCCATTGCTTTAGCTCCTGAAACCCCGACCAATAGGGATCCGACCAGCCCTGGGCCATAAGTTACCGCAATCGCCGATAAATCTCTAAAAGTCAGCTTTGCTTCATCCAAAGCTTGTTGCACAACTGGCTGAAAATGCAAGCTATGTTCACGCGAGGCAATTTCCGGCACAACCCCTCCATACTTCTGATGTGTTGTTATTTGCGAAGATATGACATGACTTCGCAAATCCCTTCCGTTCAACAAAACGGCCGCTGAAGTCTCATCACAGCTCGTTTCTATCCCCAAAATTACAACATTGCTCTTTTGACTCTCCGTCATATCTTATTCACTTCCATTCCTAAATCAGCCCACATTATCAGCGCATCTTCTCCAGTATCGGCGTAATAACCTTTGCGAATTCCCGCTGTGGCAAAACCTAATCGACTATATAAAGACTGTGCAGGGCTATTCGATTCCCGAACTTCAAGTGTCATCCGTTCCATACCTTCCTGCATCATTTTCTCCATAACGGAACGCATTAGAAATTCTCCCCAATGTTTTCCTCGATAGGTTGGAGCAATAGCCACGTTTGTAATATGACCCTCATCCAAAATAAACCATAATCCCATGTAACCAATTACCTTATCATCCAACTCCAAGCAAACATAACGTGCATACTCATTATCTTTTAGTTCTGCTTTAAAGGCCTGCAAGGACCAGGGCGTAGAAAAAGAGGCAATCTCAATCTCCATAATTGCCTCGAGATCATCCATAAGCATGGGACGTATAATACCGTTACTCATGTCCCTCGCTCCTCCGCGCTTCCTCTTTCTTCGCCCAATTAACCTCCGCCTCAGAAAAGCGGATGTAATAAGGCTCAACCTGTTCTCCTTCGCCCGTTTCTTGCCATCGTTGCCATACTGCACTTACAGCATAAGCACCACGAGGTAAACTTATGTACTCCGGTAAAATCACCGCTCGCTCGCCCAGTACTTCCTCTATACGCCCCTTAGCTTTCTCCGCTGCATCTCCAACGAAACAAATGGAACGGTCTAATCCCTTTAGATATTCCAACCATTTATCTATAGGCATGGCCTGTGGCGGAGTTAAACAATCCGCCTTTTCTGCTCCTCGCGTCCAGTTATAACGCGCAGTATACCATTCATTCTTGCGTGCATCCAAAATGGGAACAACATCTTCCATTCTTCCCTTACCAGCCCAAGCCAAGGCATCCAAAGACACTACGGAAATCAGCGGGAGCTTCAGAACCTGTGCCAATCCCTGTGCTGTAGCGATTCCAATCCGAATACCGGTGAACGAACCGGGCCCACGCACTACGCCGATCATATCTAATTCCTGAAGTGTCCAGTCTGCAGCTGTGAGCAGTTGATCCAGCATAGGAATAATACGCTCTGAATGCGTCTTTGTAGTATTTAAAAAACCCTCGCCAACTAGTCTTCTATCTTCACCTAAAGCCACAGCCGTAACTTTTGTGGTTGTATCTATCGTTAAGTATTTCATCTGCATCCTCCTATTATTTGAAGAGAAACTCTAAACGTTGCTCCCAACTGGAGTCTTTAGCATGAAAGATAATCTCACGGGGCATTTCTCCACTTCCATGAATCTCAACATTTAAACAGTCATCCGGCAAATAATCCTCTGCAATTTCTGGCCATTCAATTAAACAAATCGCATCTTCCACGAACGCATCTTCAATCCCAATGACTTCTGCCTCTTCCGGGTGTCGCAATCGATAAAGATCCATGTGAATTAAACGGATCTTAGTACCTTTTATAAGACACTCATATTCATGTATCAAAGTGAAGGTCGGGCTGGTCATAGGGCCGACGACACCTAACCCCTTGCCAATTCCTTGGGCAAAGGCCGTTTTCCCGGCACCTAAATCCCCCGTCAGCGCAACCACATCTCCACCAAGCAAACACTCACTTAGTTGTTTCCCCAACTCGTGGGTTTGCTCAACCGTTAAACTCGTAACTCTATATTCCATTTTCTATTCCTCCTGATACAATAACACTATTTATTGTATCCAAAGACATTCGTCCCCCAAACTCCTAAAATAAACGGAGCTATGGCCGCATCTTAAAACCAAGCGAACTGCTTTCCACAGAATAAATCCGTTCCAAAAAAACTACACGACCTTATCAGTTTAAGCTTCAGGTTTTACAATCTTCCCGTCTACGATCACGTAGAGCGGGCTAGCCGTGATTATAAACGGATGTTCTGACCAAATAACAATATCTGCATCTTTTCCAACCTCAAGAGACCCAATGCGGTCGGAAACACCTAAGATTTCTGCCGAATTGATGGTAATGGCTCGTAATGCATCCTCTATATCCATCCCTGCCTTACACGCTAAGGCCGCACAGAGGGGAAGTTGTTCAATTGGTGTGACAGAATGATCGGTCATAATCGCAACCTTTACTCCCGCTTCGGCTAAAATGCCAGGAGTTTTGAAAGATTTATCCTTAAGCTCAACTTTTGCACGGTTGGTCAGCAAAGGCCCTACCACAGCCGGATACCCCAGTTCAGCAAGCTCCTCCGCAATTTTGTGCCCTTCGGTGCAATGTTCAATAACTAAGTCCACGTCAAATTCACGGGCAATACGAATTGCAGTCATAATATCATCTGCACGATGAGCATGAGCCCGAAGAGGAATTTCACGATTAATCACCCTTACAAGTCCTTCTAAACCCAAATCTCGCTCCGGAAGTTTATCCGGATCTGATTTACCTTGGTCTAATTTATCCTTATACGTCTGAGCATCCACTAAGGACTGACGAAGTAATGCTGCAGTTCCCATCCGAGTCATGGGCATTTTCTTCTGTTCACCGTAAACCATTTTGGGATTTTCTCCAAAGGCTATTTTCATACCGGCAGGATCACGAATAATCATTTTATCCACGATCTTCCCAGCTGTCTTCATGACTACCCCTGTTCCTCCGATCACATTGGCACTCCCAGGCACAGTAAATACTGCCGTCACTCCACCTAAACGTGCATCGCGAAAACCTTCATCTTCTGGGTTAATTCCATCAATCGCCCGCATGTCCGGAGTCACCGGATCGGTCATTTCATTAAAATCTTCCCCTTCCCAACGGAAGATTTCTTCGCCAATTCCCACATGACAATGTGCATCAATCATCCCTGGCAACACTAGGCAGCCTTTGGCATCGATCACTGTTGCATCTTCAGGAACATCCATATCCGCAGTTTCTCCGAGTGCAGCTATTTTCGCTCCCTCGATTAGGATATACCCCATAAACTCCCGCCCGGCCATAGTTTTAATCAGACCGTTTTTGATTAAAAGCCTCTTCATTTTATTGTCACCTTTCCACTTGCAAGTGTTCAGTAAAACGTCTTTTTAACCATCTCACCTCTTAGTAGACCTTCATCCCTCTTTTGGACTTACAGGGTGAAATTCTACACTTGCCTAGATAATACTAAAACTAAAACGTTTATTTGATCATTATAACAGACTCAAGTCCATATCACACACGGGATTGTGAGCAACATTTTTGCGATATCATAAAGACGCTTGGCTTTCACCGAGCGTCTTATTGCAAACTATTAAACGGACGTTACGTTCGCCAAAATATCCCGCATGGATAGACTCACTCGGTCTCTCACCTTATCAAGTCCGATCACACGCACCTTGACAATATCACCTACCGCAACAGCTTCCATGGGGTGTTTAATGAATTTATCACTCAACTGGGAAATATGAACGAGACCATCATGCTTAACACCGATATCTACGAACGCTCCAAAATCTACGACATTTCGAACGGTCCCCTCTAAAATCATCCCTTCATTAAGATCTTCCATATGAGTGACATCTCTCCGCAGTAACGGTCGCGGTAAATCCTCTCGGGGATCTCTGCCGGGTCTTTGTAAGGCATCTAAGATATCACGAACAGTCGGAACTCCCGCTCCGAACTCTTCAGCAAGCTCTTGAGGATCTAAAACAGAAAGTTTCTTTCGGACTTCAGTGAGGCGATCTCTCAAATCCCCTGGGGTATGCCCGATACTTTTTAAGATGTCTTCAGCCAACTGATAAGATTCCGGATGAACAGGTGTATTTTCCAAAGGATTAACCCCATCCGGCAGACGAATAAATCCAGCACACTGAATATACGTTTGAGCTCCGAGTCGAGGAATTTTCTTGAGTTGATCGCGCCGGCTGAATTTCCCATTTTCATCTCGCCAAGCAACTATATTTTTAGCAACCGCTGGCTTTAACCCGGCCACGTATTGCAGCAGAGACGCTGAGGCGGTATTTAAATCAACACCTACAACATTAACACAGGATTCTACGACCCCGTGCAGGGATTCCTCCAAACGTTTAGGTTGGACATCATGCTGATATTGCCCTACTCCAACCGCTTTCGGTTCAATCTTTACTAATTCTGCTAAGGGATCTTGCAGCCGTCTGGCAATGGATACTGCACTCCGTAAGGAAAGATCAAAGTCTGGAAACTCTTCTCCAGCCAACTTCGAAGCAGAATACACAGATGCTCCTGCTTCACTCACCAAGGTGAATTCAACGGAAATCCCATCCTCCTGAATCATTTCTGCCACAACCTCTTCTGTTTCCCTTGAAGCTGTACCATTCCCAATCGCAATTATATTGGCATCATGCTCTTGAATAGCCTTCCGCAAAATTGCTTTTGCCTCTTCACGCTTGCCCTTTCCCGTATGCGGATATATTACACCCACTTGATGTAACTTTCCCGTCTCATCCACAACCGCCCACTTACACCCTGTCCGAAACCCAGGATCAAGTCCTAAAACCATTTTTCCGCGCACGGGAGGTTGAAGTAAAAGCTGACGCAGATTGGCAGCAAAGACTTTTATGGCTTGTTCTTCTGCTTGAGCAGAAAGTTCAGCTCTCATTTCCCGCTCAATTGAAGAGTCAATCAATCGCTTATATGAATCAAGGGCAGCTTTTTGGACCAGAGAAGCACATGGTCCTGTTTTGACATATCGCATTTCAATAATTCTATGTATAGTTTCAAGCGGAACTTCAATCTTGACAGATAAAAACTCTTCTTTCTCTCCACGGTTCAAAGCTAAAATCCGATGAGGAGGGATCTTTCGAACAGGCTCCCGATAATCATAATACATTTCAAAAGGAGAGCGCTCTTCGGCTTTCTTCGCTACAGCAACAGCTACCACATCCCCAACTCTGAAGGTTTCTTCCCTTATCCTTTTACGCAAGGCAGCATCATCTGCAATGGTTTCTGCTATAATATCCATCGCTCCAGCTAAAGCTTCCTCAGTAGAATTAACCTCTAACTCCTCATTCAAGTACTTTTCCGCTTCTGCTTGAGGATCTCCTCTGGTATATTGAACTAACAGCCACTCCGCCAAAGGTTCAAGGCCCTTCTCTTTGGCAATTGTAGCCCGTGTGCGGCGCTTCTGCTTATAAGGTCGATAGAGATCTTCGACATCTTGAAGCACCGTCGCACCAGTAATTTGAGTCGACAGTTCTTCTGTAAGCTTCCCCTGCTCGTCAATAAGGCGCAGCACTTCCGTTTTACGCTGTTCCAAGCGTCGTAAATAGTCTAAACGATCAACGATATCACGCAACACATTTTCATCAAGCTCACCTGTTGCCTCTTTACGGTAACGGGCAATAAAAGGAATCGTATTTCCCCCATCCAATAAGCTGACAGCCTCTTTGACTTGATTTATCTTCAGACCTAGTTCCTTAGCAATGACAAGATTGAACTCCAATGATAACTTCCTCCCTAAACCTAATTACAAGCTTAACAAACATTCTTGTCTATTATACCATTGTTCTCCAACCGAAGAAATCTCAAACACTTCTATTCAAATTTTTGGGATGCGTTTACTAAAAAGAAAGCTGTGGAAGAGTCTTAATACCCTGCCACAGCTTTAAACAATTTCGTTTAATCAATTCCTATACTCCCACTGCTTGTAAGTGGGTGTTCCTTATTCTACTTCGGTGACGATAGTCTTGAGACTTACGTCACCGAAGTCTCGATGTTTAGCTTTTGCTGAACGAGTTCACTATGACTTTGGATTTTCCTTGCGAAGCTCTTCCGCGGCCTCTCTCCACTGTTCTCTCGCCAAATTAACAATCTTCGGTTCTCCATCAGCATTTTTATGTTGAATGATTTTAGAAAAATAAGAAACAGCCTTTTTGTACTGTTCTAAACGCCGGCTGAGTTCACCGATCATGAATAAAACTCTTATTTCAGACATTGAAGTATCCGCAAAATCTGAGTGAACAAAGGATTCTTCATAAGCCTTAAGTGCTAAGACTAAGAAACGCATTTCTTGCTCAGTATTATCTTCAGTCCGATAAAGCCAAGCTAACCGCAAGCAAAGACCTGCTAGCACAGCATTTTTTTCTTTTTTGAGAGTGCCCGCTAAAATAGCAAGTTTATAGGATTCTAGGGCTTGTTGAAGATCCCTTTCCTCACCAAAGTCCCTTTTTTTCCAATGCTTGGTGATTCGAGAATTTATAAGTTCTTTAGAACCTAATGGAAATTGCTCTGAAAATTCTTCGGAAAAAGCGAAACCACACTCAGGGCAAACATTAACGAAATAATAGTGCGGATTGTAATTTCCTTCTCGAAAATGAGGGCAAAAATCACTGTCGGTTCGATATGGAACTGCAAAACGCGAACGAACTCTCTGGGAAATAAACGGCGAACCGCAGAAAATACAAGTTAGTTTCTTCTCATAAAACGCTTTGACTGAATTCATTAACAGGCCCCCTTGTATCTAGGATATATTTTGGAAAAATTAGAGAATGACTTGAGACGGTCCTCTTTATAAGAAAATAATCAGATTATATTCTTCCATCGTAGAAAAGATTTATCGTTTAAACATTGTTACACTGTCTGTAACCTCAACCCCTCTTAGCAAAAACATGCCTACCTACCAAAACCTCCGGCAGATAGAGATCTAAAATGCACATTTCTGCAACCCGGCTATCGTGAAAGTACAAAGTACATCCTTAGACCCGTAGCTTTGCGTCTCTACCTTTCGATAGGTTTGCCTATGATGTTCGTAATTGATTTTATTAATATAAATCCAATATTTTATAGCATTCGACAGTAAAAGCGGTATTCCTTTAGGATTCCTAAATTTCCCTTATGTATCTTGTTCCTCAACGCTCAAGAAACCTTCCCTGCTTATAGAGTAATATTCTACAATTTTCAACATTATCCTCCACCTATCCACTTTGAATTCAGTATTCTTGACATTATGAATTGTATTTATTTATATCTGCTCTAACAAAAAAGTATGAGTCAGGACGGCGTCTTGACTCATACTTTCGGACGATATATTTTGAGTAAACTTTTTAGGAAACAGTTCCCCATTAGGATAACATGATTTACTAAGCGGCACTAAACTTATAATTTAAACATCGTTACACTGCCCTGAAAATCTGTTGCCATTTGGGCAAGGGATGTTGCTGACCTACGAATTTCCTCCATGGAAGCACTCTGTTCTTCAGTACCTGCGACCACATTTTCTAGGCTACCTGATATTTCTTTAGGAATATTTGCAACATCGAAGATAGATGCAACAATAGTCTCCGTATTTGCCCCAACTTTCTGAACCACATCGGCTACAGCTTGTGCCTGTTTCGAAAAGTCGTTGACTCCTTGCAAGATATCTCGGAATGCTTCGCCAGCCGAATTAACCATTGTAATCCCTTCATGTACTGCAACAGTTCCATCATTCATTGTCATGACTGCTTTCGTTGTTTCCTTTTGAATTTCATCAATCAAAGCACTAATCTTTCCAGCCGCATCACTTGATTGTTCGGCAAGCTTTCGGACCTCCTCTGCAACAACAGCAAACCCTCTTCCCTGCTCCCCTGCCCGCGCTGCTTCAATTGCCGCATTCAAGGCCAGTAGATTTGTTTGGGCGGCAATATTGGTAATTAGCGCTACTATTTGACCAATTTCTCCAGATTTCCCCCCAAGGATATTTACAACATCGGCGGCTTCAGTGACTTTATCTCCGATTGATTGCATCTCATTGACCGCTTTTCTAACTACGCTATTACCTATAGCAGCCTTTTCTGATGTTTGCCGAGACCCTTCCGTAACCTTTTGGATATCCTGTGTTATCATTTGCATATGCACAGAAACTTGTTGAGCTGAATCTGCTGTAGCATCAACACCTGTCAGTTTTTGCTTTACACCATCAGATACCTCCTGAATGGAGTATACTATTTGTTCAGTTGTTCTGCTGCCCTCATCCGCACTTGCTGTCAGCTCTTCCGCCGAGGCCGCTAATTGTTGAGAGCTATTAACAATTTCTTCAATAATTCCCTTGAAATTGTCCATCATTTTGTTGAGATTCTCTGTCATTTGTCCGAATTCATCGTTCGAACGAACGACTATATTTTGGCTGAGATCCCCTTGAACAATAGCCGCTGCGAACTGGTTAACCGTTTTTATATTATTAACGATATATCGACTATATAGGAAAAGTACTGTTCCAGTTACGATAATTGCCAGTCCAATGAGAATCAACATCCGATTTAATAAAGCCTTTAACGGAGCCAATAAATCAGTCTCCGAAACATCAATTGCAAGAATCCAACCAAACTCCGGAACTTCTTCATAGTAAACCTGCCTAGCCCCGTTGCCATTATAACTAAACGTCCCGGTTTTCTCAACCATCATGTTCTTTGCTGCTTCCTGCAAGCTGAGGTTCTCTTCTTCCGTAATCTTAATATTCATGATCTTTTCCGGATTGGGATTCGCTAGATACATACCTTCTTTATTTATAAGATAAATATCTGATTCAATATCTAAGTGAATATCCGTAATTAATTTTTGTAGAGTGATGAAATCAATCCCACCTGTTATGGTACCCTTAAAGTTCCCATTATCATCATAAAATGGGACGTTATCCGTTAGTATAGTAGCATTGGTACCTTCATCATAATATGGATCAGTCCAAATCGATTTCTCTGATATACCTTTACTAATCGTGTACCAAGGTTTAGTTGGAAAGTCATATTTAGGGTCAGCAAATTCATTCGTAAACACGACTTTTCCATCTTTATCCTTAAACACATAGGGACCGAAGTATTGAGTGTCATTATTATAGGCATAAGGTTCATACCACACACCCGCTCCAAACGTTACATTATTAGCTGTTATTATTTTCTTTAGCAAACTAGCATACTCGTCTGCAGTTATCCCATTTCCAACGGATTCTACAGTGCGTGCTAAGCCTTGAAGTAACGTATCGTGAGCGGTTAATTGTTTCTCAATATCGTTGATCGTTCCATTTAACTGAGCAGTCATTTTATTTTGAATCTCGTCTTTGAGTAGAGTTTCTGAATATTTGTAGCTAATCACGGACATGACCACTAGGGTTAATAATACCAAGGGTAATATAGTCATCATTGTCTTCCCATTAACGCTAGAAATATTAAACAATCTCTTAAACATACCCTTCATCTCCCATTCACATGTAATGATTAAATATTGTCTTACACCGACTCACAGCATAAAGACCGACAATAATTTATGATAAATATCCCTCCAATCATATTAAAACAAAAATGCCTACCTACCGAACTTTCAGCAGATAGACATTTAGAAAGTACGCTTCTACAACCCAGTTATCGTTTATAGAAATAACTACCCTTAGATCCGTTGCAAGCATCCCTACTTTTCGATAGGCTAAGAATTTTAAGTTGTGAACGTTATGAACTATTTGGATTTTTAGGTAATTCCACAAAAAAATTCATTTCCCTTTTATATATGGTTTTTCAATTCTTATACCCCCTATAACTAAAGCATTAAAAAATAGCGACTGACAAATTGTCATGTCGCCAAAAGGATTCTTATAATCAACCCTTTGTCGAGCCTTCTTTAATTGTCAGTTCTAACTGCTTAAGATCATTTCTTAACCATAGAACCGTAACACCGGCAGAGGCAAAATCCGCCACCGGACCGGCTAACCAAACTCCCGTCAGGCCCCAAAATTTAGGTAAAATCAAAAGCATTGGCACTAAGAAAATGAGTTGGCGGGATAAACTCAGAAACAACGACTTTCTTGGCTTACCCGTAGCTTGAAAGTAATTTACCGCAGTCACTTGGAATCCAATAATCGGGAGCATCACCAAAAAAATTCGCAATCCGTTTGATCCTATAGCAATAAGTTCCGGATCCTTGCTGAAAAGGGTCATTAAAGCAACCGGAAATAACTCCACAACCAAAAACCCTAAAGTCATTACACCAGTAGCACCGATTACAGATAATTTCAGCGTCTGCTTAACTCGATCATATCTTCTAGCTCCGTAATTATATCCTAGAATCGGTTGCGCCCCTTGCCCAATTCCAAAAATCGGCATAAATATGAGCATTGCAATACTGTTTATGACACCCATAGCTGCAATCGACAAATCTCCGCCGTAGTTGACTAGCGTTTTATTTAAGAGGATAGTCACGATGCTGCCAACTAACTGCATGGAAAAGGGAGAAACTCCAATCGCCAGAATATCTTTAACAAAAATCCATTTGAGTCTAAGGTTTTGAAAGTGAAGTTTAAGCAAAGCCCGATTTCCGAGGAAGTAGTATAGTACCCAAACCGCAGTAACAAATTGAGAAATAACTGTGGCAAGAGCGGAGCCCGCCACACCAAGATGTAACCAAAAAATGAATATTGGATTCAATATCGTATTCAAGACCGCCCCTAAAACCATTGTGTACATGGCTATCTTGGGATTTCCTTCTGCACGAATAAAATTGTTCATGCCAAAACCGATTGTTTGGAATACGGCACCCCACAAGAGAACAGTAAGATATTGCTTGGCGTAAGGGATAACCTCACTGCTCGCTCCAAAGAGTATTAAAAGTGAATCCATGAAAATATAACTCAATACGCTAATACCCAATGAAATTAGAAGGAGCAAGACAAACGCGTTACCGACAATCTGTTCAGCTTCTTCTTTTTTCTGTTGACCTAATCGGATTGAGATTACGGCGGTTGCACCTATTCCAATTAACATGCCAAAAGCCATGATGGCGAGAGTGAAAGGGAAACTAATGGCAATACCTGATAGCGCTAATGCGCCAACGCCTTGACCTACAAAAATTCGGTCCACGATATTGTAAAAACCATTAACTGACATACCGATAATTGCCGGGACTGAAAACTTAAGCAGCAGTTTACTTATCTGCTCTTCTCCAAGTTGTTGAGAGCGGTTCATATTGATCTCCTTTATCCTCTTCCTACGTATAATGATTAGTTATTATATCCGTATTTCATCATTTCACAAGTAGTAGAAGAGGTATAACCACAACTTTAAGCCGTGGCCATACCTCAAAGCAGCTCACCTATTTTTTATAGGCAACAATCCCTACAGCTTAATTTCTAGTCCTTCTTTAAAAAATGCTGAATTCGCTCTACTGCTTCCTGCAGTACTTTTTCATCTTGAACCAAAGCCACCCTTACAAATCCTTCGCCATGTTCCCCAAAGGCCACCCCCGGCACTACAATCACCCCGGCTTCCCGAGCCAAATCCATGGCAAAGGATACTGAGTCTTGTTCTGTAGGAACAGGCGCCCAGACAAACATTGAACCTTGTGGCATCGGCATTTTCCACCCTGCTAAAGCACAACCTTCAATTAAAAGATCTCGTCGTCTCTGATATGCACTCTGATTCTCTTCAATCGATTCTTGCCCATTATTGAGCGCATAAGCTCCCGCACTCAATACTGGAGCGAAGACACCATAATCAATATTTGACTTGAGTTGTGAGAGGGTTCCAATGACATCCACATTTCCTACGGCAAAACCCAACCTCGCTCCCGCTAGATTATATGTCTTTGAAACAGAATGGAACTCAATTCCGACCTCTTTTGCCCCTCGCGCTTGTAAAAAGCTTACAGGCCTAAAACCCTCAAACGCCAGTTCGGAATATGCTGCATCATGACAGATCAGCAGATCATACTCTTTTGCAAAATCTACAACCTTTTCAAAAAAGGATAGACTTGCCACAGCAGCCGTTGGGTTGTTGGGATAATTCAAAAACATAAGCTTCGCCTTGCGGGCCAGATCCGGATCAATCTGCTTTAAGTCAGGTAAGTATCCATTCTCCTCCAGAAGCGGGATAGCAACTTTCTCTCCTCCCGCGAGCATTAAACCAGCCGTATAAATTGGATATCCCGGATCAGGAATAAAGGCTAGATCACCAGGATCGATATAAGCTAGAAAAATGTGAGCCAGACCATCCTGAGAACCCATTAGCGGCAAAACCTCTGTTTCGGGATTCAAAATAACTCCAAACCGTTCTTGATACCACTCGGCACAGACCTTTCGAAATTCTTCTGTCCCGCGGGTTAAGGTATATCCATATTGGTTATCATCAAGAACTGCCTGACTTAAAACATTACGAATTTCCAGGGCCGGGGCACGGTCTGGACTTCCAATACTAAGATTAATCAGATTATGTCCCGCTTTTTCCAATTCTCTTTTCAAATTATCCATTTCTGTAAAGACAGAGGCACCTAAACTTTCCAGACGTATTGATGGTATTTGCATTCTTACACTCCGTTCTGTATTCTTATCTTAATGACTATAGCTACTCAAATCACTTTCTTATAGCTAAACAGAAGCAAAAATAGCATCTTACTAGTTTAGCATTAATTTAATCAATGAATGCTACTTATTTTATCACGTTAACTGCACGCTCATAAAGCAAAATCAACAAATTTCCTTACGTCCTTTTGCCGGAAGATCTGAATGATCCATAAAATTATGCTATAATATTAGAAATTATTTTATTTGAGAATACTTTGATTTAAAGCTATGTGTATTAAGAAGGGAGATCAAATCAAGTTATGGCACTAATGAATGAGAATTATCTAAGGTTGCCTGGAAGTTATTTGTTTTCAGAAATTGCTCGCAGGGTGACACAATTTAAAAACGAAAACCCGCATGCAGATATTATTAGATTAGGGATTGGGGATGTAACCCGTCCACTTCCTCCTGCAGTCATAGAGGCAATGAAAAAAGCTGTCGACGAAATGGGGAACGCTAAAACCTTCAGAGGGTACGGACCAGAGCAAGGGTATGACTTTTTAATCGAAAAAATCATAGAAAACGATTATAAAACCCGAGGAGTAGATTTCTCTCTTGATGAAGTCTATGTCAGCGACGGAGCGAAGAGCGATACAGCAAACTTCCAAGAGATTTTTGGTACAGGCAATATCATGGCAGTCACTGACCCCGTTTATCCTGTTTACGTGGATAGTAACGTGATGGCAGGACGTACAGGAAATTTCAATTCTGAGAAAGGACAGTATGAAAGTATTGTCTATCTGCCGTGTACCGAAGAAAATGAAATGAAACCCGCCTTCCCTACGACTCATGTAGATATGATTTACCTTTGCTTCCCAAACAATCCGACAGGGATGACCTTAAACAGAGCAGAGCTAAAACAATGGGTTGACTACGCACGGGAGAATAAATCGATAATTTTGTACGACTCTGCTTATGAAGCTTACATACGTGAAGAAGAAGTTCCACGCACCATCTATGAGATCGAGGGTGCTCGTGAAGTTGCAGTAGAGTTCAGAAGCTTCTCCAAGACAGCAGGCTTTACTGGGACACGTTGCGCATATACTGTTGTACCAAAGGAAGTTATGGTCTATGATTCCGAGGGTAACCCTCATAGCCTAAACAAGTTATGGCTGAGAAGACAGACTACAAAGTTCAATGGTGTCTCTTATCCTGTGCAAGTCGCTGCAGCAGCCATATACAGCCCAGAAGGGAAAAAGCAAGTTAAGGAAACCATCGACTACTACATGGAAAACGCTCGAATCATCCGAGAAGGTCTAACCAAGGCGGGCTATGAAGTATTTGGCGGGATTAATGCCCCCTACATCTGGATGAAAACCCCCAATAAAATGGGCTCCTGGGAATTTTTCGACAAGCTTATGAAAGAAGCAAATGTAGTAGGAACGCCAGGAGCAGGCTTTGGAGCAAATGGCGAAGGATACTTCCGCCTGACGGCCTTTGGGACCCGAGAGAATACGGAAAAAGCCATCGAGCGAATCAAAACAAAAATGGGCAGCTAAATCATAAAACTGTTAAAAAACTGTCGTTAGGTTATACCTAACGACAGTTTTTTATGATCATAATTATTTTTCAATTTACCTCGAGGTTCTGCGTACTCCACCTGTCTCCCTTGGGTGAGCGGAGCAACATCACGCCTTCTCCATTAATCTAAATTCTTCTTAAACTTCTTAGCTGCAATTCCCACCAAGATAATCGCAAACGCACATAAGATGAGTGTGTCCTGCCAAAGATACTCCATCCCTACCCCTTTCAGGAAGATTCCTCGCACGATTTCCAGAAAATAAGTTAACGGAAATAATCCACCCAAAATCTTTAAGAAAATCGGCATAGTTTCCCGTGGAAAGATGAAACCAGACAATAAGATAGAAGGCAAGATTAAGATGAACGTCATTTGCATAGCCTGAAGCTGAGTTCTAGCAATACTGGAAATCAAAAGCCCAATAGCTAGAATAGTAAACAAAAAGATGGTGGATAAGAGTACTAAAAGAGGAATGCTTCCCGCCGGCATAACTCCAAACCAAAAGATCCCAGTTGCAAGGATTAAGGTCAGAGAGACAAACCCAATAAACACAAACGGAAGCAACTTGCCCAGCAGCAATTCAAGCGAACGAATAGGAGTCACGACCACTTGTTCCATGGTACCGCGTTCCTTTTCTCTCACAATCGAAAATGAAGTTAACATTGCAATTACATTTTGCAAGATCAAACCAATTAGGGCTGGAATGTTAAAGACCATCGATTTCATATCCGGATTATACCAGACTCTGGTCTCGATATTAAGCGGCATGTTCGTACCCGCAGTTGCCCCCTTAGCGGCCAGACGTACTCCTTGAATCTCCAGAGATTTATTGAGACCAAGCATCTGAACCGCAGACATAGCCGCCCGAGCAATGGTGGGATCAGAGCCGTCCACTAAAATCTGTACATCAGCCTGTCCGTTATCCTTTTGTAATTCTTTGCCAAAATTAGGCGGGATTATAACCGCCACCCGTGCCTTACCGCTATCCAGAGAACCTTCGATCTGCTCATATCCTTGGACATAAGCATCGGGGTCTAAATATTGAGTGTTACGTATTGAGGTAATAAACTCTCTGCTGTCTGCAGTCTGAGATTGATCCCAAACCACGGTAGACAGATGGTCGACATCCGTATTGACGGCATAACCAAACAGGAGGAGCATTCCTATTGGCATGGCAATAGCCATTATTAAGCTAGCACGGTCTCGTCGAATATGAAGGAATTCCTTTCTTAGTACTGCAAAAAACCGCACCCAAGAAAATCTTCCCACTAGCCTCGCCCTCCTTTCTTAAGGGCGAGATTACGAGGATCATCAGAGGCTTCGTTTTCAACATAATAGATGAAGAGATCATCTAAATTATCTTTATCCTCTTTCTCTTTCATTTCATCAGGGGAACCAAAGGCGATTAAGTGCCCATAAAAGACAAAACCCAAGTAATCGCAAGTTGCAGCTTCATCCATATAGTGAGTGCTGACTAGAATCGTTATTCCCTCTTTCGCTAACTGATGAATCAAATCCAAGAAAATTCGCCTTGAAACCGGATCTACCCCAGCGGTCGGTTCATCAAGAATGAGCAGTTGGGGACTATGCAATAAAGCACAAGCCAAGGCCACTCTTTGTTTCCAACCACCCGAGAGAGAAGAGACTAATTGGCTGGTTCTCTCAACTAAACCAATCCGTTCAATGACCCGAGTTTTCTGTTCCTTAGCCATTTTTCCGTGCAAGCTGTAAACCCCTGCATAGAAATCAAGATTTTCTCTCACGGTCAGATCGTCGTAAAGACTAAATTTTTGGGACATATAGCCAATACGCTGTTTGATTTCCTCTGGTTGAGTCAAGACGTCAAAGCCCAGCACCGTAGCTCGACCCTCTGTGGGCACTAAAACTCCGCATAGCATCCGAATAAGCGTTGTCTTTCCAGCGCCGTTCGGCCCGACGAAACCCATTATTGCTCCTGCAGGAAGTTGGAAGCTCACCCCTTGAACCGCTGTATACGTGCCAAACCGTTTTACTAAACCCTGGCAGTCAATTGCTAAATTCATTCTGTCTCACTCCTTTACTCCAGGGTTACATCTGCTGGCATGCCTGCTTTCAACTGTTCTTTACCTTCTATAATGGTTATTTTGACAGCATAAACTGTCGTCGTCCGCTCTTCCTTTGTTTGCACATTTTTTGGAGTGAATTCTGCTTGATTACTGATATATTGGATTTGTCCTTTGAATGTCTTATCAGGGTAGGCATCCGCTAAAATAGAAACCGTCCCGCCCATTTGTATCTGACCGAGCTTGGCTCCCGGGATATATATTTTGATCCACAAATCATTGGGATCCAGTATCGTTACCAGAGTTGTGCCAGGATTGACTACTTGACCTATCTCAGCATTCTGATAGAGAACCTGACCATCGGCTAGACTCTTAATAGTAAGTTTGTTTAAACCCAATTCTGCCGTTTTAACTGACTGAGCCGCAATATCAACAGCTGCTCTCTGAGCCTGAATGGTCGGCTGTGTATAACCAGCGAGAGCTTGATCGAGACTGGCCTGAGTGGCATCGATGCTTGCTTGGGCGCTCTGATACTGAGCCTTTAAAGTATCAAGTTTATTTTGCTGAGCATCCACGACCTGTTTACTAATGGCGCCACTCTCATAAAGTTTTTGATTAGCCGCCAGATTATCTTCCTCAAATTTAAGACTTGGTTCCAAGGCAGCTAGATTGGCCTTCGCCTGGCTTACCAGGTGCTCGAGCCGACGGATTTCCTCCGCCCGCGCTCCTCCCAAAAGATCGTTGAGCTTAGCCTGCGCCTGAGCCTGTTGGCTCTTCGCGATATCCAAGGAAATCTTAGCCTGACTGTCGTCAAGTTTAGCAATGATATCCCCCGAATTAATAGTCTGGCCTTCACTCACAAATAACTCTGTTATCTTGCCACCCAGCTCTGGTTGCACCGGAAGTTCAGTTCCTTCAATCGTACCTGAATAAATGTTTGATTCTACTGAGCGGTCTAAAAAGCGCTCTCCCAAGATCGACAGTGCAATAAGAACTAGAATAACGACTACGACAACAGCTTTTTTTCTCATATTTTCTCTCCTCCGCTCCTTGAACTTAAACCATTGGTGTTCCTCTTTCTTATCCTCAGTCCTTAAGTTTTAGCTTCCTTAACTATCAACCCATGTAAAAAAATCTCCAGCATTTGATCTGTTGCCTCTTCTATTGTATTTTTCGGGGATAAACCTGGAAAAACATGATTGAATACCCCGTAAAATAAAACCATCCCCATAAAAGTTCGCATCACAGAGGGGAATGGGACGGGTTTAAAAACCCCTTGTTTAACACCTTTTTCAAACCAAGGCTGAACGATATTTATACCCTGTCCTAGAATCCCTTTTGAGAGAGCTTCTCTAACTTCGTCATGGTACTGTGCTTCAGCAAACATAAAGCGAACAAGAGCGTCATTTTCTTTAATAAGCTCCAAGCGATTCTTCATGAAACACCGGAAAAATTCTACAGGATCTTTGTGTTTCTTATCTAGAGAGATAATCCCTTCAAGGATTTTAGGACTCAGAACAGCAATCAGTAATTCCTTCTTGGTGGCAAAATGACGAAAAATCGTCCCTTCAGCAACACCTGCCGCTCGGGCAATTTCCGCAGTTGTTGAGCCGTTATAGCCCTTTTCAGTGAAGATATTGAGAGCTGCTTCAAGGATATCTTGACGCCGCTCTTCTGCCGTTTTCTTTCTACGGATTTCCGGTTGTTCAGTTTCTTGCTTTGATTTCATAAGACCTCCGAAAACTAAGATTTGGGTAAATGTTAATGAGTGATTACTCACTTACGTTTATTCTACCTATTTTTGAATTTTTGTCAATTATAATTATTTACTTTATTTAACTTACCCCATCACATCTTTTGTTATCTTGAAGTTATCAGCATAAACCTCCGCACACATAAAAAAACGCACATTAGATTAACGTGCGTCTAAAGAATCCTATAAGCTTATCTACAGCATTTCAATTGATTTGTCCACATCTTAATTCAATCTCAGACCTCTCAAACAACGTCCTCTTTAATAGACTCTAATTTACTCTTAATCCAACTCACAATTTCAGTCGAGGTTGCACCTGGTGTAAATAAGGCCTCAGCATGTCCCGCCTCTATCAGGGAAACAATGTCCTCCTCAGGAATCGTCCCCCCGCCCATAAGTAGAATATCCTCGGCATTCTGCTCTTTCAGTAATTCCTTGATTCTTGGAAAGATCGTCATGTGTGCTCCCGATAAAACACTGACTCCAATCAAGTCGACATCTTCCTGAATCGCTGCTTCCACTATTTGTTCTGGGGTTTGATGCAATCCAGAGTAGATGACTTCCATTCCAGCATCACGCAACATGCGGGCGATAACTTTGGCACCCCGGTCATGGCCGTCCAATCCAGGCTTACCCACTAGGACACGTATTCGAGTCTTATTCATAACGTTCCCTCCCACACTGTACTAAAATACGGCTTGTTCCCGATACTCCCCAAAGATTTCCTTGAGGACTGCTATCATCTCTCCCTCAGTAGCATAGGCCCGAACTGCGTCCATAATCTTGGGAATGAGATTATCGCTTCCTTGAGCGGCAACCTTCAAATCGTCCAGTGTCGCCTGTACCCTGATGTTATCCCTGCTTTGTTTTAAAGCTTTAACTCTGTTTACTTGGGCTCGCTCGACTTCAGGGTCAATCTTTAATAAATCGATCTTTTCCTTTTCCTCGTTAACAAAATCATTAATACCAACAATAATTCGGTCTTTGCTTTCAATCTCTTGTTGATAGCGGTAAGCTGCATCTGCAATTTCCTGCTGAAAGAAATTCTCTTGAATGGCGCCCAAAACCCCGCCTAGCTCGTCGATTTTACGGAAATACTCTTCTGCGCCTTCTTCCATTTGATTGGTAAAGGTCTCCACGAAATAAGAACCTGCCAATGGATCAATAGTATTCACAACACCTGTTTCATAGGCCAAAACTTGCTGAGTTCGAAGTGCTATCTGAACCGCCTTTTCCGAGGGCAATGCTAAGACTTCATCCATAGAATTAGTATGCAATGACTGAGTTCCCCCTAGGACGGCAGCCATTGCCTGATAGGCGGTTCGCACAATGTTGTTTTCTGGCTGTGATCCTGTCAGGGAACACCCGGCAGTTTGGGTATGGAACCGCATGAGCAGACTTTCTTCCTTTTTAGCCCCATATTTCTCTTTCATGTGGCGTGCCCAGATCCGACGCGCCGCTCGATATTTCGCAATCTCTTCGAAGAAATCCGTATGGGAATTAAAGAAGAAGGATAAACGCGGAGCAAAGTCATCCACATCCAAACCAGCTTTAATGCCTGCCTCAACATAAGCAAATCCATCAGCAAGGGTGAACGCCAATTCTTGCAGTGCTGTTGCTCCCGCCTCCCGAATGTGATAGCCGCTGATACTAATGGTATTCCACTTTGGAACATTTTCCTTAGCAAACCCAAAAATATCAGTAATAAGACGCATAGAGGGATCTGGCGGGAAAATCCAAGACTTTTGGGCAATATATTCCTTTAAAATATCATTTTGAATTGTACCTGTTAACTTATGGGCGGGGATACCTTGTTTCTCCGCAGCCACAACATACATTGCCCAAATGATGGAAGCCGGCGCATTAATAGTCATGGATGTACTTACTTTATCAAGTGAAATATCCTGAAACAGGGTTTCCATATCCTGTAGGGAATCTATGGCAACTCCGACCCGACCGACCTCTCCGTAAGCACGTGGATGGTCCGAATCGTACCCCATGATCGTCGGCATATCAAAAGCTACACTTAAGCCAGTTTGCCCTTGGCTTAGCAGATACTTATATCGTTCATTCGATTCTACAGCTGTGGCAAATCCTGCAAACATTCGCATAGTCCAGAGTCGCCCACGGTACATATTTGGCCGGACCCCGCGGGTATAAGGATACTCGCCCGGATTACCCAAGTCACGTTCGTAATCAATCTCCGCAGCATTTCCGGGTCCGTAAAGCGGATCAATTGGAACGCTAGAAACTGTAAAAAACGGACTCTTTCGCTCCCTCTGAGCGTCATATTTCGCTTTCCAACGCAAGAAGTTTTCACTCATTCCATTTATCCCCCTTTAAAACGCTCTTCCCATAACATCTGAGCTAATTGGTAAGGATCATCCTGATGCAATATTACCCTTTCTTCTCGAGCTTCTTCCCAAACTGTTTCATACACTGCACGCATTTTGTCTTCCCAATGACGCCAAACTTCCTGACGCAGACGTTCCTTGCGGCGCTCATCTCTTTGCCCGGTTTCCAGCATGTAACACTGATGTGCTTCAATCTTTTCGTACAAGCTCTCTACTCCAGTTTCCGTAATAACACTGGTGAGAACGACGGGTGGGCGCCAAGGCCTTGTATCTCCATTTAAGTTTAACATCATCTCTATGTCATTCTTCATTCGTTCGGCCCCAGGTAAATCGGCTTTATTCACGACAAAGACATCCGCTACTTCCATAATTCCTGCTTTGATAGCCTGAATTCCATCCCCAGTTCCAGGATTAAGTACAACCACGACAGTATCTGCCATTTGCATAATTTCCAGTTCAGATTGACCGACCCCAACTGTTTCTAAAAGAAGTCGCCCATACCCTCCACCTTCCAAAATACGTAATACATCGGAGGTTGAACGCGTAACCCCCCCTAAATGCCCCCTGGTCCCCATGCTGCGGATAAATACGTCGCGATCGGTTCCATGAGCCTGCATTCGAATCCTGTCGCCCAAAATAGCCCCGCCAGTATAGGGGCTGCTAGGATCTACCGCTACGATCCCTACCCTTTCGTCCCTAGCGCGGTAAAGTTTTGTCAAAGCCTCAACCAACGAGCTTTTTCCTGCTCCCGGCGGACCGGTTATTCCTACTACCATTTTTCGTCCGGTTTCTTTTAATACAGAACGCATGATATGCGCTCGCTCTATGTCATCTTCGACCCAAGAAATGAGTTTAGCGGTTGCTCTTCTATCTCGTTCAAACGATCGTGCTATCCATTGATCCAGTACTTCTTTGTTCAAAATTCCATCCCTTCCTTTGCCTGGACCCCTCGTTGGTAAGCATGTCGAAGCTCAGTCATCTCAGTTACAGTGTCAGCAATTTCAATTATTTCTGGTGCTGCATAACGCCCGGTCATTACCAAATTAAGACGCGGCGGCTTTTGCTTGACTAAATCTATGACTTGAGCAACAGATACTAACTTAAAGGCAACAGCGACAAGTAGTTCGTCAAGAACAACAAGGTCAAATGTATCCTCTTCAAACCATTTACGTGCTAGCTCAAGACCCTCCTGCGCCATCTTAATATCAATTGGATCTGGAAACTTGTAGGAGACAAAGGATTCCTGGCCCGATTGAACCAATGTAAAATTACGCAGCATAGTGGCAAACTTTACCTCACCGTAATCCTTACTTCCCTTCATAAATTGAAGAAAGCCCACGTTTTGGTTATGTCCAAGGGCTCTCATACTCAATCCTAAAGACGCGGTGGTCTTACCTTTACCATTTCCGGTATAAACTAGTGTAAGTCCTGACATAACTGTTGTTAACCTCCTTTCCTTCTTATAGTTTTGCTTCCTCCTCCTTCTTCTGCCGCCCTAAACAAATGTTTTCCAACTATATTCTGAATATATTGAATTATCATGCAATTAATGTGCCAGTAGCCTCGATTAATAAAGCGAATGTTCCGCCTCTTTAATGCCAAGGGTTACGGCCCTCTTGCCTAAATAGAATCCAAGAAATACCTATCCAATTAAATGTATACATTTATTTACATATACCACATGAGAACACGTCGACTTGAGTTAGTATCCTTACTTTAGGGAATGTCAACCAATGAATACGTGTATTAATTGGTTGACATTATTGAGACTATCGGTTCCATCCCAACGGGAGTGGTTCACATGACCTGGTTATGTTAAACTATTAGTGAAAAAATATTTTAAGTTTCTGCTAAACTAAAACAAAGGATTGTGATTTATTATGTTTCGCCCCAAGCTATTATTCGTTTTCATGTTATGCACGCTTGTTCTAATTGGATGTGCACCTCAAAAAACCGCTAACCAAGCATCACCTGAAAAACCCAAGGCGATAAACGCGTCGTATGTCTCCCGACCTATTAACATCCCTTCAGTGATAGCCCAGCAAAAAAAGATGTTTGAAGATGAATTTTCAAAAGATGGCATAGAATTCAAGTGGCATGATATATCAGTTCCCAGCAACCAACTTGAAGCCCTAGCTGGAAAATCCCTTGATTTTTCCAATAGTCTTAACTACGTTTCGGCTGTCTTAGCGAAAGCTAATGGAAATGATATTAAAATCATATCCTCCTATTCACGTTTTCCCAAAGGAATCAGTCTGGTTGTGAAACCTGACGGATCTATTAACACAGTTGCAGACCTCAAAGGAAAAAAAATCGCCTTGCAAAAAGGAACCATGTTGCATGAAATGTTAATCCGGGCCCTATCGGAAGTAAATCTGACGACCCAGGACCTGGAACTAGTAAATATGGATTCTACTGCTGCGTCCGCGGCTATTGCCGCAGGACATGTGGATGCTACGATACTCCCTGAACCTCTGCTTTCTAAAGCTGTTGCTACAGACAAAGTTAAGAAATTGCGTTCAGCCGAAGGTCTAATATCTGGTTTAACCGTGATTGCCGTTCGCAGCGAATTTGCCCAGGCTCAGCCCGAATTAGTAAAACGCTACTTAAAAGTTCATAAGGCTTCAATCGACTGGAGTGAAGCAAACCACGAAGAAGCTTTATCAATGACTGCGAAGCAAAATCAACTGGATATAAAAGGAGTAAAGAGCCTTTACCCCGTATTCACCTTTGACATGAGCCTTGAAGAAGTTAAGGCAGACTTGCTAAAATCCGCCTCCTTCTTACAAAAAGAAGGTATGATCAGACCTGACGTTGACATTAATAAGCTCGTGGAAGATTTGGTGGATCCAAGTTACCTGCCCACAATGTAATTTATGGAGGATTATTATGAAGGCTTCCGCAAATAATGAACAAGAAAAGCCAATAACTTTGACGGGAGCGTTTGATAAACCCACTTACAAACAGATTCTAATAAAACTGTTTCAGGGATTAGCTATTCCTTTATGCATCTTTGTTCTTTGGGAAATTCTCGGTAGCATGGGCTGGTTAAATCTCTATCTAGTTCCTCCGCCCTCGCTGATTTGGGATCGTCTTTTAACTGTTGCAGGTAATGGACTGCTGATTAAGCATATAGGAGCCAGCCTGTACCGCGTTGTCTGCGGGTTCAGCCTTGCCCTTTGTCTGGCTCTTCCTTTAGGTTTCTTACTCGGCCTGTTGCCGGGCGTCCGTGGTTTTTTATCTCCCACCTTGAGTTTTTTTCAACAAATACCGGCTATTGCTTGGATTCCTATGTTCATCCTCTGGTTGGGTATTGACGAAGCATCTAAGATTGCTATTATTGTTTACTCTGCCTTCTTCCCCATATTTCTCAACACGTTACATGGCATTGCTAGTACGGATTCCAAGCTCAAAGAAGTGGCTTACACTTATGGTCTTTCTCGCTGGGGTCTGATGAGCCGAGTCTATCTTCCATCCGCTGCCCCCTCTGTCTTCATTGGTATGAGACTTGGTCTTAGCTATTGTTGGCGTTCCTTAGTAGCAGCAGAATTACTCGGGGCTTCGAAGGGTATTGGCTATCTGATTCAGGAAGGCCGTGAAATGGCTCAACCCGACTTAATGCTTGTCGGGGTGTTGGTTATCGGCCTTATCGGCCTTTCCTTAGATTTTGTTTTTCGCCGTTTAGAAAAAAAATTCTTACCTTGGCAAGCAAAGGTTGATACTAAAGAGGTACCGAAATGGCAAATTTCCTAGAAATCCAAACTATAACAAAATACTTCAACATAGTTAATGGACAAGTTAAAGCTCTTGAGAATATTAACTTTGAGGTTGCTTCAGGAGAGTTAATTTGCTTACTAGGCCCTAGCGGGTGCGGAAAGACAACCTTACTTAGAATTATTGCTGGTTTAGAAAAGCAAGAATCCGGCCAAATACTACTTAATGGGCAGGCAATAGATGCCTCTGGACCAGAAAGAGGAATGATTTTTCAAGAACCACGCCTTTTCCCATGGTTAACCGTTGAGGAGAACGTTGAGTTTGGAATTAAGGGACGGTATGGAAAAAAACTTCTCCAAACTATTGTCCAAGAATTACTCGAAATAGTCGGGTTAGCTAAGTTCGCTAAAGCTTGGCCAAGCCAACTATCTGGCGGGATGGCTCAAAGAGCTGCTATTGCCCGCGCCTTAGCAGCCGACCCCTTGATTTTATTACTGGATGAACCTTTTGCTGCTCTTGACGCACAAACGCGAACTAAGCTACAGACTGATTTTCTAAGCTTATGGCAGTCTACTCATAAAACTTGTATCCATGTCACTCATGATATCGACGAGGCCCTAATCCTTGGTCAGAGAATTATTGTCATGCATTCCTCGCCAGGAAGAATTAAGAAAATCATCCCCATTCCCTTTCCTTATCCACGTTGCCCGGACGACCCTGACTTTATTACTTTGAAGAAAGAACTGCGAGATTCATTTTACCTTAATATCGTAAAATTGGGGCTGTAACAAAACATCTTAACGTTTTTTTACGGCCCCTTTTGGAATCGATTGTGAATTCCGACTGAATTTTGTGATCTTAAAGAAGATTCTTCCCAAGGTCCCTTAAATAGTTTCGATCGTCTAAAAAGTTGTTACTCAAATATATAACATGTTTGTCCAAATCTTAACCTATTTATAAGGCGAGGTGGAATAATGGATAACCTGAATTTACCCCAAGCAATCACGATCGGCCGCCTCCAAGACGCTTTATCATTACAGGCTCTCCGCTTCAATAACGACTTAGTCCAAAGTGTTTCCCAGTTGTCCATTCAAACGATCCACTTCACAGGAATCAAAACCTTCACCTTACCATTTTCCGGTGAAATGGTAACTTTAGAGCCTTCTGATAACCTCATTACCTCTATGACTCTGGTCATCGGTAACGAAAAAACCACCTTACTTTTTGAACAAAGAGCCCCTTCTCCCTGGCCATTGTTTTGTAAAAAAGCAACGGACTGGCTAGAGCGCGAACTTGGTCGTATCCTTACAGCTAGCGAACGCTACTCACAGATGATCGCTAAACACTTGACAAACGGAGATGGATTTTCATTTATAAACAGCTTACTGGAAGTTTTCGGGTGTGATATCTTCCTTTTGAACAAGCAACTCGAAGTTATAGGATGGGCCGGGGGGAAATCACTACCAATGGCCCCCATCTCTTTCAAACCCCCAGAGATCAGCAACACCTTACCAAACATCTCCTCGTTATCTGCTCCACTGAATACTGGGCAATGGACCGAGAAAGGCTACCAAACTATTCCCCTAACCTGGTGTCCGCTATCAGGGTCAAAAGGAGTCTTGGGTTTCTTGGGACTCGCGGCAAATATAGAAGATATAGGTAGTATTGAACAATTTTTTCTTCACAAAACTGCTACTCTAATCTTGCTTGAACTTATAAAAACGCAGAGCATCCAAGAAAGTGAACGCCAACACCATAGGGATTTTCTATTTGATTTACTTTACAATAATTTCGATTCTCTTGAAGTTATCATTTCGCGGGGTAAATTGTGGGGATGGAATTTCGCCAGACCTCACTTTGTTATTGTTGGCGAAATACCTAATTATGACCCCGATTCAGCCGACCGCGAACGTTTCGAAGAATTAGTGACAGAAATGTGCACCCTTTTGCAAAAACGCCAACCCAAAACAATTTGTCTCGAGCGCAATGGCCAGGTTGTTTTACTCTTTCCGCTCCAGGAAATGCTTCCACAATCAGAATGGCATGGCAAAGCGCACGAGCTTCTTGAACCTATCTTAAAAATGAAATCAATCCCTGGAACACAACCGTTCCAATACGGTCTTGGCAATCTATATAACTCTGCGCGCTATCTGCACCGGAGCTTACAAGAAGCAAGAACAGCTCTCGAATTAGGGAAACTTTTCGATAACACAGATCGCTTAATCTCTTTTCACGGCCTTGGAATTATGCGTTTATTACACCGCTTAGATCGCCAGGAACTTGAAGACTACCGTTCAGAAGTTCTAGGCCCTCTGCTTAAATTTGATAAAGATAGCAATCTTGATCTCGAAGAAACTCTTTTAGCCTATTTCTCCTGCAACACAGACTTGAACGATGCTGGTGAGAAGCTTTATCTCCATCCCAATACTCTCCGCTACCGACTTAAAAAGGCCTCGGAAATCCTAGACCGTGATCTTTCTTCTCTGGAGAACCAAGTAAATCTTTTTCTGGCGCTTAAGATTGGAAAGTTAAAATCATTATGGCCAGACTAGTTGGGGTTCGATTATCTAATCTTATATATTTATCAATTCCGAGACACCCACTTCAAGTGGGTGTTCCTTATTCTACTTCGGTAACGATAGTCTCGATGTTCAGCTTTAGCTGAACGAGTTCACTACCCTCTCCTTGTGGAGAAGGGCTTTTTAGTCGTTTGTTCTTTGTTCAGGATAGTATTTTTAACTCGTAGATAACGGATAAAATTGTGGACACCTTTTTTAACAACAACTGCTTTATCAAAAAGATCCCTATAGAATTTATAATTGAATTCCCCCCTTCTCCCCTAGCGGAGAGGGGCTTTTGTTTTTTTTTACAACGAACGCCCCCTTATTTCGTTTTCCACTCTAAAGGAACAAAACTGAAAAGGCCGAACAATAGCGTATCAAGAAAACTAACTTCAGGCGGATTTTACTCCATCCGAAGTTTAGTTGAACTTGTCCAAAGGCATAGCGCTACTTAATCTCACCTAAGAAGCAGTAGTCTTAGTGGCGGTTAGCCGTTGGATAAAGTGAGTATAGGTACAAGAATCATAGCTATAAAAAGAAAGGAGGACTACTATTTATGAAATCTTGCGAGGACTGCCCTCCTCAAGTTTTTAAAATTCAGGGCGAGCTTCTACTCGCGCTTAGCCAACTCTTCGCACAAGGAGGAGAAAGACTACCTCAAACCTTAATTCCACTCGTTAAATCCTGCTCTGCTATCGCTGACCACTATAAAGTCGAGAAGCTGCATCTAACCAACAAAGTTTTGGCTCAATACTCTGAAGCGGATGACGACGAATATCTCGTTATGTGCTACGAGTTTAACCGCCTCTTCGTCGGCCCAGCTGCTCCCGTTGCCCCCCCCTATGAATCTGTGTATCTGTCCCCCGACCATTTATTGATGAGAGAACAAACCTTAGCTGTCCGCGAAATCTACAGGCGAGAAAACTTGCAAGCTGTAGGGCAAAGGCATGAACCGGATGATTTTATCTCCATTGAGCTGGAATTTGCCGCTTACCTCTTAAACCGAATTATCGAGGCAGAAGCTACCAAAAACAACGCTAAAATTCAACTCTATAAGACACTATACCGTGAGTTTTGGAATCAACACCTAGGCCTCTGGTTAGGAACATTTGCTCACACCATTTCTCAGTCAGCTAAACATCCTGTCTTCTCTTCCTTAAGTAACGTTCTCTCTACGCTCTTAACTCTTCATACCCCATTAAACACGAAGGAGGCCCATTATGAAACTTTCGCGCCGCAAATTTCTCGGGGGAGCAGTAGCTGCTGCCTCTAGCATAACTCTTTTCAACTTTAATTTGTTAACAGGTTCTCCCTCTGCCTCTGCAGCAGATCAGCCCTCAGAGGCAATGAAAACCTTCCGCAATGTCTGTCCCCGTAACTGTTACGATACGTGTGGGATGATCACCTATGTCCAAGACGGAATCCTCAAAAAAGTTGAAGGAGACCCTAAACATGGTTATACCAACGGAAAGCTTTGCCTAAAAGGGTACGCTTATCCACGCCGAGTCTATAGCCCGGATCGCATTAAATATCCCATGAAGCAAACTCCTCGTGGTTCCGGAAACTGGACCCGCATTAGTTGGGATGAAGCAATGGATACAATTGCCAAGAAAATTCTAGATTTGAAGCAACGGTACGGATCGACACTTCCAATCTGCTTAGACAAGTACTCCGGTAATTTTGGTATTGTTCATTATGGCATTGAGGGTACTATGTCCAGCATCGGCTATACAACCCGTGCCGTAGGCACACCCTGCTGGCCCGCTGGAATTGATGCCCAAACCTATGATTTTGGTACACTTTACAGCAACGACCCCGAAGACATGGTTAATGCCAAGTATCTTATTCTCTGGGGACAAAATGCCGCCTGGACAGCGATTCACAGCTTCCCCTTCATCAACAAAGCCCGGGAACGCGGGGCTAAACTCGTGGTGATAGATCCAATCTTAACGTCAACTGCTTCAAAAGCTGATCTCTATATCCAAGTTAATCCCAGCACTGATGGAGCTCTCGCTTTAGGCATGGCGCGTTATATCATTGATAATAATTGGGTCGATTGGGAGTATGCCCGCGCCAACAGTATTGGGTTTGATGAATGGGTGGACTATATCAAAAAAGAGGTCACCTTGGACTGGGCATCTGAAAAAACAGGCGTACCCAAAGATATCATCATGGAAATTGCCCGAGAGTACGCCACTGCAAAACCAGCCAGTATGTGGGTTGGTTACGGCATGCAGCGTCACACTAACGGCGGTCAGAACGTGCGGATCATCGATGCCCTAGGGGTCATGACCGGCAATGTCGGAAAATCTGGAGGGGGAGTTAACTACGGTCACTTAGAAACCTGGGGCTTCAACTATAATGCGATGGTCAACGCTGCTCCCAAAGGGTCTAAAGGGTTTATTGGACCGGATGGCAAAGAGGGGGATCGTGCCATCAACATGAACAACTTTGCTCACGATGTCTCCGCTCAAAGCGACCCTCCAGTAAAAATGCTCTGGCTGGCGTGCCGAAATCCCGGTGCCCAAGATCCCGACACTAATGCCATTGAGAAAATGTTCGCCTCCATGGAATTTGTTGTTACTGTAGACTCGTTTTTTAACAAAACCGTCGAGATGTCCGATATTGTCTTGCCAGCAACTACCCATTTTGAGGACTGGGATGTCATGGCCAGCTATTGGCACTACTGGATCGGCATTAACGAACGTGCTATTGACCCCTTGTACGAGTCAAAAAGTGATGTTGAAATTGCCATAGAACTTTCTAAAAAACTGAATGCCCTGGAACCTGGTTCCTGTACCTTCCCGACTTCAGGAACACCGGAGGAATGGTTAGCCAAAGAATTCAACCCCGGGATTCACCAAATGCTTGGCATTGAAGATTATAAAGAACTCATCGATGGACCTCGCAAGGCAAATATGCCTGCCGCTTCCTGGTCCGATGGAAAATTCCGCACACCTTCTAAGAAGATTGAAATTCACTGTGAACTCGCCGAGAAGAACGGACTGCCTGCGCTGCCAATCTGGGTTGAAGAAATGAAGACCCCTGAGAAATACCCGATCCGCTTTATGACACCCCATCCGCAGCATGCTTTACACTCCCAGTTTCAAAACTTAGATTGGATGATGACCGCAAACCCTGAGCCCAAGGTGGAAATTCACCCTGTTCTCGCCGCCAAATACGGTATTGCTGAAGGAAATATGGTTAAAGTCTACAATGACCTAGGATCAATCACTGTCAAAGCCCACCTGACCCGGACAACCTCCCTCAATGTCATCGTCTCCTATGAGTCTTGGTATAAAAACTCTAACTTCAATGTGAATTACACCTTAAAAGCTATCCCTAGCGATATGGGCAAACAAGCGACCGGCAACGACGGGTTAGCCTTTCATGATAATTTCGTAATGATAGAAAAAGCATAAGGAGGAATCCCTTTGAGTAAACAGCTTGGCTTTTTACACAACTCAGAGAAATGTGTGGGCTGTCGGGGGTGTGAAATGGCCTGCAAAAACGAATATCAAATTGACGCAACCCCCCAGTGGCGCAAGGTTTTCCAACTCCATGAAGAAGATTTTTCTCTTCCAACCCGAATGTTTTTCTCGATGGCCTGTAACCACTGTGCTAATCCAGAATGTCTCAGGGTCTGCCCGGTAGAGGCCTACACTAAACGCGACGATGGTATTGTTGTCCATGATCCTAATCGCTGTATTGGCTGTCGCTTATGTACCATGGCCTGTCCCTATGATCGTCCCCAAATTAATCCTGCCAAAAAGAAGGTCGAGAAATGCAATTTATGTTACCAGCGAATTGATAACGGAGAACAACCGGCTTGTGTCGCCGCCTGCATTCCGGGCGCCCTGGAACTAGTGGAAATCAATGATACCCTCGACCAGAAAACCGGGGTACTCAAGACCTTACCTGGGCTGCCCAGCCCGAAACTTACAACGCCGTCGATTCGTTTCATCGGACCGAAACAAGGCAAACAAATTAGGAGGGATTAGCATATGGGAGACTGGGAATGGCCCTTAATTCTATTTACCGTTCTTGGACAAATCGCGATCGGGATAATCGTTATGCTCTGGTGGCTCGACCGTGATCGTGATCATCTGGATACCCAATTGTTCAAAAAGGGCGTCTATGTTTCTGGGGGCCTCTTGATACTCGCTCTTTTGGCTTCACTTTTTCACCTGGGGCATCCGGAAGCAGCCTACCGCGCCTTAGCCCACCTTGGTTCCTCTTGGTTAAGCCGTGAAATCCTCTTGTTCCTCCTCACATTTTTAGCGTGGATTAACCTTTTTGGGATGTCGAGACGACAAACAAGCAGCCGCGCCATTGGAGCAGGTGCTGCAACCATCACGACTGCTGAAATTGCGGCTGGGGGACAACAATCAGGTAACCGTTCCCTCGGATTGGGTATCACTTCTGTGCTGGGTCTATTAGGTATTGCCAGTAGCGCCATGATTTATGTTCTCCCCCGAGTTCCTGCTTGGAATAACGTTGGTCCCGTTCTCTTCTTTTTACTCACCACAGGATTGCTAGGCGCACTAGTAACTTTAGTATTAGGAAGGAAATTGCTCCACCCCGCCCAAAAGAAGCTCCTGCTTCAATGGTCACTCGGGTGTACAATCGCCAGCCTGCTCTTCTATGTTATTTATGCTTCTATGCTGAGCGCGAGCATGGAAGGAGCCGCCTCCTTAAACTTTCTTTTGAGTAGCCCTCTATTTTGGGCCCGTGCACTTTTGGGTTGGTTTGCTCCACTCCTTCTTCTAGTTAACCTACTTAAAAATTCCCAAGTCGCCAAAACCAATCTTATTTTAACCCTTACTCTATTAGCAGGTTTAGGGGAAGTCTTAGGTCGAGCACTTTTCTACCTTAGTGCAACAGGCATTCAGATCACTGCCTTGTTCTAAAGAGAGCTTCTTCGTATTGAAAGCCCTAAACGTTTGCAAGACGAATCGCAAACGTTAGGGCTTTTTCTACTAATCAGAAAGACTTTTCGTTGCATACTTTCTGAAGGTCCCTTCTCTCCATCCTTGGCTACAGGGACACTTGGCCGTCCATGGCCTGCGCTCTAATCTCGAACGTCCTGTTCGAGTCATGGCCATCGCCTGAAGGCTTGGCGCTAAGCATAAGTGCAACTAAGGCGATCGCCGGCGACTGAAGTCTTCTCCGCTATGCTAACACGTGCGAAGACAGTGTCTTCGGGCGCTAGCCAAGTTTTCTTTACATGATGCGCAAATTTATACTCCTTCACACATACTTAAAGGTTTTTCGGTAAACTTTAACGAATAATTCTCCAAAGCCATGCACAGATAAGGGGGGTAACCAATGGAATTTCATCATAATATCTGCCCTCGAAACTGCTATGATACGTGCAGCATTATTAGCACGACCCACAAGGGAGTCCTTATTTCTGTTGAAGGCAACCCCGATCACGACTACACCTTGGGCAAACTCTGTCCGAAAGCCCTTGATGATGTCAAAAAAGTTTACAGTCCTCAGCGCATCCGTTACCCCATGCGCCAGCGAGGTCGTTATAGCGGTTTTTGGGAGCGAATTTCTTGGGATGAGGCATTAACCCTAATATCCGAGAAAATTCTTGCTCTTAAAAAGACCTATGAAAGCTCATTACCCCTCGCTCTGAATAAGTACTCTGGGAACTTTGGCGTTTTACACAATGCCATGGAAGGTCTCTTCACGGGCATCGGAGCAACCACGAGAGCGATAGGGTCTCCGTGTTGGTCGGCGGGGGTGGAGGCGCAAACCTATGACTTTGGGACCTTCTTCTGTTCGGATCCTTTGGATATGGCTAAAGCTAACCTAATATGGCTCTGGGGAGTAAACCCCGCTTGGACAGCTGTGCACCAGATGCCGATTATTTTTGACGCCATCGATCGCGGAGCAAAGGTAGTTTGTTTCGATACCCATTTTAGTGCCACAGCCGCCCGAGCCCATCAGTATGTACAGGTTCGCCCGGGAACCGATGGACTTCTAGCTTTAGGGTTTGCCAAGGTTCTTCTTGAAGAAAACCTTATCGATCCCAATCTTAGCTGCTATACGTTGGGACACGAAGAATTTTTGTACTATCTTGAAAATGAGATCTCCCTTGATAACTGTTCAGAAATCACAGGAGTTTCTATATCAACTATTCGAGAGCTTGCACTCGAATATGGTAAGACTCACCCTGCCTGCATCTGGGCAGGCTTTGGCTTACAGCGATATACCAACGGAGGACAAACCCTGCGCGCTATTGATGCCTTAGGTTCACTTGCCGGACACCTTGGTGAACAAGGCGGTGGTGTTCAATACGCTCAATTCCAAACCTGGCGTTTTTCCGGAGCAATACAAAATCCAGCCCATCCATTCAATATTTCCTCCAACACAGATCATCCCTCAAGCCTAACTCAGAATCAAAAACAGACGGATCGACTCCTAAATATAAATCGTTTTTCGGAGGAAGCTCTCAACTGTACCGATCCCCCCGTCAAAATGCTCTGGATTTCTGGAAGAAACCCACTATCTCAGGATGGTAATCTGCAACAATGGAAGAAACTGATCAATCAACTGGATTTGATAGTCGTGAACGACCTCTTTCATTCCAAATCCTCTGAAGCGGCCGATCTTTTTCTTCCAATCACGACGCATTATGAACATTGGGATTTAAACGCCGGTTATTGGCATTATTGGGTGGGGGTCAACGAACCTGCGATTCTTCCGATCGGTGAGTCTCGCTCAGACATACAGATCGCCTGGGATGTTTCAGCCAAATTAAATGAACTTGAACCCGGAAGTTGCATATTTCCTACATCCGGTGATGAAGTAGAAACCCTTTTACGTGAACTCGGCCCCCAAATGTTAGATATTCTGGGTTTAAAAAAACCGGAAGAAATTCTTAATGCTCCGGTGCGCGCCAACTTTCCTAGTACCGCTTGGGAAAATCGGATCTTTGCAACTCCTTCCGGACGCTATGAATTCTTCTCGTCCCAAGCATCTAACGCCCGTCTTTCTCCCCTTCCAATCTTTGTTCCCCCTCTTAATCCTTCGATTGATGCACCATTACGCCTTCTGACTCCGCATCACTACTCTACTATAAATTCTCAGGTTTATGCCTCAGGGGCAGATAATCCTGATTATGTCTTGCATCTTGCACCAGAACTTGCCCAGCGTCATAACTTAGCAGTCGGGGACCGGGCTCAAATTTGGAATAAATCCGGCCTATTAGAAGTGGTCATACAACCTTTATTAGGCATTTCTCCTGATACCGTCATTATTTTTCAGGAACAAGTCGAAGGCAGTTCACCACTTAATTGCTTAATAGGAACACCTTTAACTGATATGGGGCAACTCATTCTTGGTGCCCCAGGGTTTGCGTTAAATGAAACCTTTGTGAATCTGCGAAAACTATAGTTAAAATGGAGGGTATATGGTCAAACAATTAGGTTTCGTCCTTGACGTTAATCGCTGCCTTGGTTGCGGAGCCTGTGCCAAAGCTTGCCAAAATCGAAATCAATTGGCACCCTCACTTGTAAGGCGTCAGATTCGTAAGGTAGAGAAATTTTCAAAGGATCATATTGAGATGTTTTATTTATCCACGGCCTGCAATCATTGTGGCAATCCTGAATGTTTACGGGTCTGTCCGTCTGGGGCCTATGCGAAACGCCGCGATGGTATAGTTTTACATCTTTCCGAAAAGTGTACAGGCTGTAAGTCCTGTGTAGCCTCATGCCCATTTGGAGCCCCCCAAATTAATCCGCAGACGAACAAGGCGTGTAAATGCCAGCTCTGCTATGAACGTTTAGATCGTGGAATGCCTCCTTTTTGTGTTCAAGCCTGCCTAACTGGTGCGCTTAGGCTCAAAGAACTAAAGGACATTCCAGATAACAAGCTGTTAAGGCTTACTGCCCCGGCTCCGAGCCTTCGCTTGACACGCCCCTCTGTTTTCTATAAACCGCCTAGCGCCACTAAGGTATCGGGTTTTTCATTCACGATATAGTTTTTTCTGAAGGACATAGGATATCTTCCTGACCATTAACATTTCGCTTATGATGTTGCCGTTTAAAAAGACTGCTTACATGATGGTATAAAACAAAAAGATCGTTAGATTTGTAATAAATTACAAATCTAACGATCTTTTTTTGTTGATTTCTACAAAACTAACTATTGCAAGCTACAAACTGCCGACTATCCCCTCTACCCAGATCCACTTCAAAGCCCGCAGACTGAATTCTGCGCTCTATGCAATATCGGCAATCTTCCGGATGATCATCCCCACAAATCTTATTTTCGTAAAGAGCGTATTGTTTTCTAACTGAGGTTGGCGTAATAATCGGCATAACCACATTAGCGCCCGCTTTCAAGGCAAGCTCCCTGCCTTGTGGATGCAGAGTCCCAAGTGCCGTCGTGGCCGGAATAAGACTTTCCGGAACAAGTAGCCGCGCCATGGCCACCATCACTAATGTATCTTTTATTGTTCCTCCCTTCTCTTTAGCTAAAGGCGTCTCACTGTGAGGAATAAACGGTCCGATTCCGATCATGTCTGGACGGAGTTCCATTAAATATCGCAAGTCCTCTGCCAAATCAGCAAACGTTTGTCCAGGAAGCCCCACCATAAACCCGGCTCCCACTTGGTAGCCAATCCCCTTCAATGCGTTCAAACAGGCCCGACGTTCCTCAAAGCGCATCGTCGGATGTAATGTTTCATACAGTTCTTTCGAAGCAGTTTCATGGCGCATTAAAAAGCGATCGGCACCGCAGGTAAAGAGGTTTTGATAGGTTTCAACTCTTCGTTCACCGATCGATAACGTAATGGCTACCTCAGGATAACGTTTTTTGATTTTCTGAATCAAATTAACGAGAATCTCATCCGTATACCAGAGGTCTTCACCACTTTGCAAGACAAATGTCTGATAGCCTAATTCATACGCCTGATCGCAGCAAGCTAGGATTTCTTCCGGGGTTAACCGATAGCGTTTCACCTTCACATTGGAAGCCCGAATTCCACAGTAAAAGCAATCCTGCTTACAGATATTCGAAAACTCGATTAGTCCTCTTAAGTAAACTTTATTTCCATAATATTTCTGTTTCGTCTTAAGGGCATAATTATAGAGGACCTCTTTATCCACCTGAGTTAGGTTTTCTAAGAGGTACGTGATTTCCTCTTTCGAGAGGTCGTTCGTTTGATAGACTCTCTCTAATAAATAATGCATATTACTCACAAAATCGCCCCTCACCCAGTTGATCATTGTTGTATATCATAGTTCTCCTTCTAAGGTCATCTTTGCTAGTGGGAAAGGTTCAAGCGCTCTTGTAAGTAGTCCCTGAACATAGGCGATGAGAATGCCGAAGTTCACTATGGGCACATTGAGACTTTTTGCCTGTTCAACTCTGCTGAGCATTCCAGTTCTATTCATCATACAAGCTCCGCAATGGACGATAAGGGCATATTTCTTGACATCTTCCGTAAAAGTAGCTCCTGAAGAGTATTCAAACTCTATCTGCCTACCTGTTCTCTGACGTATCCATCGGGGTATCTTCACACTGCCGATATCGTCTGATTGCCTATGATGTGTACACCCTTCTGCTATTAAAACCTTGTCTCCATCCTTAAGCGTTTCAATAGCCTTGACACCTTTGATAAATTCTGTTAAATCTCCCTTTTGTCTGGCAAAGAGGATTGAAAAGGATGTCATTAAAATATCCTTAGGGGTATCGGCAGCAACCTTTAAAAAGGCTTGGGAATCAGTGATCACCAGCTTTGGTTTTTTTGCCAAATGATTTAAGGTTTCTCTTAATTCATATTCCTTAGTTACAATCGCCATAGCATCACTTTCCAGTATGTCTCTAATCGTCTGTTGCTGAGGAAGAATTAGCCTTCCCTTAGGAGCTGCTTTATCAATGGGAGTAACAAGCACCACAAAATCACCTGGGTTAATTAAATCCCCCACAATTTTAAACTTATCCTCATCCTCAGGAATAACTGAGATTATAGCATTTTTTAATTCTTTTATTCCAAGTTTCTTAAGAGCTGAGACGGCAACGACCGGAGTGCTTAGTTCATCTTGAAGAAGACTCGCGATTCTTTCTTGAGCTTCATTTTTATTTTCGTTTTCAATCGTATCCGATTTATTTAAAGCCACGATCAGCGGTTTCTTCTTTTTCTTAAAAGTATCTATAATAAACCGATCATTATCACTGATTCCCGCCTGGATATCTACAATAAGCAGTGCCACATCAGTAATATCGAGTACTTCTAGAGTCTTCTTTAGCCTGAGCTCTCCTAATTCTCCGATATCGTCTATTCCAGCTGTATCTATGATCACACACGGTCCTATGGGCAATATCTCCATCGATTTAAACACTGGGTCAGTCGTTGTACCTTTTACTTTCGACACTATGGCTGTTTCCTGCCCTGTAATGGCATTAATCACGCTGGATTTTCCTGCATTTCTCTTCCCAAATAACGCTAAATGTACTCTAACCCCTCTGGGCGTTTCATTTAAGCTCATGTAAATCCCTCCTGAGTATTTCCGATACTTCGGGCATTCCAATACTTCCTGGTATTCCTGGTTTGGTTACTTCAAACGGATTTAAGATCTCATTAATCCTACAATCCGACAATACATCGTCTTCCTTCAAGACCTCTCTGATTGTCTTATCCTCTCGTAGAGCTCTTCTGGCTATATGGGCAGCTTGATCATAGCCAATATGATGAACTAAAGCAGCAGCTAATACTGCCGACTTTTCAAGAGTTGCTTGACATTTATCTTTATTAGGGATGATTCCCTCAATACACTTTTCTCTAAAGATAATGATTCCATTATTTAGAAGCTCTAGTGATTCCAGCAAACTTTCCGCGATTAGGGGCATAAAGGCATTGAGTTCGAGCTGTCCTGACGAGGCAGCCATCGTAATAGCATAGTCATTGGCCATAACTCTCATAGCCAATTGACCGATCATCTCAGGTATGACCGGATTGACCTTTCCTGGCATAAGAGTCGAACCAACCTGCATCTGCGGGAGTTCTATTTCACCGAACCCGCCCCTTGGGCCAGAAGATAATAATCTTAAATCGTTAGATATTTTCAAAAGGTTCGTGCTGCAAGCTTTTAAAAGCCCTGAAACTTCTACAAATACATCATTATTTTGAGTTACATCCATGGGATAGTCGGACCTGGCTAGACCTAATCCTGTTAACTCCTGAATGGTATCCGTAATCATAAAAATATACTTATTAGAGGCATTGACTCCCGTACCGATGGCAGTGCCACCCAGATTAATCTGTCTCAATCGTTCTTCTACCTTGTAAACTCTCCAACGGTCTCTTTCTATTGCCTTAGCATATGCCCCAAATTCTTGGCCGAGCATCATGGGCAACGCATCCATTAGCTCTGTCCTGCCAAGTTTAATCACATCACTAAAGTCGTTTTCCTTCCCCTGCAGAGCTTCTTGAAGCTTCGCCAGGGAATTGCTTAGTTTTCTGAGCATGTGAATAGCTGTGATTCTCAGTGCTGTCGGATAAACATCATTGGTTGATTGTGACATGTTAACATCATTTATAGGATGTGCAACATCGTAGTCGCCTTTTGTTCCCCCTAATATCTCAATTGCCCTGTTGGCAATAACCTCATTAAGATTCATATTTGTGGATGTCCCGGCTCCCCCTTGAAAAGCACTTACGATAAATTCCTGGTCAAATCTCCCTTTAATAACTTCCTCACTTGCTTGAATTATTGCATTTGCTTTATCCTCAGACAATTGCTTTAACTCTTTATTGACCATGGCTGCCGCCTTTTTAATCAAGGCCATTTCATAGATAAGCTTAAGATTGACGTTTTTGGACCCTAAAGCGAAGTTTTCTTGGGCTCTTTTTGTGTTAATTCCATAATAGTTATTTTCCGGAATCTCCTCTTCTCCGATACTGTCCTTTTCCATTCTACAGTTCACTTTATACCTCCAGAAATTTCCCCCACACATTTATTCTTATAATCTTTTCCAATGTAATATCCAATTGTTCCCTGCGATTGGATAATTAGAAAGTAGGTTGCTAGAAACGGAAATCTCGCTTTCCTTCCTTAATTTCGTTCAAATGCTCTATGGCAATTGCCCGAACCTTTTCATTTGGTATGAAGGGAATCTCGTTTTTAATTACCACCTCACCCTTTTTCTTGGTATCCGGTGAAGCATAATCCTCTAGATATTCTTTAAGTGTCATCAAAGCATTCGGCTGACAGCAGTTTGCAATCTGCCCGGCCTTTACAAGTTTCATAAAACGATCACCTGTACGCCCTTCGCGATAACAGGCGGTGCAGAAGCTTGGAATAAAGCCGAGTCCCAAGAGCCAGTTTATAATCTCATCCAAGGTGCGGGTATCGTTTACTTCGAATTGAGCGGAGTTATCATCCTGTGCTTCCGGCTCAACATATCCGCCAACACTGGTGCTTGAGCCTCCGCTTATCTGAGATATGCCCAATTCTAACACACGCTCGCGGGTTGTTTTAGATTCACGTGTGGAAATAATCATCCCCGTATAAGGGGCGGCAATACGAATAACAGCCACAATTTTTGCAAAAATATCATCGGATATTGCATCCGAAAAACTATTGGGGTCAATATCATCGGCGGGGCGGATGCGTGGAACGCTGATGGTATGTGGTCCCACACCCATTGCCGCCTCTAAATGCTCAGCATGCATGAGCAAACCTACGAAGTCATAGCGGTACATATTTAAGCCGAACAAAACCCCGATCCCCACATCGTCAATACCGCCCTCCATGGCACGATCCATCGCTTCAGTATGATAGGCGTAGTCGTGTTTTGGTCCTGTGGGATGCAGCTCCTCATAGCTTTTTTTGTGATAGGTTTCCTGAAAAAGTATGTAAGTTCCAATTTCCGCTTCCTTGAGCTTCCGATAATTTTCCACGGTTGTTGCAGCAATATTAACATTGACGCGGCGGATAGCTCCGTTTTTATGCTGAATGCTATAAATAGTCTTCATACTTTCCAGAACATATTCGATCGGATTGTTCACAGGGTCTTCTCCTGTTTCTAATGCCAAGCGCTTGTGTCCCATATCCTGCAAGGCGATAACCTCTCGCACAATATCCTCCTGCGAAAGCTTCTTACGAGATATGGTTTTATTTTTATTGTGATAGGGACAGTACACGCAGCCGTTTACGCAGTAGTTTGAAAGATATAGTGGCGCAAACATGACAATACGGTTGCCATAAAGCTTTTGCTTGATCTCCTTTGCCAGTTTGAACATTTTTTCATTTTCATCTTCCAGATCACATTCCAGTAGAACAGCAGCCTCTCGATGGGTTAAGCCCTTACAGTCTTTAGCACGTTCTATCAGGCTGTCAATCAGTTCACGATTTCTTTTGTTTTCCTGGGCATAGGAAAGAGTGGCCAGAATTTCACCATCATCAATAAACTCCGTTGCATTTTTCGACTTACAATTGTACATAGATTTTATTCCTCCAATTTCTTCGTTAAAGCAGATTTAACATTAACCCCTTGAATTTTTCCTAATTTCCCCGTCATTGCACTAATTTCGTCAGAAGTTCCCTCCACGATCAAGGAGATAATAGATATGCCCTTTTCTGGTCGAGGGATTCCCATTCTTCCGATAATAATGCTCGCTAAATCGTGCAAAGTATCATTAACTTTATTGGCACTTTCAAATTCTTCAATAACTATGCCAATAACCCCTATTCTCTTATCCATCTTTCATTCCTCCAAATAAAAAAACTCAACTGTCGTTAAGCCGCTGGCGCGCGGCGGGCCTATTGCATTTATACGCTGGCAACGACTCGAACAAAGACCTTCGAGCTTAGCTTTACTTTCCGACTAGTATAAAAAAAAGCCTCCTACAAACGTAAGAAGGCTAATTAGCGTTTTAACCCTTCTCCTTTTGCTCAGAATAAGTCCTTGCAATCAGGTAATAGTCCAATAGATCCACTCTGCCGGAAACCTCCAACACAACGGATAAGTCAATTCTATATTAAGTTATCAGTGGCAGCAAGTATTATAACTCTGATAGTTCACCTAAAATACACTAGAAGTGAAGGCATCCATCTGGTCTCTAAATCTTCTTACGTGCCACATAGCTGGTATGCAGCAATTTATGCGCTCTTTCTCCGTATGGTTCACCCAAGTAATCCTTATACAGACCTATGATGGCCGGATTCTCGTGAGATTTGCGCAGGGGCTTAGCGCGGTCTTCACGGTACAAACCTTGAGCTCTTTCCGAAAGAATTTCTAGATTTCCATGATGATAAGGTTGTCCGCCTCCCCCGATACATCCTCCAGGGCAAGCCATGATTTCAATGACGTCATAATTGCTTTCCCCTGCACGTATTTTCTCAAGGACAGTACGAGCATTACCTAAACCGTGAATAACCGCGGCTCGATAATCCCTTCCAGAGATGGGGATAACCGCTTCCTTAAGTCCATCCATTCCTCGGAGAACCTCAAACTCCACTTTCTCCAGAGTTTCACCAGTAAGTACCTCATAAGCTGTTCTCAGGGCAGCTTCAAGTACTCCGCCTGTTGCTCCGAAAATCACGGAAGCACCGGTTGATTCCCCTAAAGGATGATCAAACTCTTGCTCTTTAAGGTGATCAAAATGAATGCTGGCTTCCCGAATCATGCGTATAAGTTCACGTGTTGTGATGACAATGTCCACATCTGCAGTTTCTGCCCCTTGTGAGAGTTCAGGACGGGCCGCTTCGTATTTTTTAGCAACGCAAGGCATGACGGATACAACGGTTATGGATTTAGGGTCAATCCCTAAGGTTCTCGCATAATAGCTTTTAATCAGGACCCCTAACATTTCATGGGGAGATTTGCAAGTTGAAGGAATGTCCAAGAGATCTGGGAATTGATGTTCAAAGAATTTGACCCAGGCAGGACAACAACTTGTGAGCAGGGGCAGACGTCCACCATGTTGTATACGGTGAACAAGCTCTGTTGCCTCCTCCATAATCGTCAAGTCAGCAGCAAAATCTGTATCAAAGACGCGGTCAAAACCAAGCCTGCGAAGAGCAGCAACCATTTTGCCTGTCACAATCGTCCCAGGTTCTAAACCGAATCCCTCTCCAAGTGCGACACGTACGGCGGGAGCTGTTTGTACTACAACAAATTGATCGGGATCGTTTAGCGCTTTCCATACTTTGTCGACCTGATCTAACTCTGTTAATGCGCCAGTTGGACATACCGCGATACATTGTCCGCAGAACGTACAGGCGGTTTGGCTAAGAGGTAAATCAAAGGCTGTTTTAACAACCGTTTCAAAACCGCGTCCCACCGCAGAGTAAACGCCCACCGTCTGCACCTCGTTGCACATTGTTTCGCAACGGCGGCAACGAATACATTTGTTAGGATCTCGAACAATAGAAGAACTGGACTTATCAATTTCAAACTCAGATTCTTCCCCTTCATAGGAGATATGGCGTACTCCTAATTCCGAGGCTAAGGATTGGAGATCACAGTCTTGGTTCTTTGCACAGGTTAGGCATGATTTAGGGTGGTCAGAAAGGAGCAGTTCAACCATGGCACGTCTAGCCTGGATAGCACGCAGCGAATCAGTTCTAACAACCATGCCGCTTGATACTGGGGTTGAACAGGAGGAAGCCAAATTACGTCGACCTTCGATTTCAACCACACACACTCGACAGGAAGCAATGTTGTTATTGTAATGCATTTCGTTTAGTTTCAAGTAACATAAGGTTGGAATATCTATGTTTATGGTTCGTGCAGCATCTAAGATAGACATTCCTTCCGGTACTTTTAGCGATATGTCGTTAATGGTTAGCTGTATATCCATATGGAGTCCTCCTTCAGGGATAACTTAATGGCAAATAATAGCGCCGACGACGCGGCATTGATCCATGCATGCCCCACATTTTAGGCAACGTTCTTGGTCGATAATATGGCGCTTCTTAACTGTCCCAGTAATGCAATGCATAGGACATTTCTTGACGCAAAGGGTACACCCTACGCACTTATCTGTGATTTCATATTTCAATAAGTGCTTACAAACGCCCGCTGGACAGGTCTTGTCAACAACATGGGCAATATATTCTTCTCGGAAATACTTTAAGGTTGAAAGAATAGGGTTGGGTGCGCTTTGCCCTAATCCGCAAAGTGCGGTGTCTTTAATAATATGACACAGTCTCTCCAAATTATCTAAATCTTCTAATGACGCTTTGCCTTCCGTGATTTTGGTCAATATTTCATAAAGGCGTTTGGTCCCCACCCTGCAGGCGGTACAGCGACCACAGGATTCATCCATCGTAAATTCCTGGAAGAACTTAGCGATATTGACCATGCAATCATCTTCATCTAAAACGATGAGCCCTCCAGAGCCCATCATAGAGCCGATAGCGGTTAAAGATTCATAATCAATGGGCGAATCCAAATACTTGGTCGGAATACACCCTCCGGAAGGGCCTCCCGTTTGGGCGGCTTTAAACGTTTTACGTTGCTTAATGCCTCCGCCGATGTCAAAAATAATTTGACGGAGTGTGGTCCCCATGGGGACTTCCACAAGTCCTACATTATTCACTTTGCCCGCTAACGCAAATACTTTCGTACCTTTGCTTTTTTCTGTGCCTATTGCTGAAAACCACTCGGCTCCCTTTAAAATAATTGGGGGAATATTGGCTAAGGTTTCCACATTGTTAACACAGGTTGGTTTACCCCACAAACCCTTCTGGGCCGGGAACGGAGGTTTGACAGAAGGTTCCCCTCGGGCCCCTTCGATGGAATGGATCAATGCCGTTTCTTCACCACAGACAAAGGCTCCAGCTCCGAGTTTTAGTTCAATGTCAAAGCAAAAATCGCTGCCCAAAATTCCCTTCCCAAGTAAGCCGTATTCTCGCGCTTGTGCAATGGCAATTTTTAAACGATGAATCGCAGCAGGGTATTCTGCCCGGACATATATGAATCCTTCGGAAGCTCCAATCGCGGAGCCCGCGATAAGCATAGCCTCCAAAACGCTATGAGGATCCCCTTCCAAGACAGAGCGGTCCATAAAAGCACCCGGATCCCCTTCGTCGGCATTGCAAATGATATATCGTTGATCAGCTTCGCTCTTACGCGTGAATTCCCATTTAGTACCCGTTGGAAAACCTGCGCCGCCACGTCCCCGCAGTCCGCTTTGTTTAAGTACATCAATAACTTCAAAAGGCTTCATTGTGAAAAGAACTTTTGCTAAGGCTTGATAGCCGTCTGCAGCAATATACTCAAGAATGTTTTCTGGTGCGATATAACCCACGTTACGCAGGGCAATGCGAAGTTGTCCATCGTAAAAAGGAATGTTCGTAGCAAAACGTTCTTTGGTATTCGGATCCATAAAAACAAGGTGTTCCACCAGGTTACCTTGTATGAAGTGTTCTTCGACGATGGTTGTAACGTCTTCTTCCGAAACTTCACAATAAGTTACATTATCAGGGAAGATTTCAATCATGGGACCCTTTTCACAAAAACCAAAACAACCTGGTTGGAAGACTTTTATCTGTTCAGTCAATCCCCGTTTGTTTAGTTCCTCTTCGAGACGTTCGGCAATTCTAGGACTGCCTGAGGAGTGGCAACCGGGTCCTCCACAGACCATAACGTGCCTTACTAATCCTTGGGCGTTTTTAGTGCCAACAGAGTCGATAACTTGCCGTGATTCAAGGAGTTTGAGACTTTGAGCTTGTAATTCATTCAAGGCATCGGTATTTTTGAGTTTCATATGGCATTTCCCTTCCTTCGGTGACGCTTCTTTGGTAGAGACTCCATGTTCGTAATTCAAAATTCTGGATATTGTATACACTTGTGTGGACAAAACGTTCCTTCTGACACATTTTCAAATACTTTGGTCTTTCCAACTAATAAATCGAAAGTGCGCTTAACTCTCCGGGCGGTACTTTGCCAAAACCTCATTAATGTCTTGTGCTTCGTGCATGCGTCCATGCACTTCGCCATCGACAATCATGACGGGGGCGAGGCCGCAGGCTCCGACGCAACGCAGTGTTTCTAAGGTAAAGAGATTATCCGGAGTAGTTTCACCTGCTTTAATTTTGAGCTGATTTTCAAGTTCTTCTTTTAATTTTTCAGCCCCTCGAACGAAACAGGCGGTACCAGTACAAACATTAACAACGTGTTCTCCCCTGGGTATCATAGTGAAAAATGAGTAAAAGCTTACTACACCGTAGACTGTAGCGGAAGGTATATCCAGTCTCTGAGCGATATGCCACTGTACATTATCGGGTAGATATCCATATATTTCTTGAGCATAATGCAAGACCCCAATTAGGTTTTCCTTCTTGTGGGTCAGACTGTCAATATAGCTATCAAGCTTTTGGGCAAACTGATTGGGCGAAGCAGAATCACACATGAAAATCCTCCTTTATTAAAACATTTGTTGCTTCCGTTTTTCACCTCTCTTTAATTCTTTATTCTGCATATTCAGCCAATGATTTGATGGTTGGCAATGGTTTATCCGATAGCTAACTGCCACTGATACCTCCGCTAGAATGAGCGGTGAAATAAATGGCACTAAGCTCCTGGATAACATTTCCCTCAGCCATGGATGGTTTAGTCACCGCTTTAACACAGCTAGAAGTATCCGGTGTATTCCTGGTAAGGAAAACCCCACGCCTGAATCAAGATTATGTTTATATGATTAGTTTAGCCTTATTCTCACTGCCTGTCGTGTTTATGGACATTAAATAAAGGTTTTGTTTATAAAGAAGATTTAGTTAATTAGGAAAACAGTGAAGGTTCTTCTAAATCTGAACACCGGGACTACTCAGATTAAGGCCTTCCGGCCCTTAATTCTACTCTTCTGCCAAAGGACTAATTTCGTTAAAAGTCATTTTATTCCGAAAGGAAACTTCACTGCGAATAAACCAAACCACTGAAGTAATAACAGAAAACCGGGCTAGCGCTAAGCCGTCAGACAGCGGTCGCCATAGTTACACTTATGCGCTGGCCATGGATGGCCAAGTGTAGCCATGACTCGAACATGGATGTTCGAGGTTAGTTACACCGCCATAGATGGCAAGATGTCGTGATGGCGAAAGGGACCTTCCAGTAAGTATGAAACGTAAAGTTATACTTTAAGACTAGTACAAAAAAACTCTACCTTATAAAAAGTAGAGTCTTTGAAAAAAGCAAAAGAGTATTGCGATAAAAAACGGCCCCATTAGGAGACGTTTGTTTTACAGCGGTATAAATAGCTTGACGGGACGACCAACTGTGCCATATTTCTGTTCTGATTTTAATGCCCCGCTATGTTCTAAAAATTCAAGGTAGCGGCGTACAGTGACCCTAGTTAATTTCACCCCTTCCGCAACTTCTTCTGCAGAGAGAGGACGGCGATTTACCTGTAAAAATTGAACTATTTGACCAAGAGTAGCTTGATGTAAACCCTTAGGCAACTCTGCTTCTCCAATATTCCCTACGAGATTTAAGCTTGGCATTGGCATATACCCAGGTGTAAACGTCTGTTTGACTTCAGTTCCATGCAATGGATTGTTGCTGGTCACTCGATTAATTTCCTCTGTTAGCGATTGGATCTGCTCTACCATTTGGTTAAAAGCATCCTCCAGCTCTCCGATTTCCTTTGCTCCAGAAATTTTCACCTTTTCGGTGAGGTGTCCGGTTGCTACGTCCCGTGTTTCTAACATGATATTGTGCAAAGGAGAAATGATAACTTTCTTAAGGAAAAACCATGTCAGAAGAGCTATCAAGACCGTTAGGACTAATCCCAGTTCGGCCATAGTGATCAAAGATCGAGTAATTATTTCCTGTTCATAGGCATGGGAAATTCCGACGTAAAAAATCCCAATAATCTTACCGTTTTCGGCACGCAATGGAACATAACCTGTTTGATGCCACTGTCCAACTACATTGGCTTCTCCTACATAAGTCTGACCATCTTTCAGTACTGTCTGAATTATATTATCAGAAACCTTGGTACCAATCGCCCGTTCGCCGTTTGAACCGCGTATCGTGGTAGCGACCCGGGTGTCTCCAAGAAATACAGTCACAGTATCCCCCGTTAGACTGGACAAATAATCAACTAAGTCATTATTAAGACTAATTTTGGTCTGCCCTTTATATAGATTTCCTTCTTGTTCTGACCACGCGCCGGGATATGTCTTATCAATAATTTCCTCACATGTTGCTAAATCTGCTTTCACTTTGATAATAGCTGCGGCCACGGCCCGATCTTTCATGTATAAACCCAGGACCACGAGGAAGCTAGCCGCCAGCAAAACGAGCGAACCCAACAACAATATTAGGATCTGCTGTTTGAGCGAACGCACGCAAATCACCTCTTTCCGACTTCAATACCTTGCTTGTTAGATCAAATTGTAATTATCCAAAGTTAATTCGCGTATAAAATTGAAAAACCTTTAATTTAAAGTATTTTGATTGAAAAAAATGAATCTTTGAGCTTCTTAGTGAAAGAACCTAATAAATTAATGGAATTAGGGTTAGAAAAGAGACTGGTCTTATATAAAAATTACAAAGACCCGCTCACTTTATCGACCAGCATTCATTGCTTGGGTTGCCTTTAAAGCAGCCTGATGACATGGGGCAATCGCCTCCCCAAGCACACGCAGGGCCTCTTCCAAATAGACTTCCACTTACCCATTCTACAAAATCCTTTAATAAAAAGTCTATTTCCATAAATTTCAATTATATATTTTTAAAATTTAAGCATTTTCCCATTAATTTATAAGCAAACTAAGAACACAATTTTTAAGGCTTAATCTAAACTTTTACAAGAAGCCATGAAAGTTATCCAGACCTATTTTGGTCAACACAATAAAACAAGATTTTAATAGTTTTAAAGGAGGAACGACCCAATGAACTGGAAAAAATCTTTCTTAGTCTCGATTATTTCTTTTACATTCTTAACAGCATTAGCCATGGGATGCAACAAGGTACAGGAAACCCCTACTCCTCAGCCAACAGGACCTCAACTAACCGAAACAGCCCAGATAGCTTATATCGGTAACGAAGCATGCCAAGCCTGCCACACGGATACATTTAATAATGTAACTCATACAAAACATTTTTCTGCGTTTAAGCCACTTTCCGATTATCCTTTGGACAAGCCTTTAACTTCAGTTACTATTTTTGATGCGGCCAACACTGAAAAACCAACGTCCACAACACTCGATTTATCGCAAGCCAAGGTCTACGGGGTCATGATGGACGATTATATTATTGCTGAGATTCCTGCTGCGGCAGGTTTTAAAGAAAAAATTTATCGTGTCGGTGCGCTTAAAAAAGCAGACGACAAATGGACAGTAGAGGCTCCCAAACAAAATGATATCGATAAAGATGGTAAGCCTGACTGGACCGCAGAAAAATTCACTTGTGGCAAATGCCATGCTCCAGGAATCGAAAAGGCTTCACCTACTGTTGGTATATCCTGCGAATCGTGTCATGGTCCTGCCGGAAACCATGCGAGCGCCACTGACAAGAAGGGAACTATGAGCCTCGAAACCGCCAAAAACTCATGCTTAGATTGTCATAAGAGCGATCCGACTAAAGACGCTCAGGGTAACTTCACAGCAACCAACCACTATGGCACCCGCAACTTCTTTGCCAGCAAACACGCTCAGAGTTCACAATTAAATCAATGTCTTACTTGTCATAGCGCCCATAAAGCCAATGCTAGTGGAGCCCTCCTAGTTGCTGACAAACCAACTGATATCTGCGTTAAATGTCACGCTGGAAAAACCTTTGATCTTGAAAAACTCATGTGGAAGAACCCAACCGATCCCAATGAACACTTCACTAAGGATCACAGCTTTGGGGCAATAAAATATGAAGATCTTCAAGATGACGCAGCAACGAAACCTATTGAAATTAAAAATCCGACCGTTATCGAATTAATCAAGAAACTCTTACCAGACCTAGCAAAATAGCTTTAATTTTGGTATATGGCGATACTAAAAAAACGGGTAGGTAATCATAGTTTTATGAATTGCCTACCCGTTTTTTAACTTTGTATAATGGACTATACATTTTTGTAATTATCTTCCGCGAATTAGACAATTGGTAAAGTATCTTCTCCTTAAACTTTCATTTGACTGCGGGAGTTGAAAAATGTTTTATAGCCAAACTGTACAAATAGAAGTACAGTTAACGCAACACTGCCAACAATACCGAGCATTACCGCGATTTGATACTCAATTGCTACGACAGGCGAAGCCCCGCCAAGAATTTGACCGGTCATCATGCCCGGTAAAAAGACAATACCCATTCCGACCATAGAATTAATCGTTGGTAGCATAGCGGCGTCAAACGCATTGTTTACAATCTGTTTAGAGGCCATTTTTGGTGTCGCGCCAAGAATCAGGGCAGCTTCCACTAGTTGTTTATTTGTCGTCATTCCTTCCACAAGGGTTTTAACGCCCAGGGAGATCCCCGTCATCGAATTGCCTATAATCATGCCTGCAATCGGAATGACATATCTAGGTTCATACCAGGGACACCTGCAACACGACAAGAACGAAATAAATTAGACTTGCAAGGATGCCTAAGGTCATAGAAAGAGCAACGATCTTTTTTATCTCAGGTGACAACTGCGATTTTGTCCGGTTAAAGATGTTATGGATGGCGAAGATGAGCATGATGGCGACAATCACTAGGGCATAAAAGGGATGGCTGTGTTCGAATACATAAGCAAGTATATAACCGACGAGTACCAATTGAATCGTCATCCGCAGGGAAGAAATCAGGATTTCTTTCTCTCTCGGAATCCCTTTGATTCTAACAATAAGAATGAGTATAAGAATGAAAATATAGGCCGCAGTTAATTGCCAAATCGACAAGTCGATGCTCCCTTGCATGGCCCGACCTCCTTTGTTATAAGAACTTTGCCTTTTTTGATTTCAACAACCTTCTCGGCAAAGGCTTCAACCACAGCTTTAGAGTGGGTGATCATAATCATAGTTTTCTTTAACTGATTGACATGGTGGACCAATTGTTCCATTATAAATTGAGTCGTCTCTTCATCTAGAGCAGAAGAGGGTTCATCCAGAAGAAAAACTTCTGGTTTCAGCAATAGTATTCTTGCCATAGCTAAACGTTGTTTCTCCCCGCCAGATAAGGAATTGGCGTCAAGTAACAGATCTTTATTTAATCGAACGATTTTCAAAGTATCCTGCAGTTGATTTTCATCTACTGGAGGCTTTTCGCCAAATTTAAATCCAATCAGTAAGTTATCTCTTACCGTTCCTTCAAATATTGCCGGAGACTGCGAAAGCATCATGACTTTCCGTCTTAATTCAACTGGATTCCACTGGGATAAAGGTGTGTTCTGAAACCAGATTTCTCCTTCATCAGGACTGATTATATGGTTTAATAGCCTTAAGAGCGTAGTTTTTCCGCTTCCGCTTTCCCCCACGATGCAGGTAATCCTCTGCTCAGGAATATCCAGTTCGTCTATATCTAAAATATCTTTATATTTAACACTTCGCAGTGTAAACATTTACTACCACTTCCCTGTTGTTATTATTCGTCTTTTATTTCTTTAAAAAGTTCATAAGCTTTCTTTTTTGCTTCCTGTAATACCATGCTTCCTTTCTCTGTACTTTTGTAGTACTTTCGAATTTTCCCCGCTATGTTCTTATCTTCTTTTTCTAGCAAATCAGCAGATTCCATGGCGTGAAGAAGAGGATACAGAGTCCCAGCGCTCAAATGATATCCATGCTCTTGAAGTTCTTCTAACATCCAAGAACCAAAAATAGCCTCTTTTTGAGCATGATGCAAGATGTGAATTTGAATAAACCCCAAAAACAGTTTTCGATAGATTTGCTTTTCCACTTTCATCACCACTTATACCTAATTTCAATATCAAATATCGATATCAATACTTGATATCAATTTATCATTCTTTTTTGGGTTAGTCAATATTGGTTACCCGTAATCCGCCCTTAGCCATTCCTTGTTTCACAAGCTTAAAAGAATTCTATTTAAAACGTCCAAACTTACCTTAACGACAATTATCCATTGATAATACAACTAAGGCTTGCCCCAAGTCTTAGCATAAGCTTGAGTTGTACTTTATTTACTATAGATTTATACTACTAATGATTTAAAAAACTATTTTCAAGCTCGTTAAAATAAATCATATTGCAATTTTGGGGAAGGTGGCTGAACGTCGTTATTCAACATGAAGTTCTCTATTTCGTTTATGGTTTAGCCTTTTTCACAATGGGACTAGCCATATCCATGCAAATTATTCAGCCAAGCCAGTTAAAGTTGGCCAAAACACTATGGTTGTTGGCTGTTTTTGGTTTTACCCATGCGGTGTCAGAATGGGGTTATCTTTTTGTGCCAATTCAAACAGCGGGTCAAGAAGAGTATCTCTTAATCTTAATGATGGTTCATCTTGCTTTCATGGCCCTTTCGTTTGCTTTTCTTCTTGCATTTGGACTGGCGCAGTATTTTGATAAAAAGATTTATTTATTTATACCTGCTGCAATCTTCTTTGTGTGGTACGTAAACTTTATTTTTTTCTTTGATAAACACGCTTTAACTCTTTGGTACGTTAAGAGTGAGATTTGGGCACGATATTTACTAGGCTTTCCAGGGGCCATCTTGTCCGGACTAGGACTTTGGCGTCGCAGGCAAGAACTCAAGGTTTGGGGAAATAAAATCAGTCACAATCTTCGAAATGCTTCAATCACACTGCTAATATACAGTGTCTTAGGAGGATTAATCGTTCCAGCAGGAGATGTCTTTCCCAGTCGAATCTTAAATAACGAGACCTTCTTTCAGCTGTTCCATATCCCAGTTCAGGTCGTTCGCGCAGTATCGAGTATGTTTTTAAGTTGGTATGTTCTGCGAATTCTCTCTGTTTTCCGTTTGGAGTATGAAAAAAATATTGAAAAAATTGAAAAACTAGAAACTCTTTGCACAGAACGTCAAAGAATTGCTAATGATATCCACGATGGGGCGATTCAAGCTCTTTATGGATCAGGGATGCTCTTAGATCGAGCCTCTGAACTCATTGATCATGATCCCGTCCGGAGCAAAGAGTTAATAACCAAAGTTATTGACCGTTATAACGAAACAATTAAATCGTTAAGACGATACATCCATGGACTTAAATCAGATGATTATGGACAAGCAGCCGTTGAACACCGATTTCATCAGATGTTAAATGAATATCGTGAAGGATTTCCAAACATAACGCTTGAGGTTTCCATCAATATCCCAATCTGGTTTATCTTTATTCCAAATGCAGTAGATCATACTTTTTTTATAATGCAAGAAGCATTAGCCAACGCAGCTCGACATTCAGGAGGATCTATTATCTCTGTTGAGATATGTGGAGATGAACAGCTCTACAGGTTGACCATTAAGGATAATGGCAGAGGAATAGGATTCGAGAAAAAAAATGCTAACCAACTATCTTCGATCTCTGGGTTACATGGCTATGGAATTGATAGTATGCACCAGCGATCAAAGCTGCTAAATTCCAAACTCGAAATTACTACTAATGACCAAGGTACTCAAGTCATGGTTCAATTAGAGAGGAGTGGTCATAATGCTGAAAAAGCATAAAGTAATGATTGTTGATGACCACGATGTGGTTAGAATGGGTTTGACGGCCTTACTTGAGGATTCAGAGTTCGAGGTTATATCCGAGTCAGGTAGTGTAGCAGAGGCCGTAGAGAAGTCTCTGCAAACGAGCCCAGATGTCATTCTAATGGATGTTCGTTTACCCGATGGCAGTGGAGTAGAGGCTTGTCGTCAAATTCTTTTACGTCAACCCACGGTTCGCGTTCTAATGCTCACATCTTATAGGGATGAAGAGGCCGTCTTACAATCAATCAAAGCTGGCGCTTCCGGGTATGTCCTCAAAGAGATTGGTCGTCAGGCTTTACGAGATGCTATTCGCAAAGTTGTCGAGGGCGAAATCCTTTTTGATCCCAAGCAAACCTTGAGGCTAATGAATCGCGCACTGACACATTCAACTGATGCTAATAAATTAATAAACTTAACCAATAAAGAACGCGAGATACTCATTGAGGTATCTAAAGGTAAAAGCAACAAGAAAATTGCTGAAGATCTTTTCCTTAGTGAATACACCGTTCGTAATTATGTAAGCAGTATCTTGAATAAGTTGGACTTGACAAGTCGTGTCCAACTCGCCAATTATGTCTTTGAAAAAGGACTAAATCATTAAGTCCTTTTTCAAAATGAGGGGGTCAAATGTACTAGTGAACACCAGTACATTTGACCCTAATTTTTTTTTCATTCTCATTATATAATCCAATCAATATGGGAACCATAAATCATGCGACAATCTCTACTCTATTTAGGTTGTTGCTGTTAAGTAGGAGCTGAAACAAATTTGGCCACCGACAATGAAACTGGAAACATGCTTGATCGAGAGTTGAGCGGCCCGAGCAATAAGACCAAAAAAATTATTATTATTGCATCGCTCGCTATCGTACTTCTAGGGATTTCTATAGTGATTGGTATGCATTACACCTCTCAACCAAATTTTTGTGCAAGTTGTCATCAAATTAAGCCGTCTGTAGTCGCTTGGTCAGCAGGACCACACAAAGATGTCACTTGCTTAAAATGCCATGCTGATCCTGGTACAACTGGGTATGTTAAGCGCAAAGTTGCTGGATTAAATGAAGTATATCTACAAGTTACTAACCAGATTCCTGACAAAATAGAGGCGAAGATCAACCCTGCAGCTTGTATTTCCTGCCATACTGGCAGTAGTGAGTTCCCGAAAGCGAAGAATCTTCTACTGCCTTCTGGAGAATTTGCGCCAATGTTTCCGCATACAGAGATTTTGCAGAATAATACTTCGTGTCTGACTTGTCATCAGAATGTGGGTCATAGTAAAACAACACAACAATAAGGAAGGGGAAAACTATGAAAAAGCATCTAGTAAAAATCATTGGACTAATGGTCCTCTCGATGGCGGTGGTAACAGGGTGTGCTGGTGCTGGTACTAAACCCGATACAACACCAACTCCCGCTCCCGCTCCCGTGACTGACGCAAATACTTTAACAGCCGTAAAAACAACAGCTGCCCCAACAGTAGATGGCAAATCCTCAGAAGATTTCTGGACTAATGCACCAGAGATGAAATTGACTCTATCGAACGCCGGTGCTCTGCAAGGGGGTACAGGAGGAAAGTTCGACAATGGCAACACCGAAGTCTCCATGAAATCAGCTTATGATGCTGAGAATGTTTACTTCTTGCTTCAATACAAAGATCCTACTGATTCCAAAGCACGTGGCCCCTGGATTCTTGAAGGTGGCAAATTGGTTAAAAAACCTTACAATGAATTCTACGAGGATAAACTCGCCATTAACTGGAACATCAATGACTCTACAAAAGATTTTAATACGGCCGGTTGCGCCGTAACCTGTCACGTTGCTACTGATAAAGAAGGAAAATCGGTAACAAAACACTGGACAAACGCTGAGAATGAATTATTGGATATGTGGCACTGGAAATATGTTCGCCAGAACTCCTTGTTTGGTCCCGACAAACCAGGTCTGATGCATGACCAGTTCATGGATAGCGTTAAATACGATCCTAACGATGCCACAAAGAGTGGTGCAGGTCGCCACGCTGACCCCGGTGCAAAAGAGTATGAAGATAATGTGACTGCTGACAAATCAGCACCCAAATTAGTTTTTGATGGAGCACCAGTAAACGGAAATCCCTATGTAATTGTTGACGGTCTCGATAAGACTAAGCCCTTCACAGCAGACTATATAAAGACAATGAAAGAGGGAGACTTCATACCTGGTCCGATCGCTAAACAAATTACCGGAGATCCTGCTGACATCAAAGCTAAAGGCAAATGGGAAAACGGTGTATGGACCCTAGAGATTTCCCGCAAATTAAAAACTACGTCTGATAAAGATATTCAGTTCGATGATCTCGCTAAAACCTACTCCTTTGCAATTGCTGCCTTTGATAATTCCCAAATCGGTCATGGCTATGAAAATATCGTACACAAACTAGCCTTTAAACAGTAAAATTGTCCTAAGTTTTAAAGCCTTTGCTTGGTTTAACATCAAGTAAAGGCTTTTCTCTAGTTGTTAACAACTACGGTCAGTCGTGAATTCAGCCTTTCTTAGACTGTTTTTCACTTTATAGTCTTTGCAAATTAATTACTTTATTTATACAGGATTATCGTGAAGAACGTAGAAGATAATAAGTATATGACAACTATATTTATACACCCTATATTTATTTATCTATGAACGCTATCTAAGCTACACGCATTGTATGTTTCCTTAGGTTAGATTGACTTATTGACCCTGCTACTTTCATTACAATGCACCTATTAACTTGACTCATAAGGATAGTGCTCTACTTGTAAATGTAAGTGGAAGTCAACGATGGTCTTACCCTCACTTTTCTATGCTTGTATATTTTCTGCCCGTTAGCAAAGACTCTACTCAAAGAGAGGTCTCAATTAGAAAACGAATCAAGAACTTAGTTTTCTCTACTCCGTCGGTGATTAATAGGTATAGCTAATCGCGGTTATTTTGATCAGTTTCTCGAACAGCTATGGTTACTTGCGGGACGCGATCGTGAAGCTATAGTACTCATATTGTGTGACAGCGACTTCTATATGGCGTATAATAATACTTACGGTTACTTACAAGGGATAAAATGCCTTAAGGAAGTAGCGACATCCTTAAAGGACTCCCTCAATAGAAATACCACATTGTCTTTCCTTAATCATTCCAAAAGTCACGATTAGTCTAGGGGTATCTATTGGACATGCTAATCCTACAAATCTACCGAAAACATTAATTAAGGCCTCGGATACCGTTCTCTATCAAGTAAAACAGGATGGTCGTAACCGTTTCAAATTAGCTAACACCAACGTTAACCTAAAACATGTATAAACTTATACTAAATAAAATTCAGGAGGTATGTTATGAGTTTTGAAATTAACAAGAGTGTAAAATGGGTAGGTAAAATTGATTGGGAATTAAAAAAGTTTCATGGTGATGAACTCTCTACAAACCGTGGTTCCAGCTATAATTCTTACCTTATCCAAGACGAAAAGATAGCCTTGATTGACTGTGTTTGGACACCCTTTGCTAAAGAGTTTGTTGCTAATTTAAAGAAAGAAGTTGATTTAAATAAGATCGATTTTATCATTGCCAATCACGGGGAACCCGATCACAGTGGGGCTTTACCAGAATTAATGAGGGAAATCCCTGATACCCCCATTTACTGTACCGCCAATGCCATCAAATCCTTAAAAGGTCAGTATCATCAAGATTGGAATTTCGTACCCGTTAAAACTGGTGATAAACTAAGCCTTGGCTCAAAAGAGTTTATTTTCATTGAGGCAAGAATGCTCCATTGGCCTGATACTATGTTTACCTACTTGACCGGAGATAATATTCTTTTCAGCAATGACGGTTTTGGTCAGCATTTAGCGTCTGAGCATATGTTCAATGACTTAGTCGATCAGGCAGAATTATATTACGAAGCCCTAAAATATTATGCCAATATTTTAACTCCGTTCAGTAAATTCGTTGAAAATAAAATTACTGAAATCTTAAGCTTTAACCTGCCTGTTGATATGATCTGCCCAAGTCATGGCCTCATTTGGCGTGATAATCCCTTGCAAATTGTCGATAAATATATGGGATGGGCTAAGGATTACCAAGAAAATCAAATATCTATCATCTACGATACCATGTGGAACAGTACCCGAAAGATGGCCGAAGAAATAGCAGCTGGAATCAAACTCAGTGATAAAGATGTTACGGTTAAATTGTTTAATTGTAATTCCACTCATGCCGATAAAAATGATATTATTACAGAAGTCTTTAAATCCAAGGCGATCCTTATCGGTTCACCAACCATTAATAAAGGAATATCATTTGCCGTCGCTGGAATCCTGGAAATGATCAAAGGATTAGCGTTCAAAAATAAAAAAGGTGCTGCTTTTGGCAGTTATGGTTGGAGCGGTGAAAATACTAAGCTTATTTATACTGAATTAGAACACGCCAAATTTGAGCTGCTTAACGAAGGGCTGAGAGTAACCTGGAGCCCAGATGATGATGCTCTCATTAAGTGTCAGGAATTTGGTCGGACCATCGGGGAAGCACTCAAATAAACAAAGCGCAAAATTAATGAGGGAAGGGGAACGTTATTAAACGGCCCCTTCCCTCATTATATGTTTATAGTTCAAGTATCAGCTAAAAAAGTCTTCAAACTATATATTTACACAACTTGAGTTACATATCTGAGTAACGCACATCCAAATGCTCTCTGATTTAAATATCTCCAGGGCTTAAAACTAAACGACGTTAATCTTAACCTCTACATCATCCTTATGTAACTCAAGGCATCTGTCTCTCCATTTTTTCCACAGTCTTTCCGAAGCTTCAACCGCCACTGGGTCAAATTGTATGCCTTTGTTTAAGAGTACCTCCTCCCAGCATTCTTCCCAAGACAAGGCCTTCCGATAAGGCCGTATCGAGGTGATGGCATCGATAGCATCTGCCACTCCTATTATTCTTGAGCCCAAAGGGATTCTGTTCTCACGTAAACCACCAGGATAGCCTTTCCCATCCCATCGTTCATGGTGGTGCAGAACAATTTCAGCAATTTGCTTAAGCCCTTTCGATTTGGCTAAAATTTTATAACCTATCTCTGGATGTGTTTGTATTTGAGCCCATTCATGAGGAAGAAGTTTGCCTCTTTTGTTTAAAATGTTCTCAGAAATACCCATCTTACCTATGTCATGAAGGTGTGCTGCAATATGAATATTTTCTAATTCTGAGCCTTTCAGACCCAGAGCTCGCCCCAAATCATAAGACATATCCCCCACCCTGGAAGAATGACCGCTAGTGTACAAATCTTTAGCTTCCAGAGCAGCTGCCAGACACTCAATAATATCGTGGAAGTGTTGAGGTCGTAAGAGTCTTTGAATGTATTGAAACATTGACGTTTCCTCCACCTGAGATCGTCTATATCAACTTATGTCCCGAATTCTTTAAATGATCTTTTCTTCAAGTTCATCCAGCAGTCTGTCTAATGAAGCGCCACTGCTGCTATGGCTTCTGAATACCGGTATTTTCTTTCTTTTTGCTTCTTTTACTGCAGTGTGAATCATTTTATGAGAGACTGTCGATGTGAATAAAACAATTCCGTCAGGCGATCCGATCACCTTATCAAACTTAGTAGGCATCTGGGTATAGACTTTTACATCATGTCCACGCTTGGAGCATATGCCCATATATTCACTATGCATTCTGTCATGACCACCAACTAGCACGATACTCATTATCTTACCGCCTCCTACGAATTATATTTATTACTCACGCCGGCATTGTTTTCTGTTGTTCTATTTCACAGCACAATTACACTTGCTTTGAGTACAACCACAACAGCCGCTTTCTCCTTTTTTCATGCGACTAATTGACCGAACAATGATTAATACAGTCGCTCCAAAAATGATCCCGCCAATAATCCAATTGATCATCTAAACCACCCATTTCACTTTTGATTAATTAAAACCCTTAATTAAAACCCATCATTTTTCCGCCCTGGAAGATAAGAAATGCCACTACCCAAGCTATACCTGTTGAATATCCTACAGTGATCAACGTCCATTTCCAGGAATTCATCTCACGTTTAATCGTTGCAAAAGCTGCCATGCACGGAAGGTAAAGCAGTGAGAACGCCATAAAGGCATAGGCTGTTAAGGGAGTAAATACTGTCCGGAGAGCAGTTATTAAGTCTGTGGAGCTTTCAGTTGCTTCTGCTACACCATGCAAGATACCCATAGTGGATACAACCGCTTCTTTGGCAATAAAACCTGTAAGTAAGGCTACCGCAGATTGCCAGTCTCCAAAACCTAGCGGGGCAAAGACAGGAGCAATAGCGTTTCCTATAGCACCAAGAATACTGTCAGCTGGTTCAGAAACTGCTTGGAACGAAAAGTTAAAGTATTGTAAAAACCAGATTACCACTGCTGCTGCAAAAATTATCGTCCCTGCTTTTTTGACAAAACCTTTACCACGATCCCACATATGAATCATCAAGCCTTTGAATGTAGGAATTCTGTATGGAGGCAATTCCATCACAAAAGGGGCTACTTCACCTTTTAGAATGGTTTTTTTGAGAAAAACTCCTGATAAGACTGCAACTGCTATACCCAACAAATAAAGTGAGAAGACTACCATAGTTTGATTGTTTGCAAAGAAAGCTGCTGTATACAGAGCATAAACGGGAAGCCTGGCGCCACAAGACATAAACGGAACAAGCATTATCGTTAATCGACGATCCTTCTCATTTTCCAAGGTTCTCGTACTCATTACCGCTGGAACAGTACACCCAAAACCAATCAGCATAGGAATAAATGATTTCCCGCTCAAGCCTAGTTTTCGAAGGAGTCGATCCATAACAAACGCAGCTCTTGCCATATACCCAGTATCTTCAAGAATGGCTAGAAAGAAGAACAAGATCATGATTTGAGGAACAAATACCAGCATACTGCCCAAACCACCAATAATCCCGCCTACAATAAGATCCTGCAACCAAACTGCTGCTCCTGCTCCCTCAAGCAAGCTTAAGACAAACGTCGCAATTGTATCGTTCACTAATCCGTCTACAAAGTCGATGGTGGAAGAACCGACTGTACCAAAGGTTACTGAAAAAATCCCAAACATCATAGCTAAGAACAACGGGATTGCCAAAACCCTATTAGTTACCACTTTGTCAATTTTATCGGAAATCGTTAAGTCGGAGGCTTGAGCTTTCTTCTTTACAGCTTTACGTGTCACATCAGTTGTAAAGCGATACCTGCTATCAGCAACAATCGTCTCGATATCCATGTCAAACTTCTTTTCCAGATCTTCCTGATATACCTTTATCTGATTCAACGATTCAACAGACACCTTTAAAGCTTCCTGAACCTTTTCATCGCCCTCTAATAACTTTAACGACGTCCAGCGCGGATTTTGGACCTTGCTCTCTAGCGTGGGAATAATGCGGTTTTCAATTTCTTCGATACTTGCCACTATGCTTTCATTATGTATTTCCTGAAGCAGTGGCGAGCCGCCAGCCGCAGCGGCTGTTTGCGCTACATTTAGAGCTTTTTCCAAGAGTTCTGTAACGCCCTTGCCTTTACTGGCAGTAATCGGTACGACTGGGACTTTGAGAGATCCTTCAAGGATTTTTAGATCAATTTTATCTCCCTTTGCTTCCACTGCATCCATCATGTTCAGGGCAACAACAACGTTAACTCCCAACTCAATTAATTGGATTGTCAAGTAGAAATTTCTTTCTATGTTAGTACCATCAACAATATTAATCACTACATCCGGCATTTCATTGATGATGTAGTCTCTGGCAATAATTTCTTCCATCGAATAAGGGGATAAAGAATAGATTCCCGGAAGATCGATGATAAGTACATCTTCCTGTATCTTCTTAGCTTTCCCCTCTCTTTTCTCTATAGTTACTCCCGGCCAGTTTCCAACATACTGCGTACTGCCTGTGATTTCGTTAAACAGGGTGGTTTTCCCGCAGTTTGGATTTCCCACCAAGGCAAACTTCAAAGGCACAAACTCTCACCCCCGAAATTGATAACCATTCTCAATATATGTTCTAAAAAAAGCTCCTTCCACCTCGGAGCAACCTTTATTTTATAATAATGTTTTGCGCTTCAGCCTTCCTGAGTGTTAGCTCATACCCGCGAATGTTTATTTCTATAGGGTCTCCTAACGGAGCTGCCTTTCTGACCAACACCTCTGCCCCACTGGTCATACCCATATCCATTAATCTTTTTTTGACTGCACCTTTTTCACCTAAAACTTTAATAATTACCCCTTTTTCCCCCGTCTTTAGTTCTTTAAGAGTCCTTTCCAAATCACTCACCTCCCATAATATCATGCTTGTACCATTACTTGCTGCGCAACTCCCCGATTCAAGGCCAATCTCGACCCTTTAATTGCTACAATTAAATTCCCACTAAATTCGGAAATAACCGATATCGAAACTCCAGGAATGATCCCTAGACCCTCCAGAAACTTTTTCGTTGTTTCTTTAGCTCTACATGCTTCAACTACAGCCTCTTTACCTGGGGATAGCATTGTTAAAGGCATCTTTCTCACTCCGAACTGCAGATATTTGCAATTGATAATCAGTATCATTAGCTTGTGTGATTTATATTATCATTAATCTCCCCTTCCGTCAACGCTAAATTTGAGTATTTAATGAGCACTTTGCATACATAAAAGCTCTAGAAGAATAATATTTCTCCCAGAGCTTCCATTATCTCACTTGACTCACCAGCATTCCGTTGAGTATTTATATACGTGTATTATTCGTAATTTTGTTTGTGTACTCGCTGATCATTCTACAGATGTTTACCATCAGCCTAATCTCATCAGAATCTTTATCCTTAGTTATGGATATTAGCTCATTTATTAAACTGTTGGGTTTAACGTTAACTTCTTCCTGAAGGAGGTAATCAACCGTGACCCCTAAAGACTTTGCTAAACTTACTACTGTCTCTAGGCTAGGGTTCTTCTCTCCCCGCTCTACTTGACCTATATATGACTCATTAACTTCCGCGATCTCTGCAAGTTGTTCCTGCGTAAGTCTATACTTCGTTCTCTCTTCTCTGATTCGATGACCCAAATATTTAAATGCCATTTTTCATAGCCCCTTTCGATTCCACTATAGGGTATATAGAACGGGGCTTGAAGCGCCTATCGGTATTATTAACATTGACCATTGGTACTGTAAAGTGTTAGAATTAATTCTACATTAAAGTACTGTATGTCATGTCAGCATCGTAAATTAGCATGTACAAGCATAAATCGATTTTTGTAACTTTTAATAACTAAAGATTTGCACCACAATTGTATAGATTAACAAGTCTCGCAAATTGGTATCATCATATTTCGGGGGGTGAAACAGCATTTGAAAAAGGCATTAGTTGTTGAAGGCAATGAAGGAATCCGTCGTCTATTAATAGAGGTTCTAGCTGAAGAAGGATATTCAGTCGACGCAGTTACCAACGGTTTGGAAGCTCTTGAAAGAATCCAAAAATGTATACCATCAGTTGTTTTATTGGATTCAGAATTGCCTGATATGGGAGGAATAGAGGTTCTAACAAAAATCTCTAATTCATACCCAAACCTGCCAGTTGTTTTGTTAGCATATATAGACGAAACAGACGTAAAAATATCACAAAAGATCGGCTTAGTCAAGTATTGTATAATAAAACCTTTCTCCTTAACTGATCTGATAGAACTTCTCAACTCGTTTGAGATTTAAAGCTCTTATGCGTGATTTTCCTGATTTCGTCTTTCGTTAATTCAAGATCTAAGTTGAAACATAACGCTCCAACTCCAATATAGCAAGGAGAGAATATTAGTTCTGCCCTATTTATGGGTTAAATGTAATGGTAATATCGACGATCTCAGGATTATTACCTATCCGAATCGGCGGACCCCATGTTCCGTAACCTGATGATACAATGAGTTGAAAATCCCCTTTGCGCAGTAATCCCCAGTCCTGTTCAAAAATTCGCTGTGTAATAAACTGAATGGGAAACATTTGTCCATTGTGTGTATGCCCAGATACTTGTAGATCCACTCCTTGTTCAACGGGCTCCTCCAAATGCGAGGGTTGGTGATCCATTAATAATATGGGAAGCGAATGGTTTACTCCTTGCATTATTGTTGCTAAGTCTTGCCTTTTAGTACCATTAAACCGCGCCCCTGATAAATCATCTCGCCCAATAAGATAGAAACTTCCTGCGATCTCCTGGGAAGTATCCCGTAATACCTTAACCCCTGCTTCACCTAGATATTTGATAGCTTCGTCGGCATTTCCACCAATATATTCATGGTTACCAAGCACCGCAAAGGCACCGTAAGATGCTCTTAGCATACGAAAGGTGTCTGATATTTGCTGTTTATTCTTTGATTCTATATCTTCATCAAACACATCCCCTGCAAACAGAATCAGGTCAGGTTTTAGCCCATTTACCTGATTGACTAGTTTTGTCAGCTGATCGTTATGAACAATCGTTCCTAGATGGATATCTGAAACCATGACAACGCGCAACTGTTCTAAGGACCCAGCTTGTTTAGCAATTGACAAATCATAATGATTGATCTTGGGATGGCTGGCATTCCAAACTCCGAAGCTTACAATACCAACGACTAATATAAAAACACTCAATCCCAAAGCAGGGTTTAAGCTCCGCTTTATTTCCGGCGGTACTAGACGCAACCATCTGTCAAACAATCTCAAAAGGTCAATTGATGTGATAATTAATAAAAAATAGAACATAAAGGCTATCCAATAAGCTCCTGCAATGGTCATTCCTTCATATAGCATTGTCGGAAGGAATTTCTCGCTAAACCGACTGAGCAAGTAGGAGAAGGCTAGAAGTAAAAAGACAGGCCAATATACTTTAGAACTTAAGAATGGCACATAACTAAACAAGGCCTGCCATCCTCGCAGGCCGATATAGAAATTAAGCCCGCCGTAAACTAAAAAAATAACTGTACCCACCAGAATGAACAAAGGATTTGTCATATATGGTACTACCTCCATATTTTAACATCTAAGCAAAGAATGATTTCACATTATCTACAGTGGGTATTATACAACTATTTCCTGCCTGAGTCACATATATTAATAAGTCTTTATCAGCTTAATCACTTTACCATAATTGAAGAACTTATCTCTACCTCTAGACATATCATGCGCGGAAATTAATCTTACAAATTACGTGCTGATTTTTAAACTAAAGCCTTTATTTTTTTCCGAGACTTTTTTATTACTGTCAAACTAAAAGTCTAGGAGTTTTTTTATCTCCTAGACTTTTAGCTTACAACTTTCACTTATATAGTTTTTACCCAATACAAATGATTTCTTCGTCCTTTACCACGATTTTTTCCTGAAGGTGATGAGCAAAACCGATCGACAAATTCTTGAGGCAGTTTCTTGATCAGCAACACTGGTATATCGGATTTGTTTAACACACTATGCGCCAAACTGCCATATACTAAACCTTTCAAACTACTTGGCCCTCGCGTACCCATAATGATTAATTCAAATTCCTTTTTAGTCGCAAAATTGATAATCGCTTCTACAGTATCGGGAATATTTGAATTGGCAAAAATAACCTGTTGATTAACGTTTTGACCTGCCTCAAAAAATATCTCATGAGTTTTGGCGATTATTTTAGAATACTGACTTTTGTGCTTAAATTCTACTTTATCCAATAAGGTTTTTTCCCAGTCTAAGATAAGATCAGTCGACCAAATTTCCCTCAGATTGGAGTTCTCTAGTTTAGAGCCTTGGATATTTTCCTGAGCATGTACGATGGTTAAATGCATGTTAGGTATTCTATTAAATAGGTTGGCAGTATAAACAGCTGCAGATAAAGAATGCTCAGAACCATCAAAATAAAGAAGCACCTTTAATGGATTACCATTCATACTATAATTATCACCTCACCATAGTTTATGGGTATCTATCCTCAGGCAGAATCACGTTTTGGATGTACTCTCGGCTGAGCATATTGTGAATCGACCTTTTGGACCTGTTTAAAACGAATGATATAACGAATGATCATTAATACTCCAGTTATTGCACCACCGAACAATGTAACTGAAGCTAACAAATCAAGAATGCTGGCAACGCCTTGAGAAAGGTTAGCCATTTCAAGGTCCACTAAATATTTTGGAATGGCAAAGGCTCTACTTAATGCTGACATACCAATAACTACGGCCATTACTAGTTTAATTTGCAATTCAGAAACCATCTTGGTTGCGTTAGCCCCAATATGGAGACCCAACAGTGAACCAAGGTATAGCAGCAAAACCAAACGAATATCCACAAAACCATTCATGGCATACTGAAAGGAACCAGAGGCACCGGAGAAAATTGCTAAGAATAATTCTGTACCTGCAGCTACCATCGTAGGTATACCCAGGATATATATCATGGCGGGAACTCCTATAAATCCACCCACACCAACAGTTCCTGCCAGCCACCCAGTTGCCACACCGATAAGAGCAACAAACCACAGGGATACGCGAACATTTGCAACTTTAAAGTAAATCATGGGTGGGAGGTTAATTTTCGAAAGTTTAGCAGCAAAACCCGAAGGCTCACCCAATCCATTCTTAGCGCTCGGTTTAGAAATATCCTTTAAAATAAAGATCGAAAGTCCGGATAAAAGAACCACAAATACTACACTAATATACAGGTTTGAACCTTCCTTACCCATACTGGCAAATATCAACTCATTCAGAATAACCGCTAACCTGACACCCAGTAAAAGGAAGGCCACCATAAAGATCCCTAACTTAACATCTACATTTCCCATCTTAGAGTGCTTCCTTGCTCCAACCATTGCCTTACCAAATTTGTGAGCAAGGTTTGAGCTCACTGCTGCGATGCCAGGAACTCCGAGGGCCATCATGCCCGGAGTCATAACAAAAGCCCCCCCACTACCCAGAAAGCCACTTAATGCACCCCCCAAAAATCCAAGTCCTACCATAGATAAACCCACTTTCGGGGTGATATCTATAAATCTCATAACTTCTCCAACTAAACTTATTGCTTCGCCTGCCATCGCTAAAAGCCCCCTTTCTAATGATTGCTATCTAAGCCGAGGATACTTAAGACGTGTGATACCGCTGTCCCATACAAAAAAGCGATACAAATTACTGTGCCTAAAAGACTAAAAGCAGGAATAATTCCTTTACTCAGGTAGAATTGGTTTAGTTGATCGATATTAAAGAAAATTACAAAATAAGCGCAAAAGGATAAACCCAAGAAAATAATAGTTTCTAAAAAGCTCGATTTGGATGCTTTACTCATATCCAATCTCTCCTTTAATTTGTTAGCTCAAAAAGGTATTTAAAAGATATCTCCCCTCCTTAATTTGTGATATAATTCTCTATATAGCAAATACTGTGCCAATAGGCATAAGCCTTTATTTTAAGCATTTATAATGACCATTAAAAAAAGTAGTGTAGCAAATGCTGTACTTTACTGCTTTAAGTCCAAGCAAGATATCTCTATTTAGTTACTTCATCATCCTATTTCTTAGATTTTTTAGCTGTTTTCTCACGAATACTGTGGTATGTATCTTTTGCTACAGTCATATGTATTATATAAGTCAATTCATAGATCCCCCTGATAGTTGGAGGTAGAGTGAATTTGAGGATCCATAAAAATTTACTATCGTCTTCCAAAGGAAAAAGTCTAACGAATCAATTAGTTATTATTTTCGCTGTTATTATGCTTGTACCATTATTAGCATTAATGTACGATATTTTTTTCGCTTCACAGACGGATCAAGTTATCTTTTTTGATAAAGAGCAGAGACTGGCTGCCCTTGTTAAAAGCACCAATCAGGAACTCTCCAAGAATCTAGAATTTTTAGAGATTGAACCAGATATCTCATCGCTCCTTCTGCACAGCGAATTTACTCGGGTTGTCGAGCCCTATATACCATCAAATTCGGGGATTCGTTTCGGTTTATATGTTCCCCAAACAGAGAAAATTACTGTACTAGGGTTCCTGCATAACTATCGTAATCTCTCGCAGGAAGAAGAAACCCAGAGGGAGAGAGAGATATTCGCTAATACTAAGTCCGGCCTGGTAGCTGCCGAGATGGGTAATGAACCCCTCTTTCGAATATCCGGTTCTTTTGATGACCAAGTAGTTGAGTACATTGCACCTGTTGTACTAAAAGGGAAAGTGGTTGCCGTAATGTGGGCCGGAGAACGACTTAACCCGTTCTTTTATCAAAGCAGTTTCTATCGAAAATTGCTTCGTTATTTCACCCTGGGCGTACTCGCATTGGTTATGTTTGCTACTCTTAGGACGATTCGAAATATCACCACCGGCGTGGACCGCTTGAAGCAAGGCTTACATCGCATGGAATATGATATCCACCACCTATTGCCAGAAATGACTGGTGAGCTGGGTCAAGTGGCCCAAGCAGTTAACCGAATGGCCAAAAGCCTAACTGAAAAGGAACGCTTAGAAGATCAACTGAGGCAATCTGAACATCTTATTGCACTAGGTCGTTTGGCTACTGGGGTAGCACACGAACTGCGTAACCCGATTGGGATTATTAAAACCTTAGTCGAACTTATGAAGCAGGAATACTCTCAAATGAGTGGTATCGAGGAATATACGAAGGCCATAGATGAGCAGGTGGACAGACAGGATATGGTGATTCAAGAACTGCTTGACTTTGGCCGTCCTACCAAAGTATCAATTAAAGAGTGTTCAATCAATGATCTAATTATGGGAGTCCTATCATTTTCAGCTGCGATGTTGCGAAAACAAAAGGTAAAAGTTCAACTGCACCTAGATAATTCACTTCCTAGGATCCTAGCCGATACTGAAAAGCTTAAGCAGGTATTTGTAAATATTATTGTAAACGCTGCTGAAGCAATGCCAACCGGCGGTGATTTAAATATCGTCACAAAGCAAACTGAGGAAATGGCTATCATCAGTTTGTCTGATACCGGAGAAGGTATCTCTGAAGATGAAATGATACGAATATTTGACCCCTTCTACACAACCAAAGAAGCTGGTACGGGTCTTGGGCTATCAATTTCTTATCAAAGTATTAAATTGCATGGCGGAATGATCGAAGTGAATAGTGTCCCTAATAAAGGCACTACCTTTATAATTGAGCTTCCTGTCGCACCACAATCTTCCTAGGAGAGTGATACTCTTGATACCACGAATACTGGTAATTGACGATGAAGAGAGAATGTGTTGGGCCTTAGAGAGGGCTTTAAGTCATGAAGGATATCAAGTAGTTACTGCAACGAGAGGTCTGCAAGGTATTGAAATGGCTCTCGAGACTGAACCCTCGACGGTGATATTAGATTTAAAGATGCCTGATATCGATGGCATTGAAGTGTTAAAGAAGCTAAAAAGTATCAATCCCAAGATTCCTGTCATTATGATCACCGCTCACGGCACTATTGAAACTGCGATTGAAGCCATGAAAATTGGAGCGACCGATTATATTACTAAGCCCTTTAAACTTGATGAATTAAAAGTGCAAGTGAAACAAGCTCTTCATTTATCCAATTTAGAAAATGAAGTAAATTTTTTGCGTCAGGAGTTAGGCAAGAAATACGGGAAAATGATTGGTCAAAGCGATGCCATTAAAGAGGTTATCCTTCTAATTCAACAGGTTGCCAAAACAAATGCAACAGTTTTGATTACAGGGGAAAGTGGAACAGGCAAAGAAGTTGCCGCTGTTGAAATACATAAGGCCAGTAACCGTGCTAATATGCCCTTTGTAGCTGTGAACTGTGCTGCCCTACCCGAACAACTGTTGGAAAGCGAACTATTTGGTCACGAAAAGGGGGCCTTTACTGGTGCAACCAATAGAAAAAAGGGTCGTTTTGAAATGGCTGATAAAGGCACTATTTTATTAGATGAAATCGGTGATATGCCAATAAGTATGCAGGTAAAGCTACTGCGTGTTTTGCAGGAAAGATGTTTTGAAAGAGTCGGGGGAACTGAAACCATCCAGATTGACGTACGGGTCATTGCTACCACTAATTCTGAACTTTCCGCATCCATTTCTAAGGGAACCTTTAGAGAGGATCTATATTATCGATTAAATGTTATGCAAATTAAAATGCCTCCACTAAGATTACGGAAAGAAGATATTCCTCTGCTGGTTAATCATTTCCTTGAGAAATTTGATCCTTCCCATACTAAAAAAATCTCCCCCGACGCTATGAAGATTTTGACACGTTACGACTGGCCAGGCAACATAAGAGAGTTGCAAAACGCCATTGAAAGACCGCTGATTGTTTGCCAAAACAATGAAATTCTACCCGTTCACCTGCCCAGCGAATTATTAGATAACCTAAAAGAAACTTCTGAGCCGATTATAAATCTTCCTGAGGCTGGTTTCTCTTTAGAAGAGCTAGAGAAACGTCTTTTCATTAAAGCATTAGAAAAGAATAATTATAACCAGACAAAGACTGCTAAATATCTAGGTATTTCTCGTCCAACACTTCTCTATCGCATGAATAAACATGGCCTAAAATTCTAGTATGAAAACAGAGGAACAGGCAGGTTGTTTCAAAACAACCTGCCTGTTCCTTTTCCGTAAGAAAAGAGTTGTCATCTTATTTTTTCTTACTTACTGGAGCCTGTAATTCTGTAAGATAGTTCTCTGTGTTTGATTCACACCAAGGACCTTTATGATAGATCGCCCTCATAGATCCATTCATTTCATAACCATTCGACGCCATCCATACACCCAGCGCGTCGCTAAACCCTACACTCTGACCCAGTCTATTACTGAAAACTCATCGTCCCATTCCCCTTGGAAAGCTATCTTTTTCAAAACCGTAATTTGCTAAACTATGTTGATTATCAGTCCAGATGTTAATTCCATTTCTAAATATCCTTTAGTCAGATATATGCTGTACCATTTCTTTCCCATTTCGCTTTCCCCTTATTCCCCCAAGAACAGAGTGATGCAACCATCCAACATTCTCCACCCTGTTAATCTGATCTTGAATTGCTTTGCTAGTTTTGACATCTTACTTTTATAAAGATGCCTCAATACAGTATAATAAGGGTAATCTGTTTTGAGGGAGGACGCACATGACAAGGGACAAAAGAAGTCTGGCTGAAAATGTTGCCGACAATATCCTTGCAATGATTACCATAGATAAAAAGTACGCCCTGGGAGATAAGCTCCCTAACGAAAACGAACTTTCTGAGGAATTACAAGTCAGCCGTACTACATTACGCGAAGCAATTCGTATTTTAGTCGCTTATAATGTTTTAGAAATTCAACGTGGAAAAGGAACTTATATCAAGAATAACCGTGAGTTAAACGAAGTGCTTGGCTTGAAAGAGCTTTCAACCTTTCAACTTAATATGAAGGATTTATATGAAATGCGTTTGATCTTTGAGCCTCAATCAGCCTATTATGCTGCAAAACGGGCAACGGATAAGGAGCTAGAGCGTATTCTGTACTATGGTAAACTTGAGGAAGAACTAATACTAAAAAAGGAAGATAGAACTGAGGTTGAACAAGCATTTCATAAATCTATCGCCAAGGCTACACATAATGAATTTATGAATCGCTTGATGCCAATATTGTATCAAGCCATTGACAAGGGAGTTCTTTTATCTGACACAAATGAAGAAATGGTCCAGAATACTTTGAATGATCACCGAATGATTATGGAGTTTCTATCAAAACGAGATGCTGAAGGGGCCAAAACTGCTATGAAGCTGCATATCATCCACGCCATGAGAGGCTTTGGAATTATAGATGAATAAAGCATAAGCGACAAATCCTAGAATGTCTCGACCTATTAAAAATGTATATTTAGTTTAAAACCACGGCGAAAGCCGTGGTTTTCTATGTTATAAAATATGCAATTTTAATAATTTCATCATAATAAAACCCTCTCAGGAGGATAAAAACGATTGATTCCTATTTTTTCTGCAATCACATTTAAGGCTGTTGATTTTCCTGAACCATTTCCTCCATATAAAATCGTAACTGGCTCAAAATCAATTCTATCAAAACCATGTCTTGATCGACTTCAGTTTAATCCCTGCATAATACAGCGACTTTTTATCATTATGAACGATGCGTATTTTTTTGATCCACTAGAATTTCAACACAATGAATAAGCTCCTTTGCAACATATTCCGCTTCATCCACGGACAACTTCGAGTAAAGAGGCAGTGTTATTTCATTCACATACTGCGCATGTGCATTTGGATAATCTTCAAGTCTATAACCGAGGTTCCTATATAGCGTAAACATTGGTAACGGCATAAAATGAACATTTGTTGCAATGTTTTTTTCACCCAACAGTTGTATTACACGATCCCTTTGTTCTTCACTAAAATCCTTCAATCTTAAAGTATATAAATGATAGTTTGTCTCTAATTCACCGTTTTTTTCAAATGGTAGGATCGCCCATTCCTTGGCACCTAGTATTTGGCTATATATTTCATGGAGTTCTGCTCTTTTTCTCAACATTTCTTCATATCGTCGAAGTTGAACACGCCCTATTACTGCCATGATATCGGTCATATTACATTTGAATCCATCAGTTAAAATGTCGTATTTCCATGCTCCTGCTTGCGTTTTTGATAGGGCATCCTTATTTTGTCCATGTAAGGAAGTATACTTAAATTCTTTATACAAATCATCTTTCCCACAAAAACTATTGTCATTATAAGTAATTGCTCCTCCTTCTGCCGTTGTAAAGTTCTTTACTGCATGAAAGGAAAAAACATGGAAATCCATTTGACCTCCAACCTTCTGCCCCCTATATGACGCTCCAAAAGAATGTGCGGAATCGGAAATCAAAGTAATATCTTCACGTTTTTTAATGTGTAAGACTTTTCTTATAGCATCGTAGTTAACAGGCACTCCTGCTATGTCAACCGTCATAATAGCTTTCGTTTTCGGCGTAATGGCCTCATAAATATTTTCTTCGTCAATTAGAAAACTATCTTTCTTAACATCTACAAACGTTGGCTTTACACCTCGATGAACCAGTACATTTGAAGTTGCAGTATAGGTGTAAGGCGTTGTTATTACCTCATCTTCTCCACCTATATCTAAAACCTTTAAAATCAGTTCCATACCTGCTGTAGCGCTATTTAAGGCAACGGCGTACTGGGTACCACAATAATCAGCTAATTCTTGCTCAAATAAAACAGTATTTGGTCCTGTTGTAATCCATCCAGACCTGAGAACTTCTGAAACAGCAGCAATTTCTTCCTCGCTTATATCAGGTGGTGAAAAAGGTATTTTATACATATTAAACTCCTCTTTTAGAAACTTTAAGTAGTTTTTAATAGGCAGTTAGCCAGAAAAACTACCGTTGATATTTCAACTACTTGCTGAAATTTAATTCTCTTTTGCAATTAAGACCTTAACACCTAACCGTTTGATTCTCTCAATTTCCTCATCTGGTGATTCCCAGTCAGTAATAAGAATATCCAAATCCTTCAAATCAATGGTCTTTGAAAAGAATTCTGTTCCTACCTTGTCAAAATTAGCGAGGCATACCGTTCGACGTGAAACTTCAGCTACAGTTCTTTGAAAAATAGCTCCTTCGGGAGTTGAACTACTCAGTCCATGTATTGCAGAAATTCCTCCACCAGTTAAGAAAGCCGTATCTAATCGTAAGGTTCTCACAAATTCAGTAGCCAAAGGATCGACGATTCCTTCTTCACCTTTGACCTTTCCACATACTATATATGTTTCGATATTACTGTGATTTTGGAGTTTTCCAGCAATAATGAGTGAATTCGTTATTACAGTATAATTGCGATCGGCTGGGAGATATTTCAACAAAACATAGTGGATACTGGCCCCACCGATAAATATAGTGTCACCATGCTCTATAAAAGATATAGCAAGCTTAGCTACTGCGTTTTGGTGTTCTGTTCCCTCACTATACCTAATACAATCATCCATTGGAAATCTTCTAACCTTGGATAAAGGAACTGCCCCTCCATGTGTTCTCTTCAAAAGACGGTTCTCTTCCATTGATGTGAGGTCTCTGCGGATGGTATCAACGGAAACCTGAAATTCTTCCGCAAGCTCTTTTGCAAATACCCTTCCGAGAGACTTCAACTTTAAAAGGATTAGCTCTTGACGTTCTTCAGCAAACATACTTGACATCTCCTCTAACTGATTATATCACGCAATATGCTGTTTTCACAGTTATAAATGCACGTTTATGCTATAGTATGCAGTTTTATCATATAACTATTACAAAGGCCCTCCAACGTAAAATCACGAGGGAGAGCCTTTATGCAAGGTTTATGGGTATGTAACGTTCATTTATTAAATTCTTCGCCTAATGAATACCCTTAACAGCTGACTTTCAAATAAGATTCCATTATCCTACGAATGCCGTCCAACCACTTAATTGAGGGGACGGCATTTATACTAATGGGTTTAAGAATAATCCTGCTAATAAAAATCAACCCTAATTTCAGAAAAACCTTATAGAAAATCATTTCAATATAACTAGCA
>NZ_JAMHFY010000039.1 GCF_023897015.1 Desulfosporosinus nitroreducens | reverse complement strand
GCCAAGGATACTTGGAGCATAGCTCCTGGGAAAGTAGGTCATCGCCAGGTAACAAGCGAGAGACTATCTCTAACGAGATAGTCTTTCTGTGTTTAGGTATATTGTAAATTAAATACTTGTGTGCGGGGGTCCACCCGTTCGGATCCACACTGCAGGAGAATGCGTTATGAGTCGCAGTGTGGCGAAAAGCTTTCCTTCGCCACGAAGTCTTCCTTTGGGGTGGGTGGCTCGGCGATACTGTCCACAGGACACTATCGTGCCTTTCGTTCCAGGGCCAAGGATACTTGGAGCATAGCTACCTGGGAAAGTAGGTCATCGCCAAGCCCGAAAGAAGCACCGGGGTTTCACCGCGCGCCAAAGAGGGCGCATCGTGAGGTGTGGAGGAATGAAAGGTAAGCTATTCTTTTAGAGGGCCTTGGAAGGCACAGGTGACCTGTGTGTTGTCTAAGGCCGGTGTCTAAAGATTGACGACAAGGAAACGAGCACAAACAAAAGGGATGCCTTTATTTGAGGCAACCCTTTTGCTTGTTTAGTAGATTCTACTATTATTTGTAGTTATGTTATAACTGCATGTTATAAACTGGATGATTTCAGCTGGTCGGGGTGTTTCTCTTTTTCATGTAGACTTGCGTCATATCCAAAACGGAACTTTTGGTCACAATAGGAACAATGTACGAATTTTCCATCTGGTGCAGGGACTGGCATGATATCCACCTCCTTGCTTGCGATTTTAACCAAATGTGATCGTTTTTATACATAATTTTACCATTAGTTGTATTCTGTTTTACATAACACTTTGCTAATTCCCTCATAGAATAAGGATGAGGTGAGGAAGATGTGGCGTAGACGGATAAGGATGTTCAATACAGAATTAGAGTGGATGAAACGTGATATAATACGACGTTGGCACTTGGATACTCCTACAGGTGTAATGGGTATACTACTATTGATTTCAGCCCTGTTACTTTTTATTGTTATAGGAGGAGGATTTGCTTATATTTTTCGCTCATTTGTTCCATGGGTATCTGGATCGCGTGTTGGAGAGGTTTACTGGTATTCACTTGGTTTTGGTATAAAAGCAAGTTTTCTATTTTTATTATTTATAGGCTCTTTAATTATGTTCTTTTTACTTAAGCTAAATGAACGGCGCAGATAATAAGGTAGATAATATTGTTTTAACCTAATACTGATAAATTATTTAGAGGTTCAACTATAAAATTATTATATACCTATTCAAACGATATGGGTATAATATTACATGTACCCTTTTATCCTTTAGAACCTTGACTGTTAGGGTATTGCCTTTGCCTGGCTATAATTTGAGCGTATTTAAATTAGTCTTCAGAAAAGTTTAGTTGCTCATTGATAAATCTTATCTCAGACATAGTTCTAAGTATAGAGGTAAGAAAATAGAAGTTAAGTACAAGCTAAAAGTGGACAAACTGTCTATAATTGTCGTAGATATCTTCTTGCATAGGGGCCATTCCTATGTTAGAATTTTATGGGTTAAGAAAGGGGTTGAATCTGTGGATTTTCTATCAGGAATTACGGGTACGCAGATATTTAATGTCATCATGCTGCCGATTCAAATTATTATCATCTTTTTAACCTTTTATTACTTTATTCTTTCAATGTTTGGACTTTACAGGAAACCAGAGGTTAAGATACATACGCCCGAGAAGAGCTTTGCAATAGTCGTTGCCGCCCATAATGAGGAGGCTGTTATTGGGCCATTGATAGAAAATTTACTCCAACTTGATTATCCAAAGAAGTTATACGATATTTTTGTTGTAGCAGATAATTGTACAGATAAGACATCCTTAATTGCAAAAAATGCTGGTGCTATTGTACACCGTCGATTCAATGCGGAAAAGCGAGGCAAAGGGTATGCCTTAGAGTGGATGTTCTATCGTCTATTTAAGATGGAGCGACAGTATGATGCAATAATCATCTTTGATGCGGATAACCTCGTTAAAGAAAACTTCCTATTTGAAATGAATAGCAAGCTTTGCCAAGGGCATAAAATTGTTCAATGCTATTTAGATTCTAAAAATCCGTTTGATACTTGGGTAACAAATACATTTTCCATTGCATTTTGGGTAACTAATCGAATGTTGCAACTTGCAAGGTTTAACACGGGTCGTCTCTCGAATGTGCTGGGTGGAACAGGTATGTGCATTTCCACAGACGTTTTGAAAGAATTTGGTTGGGGAGCAACTTCCTTAACAGAAGATCTCGAATTTAGCATGAAAGCCCTGTCTTATGGAATTAAAACGACGTGGGCACATGATGCTGTGGTCTATGATGAAAAACCATTGACCTTTATCCAAGCTTGGCATCAACGGAAACGATGGGCACAGGGGCAGGTCGACGTAGCGGGACGATATTTTTTCCCCTTAATTATCAAGGGAATAAGAGAAAAGAAAATCATGTACTTTGATGCTGCCATTCACCTTTTTCAGCCTGCACTAGTAATGATTGCTACTTTCTTTATGTTGACGAATCTTATAGATGCCTTCCAACCTCAATACACCCATGTATTTACATTAGTAATGCCATGGACGGGGTGGCAGATATTATCTGCTTTTCAGTATCTTTACCCAGTAGCGGCATTGGCACTTGACCGTTTACCTTGGCGTGCCTATGTAGGGCTTATTCTATATCCGATTTTCATATATAGTTGGATTCCAATCGTGTTTTTGGGCTTCATAAATCGTAAAGACAAGCAGTGGTCACATACTAAGCATACTCGCTCACTCAGTATCGAAGAAGTTATCGTAAAACAAAAGAAAATATCCTCGAACTAATATTAGTTGGTTTATTCCTCCTATTTATATTTGTCTGTTGTTGAACGAGCAACTATCTCGATTACGAAATATTTCTAGTCAGGAATATTATGTGACTGGAAATTTTCTAGATACCAGATTTATCTTGTTAGAAATGTAAGGGTAAAGATTGTAGTGGTATTTGGAAAGGTTGCCATTAATTTATATATGCAAATATGAAAAAAGGCTTTGACACATTGCTCATTTTTGTGTATACTGATAATCGTCAGTTCTCGGGTGATTAGCTCAGTTGGTAGAGCGCCTGCCTTACAAGCAGGATGTCGGCGGTTCGAGCCCGTCATCGCCCACCAGACTTGATATTCGAAGTTGATTACGAGGTTTGAAAGATCCTCGGGAAAGACTTTGGAAATATAGGGGTTATGTTCGAAGATCCAAATATCGAATATTGTACCTCGAACATGAGTAAGGCCCCGTGGTGTAGTGGTTAACATGCCTGCCTGTCACGCAGGAGATCGTCGGTTCAAGTCCGATCGGGGTCGCCATTTTTGAATCACAGTTCGTGATTTCATGGTCCTGAGATCAGGCAGTGAACTTCGAACAACCAGCATCGATTATGCCTCGGTAGCTCAGTCGGTAGAGCAGAGGACTGAAAATCCTCGTGTCGGCGGTTCGATTCCGTCCTGAGGCACCATAATGCGGGTGTAACTCAGTGGTAGAGTGTCACCTTGCCAAGGTGAAAGTCGCGAGTCCGAATCTCGTCACCCGCTCCATAATCTCTGGCGGCATAGCCAAGTGGTAAGGCAGAGGTCTGCAAAACCTCTATTCCTCAGTTCAAATCTGAGTGCCGCCTCCAATTCATTAGCCGATGTGGCGTAACTGGCAGACGCACGGGACTTAAAATCCCGCGGACTTAACATCCGTACCGGTTCGATTCCGGTCATCGGCACCATATGGGTTTGTAGCTCAGCTGGTTAGAGTACCGCGTTGACATCGCGGGGGTCGGAGGTTCGAGTCCTCTCAAACCCACCATATGAAATTAAGGTTATCTTTTGTAATAGACCTGTCTGTCAACAAAAGAGCTGTTCTTTACTCATTGATTTAGGTCAATGGGTAATTTTATTTTACTTGGCCATCCATAGCCCGCGCCTTAGCGTCAGCCAAGTACTCTTTATAGCAAAATTGCCTCGCACTTAAGACTATATAACAACAAGTTCTAGTCCGTTTGTGAGATGAATTGGAATACCTGCGGTGATCTTGAATGATATCATGCATGAATCTCTAATGACTATAATGTTAGGGAAAGGTGGTGGTTTTTATGCATTTACTTTCGCAAGACAAGGCGCCGATTTACGAAGCGCTACTAAAATATAAATCAATGCGGGTTGTACCGTTTGACGTGCCGGGACATAAGCAGGGCAAAGGAAACCCGGAGCTTACAGAATTTCTGGGTGAGAAATGCCTTTCAGTGGATGTTAATTCCATGAAACCGTTAGATAACCTTGTCCACCCAGTTTCCGTTATCAAGGAGGCAGAGGAATTAGCTGCTGATGCTTTCGGTGCTCATCATGCCTTCTTTATGGTCAACGGCGCCACCTCGGGTGTTCAGGCAATGATTATGAGCGTTTGCAAACAGGGCGATAAAGTTATCATGCCGCGAAATGTCCACAGAAGTGCCATTAACGCACTTATCATCAGTGGTGCAATCCCCGCTTATGTTAATCCGGGTGTTAATAAAGAGCTGGGGATACCCTTAGGTATGTCCATTGACGATGTAAAAAAAGCCATTGCGGAAAATCCGGATGCCAAAGCAATCTTTATCAATAATCCAACTTACTATGGTATTTGCTCTGATTTAAAGACCATTACAGAACTTGCTCATCGGCATAATATGTATGTCCTTGTAGACGAGGCGCATGGATCACACTTCTACTTTGGGGCTAACATGCCGATCAGTGCGATGGCGGCGGGAGCAGATATGTCTGCAGTAAGTATGCATAAAACAGGCGGATCCCTTACGCAAAGTTCATTTCTATTGAAAGGTGATCGTCTTAGCACTGGTCATGTGCGACAAACGATTAACCTGACTCAGACCACCAGCGGCTCATACCTTCTGCTGTCTTCTCTGGATATCTCTAGACGCAATCTAGCTCTGGGCGGAAAAAGCATCTTTGAAAAAGCCTCAGCCCTTGCAAACTATGCACGGGAGGAAATCAATAAAATTGGCGGTTACTATGCTTTTTCCACAGAACTGATTAACGGAGATTCAGTGTATGATTTTGACCATACAAAGCTCTCTGTCCATACCAGAGAAATAGGGCTGGCAGGAATTGAGGTTTATGATATTCTTCGTGATGATTATGGAATACAGATCGAGTTAGGTGATATCGGCAACATTTTGGCAATCATTTCTGTTGGGGATCGTGCACAGGCCTTGGAACGTCTTGTCTCTTCTCTCTCCGAAATAAAAAGACTATATATAAGAGATAAATCGGGAATGCTTGATCATGAGTATATCAATCCAGAGGTTGTGATGGCACCCCAGAAAGCATTCTATTCCGACCAACATTCCATCCCCATCAAAGACAGTACAGGGTATATAAGCGGAGAGTTTGTTATGTGTTATCCGCCTGGGATTCCTATTTTGGCACCGGGAGAACGCATAACAGAAGAAATCATTGACTATATCGCTTATGCCAAGGCTAAAGGGAGCTCCTTAACAGGTACAGAGGATATGTCCATTGAGAACATCAGAGTACTGGAGGAATAACAATGGAATTATGGTACACAGAACAACACACAGACAATGTTCGCTTTTCCATCAAGGTGGATAAGCCCCTCTATACAGACCAGAGTGAATTTCAAAGAATTGACGTCTTCCACTCCAAGGAATTTGGCAATTTTTTCACTCTGGACGGCTTGATGATGGTTACCGAAAAAGATGAATTTATCTACCATGATATGATTGTTCATGTGCCTATGGCAACCAACCCTAAGATTAAGAATGTTTTGGTCATTGGTGCAGGAGACGGCGGAACAGTGAGAGAGCTGACGCGTTACAGTACCATTGAAAAAATTGACATGGTAGAAATAGACAAAATGGTTGTAGACGTTTGCAGAGAGTATTTTCCCCAGACCGCTTGTAAGTTTGATGATCCAAGAGTACAGCTTTATTTTGAGGACGGACTAAAATTTGTTCGTTCCAAGGAAAATACGTATGATTTGATTATCGTTGATTCTACTGATCCGTTTGGTCCCGGGGAAGGGCTGTTTACAAAAGAGTTCTATGGAAACTGTTATAAAGCTTTAAAGGAAGATGGAATTCTCGTCAACCAGCATGAAAGTCCCTATTACCAGGAATATGCTAAATCTATGCAAAGAGCTCATAAGCGTATTCGAGAGCTTTTCCCAGTTTGCAGGGTTTATCAGGCTCACATTCCTAGTTATCCGTCAGGTCATTGGTTATTTGGCTTTGCGTCAAAAACATATGATCCATTGAGCGATATTGATGATAAGGCTTGGAACAGTCTTGGACTCAAAACAAAGTATTATAACACTGAAATTCATAAAGGATGTTTTGCTCTGCCTAACTACGTATTAGAATTACTAGTCAATGCAGGAGAATAAAATGGAGTTTCATATAGCCCATCCTCATAATGATAAAGCTTCCCTTAGAGGGAGGCTTTATTATTTCTCTCGTTAATGCATGATAGAAGAATGAAATATTGCATTTCTGGAAATATTAAGGAATGTCCGAAGGCATTTTTAAAATTAAAAGTGCTTAGAGATTGGCCCAACCGAAATATGGCTTAAAGAAGGTCATATACTCTACTATGGAGGGGTGCCAGTGGAACATTCCGTGCAATTAGGGACGCAATATTATCGGGAGAGTATCTGTGCACGTTTACGAGAACTGCGCGACCAAGAAGAACTCCCCTTTCAAATCATAGAACATCAGCAGGGGAAGCGCTGGATCATTCAGTGTCAATTTCAAGATTCTTCGTTGGAAGCGATGGAAAATGATGGTATGGTCCAAAAAATCCACCGTTATTATTTAGCAAACGCCTTAGCTGAGACGATTTTGCTTCATTGGGAAAAAGACCACGTGGTACAGATGCTTAAGAAAAGGCAATACTTAAAGCAAGAGAATTGGCAAATGTTGCTTAATAAGGCTTTGGATTATTTGAATAAAGGTTTAGGGCAAGTTCGAGGATATCGTGTTAACCGCAAGACAAGCTTGGTTACACAAATATTGAGTTGTTTGGACCATAGTGCTGTTTTTGACATTGAAGGGTTTTTAAGGTTTCGTGCCCAAGAGTATAAGAACGAAGTGAATAAAGCAGTAGAATTCGCCATTGATGAGTATGTTGTTGAAAAGGAATACTTAGAGTTTATTGAACTGCTAAAACATTTTGTAGATAGTCAAAAACCACGACTGGAGTATTTGCATGTTGGGATGACACCTCAGGGGAAGTTTCATCTTTATAACGAGGACGGGGTTAAAGTCACCCATCAGTTTCTTGAGGATTACCAACTCGACAATGTCAATGAGCTAGGGTATGAAGATTTATTGGTGAGTGCATTAATTGCTGTTGCACCCCGCGAGATTACTTTACATATTCGTTACGAAGGGTTTAAAGACACTCTAGAAACGATTAGGAATGTTTTTGGGAATCGCGTACATGATTGCGAAGGGTGTTCCTTATGTGAAAAGTTTTGACAGATAAGAGAGTTTTTTGTTATAATAAATAAAGTTCCTTGCTATTATGTGAAATAAGGAATTGTATTAATGTGTTAGACTTATCATTGAGCACACATAAATTATAAATCGTTGAAAGGGAGAGTATTCTGAACTTCTATCGTGTAAGAGAGGGAATGCCAAAGGCTGAGAGCATTTCTCGCGAAGGTACAGGAGAAAACCACCCTTGAGTGTTGGGCTGAAATGAGTAAGCTCAGCCGTTCCCCGCGTTAAGGGAGATCGAGTGAAAGGTTTTTATTGAGCCTTTCAATTGGGTGGAACCACGGGAGTAAACTCTCGTCCCTACTAGGGACGAGAGTTTTTTATTTTACAGTCAGAAAGTATAAACTTGCGTTATATACTTTCCAAGCATAGGTGCAACTAAGGCTACCGCTGGCCAAGGATGGCCAAGTGTCCCTGTAGCCAAGGATGGCGAGAAGGGACCGCCTGCACCTATGGCTTGGCGATATCCAAGTTTTATAATAGATAAGGAGTGATTTTGATGATTCAGGTTACTTTAAAAGACGGCTCAATACGAGAGGTTGAACCAGGTACGACTATCGCTGAACTTGCAGCCTCCATCTCAAGGGGATTGGCCAAGGTAGCTGTAGCAGGGAAAGTTAATGATAAGATGAAGGATCTTTCCTGTCCGCTTACTGAGGATTCGGCGGTGGAGATCGTAACCATAGATAGTGATGAAGGGTTAGACGTCTTAAGGCACTCCACGGCACACTTGATGGCTCAAGCTGTAGGCAATCTGTTTCCGGGGACAAAATTCGGTATCGGCCCCTCAATTGCTAAGGGATATTACTATGACTTTGACTCTGAACATGTCTTTACTCCTGATGATTTAGCAAGCATAGAGAAAGAAATGAATCGCCTTGTCAAAGAAAAGCATGATTTTAAGCGCAGGGAGGTCTCTCGAACTGAAGCCTTGAGCCATTTTGGTGAACTGGGCGAAAAATACAAGGTTGAACTCATCGAGGGTCTTCCTGATGACGCCACGATTTCTATGTACACTCAAGGGAGCTTCACAGACCTTTGTGCAGGACCGCATCTGCCTTCAACGGCAAACATTAAGGCTTTTAAACTTATGAACCTGGCAGGTGCCTATTGGCGTGGCAGTGAGAAGAATAAAATGCTCCAACGTATCTACGGAACGGCTTTTGCAAAACCAGCAGATTTGGAAGATCATCTGTTTAAATTAGAAGAAGCAAAACGGCGTGATCATCGTAAGCTCGGTCTGGAACTTGATCTTTTTAGCTTACATGATGAGGGTCCTGGGTTCCCGTTTTTCCATCCTAAAGGCATGATTTTGCGTAACGCCCTAGAAGACTTCTGGAGACAGGAACATCGCAGACGCGGATATCAAGAGATTAAAACTCCAATTATTTTGAATCGTTCAATGTGGGAACAATCTGGACATTGGGATCATTATAAAGAGAACATGTATTTTACCCAAATTGATGATCAAGATTATGCAGTAAAACCGATGAACTGTCCAGGTGGCATGATTATGTATAAGACAAAAATGCGTAGCTACCGAGACCTGCCGCTTCGAGTAGGGGAACTGGGACTTGTGCACCGTCATGAACTTTCGGGTGCCCTCCATGGATTACTCCGGGTTAGAAACTTTACTCAGGATGATGCACACATCTTCATGCTCCCCTCGCAAATTAAGGAAGAGCTTATTGCAGTTATTGAGCTAGTCGATTATTTCTATAAAGTCTTTGGCTTTGAATACCATGTCGAATTGTCTACGCGTCCCGAAGATTCTATGGGCTCGGATGAGGATTGGGAAACAGCGACTAAGTCCCTTCAAGAGGCTTTAGAAGAGAAGGGTATAGATTACAAGATTAACCCAGGCGACGGGGCCTTCTACGGGCCTAAGATTGACTTTCATGTTCAGGATTGCCTGGACCGGACTTGGCAGTGCGGAACGATCCAACTCGATTTTCAAATGCCAGAGAAATTTGACTTGTCCTACATCGGAGAAGACGGTCAAAAGCATCGTCCAGTAATGATTCACCGGGTTGTGTATGGAAGCATTGAGCGGTTTATTGCTCTCTTAACAGAGCACTATGCGGGAGCTTTTCCTGTTTGGCTGGCACCGATCCAGGTACGTATCCTGCCGATCAGTGAGCGGCATCACGAGTATGCTAAATCCCTTGCTTCGCGCCTCAACGAACTCGATATAAGAGTGGAAACAGACGAGCGCAAAGAAAAGATTAGTTATAAGATTCGAGAGGCTCAAACTGAAAAGATTCCATTTACGTTGGTCGTCGGGGATCAGGAAGCCGAGTCTAATATGGCTGCAGTTCGAAGGTACGGACAGGGGGATGCTGGAGAAAAAATGACGATCGATGCTTTTATAGAGCTCGTCCAAGGGGAAATTAAGAGTAAGAAAATGCTGAAAGCCAATTTCAAAGAAGAATAATTAGATTTGAACTATAGTGCAATATGTTGAGCTAAGAAAACAGCAGTGGATTGGGAAGAAAAAAGAATGTCAAGGTTTGGAATTGACAAGAGAATAGTTTTGAGGTAAGATATTTGATGTCAAGCAGAAGCCATCCGCTTCTCACCTTACGGCGCTCGTCGATAAGGTATCTTCTGGTCCTGAGCTTAGTGTTTGCTCGTGATTGTTTAGAAGACGGGTGGTAAATCATCCGTCTTTTTGTTTTTGAATTTAATAAAATTTTTAGGAGGTGGTTTCTTATTAGCAAGGACTTAAGACTTAATGACGAAATCCGGGTTCGGGATGTTCGTCTCGTTGGTGAAGAAGGCGAACAACTTGGGATCATGGCGACTAGAGACGCACTGAACTTGGCCATCGAGAAATCGTTAGACCTTGTAGAGATTGCGCCGACGGCTAAACCGCCGGTCTGCAAGCTAATGGACTACGGCAAGTACAAGTACGAACAAGCTAAACGAGATAAAGAAGCTCGCAAAAAGCAAAAAAGCATGGAAATTAAAGAAGTCAAACTGCGTCCGAATATTGAGGATCATGACTTCGAGACCAAAGCTCGAAACGCCCAACGCTTTCTGCAGGATGGGGATAAAGTAAAGGTAACGATCATGTTCCGCGGACGGGAAGTGACTCACCCTGAGCTTGGCAGAGCTTTATGTATCCGACTGGCTGAGTTTTGCAAAGCAGAGTCAACAGTAGAGCGTGAACCAAAACTTGAAGGTCGAAATATGATTATGATTTTAGCTTCAATTAAACACGACTAATAGCAAAAGGGGGATAAAACTAAATGCCAAAGATGAAAACACACCGTGGCGCCGCAAAGCGTTTTAAGAAAACAGGAACGGGCAAAATTGTCCGTATGCATGCATTTACAAGTCATATTTTGGAGAAGAAGTCACCCAAAAGAAAAAGAAATCTACGTAAATCAACTATTATGCATAAAAGCGATGCAAAACGAATTGCCAGTATAATCGCTTATCTATAAAACTTGAGGTAAAAGGAGGTCTTCGTAATGGCTCGTGTAAAAAAAGGCGTAACCAAGCATAAACGCCACAAAAAGATATTGAAGTTAGCAAAAGGATATCGTGGGGGAAAAAGCAAGCTCTATCGCCCGGCGAATGAACAAGTCCTTAAGTCTTTAGCTTATTCCTATGCCCACAGAAAAGACAATAAAGGCAACTTCCGCAAGCTTTGGATTGCAAGAATTAACGCAGCTGCCCGAATGAATGGCATGTCTTACAGCCGTATGATGAACGGTTTAAAAATGGCTGGAGTTACAGTCAATCGGAAAATGTTAGCAGAACTCGCAATTAGTGATGCTGCAGCGTTTACAGAAATCGTTAATGTCGCCAAAGTGCAAATCAAAGGATAAATTAGGGAGGGTGCAAATGCATCCTCTTTCTTATATGAGGCTGGGGCATAGTTGCTGCCAAGCTATCGCCGACGGACGCCGAAGACTTGGCGTAGCCAGTTTCACTACCCTTGGAGGTGGTTAGGATAATTGAGTCCTTACAAAACGAGCAGGTCAAATATGTAGTCTCTTTACAAAGGCGCAAAGCCCGTGAAGAGGCTCAATTGTTTATAATTGAGGGATGGCGATTTGTTGAGGAGGGCGTTCTCAGAAATGCGCCAATCAAAAAAGTTTTTGTTTGCTTAGAGCGTGAGCCGTCAGAATGGCAGCCTCTGCTTGCACAGCTACGTGAGCGAAGCATCCCTTTTGAAGAGGTGGATGCTCGAGTTCTTCGTAAAATGAGTTCAACAGAAGAGCCTCAAGGAATCCTGGCTGTGGTACGTCAAACAAACTATACTTGGTCAGATTTACATATTGATTCAAAATCAGTAGTGCTTATTTTGGATGGAATTCAAGATCCTGGCAATCTAGGAACTATTCTGCGCACCGCGTTGGCTTCCGGAGTTCGCTATGTGTGCTTGACCCCAGGAACTGTCGATTTATATAATCCTAAAGTGTTACGCAGTACCATGGGGGCTGTCTTTTCCTTAATCATCCTGCCTAGTCAACAGCCAGAGGATATTTTGGACTTTTGTCAGAGACGGGAATTACGGGTTTTGATGGGGGATATTCAAGGGGTTCCTATTTACCAGACAAAACTATCGGAGGGCCCCCTTGCCCTTGTTGTTGGAAACGAGGGCAAGGGCCCATCTCTATCATTTCGAGATGCGGATATCCAACGGGTTACGATTCCGATGGCCCAAGAAGTAGAATCCCTTAACGTGGCAATGGCTACAGGGATCTTGCTTTATGAGATTGTTCGCCAAAGGGGTTTCTTGTAAAACATAGAACTAATATGCTATAATTTTGTTTATTAACATACTAGAACGTATTCATAGTTAGTAAAAGCGATGATCAGGTTACAAAGGAGTATTTTCTTCTCAGGGAGGCATGGCCTAAGACTGTGAGCCAGCTAAGAAGGTATCCACCTCCTCATGTTTGAAGAGGTTAAATTTCGCCTGGGAGTGGCCCGCTGATTTGTAGGCAGGCCCGGTCTCCACCGTTAACAGGGACTTAAGTGTGGCTAAATCAGCCAAACTAGGGTGGTACCGCGAGAATAGACTCTCGTCCCTTTCAAGGGGCGGGAGTTTTTTATTCTTTTCCCTGATGAACAGGAATTTTTGAGGTTGGAGTGCGGGGCAAGACTCAAACAGGACGTTTGAAATTGATTAACGCCATTTACTTAAGCAAGAAATGGCTTAGATGCCTTGATAGCAAGTGTCAGTTAGAAGGATTCCGAGATGGATTTGGAAAGGGTGATTTACTTGAAGAGCGAAATACTGCGCATCAGAGAAGAGGCCTTAAAAGAACTTAGGGAGTTGGACAGCCCTGAAGCACTCCAAGAGCTTAAAGTGAAGGTCCTAGGTAAGAAAGGATCTCTAACCGCTTTGTTACGTCAGATGGGAAGTCTAAGCGCTGAAGAACGACCAATTATGGGGCAAGTTGTAAATGAGGTTCGTACCCGTCTGGAACAAGCGTGGGAAGAACGCAGTGAAGAGTTAGACGCGATGGCTCTGCAGAAGAGATTGGCTACCGAACAAATTGATATTACGTTACCGGGAACTCGTGTAGCTCGAGGACATTATCATCCCCTTACACAGGTTATCGAAGAAATTGAAGATATCTTTTTGGGTATGGGATTTCAAATTGCTGAAGGGCCAGAAATTGAATCGGATTATTATAACTTCGAAGCTCTTAATCTTCCGAAGGAGCATCCGGCTCGTGAAATGCAAGATTCCTTTTACATCACAGAGGAAATTCTGCTTCGAACCCAAACCTCTCCCGTACAGATTCGAACAATGGAGAAACTGCATCCCCACCTCCCTGTGAAAATCATTGCTCCAGGAAAAGTTTATCGCAATGATGATGATGCAACGCATTCCCCAATGTTTCACCAAGTCGAAGGCCTTGTTGTAGATCATGGAATACGCATGTCAGACCTTAAGGGGATTCTCTTAAATTTCTCTCGTGAAATGTTTGGTGAGTCTAGAGAAATTCGTTTAAGACCGAGCTTTTTCCCTTTCACTGAGCCTAGTGCTGAAGTAGATGTTTCCTGTATGCTTTGTGGAGGATCAGGGTGCCGTCTTTGCAAGGGCACAGGATGGATAGAAATATTAGGATCAGGTATGGTTCATCCGAAGGTATTAGAAATGGGTGGATATAATCCGCAGGAAGTCACGGGATTTGCTTTTGGTATGGGAGTAGAGCGCATCGCTATGCTAAAGTTTGGGATTGAAGACATGCGGCTCTTATTTGATAATGATTTACGATTCTTGCAACAGTTTTAAGGGGGAAAGGTCATGAAAGTCAGTTTGGAATGGTTGCGCGAACTGGTTGATTTAGACCAGAGTGCTGAAGAGTTAGCAGAAACTCTAACCCGTGGCGGTATTGAAGTTGAGAATGTTGAGAACCTGAATAAGGGATTTGAGAAAGTAGTTATAGGTGAGATAGTCAGTTTGACAAAACATCCGGATGCAGATCGACTGTTGGTTTGTGCTGTAAATGTGAGTCAAGAGGAAGTAACGATTGTGACCGGAGCGCAGAATTTACTGACTGGAGATCGGATTCCAGTTGCCTTAGTAGGTGCCAACTTACCAAATGATCTCTCCATCCGAAAGTCCAAACTTAGAGGGGTTGTCTCGCTGGGAATGCTATGCTCGCGCGAAGAGCTTCTGCTTGATGATACAATCGGGTTAGATCGGAGTGCGGACGGAATCCTGATTTTACCGCCAACTGCTCCTATTGGGGAGAACTTTGGGCACTATTTAGGTCTTGAGGATAGTATCTTAGATTTAGAACTCTACCCAAATCGACCAGATTGTTTGGCGATGGTGAATGTTGCACGTGAAGTGGCGTCTCTCACTCGGAAAAAGCCCCATTTACCGAAGTGGGCAGAGCAAAATCAAGTGCTTTCCCTTCCCGTTGTCACGGATTTTCGGATTATTATTGAGGATCAAGAGTTATGTTGGCGTTATGCAGGGTTAGTGGTTGAAGATGTCCATATTGCGCCTTCGCCGGAGTGGATGCAACGACGGCTCAAAGCTGCAGGTGTTCGTCCCATCAGCAATATTGTGGATATTACAAACTATGTCATGCTGGAAATGGGACAGCCTTTACACGCCTTTGATCGGGATAAAATCGAGGGAGATGTCCATGTGCGGCCTGCACATCCAGGAGAAAAGATTGTTACCTTAGATGGCGTGGAGAGGACCCTGCAAACACACACATTACTCATTGCGGACGACAGTCAACCTTTAGGAGTGGCTGGAGTGATGGGTGGGTTATACAGTGAAGTGACGAAGGATACAAAGCGGTTAATGATTGAGTCCGCTCACTTTTCTTCAGTCAGCATCCGTCGGACAAGCCGACGCTTAGGGCTTAGATCAGAGGCCTCGAACCGCTTCGAAAAGGGTATCGACGTCTCTGGAATTGTGGCTGTGTTAGGACGAGTTTGTGATTTGCTTATAGACTTGGGAGCGGGCCGCCCTGTTGCTCTTGTAGATGAAGTCAGGCACCTCCCGTCTCGTCGCCAAATTACTCTGTCGACCCAACATACATCTACTGTCCTGGGAATTGAGCTAAAGATATCAGAGATCCGCCAAGTATTGGAGGACCTGAACTTTGAGTATAAGGAAAACAACGGATTATTCCAGGTTGAAATTCCGACCTATCGCTCAGACCTTGAGATCGAAGAAGACCTTATGGAAGAAGTTGCTCGTCTGATTGGCTACGACCGAATCCCAACCACTCTTCCTCAAGGGGATCAAACTCAGGGCAGGAGAACCCCTGAACAAGAGTTTCGCCGTCGGTTGCGTAAGGTCTTGGCACAGTCTGGGATGGATGAGGTACTGACCTATACCTTCACCCGCGCAGAATCAGATGCCCAATGGGGAAGCGCAAAGCATCAGGTTCCCCTGCTCAATCCTTTGCGGGAAGAACTTGGTGTAATGCGTACCTCTCTCATACCCGGGCTCCTTGATGTAGCCGCTCGGAATGTCGCACGTCGAAACATGGATGTGAGCATTTTTGAGATCGGAAACACATATTGGGGAGAAGAGCAACCTTTGAAGAACCTTCCGCGGGAAGAATTAAGAGTAGCTGCGGTCGCTGTAGGAAAGAGTGAGAGGCATTGGCTGAATCAGCCGGTCAGTTATGACTTCTATTATCTCAAGGGGATTATGGAAGGACTGGCTTTGGAATTCGGGCTTAAGCTGGAATTTCGTGTGGCAGAAAATCAATCTTTACTCCATCCAGGGCGCTCTGCAGATCTTTATCTTCAGAATCAGTGTGTTGGTTTCCTTGGCGAAATCCATCCCTCTCTGGAAAAGGAGTGGGGGCTTGAACGAGCGGTTATTTTCGAATTAGAATTAAGCACCTTATTTAAGTGGATCAGACATACTGTACGTGCTCATTCCATTCCCCGTTTCCCTGCAATACTACGGGATTTGGCCGTCGTCGTGACCGTTGAGACATCGGCTGAAGCAGTCATGGCCAAAATACGAAAGCTTGGCGGGGATTTGTTGCAACAAGTTGAAATATTTGACGTCTATACCGGAAACCCTATACCTGAAGATCATAAAAGCTTGGCTTTCTCATTACGTTATCAGTCAATAGAACGGACATTGACTGATGAGGAAGTAAATCTACTGAATTCGCGTATTTTAGAGGGAATTCAGCAGGATTTTGGCGCGGAACGGCGAAAATAAAGAAAAGATGCGCTGAGTGTCCCAGTAGCTAATTATGGCGAGAAGGGACACAGGACATAGAGAGCGAGGGGAAATTGTGGCACATGAACCAGTCAAAATCACCGTTGAGATTTTTGGGGAAAAACATGTGGTCCGCGGTGAGGGTACAGCACCGTATATTCAAGGATTGGCGCATGAAGTTGATAAGAAAATGCGTCTGATCGCTCAACGGTTGCCTCGCTTGAGTGTTCACCAGACGGCCGTCTTAACAGCTTTAAATTTAGCCGATGAATTGGCTAAGTTACGAGAAGAACAAGAAACTTTAATGCAACTGCTTGGAGAAAAGACCGAGTAGCCGATAGAAAAACACGACTAGTCTTAGTCGTGTTTTTCTATGTACACAATTGAAAAGAACCGGAGAGCAGCTAGAGAAACATCAATCGGGTATTGGTATTTCCGCAAAAACTTTGATACCCTTAGAACAGGAAGGGGAGAAATTAGATATGCGCATGGTGATGATTTTCGTAGATGGTTTTGGTATGGGCGGACAAGATGATAATCCCATCGTTGCTGCGAAAACCCCTGTTCTGGATGAACTGTTGGGAGGGCATCTCCTCTGGGGAAAACGTTGCATTACCCATAATAATACCGTCCTTAGAGCGTTAGACCCCACCCTGGGAGTATCGGGTACGCCTCAGAGTGCGACAGGTCAGACTACACTCTGGACGGGTATCAATGCAGCAAAAGCGCTTGGATTTCATCTTCGTGCTTATCCCAATCAATTCTTGGCGGAAATCATTGATAAAAAGAGTATCTTTAGGCAATTAGCTGATGCCGGGAAGTCGGTTGTGTTTGCCAATACGTTTACAGATGCCTACGATCATGCCGTGAGGGCTGGGAAACGAAAACACACGGCGTCCACCCTCTCAGCTCTAGCGGGAGGTGTACGCTTAAGACGTGTTTCCGATTTAAACGAAGGATTAGCAGTATATCAAGATATGACAAATGAGATTCTCATCCAATTGGGAGAGCAGGTAACCGTTATATCTTCGTTTGAGGCTGGCCAACATTTAGGAAACGTGGCTTTAAACTATGATTTCACGCTATATGAATTTTTCCAGACAGATATTTTAGGGCACAAGCAACTTTGGGATGAGGCAATTGGTCTGGTTGAACGCATTGATAGTTTTATTGGAGGTTTTCTCTCAGTTATTGAGGAACAAGAAGACGTGGCCTGGATATTAACCAGTGATCACGGAAATATCGAGGATTTTTCCTTAAAAGGGCATACCACAAATCCAGTGCCTGCACTATGTTGGTCTAGTCAACCTGTACAATGGCCGGAATGGGATACCCTTGAAGAAGTGACTCCAGGTATTGTTCAGTTATTAACTGAGGCTTGACTCATTAATGAAGACCTCTATCCCATCCATACTCACTTGAATTTTGCCCGAAATTTATCTCGCAATGCACATTGAGCACAAAAAAAGAGGGTAATCAATTTACCCTCTTAAAAACCCTAGGCTAGAATCATGCGGTCCGTATTCATGTGAGATCCGCTGGCTTTCTCAAACATTTCGAGCAAGCGACTTATTGTCATATTGTTTCGCTCTATTCCTTTAATGTCGAGGATCACCCGACCTTCGTGCATCATGATCGTTCGATTCCCAAAGGTAAGAGCGTGGTCCAGATTGTGGGTAATCATCAAGGTTGTTAGTTGTTGCTGTTCTGTCACCCCACAGGTTAATTCTAAGACCTTTTCAGCCGTCTTGGGATCGAGGGCCGCAGTGTGTTCGTCAAGAAGTAATAGCTTGGGTTTCTGCAGTGTTGCCATTAGAAGGGTCAAAGCTTGGCGTTGTCCCCCCGATAAGAGACTGACCTTATTGGTTAGCCGATTTTCGAGGCCCAGGCCGAGCTTTTCTAGTTCTATACGAAATAAATCTCTTTCCTTAGTTCCTATGGCTCGGCGTAAGCGTCGGCCCTTTCCCCTGCGAAAGGCCATAATAAGATTTTCCTCGATGGTCATTGAGGCTGCGGTGCCGGATAAGGGGTCCTGGAAAACTCGGCTAATCAAATCTGCCCGTTTATGAGCAGGAAGACGCGTGATTGGTATGCCTTCGATGGAGATTTCTCCGGAGTCTACCATAAAGTTTCCGGCAATAGCATTCAAAAGCGTCGATTTTCCGGCGCCATTGCTACCAATTACCGTAACGAAATCATTAGGTAAAAGTTCTAAACTTACTTTATTCAAGGCTATCTTCTGGTTAACGGTTCCTTGGTTAAAAGTCTTTAACACTTCGTGAACGTTTAGCATCTCATTGAGCCTCCTTTCCCGAAACCCCTGCACTCCATGAAGCAATCTTTTTTCGGAGAGTTGGCGAAACCAAAGCAATAATAACAATGAAAGAGGTGATCAATTTCAAGTCAGTTGCTTCTAAACCTAACTGCAAGACGACCGCAATGATTGCGCGATAAAGGACGGCCCCGCAGATTACTGCGAGAATAGCTCGACCAATCGAAGAGGTTCCAACCAACACTTCTCCAATAATAACTGAAGCTAATCCAGCAATAATCATTCCGATTCCCATACTGGCATCGGCAAACTCTAGTTTCTGAGCGACATAGCTCCCAGCAAAGGCCACTAATCCATTGGATAGACCCAGTCCGAGAATTTTCATGAGATCTGTGTTTACGCCGAGGCTTCGAATCATCAGTTCGTTGTCCCCGGTAGCTCGTAAGGCCAGGCCCAATTCAGTTTGCAGAAAAAGATAAATGACTGCGCCTATTAATAGCACAGAACCCAAGCTAAGCACAAGGACACCGTACTCCTCCATGAACGGTAGCTTAGCAAAGTCAGAGAAGACTGTCCTTGACCCAAGGAGTGAAATATTGGCTCTGCCCATCACGCGCAGATTAATAGAATAAAGAGCTGTCATTGTTAAAATCCCTGAAAGCAAGGGTGTGATTTTAAACTTGGTATGAAGTATTCCCGTAAATAACCCCGCCAGGGTTCCGGCAATAAACGCCATTCCAGTGGCTATCCATGGGTCAGTTCCTCCGACGATCAGCGATGTCGCAGTTGCGGCACCGAGAGTAAAACTCCCGTCTACAGACAAGTCAGCATAATCGAGAATCCGAAACGTCAGATAGACACCTAAAACCATGATAGCATACATTAAACCCTGTTCCATTGTACCGAGCGCTATTTGTGTGAACATCTTCAACACCCCAATTAAATTTGCTGCGACTAATCAACTAAGATATTTATGCTTCAATTTATGGTTCGAGAAACATGTCCTGGTGTTACTACTTAACGATAGTTGCTTTCTTCAAGATATCCTCTGGTACAGTTATACCGAATAATTCAATTGCAGCTTGATTGAGAACTGTATCGAATTCTTTTTGAGCTTCGATGGGCATATCTTGAGGCTTCTCACCTTTGACAACACGAAGTGCCATCTCCCCAGTTTGTTCACCTAATTTTTTGTAGTTAACTCCGATTGTCGCTAAGGCTCCTTTGTCTACGACGCTGCTCTCTCCAGAAATGATGGGGATTTTGTTCTTTTGGGAAACCTGTACAACAGATTGGGCAGCCGAAACGACCATATTATCCGTGGGTACGTAGATGGTATCAACTTTTCCAATTAATGATTGACTTGCCTGTAATACATCGGCACTAGTAGTAACGGTTGCTTCAACAATTTCTAAGCCAAGATCGGTGGCTACTTTCTTTGCAATAGCAACTTGGACCTGAGAATTTACTTCCCCGGCATTATAGATGACCCCGACTTTTTTAACTGTAGGCACCAAGGTCTTCATCAGTTCGAATTGTTCTTTAATAGGATTCATATCGGTTGTACCGGTTACATTTTTCCCGGGTTTTTCCATGCTGTTTACCAGTTTAGCTTCTACCGGATCCGTGACAGCCGTGATCAAAATGGGGATATCTTTGCTAGCACTAGCCATAGCTTGTGCGGAAGGTGTTGCGATAGCTAAGACTAAATCTAATTTGGCGGAAGAAAATTTTTGGGTAATTGATTGGAGTATGGACTGATCTCCTTGAGCATTCTGATAGTCTACAGTAAGGTTTTTCCCTTCTTCATAGCCGTTTTTCTTCAGTGTGTCCAGAAACCCTTGGCGAGCGCTATCCAAGGCCGGGTGTTCAACGATTTGAACAATTCCAATCTTTAGTTGCTTTGGCCCCTCTTTTTCGGCGGGGCTGGTTCCTGACTTTGCTGCACCACAGCCAACTAAACTAAGTAATAATACTAAACTTAACCCGAATGCTAGTATCTTTTTCATAATTATTACCCCCTTTTAATCTTGGACATAAAAAATACACCTCCGCAGGAAGTGCCTTGTGCCCAACTCCTACTGTACTACCATACTGCCAATATTTAATTAATTTTATCTTAAGGTATATGCCTAAGGGTGTCAACAAGAAATTATTGTTTCCGGGAGTCGAGATACTTTTAGAAGGAATCGGGGGAATGGTACTCTCCCATATGTGCGAAGTGCTATGGCTTACACTAATTGTACAAATTAAAGCTAAACAATTATAATTAAGATGTTGCCTAACTTGTTCAGAGATGGGAATTAAAATAAAGCCACAATGTAGAAACAGGGGAAATTATAAAATGAATGAATTAGTAACTGGAAAATCCCTTTCCCTGGAACTTCTAGCTCCTGCCGGAAGTTTCGAAGCGTTTAAAGCAGCAGTAGAAAACGGAGCAGATGCGGTTTACCTTGGAGGAAAAAGCTTCAGTGCCAGGGCAAGCGCAGCAAATTTCGACTTAGAAGAGCTGCAAAAAGCTGTTCGTTATGCTCATGAACGACAAGTTAAAGTGTATGTGACCGCTAATATTCTCATTGCAGATCAAGAGTTTCAAGAACTGTTGAACTATCTTTATGCCTTACACGAAATAGGGGTCGACGCCGTGATTTTACAAGATGTTGGGGTCGCGGAGTTAATTAATAAAATTCTTCCGGAAATGGATATTCATGCCAGTACGCAAATGACGGTCAATACAAGCTGGGGAGTTCACCATTTAGAATCTCTGGGCTTTAGTCGAGTTGTATTAGCCAGAGAGACCTCGGCTGATGAAATGAAATATATCGCAAACGAGACTCCGTTGGAAATTGAGGTTTTTGTGCACGGCGCACTTTGTATAGGCTATTCGGGACAATGCCTCATGTCAAGCTTTATCGGGGGGCGGAGTGGAAACCGGGGCACATGCGCACAACCTTGTCGGATGACATATCAGCTTGTAAATGACGAGAACCAGAACCTTTTAGCACAAAAAAACACAGGGGAACATTTGTTAAGTCCGCGGGATTTGAATTTGGCTGAGGAGTTGGCTGAGCTAGAGCGAATCGGCATTCATTCTCTCAAAGTAGAAGGAAGAATGAAACGGCCAGAGTATGTGGCTACTGTTATTCGACTTTATCGGCAGGCCATAGATCGGATTGGAGATCAGAGAGAAGGCAATGGGGTCGCACCCTTGTTAACCCCAGGGGAACATCAAGAATTATTACAGGTGTTCAACCGAGACTTTACAAACGGATATTTCAGAGAAAACCTTGGTGCAGACCTTATGAGTTACAGTCGACCAAATAATCGGGGAACGCGTCTCGGTCGAGTGACTCAATTCGAAGATGGGCGATTATCCATTAAGCTGGAAGCTGCCTTACACCCAGGGGATGGAATCGAATTTTGGACAGGGCGTGGGCGAGAAGGGGTTACTGTTGGACAGATTTGGAAGAGCGGAATTGAAGTTACTGAAGGACTGCATGGGGAAACTGTTCAGATTGAGTTTCTTGGTATAGCGCACCCCGGAGACCGTGTTTTTAAGACAAATGATGCCTTATTAATGGAAAGAGCCCGGCATAGTTTCCAAGAGGGACGGGAGCAGCGTAAAAAACCACTTACTATGCGGCTATCGGGGCACGAAGGGGATAAGTTGTGCTTAGAGGCGATGGACACTCAACGTAAGGTCACAGTATATTCGGCTGGCGTGGCTCAAAGAGCTTTAAAAAGGCCGCTGACATTCGACTATGCCTACCAGCAATTAGGTCGATTAGGGACAACTCCCTTTTGGCTGGACAAGTTAGAGTTGGAGACGGATGAGGGTATCATGCTTCCGGTGAGTGACCTAAATGAGATGCGTCGCTTAGCAGTTGAAGAGTTATTACAAATAGCGCCACGACAGAAGGTCGATCGCCAAACATATAAACAAAGAATTGAGTTGTGGAAGCAACGCCAGGCAGAGGAACGGACAACCTTAATCAATTTGCAGAAACCCATCCCCCAGATTTCAGTGGCCGTTAGTGACACGTTAACACTGCAAGCGGCTATTAAAGCGGGAGCAAAACGGGTATTGATTGGCGGAGAACATTGGCGCTCCCGGCGCAGTTTTTCTCTGGACGAGATTAAAACTAGTTTTGCTGATTGCAGAAGACAAGGGGTTGATTGTGTCTGGCGCTTGCCACGGGTCTTGAATCAGACTCAAAGTGACAATCTTCTCGCGGACTTTAAAAAAGCAGCAGAATGGGAACATAAACCTAAACTAATGGTGTCGAACCTTGGTGAGTTGGAAATGATGAAGAGCATTGATTCCAATTGGCCGTTTGAAGTAGATTATTCCTTAAATGTCTTTAATGAAGCGAGTCTTGCGTACTTCTGGCGTTTAGGCGCAATGAAGGTAACCCTTTCACCGGAACTGCACCATGAACAGCTTGCTCATTTGGCGAAATGGCCTGGGGCAGAGGTCATAGTGTTTGGAGATCTAGAGATGATGGTAAGCGAATATTGCCCGGTAGGGGCGACCTTAGGTGGGAAAAAAGGGGACCACTGTGCAAGAACGTGTGTGAAAGAACCTCATTTCTTGCGTGATCGCATGCGGTATGATTTTCCGGTTGAGACCGACGAAGAGTGTCGGATGCATCTTTTTAATGTAAAAATCCTTAACCTCTATGAAGAACTTGCCCAAATACGGCGGATGGGGATTTCAACCATTCGTTTGCAATTAACCAGGCAAACGCCAGGGCAAGTAAAGCAGATTGTTCGTTTGTTTAATGAAGCTTGGAATTCACTAAATGTCACTAAGAAGAGCGCATGGACGTCGAATGACGGGATGTCTGAGTTAACATCCCTTTTCCCAGAGGGATTTACTAAAGGGCATTTTTTCCGCGGCGTGCTGTAGGTTTATCCCGGCGAGAAGGGCAGTCCCTTCTCGCCAAGACTTAACATTCGGTTGAGTCTTGTCCAATACAAAGGAGGCACTATGGAAATTGATGTTAAAGTCCTTAATAAACTGGACTTTCCAAAGGTTTTGTCGCGTTTAGCAGAGTATTGTATTCTTCCCCGAGCAAAGGAATTGGCCATTGGTCTAAAGCCTTATGTTGATTTGGAATCAGTTCGCTTGGAGTTGCAAAAAACAGAAGAAGGAAAGAATCTTTTGCGAGGAAATCCGCTGTTTTCAGTGCGCGGGTCGAAAGAAATTCGTCCCTACATAGAGCGATGTTTGCGCGGAGGGGTAATTAATGGAGAGGAACTCTTAGAAATCCGTGACACTCTGCGTGTAGGGCGAAAAATAAAGCAACTGCTAATGGAATTGAGAGAGGAGTTCCCCGGTTTATGGGATATCGCGTTACCTATTGAGCCGCAGAAGGATCTTGAGGATGAAATATCTCGCTGTATTTCTGAGGATGGGAAGGTGGCAGATAATGCCTCCCCAGAACTGGCAGATTTCAGAAGAGCCATAAATCGGCTGCAGAACCGTATTCGAGAAAGTCTGGAAGGGACTTTGAGGAATTCCAGCTATCAAAAAATGTTGCAAGACCCTATTATTACGCAACGTTCGGATCGATATGTGATACCGATCAAGCAGGAATATCGAGCGGCATTTCCGGGTATTGTCCACGATCAATCCGCGAGCGGGGCAACCTTGTTTATTGAACCTATGCCAGTAGTCCATCTAGGTAACGAACTGCGTGAAGTTATTTTAAAAGAGCAACGTGAAGTCCAACGAATTCTACAGATGCTCTCAGCTCAAATCGAGATGCATGCCGATGAGATAGCAGATCTTCATGAGGCTTTAGCCCAATTGGATCTTGTCGTTGCAAAAGCTCATTTAAGTGTGTCGATGAATGCCGGAGCGCCGGAATTGGTAACTGGGCAACAAATGAAGCTTGTCCAGGCCAGGCATCCGTTAATTAGCGGAGGAGTTGTTCCGCTTTCATTAGAATTAGGGATTGATTTCGACACGTTAGTTATTACAGGACCCAATACTGGGGGGAAAACAGTGGCTCTGAAAGTTGTCGGACTGATGGCAGCTATGAATCAGTCTGGTCTCCAAATTCCTGCGGAAAGTGATTCTCGTATGGGAGTATTTACTCAGATTTTTGCGGACATTGGGGACGAACAAAGCGTGGAACAATCTTTAAGTACATTTTCAGGACATATGAAAAATATTGTGGAAATTATAAATCGCTCAGATGAACGTTCTCTGGTATTGCTCGATGAGGTAGGGGCTGGGACCGACCCAACAGAAGGGGCAGCTCTAGCCATGGGGATTTTAGCTGAACTGCATGAGCGAGGTTGCCGCACGGTTTCGACAACTCACTATGGAGCCTTAAAGACGTTTGCCTATGATACCCCTCGTGTCAAAAATGCTTCAGTAGAGTTTGACACTGAGACTTTGCGCCCGACATATCGGTTGTTGATTGGGATTCCCGGAAAAAGCAATGCCTTTACAATTGCGGGACGGTTAGGGTTAAGCGAGCGGGTCCTTGAAAAAGCTAACACCTTCGTAACAGAACGGGAGATGCAAGTAGCCGATCTAATTGAAAATTTGGGTGAAACTCACAGGGAGATCGAATTAGAGAAGCAAAAGGCTGCAACAGGGAGGCAAGCCGTAGAAAGGCAAAGTAAAGCTCTGGAAGAGAAGACAATCCGCTTAGATGAGGAATTTGAAATATTACTGTCCTTGGCTAAGGATGAAGCCAGCGAGCTTATTCGCGAGGCTAAACGTGAAGCTGAGGTTATAATTGAAGAGCTAAAAGCTGCTTTAAAGAAGGAAAACAAGCAACAGCAAGATATTGAAAAAGCTCGTCAGGGCTTTCGACGTATATCCTCAAAGTTGGATCATGGTCGGCAAGTAAAACGTTCGGGCAGTGAATTATCAGCAGATCAGATTATGTTGGGGCAGACGGTTTATATGACAAAAATCAGGCAGAAAGGGCAAGTCTTAAAGCTCCCTAATACTAACGGAGAAGTACTTGTTCAAGCGGGCATTATGAAAGTTATGGTACCACTGGCAGAACTAAAATTAGCGCAAGAGGAAAAAAAGGTTGCACCCAGATATTCACGGCGTGAAATGGGTATTGGGGTTCGAAAGGCAGAGGAGATCCGCAGTGAGATTGATTTAAGAGGAATGCTTGTCGAGGAGGGAAGGGAAGTCTTAGACAAATATATGGATGATGCCGTTCTCGGAGGGATCGGTCAAATTTATGTTATTCATGGTAAGGGAACAGGGGCGATGCGAGCCGGTATTCAAGATTTTCTCAAGGGACATCCCCATGTACAAAGTTTCAGGTTAGGGGAGTATGGCGAAGGCGATTCTGGAGTTACGGTTGTTGAACTAAAGTAAGCTTTAAACTTAAGCACATTAAAACAGCACTGAGAACCTTTATGTTAAGGTTACAGTGCTGTTTTATTTTATTTGCAAGGTTAATGTCAGTCAGTCAAGATTAATTTAACAGTGTTGGAAGACGGACCGATCTTTGATTCCTTTGGATCTTTAAAAGAGGCACGGAAGTAATAAGAGCCAGGACTGGGGGCTTTGTCGTTTATCGCTAGAGAGAAAGTGAGTGATCCCCTAGAATTGTTAATAGGTATGCTTCCGATCGGCTGGCCTGGTCGTTGAATATGAATAACCGCAGAATATTTATCGTTTCCTGATAGGTTAATTATTGGGATGGTCACACGTGAGGTTTTTGCATCATAACTTACCTCTCCAAGCACGGGCGTCGGAAGGGAGGTGTCCTGCGGAAGATCATCTTTTGGAGGGGAAAGATCTGGATCGGGAATCTCATCTGTAACCGGATCAGGGGCGAACTCTGTAGGCAGTTTATAGGGCGCCTCATTTGAAGGCCATGTCCAAGACGGATCACGATTGGGTAAATTCAAAAAGGTTTTTGTGATGGTATTCTGTGAGTTTGGAGAAGCTAACATATTCGGATGATCGGCATCGACATCCTTTTGAATCCAGACGTCACTAATCCGCGTAGGTAAACTTCCTTGGGTTGCTATTTCAGTGGCGACAAATTCTGAAGGGGTTAAACTGCTGGGAAGAAGCCCGGACTTCGTATCAAAGGAGCCACTGACAATCCCTGAGGGTTGTTCGAATTTCGATTGCACAGGAAGGTCCTCATGTGCCGCGGTCATGACTTTCTTCCAAATTTGGGCGGGAAAGCCGCCACCATACACACTGCGCAAATAATACGGTCCCGGCGTTCCATTCTTATCGAGGTCAGGGTTAGAATCATAACCCATCCAAACCACCCCTGCGTAGTTAGGGGTATATCCGGCAAACCAAGCATCTGTATTTCCGGTCTTATTTTTAAGGTTATCAGGTAACGAAGACGTACCAGTTTTGCCGGCAACAGCCCAGTTTCCTATTTGGGCGCTAACTCCGGTGCCGCTAGTTACAACGCTGCGTAACATACTGTTGATAATATAAGCAGTTGTTTCCTTCATAACGCGATTTTTAGTTATTTTTGGAGAAATTACGATGTTCCCCTTGGCGTCTTTTACTTCTACTATTGCATGATCAGTGATGCTAACTCCGTTGTTGGCATAAACCCCATAAGCCGCAACCATGTCTTGTGTACTGACATGTGTAGTACCTAAAGCGAGGCTTAAAACTCGATCTTCTGGCGCAAGAGGGAGTCCGAGATTGTTTTTACCAAATGCCCAACCATAATCGACTCCAATAAGATCCAAAAGTTTAACGGCATAGATGTTGACTGATTGTTCAACAGCATGACGCATGGTGATAAGACCCTTCCAGCCTTTAGTTGCTGTATCAAAGTTAGTTGGCGACCAAGATTTACCGTTTCCGCCGTTATAGCTTACGGGCATATCATCAAGGACGGTACCGGGGAAATATCCCCCTTTTTCGATAGCTGGACCGTAAACGACTAATGGTTTTATAGTTGACCCAGGTTGTCGTTTAGATTGCCATGCCCTGTTTAGCCCTCGGGGCGTATAATCCCGTCCGCCGACCATTGCTTGGATTTCTCCGGTTGAAGGTTCAATAACTGTTATGGCACCTTCGACTTTCGTGTTATTGATACCTTGAGGGAAATTAGCCGAGTCAGCAAAAGCAGCCTCTGCGGCACTTTGTATTTTCGGATTAACCGTTGTATAAATATGCAAACCACCACTGAAGATTTGTTCAGGGGTTAAATCGTAATTGGTTTCAAGTTCTTCTATAACGTAATCCACAAAGTATGGAAACTTGTAACTGGCAGTGGTTACTTGGTTTTTCTGCGCCCCTCCGCGGCTTTCTTTCATGGAATCAACATAGGCAAAAGGCGCATCCTTTTCTTTACTATACTCTTCAGAGGAAATTATCCCGGCATCCCGCATCACTCCAAGGACGATAGTGCGTCGAGCTTTGGCGTCATCAGGATGAATATATGGATTGTATTGACTAGGAGCTTGTGGTAGCCCCGCCAACAAAGCGACTTCTGAAGGGGTTAAATCCTTAAGATCTTTACCAAAATAGGTTTTAGCAGCAGCTTGGATTCCAAATGAGGACTCGCCAAGGAAAATTTTATTAAGGTAAAAGGTTAGGATTTCTTCTTTTGTGTATTCTCGTTCGAGTTGAATGGCAAGAATCGCTTCCTGAATTTTTACCTGAAACTTCCGGATGAATTTAGTATCGTTAGGGTTTGCGATAAAGGCATTACTGGCAAGCTGAATAGTTATAGTACTAGCCCCTTCTCTGGTGCTTCTGGTTCGGATATCGTTTAGAGCAGAGCCAATAATCCGAATGGGATCAACACCAAAGTGTTGCTCAAAGCGTTTGTCCTCGACCGCTATGAACGTTTTCTTAACAAGGTCAGGGATATCTGAATACTCGACAGTTTGACGATTTTCATATCCATGCAATAGAGCAAATTCAACGCCATCCTTATCGTAAACATATGAGGATTGTTTGGCGTCACCTAGTAAGGCTGGGTCCCACTTTGGGGTGCCGGCTGCGGCAACGATCACAAAAATTGCCAAGCCTGCTATAATAAGTGAAATAAAGGACGTAATTGATAAGAGAATAATTCGACGTTTAGAGGGGCGCTTGCGGCGCTGAGGACCACTTGGTTTCCTGGATGATGGCATTAAGACAACCTCCTGTAAATAAAAGAATGAGGCGCTAGACACTATTTAATTTTCTAGAATTATATCATACTTTTACTGTGACAAGGAAATTGAAATGATTATGGGCTGTTTCTACGCTGTTTTGTGAGACATGTTTAAGAGTTGGAAGTTGCGAGCAAGCTAGAGAAACTGTATAATATATTAAGAGTAGCTTATGTGTATAATGTCAATGGTATGATTGAGAAGAAACTTGGCGGAAGGCAACAGAGAGTCGGTGATAGGTGCAAACCGACCCAGAAACCAAGAGTTACACCTCAGGACTAGGAGATAAAAACCCTCGGGTCAGCCCGTTATCGCTGATTAAGCTGGATTTCCGTGAAATACGGGATTCAATGTGGGTGGTACCGCGGAAGTGTTTTCGTCCCTCAACTTTGTGTTGGGGGATTTCCTCGTTATTAGCCAAGTTTTATATTTGGCAGAACTGTAGATGGGGATACAAGATGCCAATCGCGCCGTATTAAATGAATAATAAAAGGGGGATTAAGTAAATGGACATTTTTAATGAGTTAAAGGATCGAGGACTAGTCTATCAACACACAGATGAGGATGCTTTGCGTAAAAGGTTAGCCAAGGGGCCGATGGCACTGTATTGTGGATTCGATCCAACCGCTGACAGCTTGCACATTGGACACTTGCTGCCACTTTTAGTCTTAAGGAGATTTCAACTTGCCGGGCATAAATCAATTGCCTTAGTAGGAGGCGGGACAGGACTAATTGGCGATCCAAGCGGCAAAGCATCGGAACGGACCCTAAACCCCCAAGAAGTTGTTGAACAGTGGGCTCAAAAGATTAAGAATCAATTTGGACGATTCTTAGATTTTGAGACCAAGGACAATCCTGCGATACTTGCAAATAATTATGATTGGCTGGGCTCTCTCCATGTGATTGAATTTCTCCGAGATATAGGCAAAAACTTTCCTTTGGGAGCGATGCTTGCTAAAGACTCAGTCGAGTCGCGTTTGAGCAAGGGCATATCTTTCACAGAATTTAGCTATATGATTCTGCAATCCTACGATTACTTAAAACTAAATGAAATGCACGGATGTGAGATGCAGATCGGTGGAAGCGACCAATGGGGTAATATTACCTCAGGAATTGATTTGATTCGTCGGACTGCGAATCAAGAAAAAGAAATGCACGGACTAACTTTACCTCTAGTTACCAAAAGTGATGGAACCAAGTTCGGGAAGACTGAAGGAGGAGCCGTTTGGTTGGATCAGGAAAAGATGTCTCCCTATAAGTTTTATCAGTTTTGGTTGAACACAGATGACCAAGATGTTGTTAAGTTCTTAAAGTATTTCACCTTCATATCTATTGAAGAAATTAATGAACTGGCACAAGGGGTGGAAAAGGAGCCTGAAAAGAGAAGGGCTCAGCGTGCTTTGGCGGAGGATGTAACAAAGCTGGTTCACGGACAGGAAGCACTCGATCGGGCAGAGAAAATCTCAAATGCTCTTTTCGGGGGAGGACTTGGAAATCTGACTGCGGTGGAAATTGAAGAGGGATTTAGCGATGTGCCTTCAGCAACCATCCAAGCTTCTGAAACAAGTTTAGTTGATGCATTAGTTCAAGTGGGAGCAGTGTCTTCCAAACGTCAGGCCAGGGAGGCGATAGAGAGCGGGGCTATCTATATTAATGATATTCGTCATAGCAATGTAGGATCAACTGTTTCCGAGTTGGAGCGGTTAGACGGAAAGTATCTCGTTATTCGCCGAGGCAAGAAAAACTACTATCTGATTAAATTTGAAGCATAAGTTTTTTAAAGGAAGCTTGTTAACACTGCACCGAAGCGCTGACTTTCAGCAATTCGGTGCAGTAGATATCTTAATTAATATCTACGAAGAATTTTACTTTAATATTAAATGCGAACTGGAATTTAAAAAATAACCCTTAATGATGATAAAAATGACTTTTGAAGTCAAATAACTCGAAATAACGGTTGACAATGCAATAATCAAATGTTAATATATCCAAGTGCCGCAAAATTAACTGCTAAATTGAATTATATATACAGTAGTTAAATATGGTCAGAATAAATTAGTTGTTGACAACGAGAGTTGGAAATGCTAAGGTATAAATCCGGCCTAAGGGGCGCGAAAAAATGACCCTGATCTTTGAAAACTAAACAACAAGGACAGCCAATGAGAGAAACTCGAAAGAGTTTCAAAAGAAATCATGAGCGAATCAT
>NZ_JAMHFY010000038.1 GCF_023897015.1 Desulfosporosinus nitroreducens | reverse complement strand
ACAACCTGTTACTTTGGAGGGCAAGAGTTTTTGGCAGAAACCCCCTTTACCCTCATTATGGTCGAGTGGCCGGGGGTCGATACCTTGTTTCTATCCCGTCTGATCGGAGTAGCCCCTGCAGATGTCAAAATCGGCATGAATATTCAAGCAAAGTTTAAACGATTAAGTCAGTTCAAACCCACTGACGTCTATTTTGTTCCCGCTTGATAACTCATAACACAATCATTACAAGTGAAGATCAACGTACAGGGAGATTTCCATATGGGGCAGTTTGTTCAGATAATCGCTTCTTTAATCTCCCTGGTCACTTGGTGAGGTTCATTCAAATACTGTCTGGAAGTAACGAAAAGTTTTCAAGTGTATGACATAGTTGGTAAAGACTCATAGCGTAGGGTGGGGGGATAAATGATCTGGAATCCAGAAATGACGTTTCCAACTATGATTCGTTCAATTAGTGATGGCATCTATATTACAGATTCCCAAGGAGACTGTCTGGCACATAATGAAGCTTTCTTGCATATTACGGGGATCCCCATAAATGTCGTGGGACGGAACGTTAGCACTCTGATAGATGACAACTTGATATCAGACTCTGCGACAATTGAGGTTATTCGCTGTGGAAAGCGTGTATCCAAAGTAATTATCTTTCCAAGTGGTTGCGAGGCCTTAGTAACTGGTAATCCAGTCTTTGATAAAGACGGCAAATTGATAAACGTGGTGTGCGAGGTGCGTGATTTAAGTGAACTAAATACATTGAAAGATGAATTAAAGCGTTCTAAACAACTTAACAAGCAGTACAGAGAGATTCTTAAAAACTATGGCTCTGCTGTGAGCACTGAGCTGGTAACGGTACGCGATCCTAAAATGCAAAGAATGTTAGATGCATTACCCAGAATCGGTGATTCTGACGCAACGGTGCTGATCAGCGGAGAGTCTGGGGTAGGAAAAGGACTGATAGCTTCGTTGATCCATGAGCATAGCAGTCGAAGCACGAAAGGAAAGTTCATAAAGGTGGACTGCAGCGCGATTCCATCGTCATTGATGGAATCAGAATTATTCGGCTATGAGGGGGGAGCGTTCACAGGTGCGAAACGAGAGGGCAAGCCGGGATTGCTGGATCAAGCCAATCACGGCACAGCCTTCATGGATGAGATAGGAGAGTTGCCCCTATTTCTCCAAGTAAAACTGCTTAGTGTATTACAAGACCATAAAATTCTACGAGTTGGAGGAACGACGCCTCGGTCGATGGACATTAGGTTTGTATGCGCCACTAATCGAGATTTAGAAAAGATGGTGGATGATGGGACATTTCGTAAGGACCTCTATTACCGACTAAATGTCATACCTGTTGGAATACCGCCCTTAAGAGAACGAAAAGAGGATATATTTGTATTAACCTTGTCCTTCTTGGACAAATTCTGTAAAAAATATCATCGCAATCTGAGCTTTGTCCCTGAAGCAATGGACTGCTTATATGAATACTCTTGGCCCGGAAATGTGCGTGAACTGGAAAATGTCGTGGAACGATTGGTTGTACTAAGCCAAACGGGTCTAATTGAGAAAGCGGATTTACCGGAGAAGATTCGACAGGCTAGTGAGGTGGTTGTATTGACCGTTCCTTCGAGTGAAAACAATCGGAAAGTAATTCCGCTGAAAGCGGCAGTGGCGGCAACCGAAAAGCAATGGATTGAGCGAGCCTTCCAGCAAAACAAACAGCTCGGGCCGACCGCACAGGCTCTCGGTATCGACATCTCCACTCTTTTGAGAAAATGCAAAAGATTGGGGATAAGGCGAACTGCAACCTTAGCAGAAATGCCATGAATAGGCCAATTAGATCTTGATTTGTAGATGGATGTAGAGACCTGATTATTATTTCGTTAGATCCCAAGAATGATTAATTTACAAGGGAGGTTGGATTTAACCAATGACAAAAGTTATACGTCTTGAAGAAGCAATCAGCAAGATTGAAAATGGAATGACCATAATGGTCGGAGGGTTTATTGGATGTGGAGCTCCCAGCCAACTCCTTGAAGAGGTCTGCCGGAAGCAAGTCAAAGAGCTGACCCTTATAGCCAATGATACGGGTATCCTCGGGGATGCAATGTCTCAACTCATCGTGCAACGATGCGTAAATAAACTTATTGCAACGCATATAGGCACTAACAAAGAGACTGGAAGGCAAATGTCCGCTGGTGAGCTTGAAGTCAAGCTAATACCCCAAGGAACATTAGTTGAACAAATTAGGGCTGCGGGTGCGGGTTTAGGAGGAATTTTAACTCCGACTGGAATTGGAACTCTTGTGGAGGAAGGGAAGCAGAAGCTTGTCGTAAATGATACTGAATATCTTCTGGAACTTCCAGTTCGTGCTAATGTAGCCTTATTAAATGCCTATAAAGCTGATAAGGCCGGTAATCTCGTTTATCGTCGCGCAGCTCGTAATTTTAATCCTTTAATGGCAACAGCCGCCGATACTGTTATTGCTCAAGTGGATCGAATAGTCGAAGTAGGAGAAATCGACCCGGATGAAGTCATGACTCCAGGCATCTTTGTGGATTATCTGGTTCAGAAACAGCCTCGGGAGGTGAGCAGTGTTGGATAAGGAAGCAAGAATAGACTGGCTTGTAAAAAGAGTGGCTCAAGAATTTAAAACTGGAGATGTTGTCAACTTAGGGATCGGAATTCCTACTAGGGTAGCGAACGCTTTACCAGAGGGGATAAAAATTATTCTTCAGTCTGAAAACGGCTATATGGGGGTTGGCCCTGTCCCGGAAGCCGGAAAAGAAGATCCTGATACCGTTAACGCTGGGGGTCAATATGCTACCATCTTACCGGGTGGTTGTAGCTTTGACAGTGCCATGTCGTTTGCCATCATTAGGGGAGGTCATGTGGATGCCACTGTGTTAGGAGCTCTTCAAGTAGATGAAGATGGAAATTTAGCAAGCTGGATGATACCGGGAAAGATGGTACCTGGAATGGGTGGAGCAATGGACCTAGTAGTCGGTGCGCGCAGAGTCATTGTTGCAATGGAGCATGCGGCTAAGAATGGAGGCATAAAAGTCTTGAAGAAGTGTACTTTGCCTTTGACAGCATCGAGACAAGTTAATCTGATTGTTACGGATATGGGAGTGATTGAAGTAACTCCCAAGGGGTTGGTCCTTAGGGAAATCGCACCGGGCTTAACGTTTGCGGAAGTGCAAGCTTGCACAGAAGCTATTCTGCTTACACCCGAATCTGAAATAGTAGAAGTATGACGTAGTATTTGTGAAAAAGTATGATTTGCAAGGTAAGATGAATCTCGTACTCAATTGTAAAAAAGGCTAAGGAGGGTATTTATGTATATTGAAGAGTACCGTAACAAGTGTGTCTCAGCGGATGAAGCGGTAAAAGCGGTTCGAAGTGGAGATTGGATTGAGTTTTGTTGGGCAGCAAGTATAGCGTGTTTGTTAGATGAGGCTTTAGCCCGCCGGGTAAAAGAACTAAACGATGTGAATATTCGTGCAGCTGTTCTACTCAAGCCGTCGGCCATCTTGGAGAGTGATCCAACGGGAGAACATTTTACTTGGAATAGTTGGCATCTTAGCGGGCGCGAACGAAAATTAGTCCAAAATGGTCAAGCTTACTATATTCCTATTAAATATTCGGAGGTGCCTCGCTGGCTCCGTGAGAATTTACAGACAGATGTTGTTGCTATTCAAGTTGCCCCAATGGACAAACATGGGTATTTCAGCTTTGGGGTTACGGTATCTCATTATGCGGCAGCGATTGAAAAGGCTCGTGTAGTCATTGTTGAAGTAAATGAAGATATGCCGAGTATCCATGGTGGATATGACCATATGGTCCATATTTCAAAGGTTGACTATGTTGTTGAAGGAGGGCACAGGGGACTTCCAGAATTACCTTCAGCGCCTGCCTCTGAAATAGATAAAAAAATTGCCTCATATGTATTGCCTGAGATTATGGACGGCGCTTGTATTCAGTTGGGAATTGGGGGAATGCCTAATGCCTTAGGACTGATGATTGCGGAATCAGATCTTAAGGATTTAGGAATTCACACTGAAATGCTAGTTGACGGTTTTGTAGATATGGTTGTAGCAGGGAAAGTTAATGGTACGTGCAAACAACTAGACCGAGGCAGAATTGTCTTTTCTTTCGCGGCGGGGACCCAAAAACTTTACGAATTTATGAAGAATAATCCATCTTTGGCTGCTTATCCTGTAGATTACACTAATCATCCATGTAATGCTTCACGAAACGACCACCTAATTTCAATTAATAGCTGTTTGGAGATCGACTTGACAGGTCAAGTATGTTCTGAATCAGCTGGCTCCAATATGCTGAGCGGTTCTGGCGGACAGCTTGATTTTGTGGAAGCCGCTTATAATTCTAAAGGAGGAAAGAGCTTTATTTGTTTGCCATCCACCTATATAGATAAACAGGGACAAGTTAAATCCCGCATTAAAGGGCTTATGACATGGGGCTCTGTGATTACGGATACTAGGACGACTGTTCATTTTGTAGTCACAGAGTTTGGAAAGGTTAATCTTAAAGGGTTGTCGACTTGGCAGCGAGCAGAGGCTTTGATTTCAATCGCCCATCCTGATTTCAGAGAAGAATTGATCGCTCAGGCAAAAAAGCTGAGGATTTGGCGTCAATGTCATAGTCGTTAAGTTAAGGCGTCTAACTCTAATGGATACTCATCTACTTTAGTGAGATAAAAAATAAGAGAGACAAGGAATTTTTCAATTAGCGTAAAGAGTAAATGATCAAAATTATATTAAGATAAGGGGTTGGGTTATGGGCGTTACTCTAACGATTGATCAACATATAGCAAGGGTTGTAATTGATCGACCTGAAGCTCTTAATGCTATGAATGAAAGCGTTTTAGTTCAAATGAAGCAGGCTGTTGATAGCATTCAAAATAATGAAAATGTAAGGGTTGCTATTTTTATGGGTGGCGGTGTGAAGAGCTTTGTTGCTGGCGCAGATATAAACTATATGTTTTCTATGACCCCTCTCGAAGGTGAAAAATGGGGTAAATTTGGTCAAAGCGTTTTTACGGCTATTTCAGAGTTGAGGTGTCCTACAATTGCGGTAATTCAAGGGTACGCCTTGGGTGGTGGTACGGAACTCGCAATATCTTGTGATCTAAGAATTGCAAGTGAAAAAGCTTGTTTTGCTCAACCTGAGGTAAAGTTAGGTATTATCCCAGGGTTCGGCGGTACACAACGCTTGACACGTTTAATCGGTCCAGGCTATGCAAAACAGATGATTCTTACAGGTAATCAATTTAGTGCTCTCCAAGCGTTAGCGATGGGGCTAGTAAATGAAGTCGTTTCCCACGACCGGCTTATCGAGCGAGTAGACGCACTAGCCCAGAGTATAGCAAGTAGATCGCCCAATGGAATTCGATTAGCTAAAGAAGCAATTGAACATGGATTACAAGGCTCTCTTAATGAAGGATTACAGCTAGAGGCAGCTTTATTCGGATTATGTTTTGCTTCTCCTGAGCAACGGGAGGGTATGACCGCTTTTGTGGAAAAACGCAAGCCTAAGTTTTAGGATTAGACTGACTTTAAACTTAAATATTTAATATGCATACTTTTCACTTTTTCTACTATTGAACCCTCTTGTTAGAGTTGTATCCTGTACCTAATAGACCCGCACTTGGCAGGAACCTGTTATAAATTGGTATTCCCGATGGACGAAGAGTGAAAAAGTTAAAATTGCTATTTAGCAATATTGATACATGTTTAAAAATGAATACATGTATCAAAAAGTAGGCATCGATGCAAGGCCAGGATATTGAAGCAACCATATGAACTTACGCTATAAAGTGTAAACATGTGTGCACATGTATCGGATTGGGTTTTTTCGTAATTAGCCTATGCAAAAACTCCAAAAATCCTTGATAGGAAGGCAAAAGGGCGAAATATAATTCAGAATATTTAGTATGGCACAAATATTGCAGATAATTATGTATATTCTGATATTAATCAGACAACACTTCTTTCTAAAACAAAAGGGAGGAATGCCTAAAGAAAATCAATGATGGCATTGTTAAGTTCAAGGATTAAGCCCTAGGAACGAAATGTTTAGAGGAGGTATATTAATGTCGGATCACCAATTGAAAGCTCGCTGGGGTCAGCCCTTAACCGGTATTATTTCAACGGCTTCTTTTTTACTCATCGCACTGATAACTTGGTTTATATTATCATCTCCCCATGGAATTTTTAAGAACTATGAACACCCTATGCTTGAGTTTTTAGCCTGGATGATCTTGTTTGGTGCTTGGCAGCATATTGTTTTTGGAAATTGGCCTTTTGAGAAGCTTAAACCAGTGACACGAGGAATTGTGATGATTGGGGTTAATATAATAGGAACCTACGTCATAATTTATGGTGTATTTCAAAGCTTTCTTGGAAAGCTCATTCTTCCGCTTTGGAGTGTTGAGGCCTTGGTTGCACAGGGCATAAGTATCGAACACGCCAGAGAATATGTTGGCGGAGCCATTACGATGTTTGTCCTAATGGGTTTTGTCACCTATACGTTTTGGTCAATTCTCTTTAAAAAATGGCCTTGGGGGGGAAAACTGACCCAACCTGCCCTAGGTTTGGCAGAGTGGTCATTAACCACGGTCATTACGCTTTTGGCTTATGGTGCACTTATCTTCCCCTTCTACGTAAGTGTGGTTTTAAAACAACCTTTAGCAGCTGCTGCTCCTTGGTGGGGAATATTTGATGGTGTTCCACACTTGAACTACGTGGTTGGAATCTGGGAATGGATGGTTGTTTACCTTTTCATGACGGCAAATGTATGGTCAGGAAAGCCCTTCCACCTGGTTAAAAAGCAACCCTGGAGCGGGCTGGTTGCCATTATTTCTATAATTGTCATGGCCTATGTGACAGTCAAGATTTTGATGTTTGGAATGGGTGCAGTATGGGGTGCTGTAGATCCGAAGGCATCTGACGGGCCAGCGTCCTTGGCGTGGCGCTATTATAATACTGCCACACTTGCTGGGTTTACCTTGTTCCCATTTTTGATCTGGAACCATTACTTTGACAATTGGCCTCAAAAATGGGGAAGTGTTGTTGGGTGGTTTGTTAGGACAGGGATCGTTGGTGTACTTGCAGTGGCCCAGTTTTTCATCTATTACTCTGTATGTTTACCGTTATTAGGACTGAAGCCTGAGTATTCTAATCATGCCAACAAACCGCTGGTGTGGCTTTTCTGGGCGATTATCCCGCTTCTCTTTAACGATTGGTTCATGTCGAAAGTTCCTTTTTACAAGTCGACTGCAGAGCATGTGGATGTAGTGGAATCAAAAACTACGTCAAGCTCTCATTAAGGAAGCACAAACATTAACGAATACTATCGCTGAAGGGTTGGCTTCGCTGAGCCGCCTATCTAAAAATACACTGGTTGCGAAGTCGGAGTCTCCCCCAAAGCGAAGTAGAGACGTGCCCGATTACAAGAAGTGAGGGTCAAGGATATTGATTTGAAATAATACGTGGGGTGAGAAGATGTCAAAGATTAAAGAAATTTACCAAGATAAGCTTCGTACGGTTGAAGAGGGGATCAAACTGGTTCAGAATGGGGACTGTCTTGTGGTACCAACAGGAGTGGGAGAACCACCAGCGCTTTTGACAGCTTTATCTGAGCATCGTCGGGAGTATCATGATGTTAAGGTATTTCAGATTCTTCCTTTGAGAAAGTTCGGATATATTGATTCTGAAACAGTCAAACATGTCCGTCACGTGGCATATTTCTTAGGAGGCGCAACGCGAGCAGGAGGCCAGCAAGGATGGATTGATTATATCCCAAGTTATTTTAGTGAAATGCCTAGAATGTTTCAAGATGGACTTCTTCCTGTTGATACTGTCTTTACTCTTGCCTCGCCAATGGATGAACACGGGTATTTCTCTATTAGCTTAGGTACAGATTATACAATGGCTGCAATTCAAAAAGCACGCACTGTTGTTCTGGAAGTGAATCCTAATGTTCCGTACGCTAATGGAAATTGTTTAGTCCACATTTCTCAGGTTTCAGCCATCGTAGAAGATCAAACCCCGCTTACGGAAGTCGGACTGCCTGTTATTGGTCCTGTTCAGGAAGCGATTGGTAAATATGTGGCAGATTTAATCGATGATGGTTCTACAATTCAGATCGGCTTCGGGGCAATCCCAGATGCTGTCGTGATGCAACTTACCCATAAACATGACCTAGGCATTCATACTGAAATGTTTGGAGATGGAATTTTAACTCTGATTGAAAGCGGAGCAGTTACGAATCGAAGTAAGAATTATTTACCGGGTAGAGTTATTGCAACTTTTGCCTTAGGTTCAAAACGTCTCTACAATTTCATGAACCGCAATCCCCAATTGGAGATGCATCCGGTCGACTTTACAAATGATCCATGCCTTGCTGGACAGAATGATAATTTAGTCACAATTAATGCTTCCGTGCAAGTGGATTTCTTGGGTCAATGTTGTTCTGAGAGCATGGGCAGTACCCCTTACAGCGGAACTGGAGGGCAATCAGACTTTGTACGTGCGGCAAATCGTTCCAAGGGCGGAAAATCGTTTATTGTTCTTCCTGCCACTGCGAAGGACGGGAAAATATCTCGGATTACTCCGACCTTAACCCCAGGTTCAGCTATAACGACCTCGAAAAATGATGTAAACTATGTTGTTACGGAATTTGGTGTGGCACAGTTAAGAGGGAAATCTGCTAAGCAACGAGCGAAAGCGCTAATTGCTATTGCGCACCCAAGTTTTCGTGAAGAACTTACGGAAGCGGCAAAGAAAATAAATTTACTTTAAACTTTTTAAATTAAAAAAATGATTGTAAAAAATATTCCGAAATATGAGATAATAATTTTTGTAGAGAGGAACGCGGCAATACGAGTAAGGAGAGAGATTAAATGTCTAGAGCAGTAATTGTAAGTGCAGTAAGAACCCCTTTTGGTACAATGGGCGGAAGTTTAAAGGATATTTCGGCGGTTGATCTTGGAGCACATGTCATTCGGGAAGCGCTTAAACGCGCTGATCTTCAGGGAGACATGATAGATAATGTTCTTATGGGGATGGTTATCCAGGGTGGAGCAGGACAGATTCCCTCGCGGCAAGCGAGTATCAAAGCCGGACTCCCATTGGAAGTAACCTCAGAGACGATCAACAAAGTATGTGCTTCCGGAATGCGAGCTGTGACCTTAGGTGAGACCATCATACGCGCAGGAGACGCGGATGTTATTATTGCCGGTGGAATGGAAAGTATGTCTAATGCACCATTTGCTTTGACAAAGGGACGCTTTGGCTATCGTATGGGAAATGACAGCCTAATAGATTTAGTAGTAAATGATGGACTGTGGTGTGCTTTTCACAATGTTCATATGGCAGTACACGGCTCAACTGTAGCCAGAGAATATGGAATTTCACGTGAAGAACAAGATGAATTTGCACTGAGGTCCCAACTATTGGCCTCTAAGGCTATCGAAGAGGGAAAGTTTGTAGATGAGATTGCTGCGGTAGAAATCCCGCAACGAAAAGGGGAGGTACTTTGCTTTGCTAAGGATGAAGGACCTCGACGAGATACCACTCTGGCAAAGCTTGCAGCGTTACCGCCTATTTTTGTAAAAGATGGAACTGTTACAGCAGGGAATGCCCCTGGGGTTAATGATGGTGCCGGTGCATTGGTTCTAATGAGTGAGGAAAAGGCGCGTGAAATGGGTAAAAAGCCTCTGGCGACAATACTTGGGCATGCCAGTGTAGCACAGGAACCGACCTATATTGCCACAACCCCAGGACTGGCCATCAATAAACTCCTCAAACAAAAAGGAATGACCATTCAGGATATAAGCTTAATTGAAGCTAATGAAGCTTTTGCGGCAGTTGCCCTCACAAGTCAAAAGATAGCTAAGTGGGATCCAGCGATTGTCAATGTCAATGGAGGGGCTATTGCCTTAGGGCATCCCATTGGGGCGAGTGGAGCAAGAGTCATTATGACCTTAATTTATGAATTGCGTCGTCGTGGGGGCGGAATTGGGATTGCTGCGATTTGCAGCGGAGCTGCGCAGGGGGATGCAATCATGTTGGAAGTGTACGGAGAGTAAGGACAAAGTCTAGAATTGCGATCGAAAGTGGGCGGGGAGAATGGATTTTCAATTAAATGATGATCAATTAATGATGCAGAAGATGGTGCGGGATTTCGTCCAAGAGGAAATCGTACCCTTAGCAATGATCACGGATGAAACCCATGAATACCCTTTAAAAACCATTCGAAAAATGGGTGAGCTTGGACTGATGGGGATACCTATCCCGGAAGAATACGGCGGCTCAGGTTCGGACTTCTTATCCTATATCTTGGCTATTGAAGAAATCGCCAAAGGATGTGCTTCTACAGCTGTTATCTTAGCAGTGCATACGTCTGTGGGGACTTTTCCAATTCTTTATTTTGGAACTGAAGAGCAGAAGAGAAAATATCTTCCAAATCTGGCAAGTGGTAAATTTATTGGAGCATTCGCTTTGACAGAAGCCAATGCTGGTTCAGATGCATCTAGCCTGCAAACGACTGCAATACGTAAAGAAGACCACTACATCCTCAATGGAACAAAGCGTTTTATCACCAATGCGGGTTATGCGGACGTCTATTTAGTCATGGTTTCTACAGATCGAGGGAAGGGGCCGCATGGAGTGACTTCTTTTCTGGTCGATAAGGATACACCTGGATTTAAAATTGGGAAAAAGGAAGAAAAGATGGGCCTGAATGGATCCGCGACCTGTGAATTGATTTTTGAAGACGCTATAGTTCCGGCAGAAAACCTTTTAGGCGCTGAAGGGCAAGGCTTCAAAGTCGCGATGTCCCTGCTGGACGGCGGACGGATTGGGATCGGCGCACAAGCCTTGGGGATAGCAGAAGCGGCGCTAGAGGCGGCATTAGCTTATTCCCAAGAACGTGTACAGTTTAAACAAACCATCGGTAATTTTCAAGGAATTCAATTCATGCTTGCAGATATGGCGACTCAAATCGAAGCGTCGAAACTGCTGATTTACCAGGCGGCCTCTCTGAGGATGGCAGGACTTCCTTACAGTAAACAAGCCTCGATGGCCAAGATGTTTGCGAGCGATACAGCAGTTAAGGTGACGGCAGACGCGGTGCAAATTTTTGGGGGGTATGGTTATTGCAAAGAGTATAAAGTTGAACGCTATATGCGAGATGCCAAGATCACCCAAATTTATGAAGGGACAAACCAGATTCAAAGAATAGTTGTGGCGAAGCACCTGAGAGCTTAAAGAATTGGACCGACTGCAAGAGAAAAAAACGCATAGCACTTCTTCAAATTGAAGAGGTGCTTTATGAAGTAGCACTAACGTTTGATGAATATCAATAAGGAGGAGTTTTCTCTTTTTGGGCGAATTATTTGATAATATCAGATTGCAGGAGGTTTAACCAATGTTGCTTGAGGGACAAAACTTTTCGATTACCCTTGATGAAATATTAGATAACACAAATAATGCAATTATTGCTGTTGACCCTCAAGGTATGATTATGTACGCTAATCGGGCAGTTTTTAATATCCTTAAGATTCCAGTCAGCAATATTATTGGGCACCCTATCACCGATCATTTTCCTGAAACGGGGTTAATGCGAGTTTTCGATACTGGAATAGCAGAGTTAGCCCAGAGGTTATCCCTTAATGATACGATTTTATTAAGCAATCGAACTCCAATCTATGTTCATGGAGAACTTGTGGGGGCCGTGGCTGTATTTCAAGACATTACGATTCTGCAGAATGTCCTTGACAGTTTAGTAATCGAACATGAGAAAACCAAGCAACTTCAACGTACTCTTGAAGTCGTTCTGAACACAGCCTATGACGGGCTCATTGTGGTGAACAAAAAAGGAATTGTCACTATGACGAATCAGGCATTTTCAAGTTTTTTTGATCAAAATCCGGAAGACCTGGTTGGTAAACCTATCACTGAAGTTTACGATAACCCAAAATTTACAGAAGTTCTGGAAACAGGCGAGCCAGTGCATGGATACATACATGACCTAAATGGACATGAAATAATTGCAAGCAGAGTTCCAATTTTGCAGGATGGTAAAATTGTAGGCGCTTTAGGAAAAGTTGTTTTTAAGGATGTTAACGAGCTCTACGCTTTGACCAAAAAGATTGATTCTTTGCGTTCTGAACTTGACTATTATAAAAAGACCGTGTCAGAGAACAATTCTTCAGCTCTGGAGCTCTTGCACGGGAGAAATCGCATCATGGGTTCTTTGATACAAACTACTCTGCGCGTGGCTAAATCTGGATCGACTGTACTTCTAAGGGGAGAAAGCGGGACAGGGAAAGAATTATTTGCTCTGCTGTTGCATGCGCAAAGCTCCCGCAGCGAAGGTCCCTTTATTAAGGTGAACTGTGCAGCCATACCTGAAAATCTCCTCGAATCTGAAATGTTTGGTTATGATGAAGGGGCATTTACCGGTGCAAGGAAAGGGGGGAAAATAGGTAAGTTTGAATTGGCTAATGGAGGAACTCTTTTCCTGGACGAAATCGGAGACATGGAAATGAGTATGCAAGCTAAGCTGTTAAGGGTAATTCAGGAACGAGAAGTGGAACGCTTGGGAAGCAACAAATCTCATAAAGTAGATTTCCGGTTGGTTGCTGCGACTAATCGCGATCTCGAGGGGATGATTCGAGATAAACAATTTCGCGAAGACTTATATTATCGCTTAAACGTAGTAACCTTGACGATTCCCCCCTTACGAGAAAGGATAGATGACATAGGAATCCTGATTAGAACATTTATTAAGAAGTTCAATCTTCAGTTTGCCCAATCAGTGACGGGAATCTCGGATGAGGCAAAAGAAATTCTGAAGAAACATCGCTGGCCAGGTAATATCCGGGAGCTTGAGAATATTATCGAAAGGGCCTTCAACATGGTTGATGGCACTGAAATTGAACTTAAGCATTTGCCTAGCTACCTGCAAATCATAGCCAGTCATGATACACGTCCTTATGTTGAAGGGTCGCTGGAAACGATTCTTAATGAGGTGGAAAAGGATGCCCTTGTCATAGCGCTCAAAAATTCCAATGGAAATAAAGTTCAAGCGGCAAAATCCTTGGGTTTGTCGAGAGCAGGCTTATATAAGAAACTAATTAAGCATCAATTACACAAGATGTAATAGTTAGGAAATAAATTGTCTGGATTTCAACCAAATAAGGAAATTAAAGCATGTCTACTTTTGGCAGGTGTATCCATTTGTAGACAGTGTCTAATATTAGCTATAGTACAGAGCGCAGAGTTGTTGTCGTCTTTTATATGTATACAAATGTGTACATATATTAAATTATCGAAAATTTGTCGGTTCACAAGAGATACAGGGCAAGATGCTTGATATCAGCGAAAACTAAATTATCGGAAGATACGGAATATTCGTTGGCATGTTAATTGCAAGATTATTCAGTAAGATTCCTAATCACCTATAGAAGGTCTTGTAATAAAACAAAAGGAGGATTCAGTGTGAAGACTATTATGGTTATTGGAGCTGGACAGATGGGTGGTGGAATCGCCCAAGTTGCTGCCCAAGCAGGTTACTCGGTCATTTTAAATGACATTAAAGAGGAATTTGTGAACAGGGGTTTCGGAATTATTGATAAGAATCTTAGCCGAAGTATCGAAAAGGGAAAGCTCAAGGCGGAAGAAAAAGATCTGATCATAGGCCGTATTACTAAATCGATCTCTTTGCAGGATGCTGTATCAGCTGACTTGGTGATAGAAGCAGCAGTAGAAAATATGGGAATAAAGGCTCAGATTTTTTCTCAACTGGATGTCATATGCCCAGAACATACAATTCTTTCTACTAATACCTCGTCATTGCCAATTACTGAGATTGCTGCTTTTACCAAACGGCCAGATCGAGTCATAGGGATGCACTTCATGAATCCCGTTCCAGTGATGAAGTTGGTAGAGGTTATTCGAGGCCTTGCCACCAGTGATGAAGTGTATAAAACAATCGAAGATCTCAGCTTAAAAATGGGTAAAACCCCTGTGGAAGTCAACGATGCCCCAGGTTTTGTTGCTAATAGGGTCTTAATCCCCATGATTAACGAAGCTGTCTATACGCTTTATGAAGGAATAGCCTCTGTCGAGGCAATTGATAATGTTATGAAATTAGGTATGAATCATCCGATGGGTCCCTTAGCGTTAGGAGATTTAATCGGCTTGGACACGGTTCTATCAATTATGGAAGTCCTTCATGAGGGATTAGGCGATAAATATCGCCCATGCCCATTACTCCGAAAATATGTCAAAGCGGGCTGGCTTGGACGGAAATCCGGTCGCGGCTTCTATAAATACAATGCTTAACTCCAACGTGCAAGGAGGGCAAACTATATGAACTATACCAATCTGTTACTGGAAAAGAACGGTGCGGTCGCAGTTCTAACCATTAATCGCCCAAAAGCTTTAAATGCCTTAAACAGTGACACCTTAAAGGAACTGTCCACCGCGCTCGATGAGTTGGGGAGAGATTCCAGTGTCAAAGCTGTCATTCTTACAGGCAGCGGGGAAAAGGCCTTTATCGCTGGGGCGGATATTTCTCAAATGAAAGATTTTAATGCAATAGAGGGTCGCCGCTTTGCCCAATTAGGGCATGCAACCTTCCGTAAACTTGAATTGATGCCACAGCCGGTGATTGCCGCCATCAATGGATTTGCTTTAGGTGGGGGTTGCGAGTTAGCTATGGCCTGCGATATTCGTATAGCTGGTGAGAATGCAAAGTTTGGACAACCAGAAGTAACTCTCGGACTTACAGCCGGATTTGGAGGGACTCAGCGTTTACCTCGTTTAGTCGGCACTGGCATTGCTAGTGAGTTACTATTTACCGGAGACGTTATCGATGCTAAAGAGGCCTATCGTATCGGGTTAGTGAATAAGGTCTATCCTTTAGATACTCTCATGGAAGAAGCTCTAAAGCTTGCAAAGCGAATTTCAGGAAGGGCGCCTGTAGCAGTTCAGTTAAGTAAGAGTGCAATCCAACGCGGTATTAATATGGACTTAGATAGCGCCCAAGCGTTCGAAGCGGAAGTTTTTGGACTGACTTTTAGCACACAAGATCAAACCGAGGGATGCGGCGCCTTTTTAGAAAAGCGTAAACCCGTCTTTGAGGGAAAATAAACTTTAAACCTTAAAAGACGAGTCTTTAGGTGAGACACAAATAGAGAGGATTGATTTATATGAATTTTGATTTAACTGAAGACCATATTATGATGAGAAAAATGGTGCGGGATTTTGCTGAGAAAGAATGCGGCCCGGGAGCAGAAGAACGCGATGAGACCGAAGAATTTTCTGTAGATATATGGAAAAAAGCTGGAGAGCTCGGCCTGGCAGGTGTTACATTTCCTGAAGAGTACGGCGGCGTAGGCGCGGACTATATTTCGTATGCTATTACAGTCGAAGAACTTTCTCGTGTCGATGCATCTGTAGGAGTAACCATTTCTGCCCATGCCAGTCTGTGTGCCAATCCAATTGCTTTGTTTGGAACTGAAGAGCAGAAGAAGAAATACTTAGTTCCGTTGGCTACAGGAGAGAAGCTCGGAGCATTCGGTTTGACAGAGCCTATGGCTGGATCGGATGCTTCAGGAACTCGGACAATGGCTGTCCGTGATGGCAATGATTACATCATAAACGGCACTAAATGTTTTATAACCAATGCTTACTATGCCGATGTCTATGTGATCACTGCTCAAATGGATAAGAGCAAAGGAAATCGGGGAATTGCCGCCTTTATTCTGGAAAAAGGAATGCCAGGTTTCTCCTTTGGCAAAAAAGAGAAGAAGATGGGGATTCGTTCTTCAGCCACCTATGAATTAGTTTTTGAAGATGTCCGCGTTCCTGCTGAGAATTTGCTCGGTCAAGAAGGACAAGGCTTCAAAATCGCAATGCAAACACTTGACTTTGGTCGAATCGGGATCGCTTCCCAAGCATTAGGTATCGCCCAAGGCGCTTATGAGCAAGCCATGAAATATACCAAGGAAAGAGTACAGTTTGGCAAAGCCATTTCTGAGTTCCAAAATACTCAGTTTAAACTGGCAGACATGGCAACACAAATTGAAGCAGCCCGTCTCCTTGTTTATCAAGCGGCATATTTAGCATCTCAACATAAACCTGTTGGCAAGGCTTCTGCCATGGCTAAACTTTTCGCTTCCGAGACTGCTATGGCTGTAACCACAATGGGTGTTCAACTGCACGGTGGATATGGATATACGCGGGAATATCCTGCTGAGCGCATGATGCGTGATGCTAAAATCACCGAGATTTATGAAGGAACTAACGAAATTCAACGTATCGTCATTAGCGCTAATATTCTTAAATAGAAGAATTAATTAATATTTAGCGAAGCGCCGAAAAAGGCGCTTCGCTGTAAAATAGTAATTCGGTTTAGGTAATTTAAGAGCTTCGGATTATTCACCGTTGCAGAAGGAGAGGACTAATCAATGAGAGACGTTGTTATTGTGAGTGCAATTCGTACCCCTGTCGGTTCTTTTTGCGGTACATTAGGGCAAATGCCTGCTGCTGACTTAGGTGCCATAGCTGTCAAAGAAGCGATTAGAAGAGCTGGGATTACCCCTGAGCAAGTCGATGAGGTTATTTTAGGTAACGTTTTACAGGCTGGATTAGGACAGAATCCCGCTCGTCAAGCGTCAATCAAGGCTGGAATTCCTCAAGAAGTACCCTCCTGGACACTGAATAAAGTATGTGGATCCGGACTGAAAACCATCGTTTGTGCCGCTCAAACCATTATGGTAGGGGATGCCGATATTGTAGTAGCAGGTGGAATGGAGAGTATGTCCCTTGCTCCTTATGTGCTTCCCAAAGCGCGTACCGGATACAGAATGGGCAATGATACTATCGTCGATTCCATGATTAACGATGGCTTAACAGATGCCTTTGACAAGATTCACATGGGCTTTACAGCTGAAAATATTGCGGAACAGTTTGGCATTTCTCGCGAGGAACAAGATCGTTATTCAGTTTCTAGTCAAAATCGTTGCGAGGCTGCCACTAAAGCCGGAAAGTTTGAGGAGGAAATAGTACCTGTATCCATTCCCCAACGCAAAGGGGATCCTGTAGTTGTTTCTCAAGATGAATTTCCACGCTTTGGAGCCACCTACGAAGCTGTTGCCAAATTGCGACCAGCCTTTAAAAAGGATGGAACCGTTACTGCCGCCAATGCTTCGGGGATTAATGACGGAGCTGCTGCCCTGGTCATCATGGCGAAAGAGAAGGCAGAGGAACTGGGCATAACACCGTTGGCAACCATTAAATCATGGGCTTCAGCCGGCGTAGATCCCAAAATCATGGGGACCGGCCCTATTCCTGCCAGCCGTAAAGCCTTAGAAAAGGCTGGGCTGAAAATTGAAGATATCGATCTCGTAGAGGCTAACGAGGCTTTTGCTTCCCAAACTTTACGAGTCGCTCAAGAGTTGCAACTGGATATGGCTAAGACGAATGTCAACGGTGGGGCCATTGCTCTGGGCCATCCGGTTGGAGCTTCAGGAACACGTATTCTCGTGTCCTTGCTGCACGAAATGAAGCGCAGCAACGCGCATCTCGGATTGGCAACACTTTGTATCGGCGGTGGTCAGGGGATCGCTTTAGTCGTAGAACGCTAATCCTGGACAACTGTTTCTAACGTTTATATTTCTAAGTACACTTCAACATTCAAAGATAAGTCGTTCTAACGTTCACTTCCAACTTGAAATTAATGCGTTTTTATAGATTAGTAATTGGGTGGAGCAGAAGGGGGATGTAACAATGTATATAGAAGAGTATCGGAAAAAGTGTGTCTCAGCAGATGAAGCAGTAAAAGTAATTCGCAACGGTGACTGGATTGAGTTTGCTTGGGCTGCAAGTATGCCCGGGTTACTTGATGAGGCTTTGGCCCGTCGTAAAGATGAACTTTATGATGTCAATTTGCGTGGCGGTGTAATTATTACTCCGGTGACTTGTATGGAATGTGATCCAACCGGTGAGCATTTTACATGGAATAGCTGGCATCTTGGCGGACGCGAACGTAAATTGGTTCAAAACGGCCGGGCTTATTATATCCCCCTCAAATATTCAGAATTACCACGGTATTTACGTGAAAATGTAAAAACGGATGTTGTGGCTATTCAAGTAGCTCCCATGGACGCACATGGATATTTCAGTTTTGGAGTTACGGTGTCTCACTACGCTGCAGCTATTGAAAAGGCCCGTGCTGTCATAGTAGAAGTTAACGAGGATATGCCCAGCACTCATGGCGGGTATGATCATGCAGTTCACATTTCTAAGGTAGATTTTGTTGTTGAGGGAGGACACCGAGGACTGCCTATCTTACCTTCGGCATCTGCTTCAGAACTTGATCGGCAAATTGCTGGGTATGTATTGCCTGAAATTATGGACGGTGCATGTATTCAATTGGGTATCGGCGGAATGCCAAATGCCTTAGGTAAAATGATTGCTGAATCAGATCTTAAAGACCTGGGAATTCACACAGAGATGTTTGTTGACGGATTTGTGGATATGGTAGAAGCGGGTAAGGTTACTGGAACGCGCAAGCAACTTGACCGAGGAAGAATCGTCTATGCTTTCGCGGCAGGCACCCAGAAACTCTATGACTTTCTTCGGAATAACCCATCGTTAGCAGGTTATCCTGTGGATTACACCAATCATCCTTTTATTGCTTCTCAAAATGACCAACTAATTTCCATCAACAGTGCTTTAGAAATAGACTTAACTGGCCAAGTTTGTTCAGAATCAGCTGGCCCCAGCATGATTAGCGGTGCAGGGGGGCAACTTGATTTTGTGGAAGCTGCTTATAATTCTAAAGGGGGGAAAAGCTTCATCTGCTTACCTTCCACCTATAAGGATAAAAGCGGGCAATTGCATTCTCGCATTAAAGGACAAATGACGATGGGCTCCGCAATAACGGATACTCGTCCAACCGTACAGTTTGTGGTCACAGAGTTTGGAAAGGTTAATCTTAAAGGGTTGTCTACTTGGCAACGTGCTGAAGCGTTGATTTCAATTGCTCACCCTGATTTCCGGGAAGCTCTGATGGCTGAGGCTAGAGGTCTTAAAATTTGGCGTAAGCTTGCATAGTCCTTAAATATAGGGCATCATATTAAATGAGCTTAATACCTATTAGTTCCTTTATCTGAAGGGTTAAGGAGGGGGTTTTGATTAGCCCCTTCTTTTTTTATGCCGGTCAGGCAGTCTGGCGCGGCCTAGTTTTCTATATTTGTGGACAATGTTTGTTTTAGAGGTTAGAATTGGAAATGGATTGGAAATTGAATAGCAGGTATAATGATCCCTGAGATGAACAGTGTAATAAGATCAGAGGATGAGTGAGATGGATAAAAAAACTAAACTTAGGTTACCACCGCGAAAACCGGTTTGGAATATTTGGCAGGGATTGCTTTTAGTAGCTATTATCACAATAATTGAATTTCCACTTGGCTGGTTGGAGAGCCCTAAGGATTTAGATTCTGTGCGTGGGATTCTAAATTTTATCCTCGTAGGTTTAGGAGATGTACTGCTTTACTTCGCAATAATTTTCATATTTCTTAAATTTATACGGCGCCCTTTTTCCGACTTAGGATTTGTTAAAACCTCTCGAGGCTTTTTACTGTTGGGTTTTATCGCTGGAGTTTTATTGTTCGTAGGTGTCGGTCTTTTAGGAAACTTTTTAACGAAATTGTTTGGAACTCCTGCTCCCCAGAGTTTTGCCATAGCGGTAAAAGGGGCAAACTACACATGGGAATTCATTCTCCTCACTTTTTTAGGGGGGGTTGTTGCTCCGATTAAAGAAGAAATGTTTTTTCGCGGTTTAATCTACCCGCCGTTGCGCCAAGTCTTCGGAAGAGGTAAAGGAATACTATTGACAGGGCTCTTCTTTGCATCATTACATTTAGAAATTATTCGTTTTTTACCACTATTTATTGGCGGAGTCGTGCTTACATGGTTGTATGAACGTTCTTCAAGTATTTGGCCAGCCATCGTTGCCCATGGAACGTGGAATATACTTATGGCCCTTGCGCTATGGATTCAGCGTTTATAGAAAATAATCTTATACGAGGAGATATCTAATGAATAGCAATATACTAAATATCGAATGCCTAAGGCTTATATCAGATGGTTCAGGAGTAGGGTATATGAATGGCATTGCTACGTTTGTGCCGGGACTTCTGCCGGGAGAAACAGCAGAAGTTGCAGTGTCAAAAACGAAGAAAAAATGGCAACGAGCGTCTCTTTTGAACCTAATACAGCGTTCTCCAGAGCGTATCGATGCACCTTGTACTGTCTTCGAAGGATGCGGAGGATGTCAACTTCAGCATACAACCTATGCAGAGACTCTTTTGTGGAAACAACGCTGGGTTGAAGATGCACTTGCCAGAATCGGCAAAATAAGTGCGGAGGTCAAACCTACACTTGGAATGGAGCATCCATGGCGCTATAGAAATAAGGCGCGTCTTCATCGCCTGCCAACAGGAGAATTGGGATATTACAAGGAAAAGTCAAAGGATCAGGTAAACTTCCATGACTGCCTGCTCTTAAGCGAAGGCATGAACCGTTGGATAAAACGGACTGAAGAGCTTTTAGGGGAAGGTTATCCCGAAATACATACGCTAACCTTCCGTAAAAACACCAAGAACGAAGGGCTTTTAATAATCGAGGGAATGCCTGGCGAATCCCTTTCAGTCCCCGAAAATAATGATTTCTTTGAGGCTCTTGCGAAGGAAGGGCTTCGTTCCATTTGGAATCTTGATGCAGAAGGAAGTCTTCAACTGATTTGGGGAGATGAAGAGTTCAGCCAAACGATTCTTGGCTTAACTTTTGAACTGTCTCCTTTAGCATTTTTACAAGTCAATTCACGCCAAGCAGACCTCCTGTATAAGCTGGTGTTGGATGCGGTCGCCCTGACAGGCGAGGAGATTGTATGGGATCTTTATTCAGGAATAGGTACTCTGACCTTAGCTTTAGCCACAAAAGCCATGAAAGTAACAGCTATCGAGGAAAACCCGTATGCCGTCGAAAATGCAATTCAAAATGCCGTCAACAATCACGCTGTGGGGAACATCGAGTTCTTGAAAGGGAAAGTTGAACAGCGGATGATGAAGATAGAGGAAGAACCGGATGTAGTAGTCCTAGATCCTCCACGTGCTGGTATTCACGCGGATGTTTTGCAACGGTTGCTAGAGCTGAAGCCTCAACGCATCATCTATGTGTCTTGCGACCCAGGTACTTTAGCACGGGATTTGGGGGGACTCACAGCTGGAGGATATAAGGTAGACAGTGTGCAGCCGGTGGATATGTTTCCGTGGACAGGGCATGTGGAATGCTGCTGCCTGTTGGTGCGAGCAGAATAGATTATTTATTTAGGTTGAGGTGCAATATGAAAAAGTATGAGGTCTTTCTGATAGATGCTGACGGAACATTATTTGATTATGATATGGCTGAAGAAAGCGCCTTGAAAATCATGTTTCGTAAGTATCAATTTTCTTATGAGGAAAATGTGAGAATTAAATATAGGGAAATCAACCAGGAAGTTTGGGATTCCTTTGAAAAAGGTCAAATTCCAAAAAGCGAAATGCAAGTTCTGAGATTTAATCAGTTATTCGATGCTCTAAAAATCGAGAGCGACCCAAAGAAATTTAATGAAGAATATCTCGTCGAATTGGGTAAAGGCTCTTTTTTAATTGATGGGGCTTTCGAACTATGTAAAAGTATAAGCGATAATAACTGCAAAGCTTATATTGTTACAAACGGCATTTCTACCACACAAAAAGCAAGGCTTGAAAACTCAATAATTAAGCCATACATAGCCAAGCTCTTTGTCTCAGAAGAAATTGGATTTCAAAAACCAAATGCTTTATATTTCGAATATGTATTTTCCCATATTCCATATGTTGATAAAAGCAAAATGATAATAATCGGAGACTCATTATCAGCCGATATTGCGGGCGGTATTAATGCAGGGATTGACAGCTGCTGGTTCAATAAATTCGATACGGAAAACAATACAGACATTGCACCGACATATGAAATTAAGAGCCTAAAAGAGCTATATAAGCTAATTGTTTAAACAAATCGGAAATATACCCCGACACCAAGGGGATATCAGCCTCATACGGCATCTTTTTTGTCTCCTCAAGGCATGTGGAGACAGTTTGTCTTTTAGCTAGATAAATCATGCATTTTAGGTAAAAAAAATCTGCTCATGTGTTATTTGCCAACGATTTGCCGACGAAGTTTTCTTTGCGTTGGCAAACATGTTTTTCAAATATTGCTACTGTGTCATCGGCCATCTTTTCTGTTGGATGTGTGTACGTATCCATCGTGGTTGATAATCTGGTATGCCCGAGACGCTTTTGAACATCTTTCATGCTGGCTCCATTTTCGATCAAGGTTGTCGCATGAGTGTGTCTTAATGAGTGAAAATTAAACAGTATACCGAGCTCGTAATGAATAACCCTGGATGCGTATTTAAAGGTGTCCGGGGTTACTATTTCTCCATTCTCTTTTGTGCATATCATGTTGATGGAACGTATGGCGCCCGGATCAACCGAAACGGAAAGGGACAATATCCTACGCAAAGTATCTTTTTCGTTTTTCTCTTGTATTTCGTATTGTTGTATATAGTGCTGGCCGTATTTAAGTCGGTTTTCTGACTGCTGTTTTTTATGCTGCCTTAAGGCCTCAATCAAGGTCTTGCCAATCTTAATATCTCTAACCGATGATTTAGTCTTTGTGGGTCCGAAATACCAGCGTGGATAAATATAATAATTGAAAATAGGGATGTCGAAAAGATAGTATCCAGTTACGATCGAAGCACAACGTTTTTCTATTGCGATCCGCCATATTACGGTTTAGCCGATTACAAGAGTCAAGGGAGCAAGCCATTTGCGAAGGAAGATCATATCAGGCTCAAGGAATGTCTTTCAAAAATTCAGGGGAAGTTCTTGCTTAGTATTAATGACCATCCGGAGATCCGAGAGTTATATTCCGGATTTAATATTAAACAGGTAGAAGTAAGATATTCAGTTTGCAGAACAGACAAAAGCAGTAAGGCCAGCGAATTATTCATAAGCAATTATGAATCGAAGGTGGCTAATTGGAAATTTTGATGCCCCCATCGAAGTACTAGCCCACTTCGACCTGACAGGAGCTCCGCGCCCATATCGCATAACTCTCGAAGGTAAGGAACTCAAGATCGAACAAGTTGTCTCCGTCACCGAAGAGAAACTGTCCGGCAATCGTATGCTATGCTTTCGCTGCCAAAGCGAGATCAAGGGGGAGCTGAGGCCGTTTGAGATTATATTTGAGATGGGTATGCAAGTGGTTTTTATGGAAGATGTAGTAACGAACCTTCTGAACAAGCATATAGTATTGAGATCTTCTTATTTCATATATACACTTCACTCTCATCTGCAACGGTGGGAGCTTTTTTGTAATAGGGAATATTTGTGGGTAATGAACAGGAGAATTTTAGAAATAATTTCTAAAGACCATAAAATAATCAAAGCTACCACCTTTTCAGATGATAGCCTAGTTTAGTAGAATTTTTAGAAAATAACTCCTAAAGCGATAAGAATTAGAATAGCAATAGCAATGATTCCGACGCCAATCCCAACACCAGGGGAAGGAGGACAACATACAGGCGGAGGACAACATACACCATGCGTTCCGCCATAACCCATTCCGTACATCAAGTATTTCTCCTTTCTAATTTAGAATACAATTCCCATTGCAATAAGCAGAAGAATAATTACGACAACTATAGCGATTCCTACAAAATTGAACTTTTCGTGATGACAACAATCATCAACGCCACCGAATGCCATTTGCATTTCCTCCTTTGTAAAGAGATACTACATAATATGCATAAGTTGGCTTTAGTGGAACAATATGGTAATAAGAGTGATTCTTGGATTATGTATAAGATGTAAGGCTCTCAGGCAAAATACATCTATTAAATCGTTCGTCCTACTTATTTGGCTCTCATCGGAAACGGTGAGGCCTTTCTTTTTTTCAAAGATCAAATATATGTAAAGGTAGTTGTACTCCTCCCTCGAAGTGGGATCCCGTGACCTCCCCGAAGCATGTCCGAATCATCAGTTTCTGCCACGTCCTAAAGACCATTATTTTTATCGAGACAGATAATTCACACATTCATTATGTCGAAAGTATTTGTAGGAATATATTGACAGAAAATATAATATACCTTAGAATAAAGTAAACTAATAGTTTACTTTATAACACGCAAGTGAAATGAAAGCGGTGTATCTTTTGGGAATCAATAAACGCAAGGAAAAAGAAAAGGAAATTCGCAGAAATGATATTATTGATGCTGCGGAAAGAATCTTTTTTACAAAAGGATATGATAATGCCACGATGGATGATGTGGCGAAAGAGGCAGAGTTCAGCAAGAGAACGGTGTATGTCTATTTCAATAGCAAGGAGCAGATCTATTTTGAAATTATGATAAGGGGATACAAGCTGTTAATCGGTATGCTGAAGGATGATTTACAAAAGGAAAAAGCCTGTAATGCGATTGAGGAAATAAGACAAATTGCTTTGACAATCTACCGGTTCAGCAAGGATTATCCGGAATATTTTAAAGGAATTATGGAGTATGAAAATGGTGAACTAAATTTTCAAAAAGGGATTCCGGATCAATCAAGAGAGGAGTGCTATGCCCTGGGAGAGGAAATACTGGGGCATTTGATCGGAGCGTTGGAAAAGGGCATAAAAGAAGATTCCATCCGCAGTGATTTGGATGTTGTAAAAACAGCGCTTGTCTTATGGGCCTGTATGATAGGTGTGTTTAATATCGCAAAGAGAAAGGAAAATTATATTAGAAACTATCACATGACGACACCGGAGGAATTGGTATCAGCAGCTTTTCAACTTATCATCAGATCAATGCAAACTGAAAATGGAGGAAATAAAAGATGAGCAAGAGGACGGTGAAAAAAACTATGACCATTATTCTTTCAAGTATAGGCGCTCTATTAATCATAGCATTAGTATCCCTATTTATCATAAGCGGGATTTTTGAGTCGCCAAAATACTTGGAACCTTGGCAAAAAACTTATTCGCAAAAATTTGACGATCCGAGAATCCAACTCGCGGCTCACGGACTGTTGGCTGCAAACGGCCATAACATGCAGCCGTGGGAAATACAGCTCGACAAAGATGATCCCATGGTATTTTACTTATACGCCGATAGTGACCGCTTGACAAGCGAAGTAGACCCTTTCTCAAGGCAAATGATGATTACGCAAGGTACATTTTTGGAGTATGTAAAAATCGCCGGAGATGAACTAGGGTATAAAGCCGCAGTAGAGTTATTTCCAGATGGCGGCTATGATGAACAAAAATTGCAGGAGAGCATGAAAACCAAACCGGTGGCAAAAATTATGCTTACGAAAGACAAACCTCAGAACAACCCTCTTTATGATTCCATGTTTTTGCCTGATACTAACAGGGCGGCATATCAGTCAAACAAGTTAACCTACGAACAGATAGATCATTTGCAAGCCATCAATACTTATGCCAATATGTCGGTAAAGATTTTTCAGGACATAGAAAACATTGAAAAATTAGGAAGTTATGTAAAGAAGGGCGCAGCTATCGAAGCAGGCGTGAATCGAGTTATGCAGGAAACGGAAACTATTTTTCGCGCTAACGAGTACCAAAAAAACAAATATCGTTACGGTTTTTCTGTCGAAGGAAAGGGTACTTCAGGCATCATGCGGCATATCATGCAGGGCTTGGTCACGGTCTTTCCTTTTATGAACAGTGGGAAAGCAGCGTCGGATATGTTCATTCAGTCTACCCGGACATCGGTAGACAATACACCGGCCTATGCCATGATTATTACAAATGATAATAATCGTTCAAGCCAGGTTAAAAGCGGTATGCTTTACAGCAGATTGATACTGACAGCTTATAGTTTGGGTTTAGTTATGCAGCCCCTTAGCCAGGTTTTGGAAGAATACCCCGAAATGAAAGAGCCATACAGCAGCATTCACCGCGACTATGCTTCAGATGCGGGTACCATTCAAATGCTCGTTCGTTTGGGTAAGCCCACAAAAGAAGTCCCGCAGAGCATGCGACGCGATGTGATAGATTTGTTAATCAGAGAATGAATTTTTGACATAGAACTAACTCAAGGCATGTGGAGACGTATAAACTTATCAAAAATTGATTAGTCACTTGTACCTGAGATACCTCTATCTGTTCGGAGACTGTGTATGGGTCGGGAAAAATACTTTTTCAGTTATCTTAGAAGAGGGCCTCTCATATTCTAAAGAAGAGGGGGATTTTAATTGAGTCCGAATTCTTATAAAGTCAGAGATTCCTGCCGAAAAAACCTGGTTAAGTATACAATGAAAGCTTTTTCCTTAATCCCACCAATTGATAATCCTGTTATATTGGACATGGGTTGCGGTACAGGAGAGCCGGCATTGGCTTTGCTTGAGATTTGTAATGGAAAAATATATGCGGTCGATTCGGACATAGAATGTGTTTCAGTGCTTAATGAAAAAGCAAAGACGTCAGGCCACGCTGACAGAATCAAAGTCATAAACGGCTCCGTTTTTGATAGAAACATGTTTCAGAATCAATTCGATATCGTATTAGCCGAAGGCTTGCTCAACATCCTTGGATTTGAAACAGGCTTGCCTCTTTTGATTAATTTTTTAAAGCAGAGAGGGTATTTAATCATACATGACCAACTGCAAAATGACGCTAAAAAGAGAGCCTTATTCACAAAATACAACCTAAATCTTTTGGATGCGTTTGAATTGGATGAGAATATTTGGTGGAATGAATATTACTGCTGTCTGGAAAGATCAATAGACAATATTGAAGATACTTTATGTCAAAAAGAAATCAATGAAATAATAGAATATAAAAAGGACCCTGAAAACTGCAGATCGATTTACTATATTGTGGCACGTACCCAACCAGAATCAGCTCTGTAGGATATGGACAGCAACAGTAGAAGTTTGATATCTCGCCGCCAAGGCACCACTAGGCTTAAATGCCATTTTTTTGTCCTCAAGGCATGTTGAGACAGTTACAGTGATAATAAGCTCTCTGTTTTTTTGTCTTCATCAATTTCGCAGTGCTAATACTTTAGTTACATATTACTTTAATATATACTTAACTACTTCTTCAGGAATAACAAACTCAGGGCTTCCAGATGATCCAGGAGCAACCTCATACTTATCAAAGCAAATTACTATCCTGCCATCATTATTGATATGAAAATTCTGGTTTTCTTTAATGCCTTTAAAGGGTCCGAATGTTGGATCATCTACCCAATAGGTCTTTTCTCCTTTCGCATTCTGTCTTTTCATTTCGGCTGTAATATACTCGCTCAGCTTTTGAATATAATCAGAATCCTTCTTAAAGAGCGATGGTAATGTAAGCAAAGTTTTTGTTTTCTTATCAATGGTATAGAACTTATGTGTAGTCGATGATGAACCGACGGTATTTGCCATATAGACATCAATTGCCAGAATGTTGTCATTATTCGTTTTGACGATATATCCAGAGTCAATGCCTAAATGAACTTCTTTGCCCGGAAACTGTTTTTTAAGCTCCTTCATATCGCTTTCGAAGGCTAAAATGAGGGCCTTTGAGTTATCCTTGAAATCCTTATTGAGTTTATCCTGAAGCTCTTTATCTAATAGACCTTCAATCTTTGGTGTTTCTATAGAAGCTTGATATCCCCCATCCTTAACTACATATCTTCCGAATGTTAAGACTTTTACAATTTCGCTCATTCCAGGTATATCAGCTATTGTAGATGCAAAGACCGGACTTAGATTAAGAGATAAGCTAAAGGCAATAATGAGACAAGCAACTAAGCCTGTTATCTTTTTCCAAGTATTAGCGTTATTTCTTTTGCTTGCTTTCATGGAAATATCAATCCTTTCTTTTAATGTGTCAGACGCCTTAATCTGCATATATTCTTCCTTCATTTTTTCTAGTTTTTTGTTCATAACGCTCCCTCCATTTCAATACGAAGTATTTTCAGCGCTTTGTACAGCCATGTTTTGACCGTATTCAAATTTTCATCGAGAATAAGCGCTATATCTTCAAGAGGCATCCCCTCAAAAAATCTTAAAACAACGATACTTTTATATTTTGGTTCCAGAAAGCCGATCATTTGCTCAAAAGAAATATTGGAAAAGTCATCACCATCATCTTGAACATCCGCCATGTCTATAGGATCTATGTACACTATTTTTTTATTTTTTTTAATAGTCGAAAGTGCTGTGTTTGCTACAATCCTGTACAACCATGTCCCTATTTGATCAGGATTTCTTAATGAGTTTATTGATTTTAAGGCTTTAAGAATACTTTCATTAGCTACGTCTTCAGCGTCTTCTTGATTTGTAGTGAATGTATATGCAAACCGATAAATGCTATTTATATGTTGAGAAATATAGGCTTCAAATAGCTGTTTATTTGTCATCTCTTTTCCTCCTTCTGACTGTTAGACTATTTGAATCACTGAAAAGTTTTCAGTATGGCAAATTTTATTAGTCTTTTCTCGGTTCAAATAATCCTTTATCTATGTGTATTATTTGAAAGAGTTAATAACTTATCATTCTAGCTAGTCCTGAAAATATAAAATGTTATATATTATGACAATTTACACTCACGGTGTTTTCTAACCCAACAAATCGAGCACTCCGCGCACCCTGGTCACGGCAAAATGACTACAAAAATTATAGCTTTTTTATCGTGACGATGCACGTAGGTGTTACGTCATTGTAAGGTTTTTTTGGGGCTTAAGTTCCAACGGATGTAATACCCGGCGAGTTGCGTCCTGCTGCATGTCCCCCAGCCCCGAAACTGGCTGTTATAAGGGTTCTGGAACCGAGCGACATTGACGAACAGCCCCAGAACCCTTCGATTCTCCGCTGTTTCCGTATGTGTTGAGCTGTTCTGGCGACGAGGTATTCGTTAAGAATAACGATGGCTGTGGTCGTTCCTACATCGAGGATCATGACGGATACGATTACGACCCGATACAGGAAAAAAAGGAGACATCCGGTTCGAGAATATATGCGCAGCTTAACTCAAAACTAGGGAGCTATTACAAAACGGGGTATTTATCGCCAGGGCAAAGTTTAAAATAAAAGAATCGGGGTAATTGCAATTTGTTGAGGACGGTCCCCTGCTGGCAGGGTAGCAATGGCCGCATTAATAGCCGTATCGAGTACAGTGACAGTATCAGTAGTAATATTTACGACATAAGCTCGTGAACCGTCGGGGGTAATCGCAATTCCTTGTGGACCGCTTCCGGCAGGTAAGAGTACAAGACCTCCCGGGCAAAACGCACGGGAGGTCTTGTTTAGGTTAAAACAATAATACCGCGCTCCCCCAAAAAGGTTCCACCCTAAAATAAAAGAATAGGGGTAATCGCAACTGTATTAGGACTGTTCCCTGCTGGCAAGGTTGCAATGACCGCATTAATAGCCGTATCGAGCACTGAAACGGTTCTATTACCAATATTCGCGACAAAAGCACGTGAACCGTCGGGAGTAATTGCAATTCCAAATGGCGCGCTTCCTACGCCAGCCGGGCTGTGAAGGATTTACTGGATGCCCACGGGGAAAATTCCGAGGAAGAGATCACCTTTTTCTGCATTCATGACGCCGACGCTTATGGCACGATCATCTATGATACCCTACAGAATGAAACCAGAGCCAGGCCCGGCAGAAAAGTGAAGATCATCAATCTGGGCTTAGACCCTGAAGAAGCCCTCGCCATGGGGCTGGAGGTGGAACGGGTGGGGAAATCCGACCGTAAGAAGGGCGTGGCCAGCTATATTGATCCGCGGTGGGAGAGCTGGCTGCAGAACTACAGAGTGGAACTGAATGCCATGAGTACTCCCCAGTTTCTGGCCTGGCTGGAGGGAAAAATCCAATTGCACGATAAAGGCAAAGTGATACCCCCGGAAAGGATCCTGCAGGAGAGCCTGGATCAAAGCCTTCGGGATAAACTGGGCCGGTGGCTGACAGGAGGGACAATAATATATGGCTTCCATATAAGTCTCTCTCACAAGCAGCCCCCATCAGCCGCGCGTTACGCCGTCATTGACATAAACCTCACCAGCTTCATTTTTTTAGACCCTTGATAATTTCATGGATGTTTACAATCTGATTCTCATTCAAGCTTTTTAAGTCATTCACCACGGCATGCATTAGAGCCGGGTTACTTGTGCCGTCATCAAAAAAGTCCTTGGGGGATATTTTGAAGTATTTGCAGATGTATAAAAATTCTGCCATGGATGGCAGCGCTTTTCCGGAAACTATGCTGTGAATATAGCTGGGGCTGTGTCCTAAATCAATACTCATACTTCGTTCAGAAACATTTTTCTGAATCCTCAATTCGCTGATTCTATTACGAATAAAACAATCATCCATAATACCACCTCTGTCTAATTCTAATAGATAGTATTGGCAGTACCGGACGATTAAATTATTTGATTGTGCTGAAATATATAATTTAATCGTCTATAATTTAATTAATATCTATTTTAATTAGTTGATTGAGGTGGAATTGTTTTGAGTATGAGAAGAGTCTATCGAAAAATAGCCAAAGAGCATGGGGTATCTGTTCAGGAAGTTAAAAGAGATATGCGGACCGCTATTGAGTATGCTTATAAAAAACCGACTAGATCTGAAAGTGAGAAGACAATACAAGAAAGTATTGCTTGCAAGAAAGGAGTACCCACTCCGAAAGAATTTGTTACATATGCTGATAGGGAATTAAAAAGGGAAGAAAAATAGAATCATAGGGCATGAATCCTGCCAAAGGAGGGGATTCATGCCCTATGGTTTTGCAGAGGGGAAGCTATTGGACAGGAGGGAGGCATTGATTTACAATGAACTGGAATATGTTTGGGAGGAAAAAACGATGAAATCAAAGTACCCCGTTAATGGGATGCAAATTCCTTTTGATCAGGGATGAATCTCACTCAGACCCTCAAATTGAAACCCTTTGCAATCAGGAACAATACCACGGTATTTGATTCCCAAGAATATTGCAAATGATGCTCAATTGGAAAAATTAGTACATAATTTGTTGCGTAGTGGCTTTGCATTTTGCATTGGAGGAGAACAGCATGAGTGAGCCGCAAGTCTAGGTGATTTGCATAATGGATCGGGAAAATCCCTGAAGGGCACATAATTCTTGGCGAGGCTATACCCATGTTAATCTTAAATTTTTATGGTATTATGTGAAAAAGCGTAGCAGGAAGATAGGAATCGAATTTTTAGTAGAATTAATTATAGGAGGACATGTTATGAAAATTTCAAAGAAAGATGCGTTGACTTGGTTTGAATTCTTTTCAATATTGCCAGAGGATGAGGAAGTTATGACAAAACAACAAGAAATCATTTACGCTACCTTTGCACAAATTGAGGCTGCCATCGATCATAGAAATGATATGTTAATGTCGGAAATCAGAGGCTTGAAAACTTTGGAGAATAGAACTTTTTTTGTGGGAAATGAAAGCAAGTTCCCCAAAGGATGTCGTTCTTGTCTATTGGGAACCGGTTTGAGTGCAATCAGGAAAACGAACAAATGTAACTTAGAGTGTAAGTTCTGCTATCATTATGGAGAACTGGATGATATTGCTCCGGTTGGCGAAGGTATGTGGGAAATCGGAGATACAAAATTTTATGAGAAGGACATTGATTTACTTCTTTCCATCCAACAGAAGCCCACGGGCATTTCCTACGTTTATTTAGAGCCATTCATGGAAATTGAAAAATATTATTCGGTTATAAAGAAATTCAGTGATGCAGGGATTCATCAACATCTCTATACAAATGGCACTTTAGCTACGGAAGAGACGTTAAAAGCGTTAGGTGAAGCCGGTCTTGACGAGTTGCGTTTCAACCTGGGTGCCTCAAATTGTTCGGACAAAGTGATTGAAATTATGGCAATAGCGAAAAAATACATCAAAAATGTAGGTATTGAAACGCCAATGACCCCTGAGTTCTTCGAAACTTTTTTCAAGAAGCAAGCGATCTTAGAGACAAAACTCGATTTTATTAATTGTGCAGAATTGCACTTAAATGCCAATAACATAGACAATTATTACGGGGAAAACATGTATATTTCCAGACATGGCTATATATCTCCAATTTGGAGTAGGGAATTAACTCTGAAATTCATGAAAATAGCCGTTGAAGAAAGCTGGGATTTAGCAGTTCATGATTGCTCAAACTATACGAAATTTGCCAGAGGTTTGAATTTTAGTGGCAATGAAGGTAGGTGGGTCGGATCCAGTAATTATACCTGTGCGTTTTTCAGGATACCCTACGAAGTATTTTTACCCATACTGCGTGATGACAATTTCAAATTTTTAAGTGAAGAGGAATTGCCTGCCGGCTATAGACCAGGAGAGCTGGTTTTTTAGTGAGGTAAGATACCAAATGTTGAAAAACAAGGTGCTGACAATAGTTCTTCGTAAATTTGATACGCTTGGCATGTAACTTAATAACTTAAAATTAACATGTGGAGTGATGTTTTCAATTCTGTGAAATGACTGTGTGCCAGTGACGCAAACTCGAGATGTATTGAACCAGGGGCCGTAACAAAACTTAGCTCAAAAAGTCGCCTAAACTAACTGGTTTAAGCGACTTTTCCATTCAAATAATAGAGTAAAAATGGTATAATATAAGGGAAATATACACAATATTACATGATTATGGAGGGCTTGCCAGTGTCTAAGAAAGGGCAAAAAGTTCATGATAAAAAAGTATTTATTCCCTATATGCAAAACCAATTAACCCTTCCAATAAGTATTGAGAGCTTAATTCTAAACGATCATGTAGTCCGTGTTGTTAATAAAGCCGTTGACCAAATGAACCTAGAGCCAATACGAGGATGGAGGTTTTACTGATAAATGCTCGGTGACAATTAAGAAAAAAGTAGAAGTCTCTACTGGGTCAAATACAAATAAAAGCAACTCGACAAATACCAATGCTAGACAAGTTATAGCTGACTGGGTGGTAGTTGTTCACACCTTGGTCGGCTTATTTTGTTGTTGGATCGCTATCCCTAAGTAAACGGCTCAGGCTGCCGAAACTTTGGAACTAACGGAGAATCAACCGAAACCTTTGAGCTTCCATGGTATCGCAATGAAACGGGTGTCGTGTTGTAGGGGGAAATATATCGATCCAGACGGTTTATTTAATGTAAAAAGGTCTGGCATTTGTATAAGTGATCGTTGGGTTATAGTGGCTCGGATGTAAAGACAAAAAGAATCAAAAAGATAATGTACCAGATATTTCATATTAATAGTATTCCTT